>DIWC01000032.1 GCA_002423425.1 Peptococcaceae bacterium UBA6116
TGATGCTTCAGCTCTGAGTGTTTTGGGGTAATATTGCTTTCCAGCATTGTAGTTTGTTATAATTATTAGTCAGTTATTATTATTGGGGAGAGGAATACATATGGCGCAAGCTTCATCGCATATCAGAAATTTTTCTATTATTGCTCACATCGATCATGGTAAGTCGACGCTTGCTGATCGTCTGATAGAGTATACCGGAACAATGTCGGCCCGGGAGCTTAAAGAACAAGTGTTGGACTCCATGGATCTGGAAAGAGAACGTGGGATTACCATCAAGCTTCAGGCTGTCCGGCTGCGCTACAAGGCCAAGAATGGGGAGATTTATGATCTTAATCTCATTGATACTCCCGGGCATGTTGATTTTTCATATGAAGTCTCAAGAAGCCTGGCAGCTTGTGAAGGGGCTTTGCTCGTAGTCGATGCCGCCCAGGGGATCGAGGCTCAAACCCTGGCTAATGTTTATTTAGCTCTGGAAAATGACCTGGAAATAATTCCGGTAATTAATAAAATTGATTTACCCAGTGCCGAGCCGGAAAGGATCAGACAGGAAATTGAAGATGTGATCGGCATTGATGCCAGTGAAGCTATTTTGGCTTCGGCTAAGATGGGTTTTGGAGTGGAAGAAATCTTGGAGGCAATTGTAAAAAGAATACCACCTCCCAAGGGTGATGACGAAAGACCTTTAAGCGCACTAATTTTTGATTCTAAGTTCGATTCTTATAAGGGAGCTATTCCTTATATCAGGATTTTTGACGGTAAAGTGGCTAAAGGTACCAATATCAAGATGATGGCTTCAGGTAAAACTTTCGAAATAACAGAAGTGGGGGTGTTCACCCCGGGAATGACTATGGTCGGGGAACTGCTAGCCGGTCAGGTAGGGTATGTAGCCGGCAGTATTAAAAATGTCGGCGATACCAGGGTTGGGGATACCATTACTGATGCCGGCCATCCGGCGGCGGAAGCGTTGCCGGGCTATCGTCAAGCCGTTTCCATGGTGTTTTGCGGGCTCTATCCGATAGAAACATCAGACTTTGACAGGCTCAAAGACTCTTTGGAAAAACTTCAGCTCAATGACGCGAGCTTAAGGTACGAAAATGAGACCTCGGCCGCCCTCGGGTTCGGTTTCCGGTGCGGTTTTTTAGGACTTCTCCATATGGAGATTATTCAGGAAAGACTGGAAAGAGAATTTGGGCTGACCATTATTACCACAGCTCCTAGTGTGGTTTACAAAGTAAACACCGTAACCAAAGAACAGATTTTGATAGATAATCCTGCCTTACTGCCGGCTGAAGGTAAAGTTGAGTCTATTGAAGAACCAATGGTTAAGGCTTCAGTTTTAGTTCCGTCCGAATATATAGGCACGATAATGGAACTTAACCAGGAAAAAAGAGGCACTTTTCTCAGTATGGACTATATTACCGCAGCCAGAGTCAATATCTGTTATGAACTGCCATTAAGTGAGATTGTTTATGATTATTTTGATCAACTGAAATCAAGAACCAAGGGGTATGCTTCTCTCAACTACGATTTGATCGGTTATAAGGTAGCAGATTTAGTTAAATTAGATATTATGCTTAATGGAGAGATAGTTGATGCCCTGTCTTTTATTGTTCATAGAGAAAAATCATACCCGCGGGGCAGAAGGCTCGTCGAGAAATTGCGTGGTCTTATTCCGCGACAAATGTTTGAGGTGCCTGTCCAGGCAGTTATCGGGTCGAAGGTAATTGCTAGGGAATCGATCAAGGCCATGCGCAAGGATGTCTTGGCCAAATGTTACGGCGGTGATATTTCGCGCAAAAGAAAGCTTCTCGAAAAGCAAAAAGAGGGAAAAAAGCGTATGAAACAAGTCGGAAACGTGGAAATACCGCAAGAAGCCTTTATGGCCGTACTTAAAATGGATGATTAAAGATAAATAATAAATGATTAAGGTGAGTAAGAGCGAATGCCTTCTTTATATGTGCATATTCCTTTTTGTCAAAAAAAATGCAGTTATTGTGCCTTTTTCTCCGTCCCTGATGCCAAGCCGGGCTTGGTAGAAAGTTATTTGCAGGGAGTGGAGAAGGAAATACAATTGCGCCTAATGGAAGCTCCAGTTGGGGTTTCTTCACTTTTTTTGGGCGGCGGTACGCCGACGATGCTAAGTGTTGAACAATTGGACCGGCTGCTCAATAACATTCATCAGCAGTTTGTTTTTGTACCTCAAAACAGTGACGAAGTTTTCATGGAGAAAACCGTGGAGGCCAACCCCGGTACGCTTGAATCCGGAAAATTGGAAGTAATGCGTCATTACGGAGTTAATAGAATTTCTCTTGGTGTACAGAGTTTCAATGACCATTTACTGAAAAGCGCCGGCCGTATTCATTCGGGGAAAGATATTTACAACAGTGTTAAGCTTATCAGAAAAAGCGGGATTGAAAATCTGAATCTGGATCTTATCTTTGGACTGCCTGGTCAAGACATGAACGACTGGCAGGCTGCGCTGCAAAAAGCAGTGGAGTTAACGCCGGAACACCTTTCACTTTATGCTTTAACTGTGGAAGAAGGCACACCGCTTGCGGACTGTGAAGCATACGCCGCAAAACGGGATTTGCTGCCTGATGATGATTTGCAGACTGATATGTATGAGTTGGCTGCAGGTTACCTGAAAAGCAGGGGATATTTACATTATGAAATTTCCAATTTTGCCAAACCAGGGTTTGAATGCCGGCACAATTCTTCCTACTGGCTGGGCGACGATTATATCGGACTAGGTCCGGGTGCCGTTTCTTGTCTTCAAGGAGTAAGAAGCAAGAATTTAGAGGACATTCCTGCTTTTCAAAGACAACTTGGTTTAGGATTAAGACCTATTGATTTTGATCAGAATGAGAATTTGACCAGGGATCAGCTTATTTCCGAGTATATGATGCTCGGACTCAGGACTTCCAAGGGAATAGATACCGGACAATTTGCCCGGAAATTCGGGCAGGAGATTCAGGATATTTATGGCCGGATATTGGCAAACTATATGGCAAGAAGAATTATCTTGTTTAATAATGAACGGCTGACAATTGATCCTGCCTACTATTTTGTTGCCAATTCAATTATTAGGGAGTTTATCAACTAGATAGCGTAGCGTATTGAGTAAAAACTCCCATAGTTTCTCTTGACAACTTTTTTTCAACGTGCTAATGTATGGTCAGATGGTTAGCACTCACCTCAATAGAGTGCTAACAACCAAGCTGGAGGTGGCATCCATGCAAATGGATGAGAGAAAACAAAAGATACTAAAGGCCATAATAAAAGATTATATAGCCACAGCTGAACCGATAGGATCGAGGACGATCTCTAAAAAACTTGAATTTGGGGTGTCCCCCGCGACAATCCGTAATGAAATGTCTGATCTCGAAGAGCTGGGATTGATTGAACAGCCGCATACTTCAGCCGGCAGGATCCCATCAGATTTGGGTTATCGCTATTATGTCGACTGCCTGATGGACCCGCTGGTTCTTGGGGAAGAAGAAAAGAAAAATATCAATCAGGAAATTACCCGAAGGCTGGATGAAGTTCAGGAAGTTATTGAATATACAGGCAAATTGATTTCACAGGTTACCAGCTTAACTAGTTTGGTAATGAGTCCAAAGAGTAGAGAGAGTGTTTTCAATAAGTTGTATTTTCTGCCATATGAAGAAGGGAAAGCCATTATGGTTACGGTCAAAGAAAATGGCACGGTAGAAAATAACATTGTAGAAATAGGTAAAGAAACAACGCCTGAAGAACTTCAGATCCTAGCCAATATCTTTAACGATAAATTGAGTGGGGCCAGGGTTCAGGATTTAAAAAGAGGACTGCTCATTGAGATTCAGAGCGAGCTTTCCAGAAAACGCCGGATGATCGATAGCATGATAGGAATTCTGGAGAGGATGTTTGAGGATAAAGACGGGGAAAACACGGAAAGGGTCTATCTCGACGGAACATTAAATATGCTTAATCAGCCCGAATTCAAGGATATCAATAAGGTGAAAAATCTTTTCTCCGTATTTGAGGAAAACAGCAAGTTAAAAGAATTATTAAACCCCGGCAATGAACAAAAAGGCCTCAATATTACGATTGGCGCCGAGAACACTGGTCTTGTATTTAAGGATTGCAGTGTAATTTCTGCGACTTATCATATCAATGGCAAACAGATTGGATCAATTGGGGTTTTAGGTCCCACTAGGATGGACTATAGCAAAGCGATTTCTATTGTTGATTATATGACCAAAAGCTTGACGGAGATGCTGACCAACAAGCACCGTAAGCTTAGAACCTGATAGGAAGGAGGCAAAATTGTGTGAGCAAATACAATAATTCTCCGGAAGGAGAGAACTTACAGGAAGTAATGGCGGAAAATACGGCTGAGGAAAATAACGAGTTTGAACAACTGCAAATTGATCTTGAAGAGGCTAAATCCAAGGCGGAAGAATATTATAACCATTTGCAGAGACTTAAAGCGGAATTTGACAATTTCCGTAAAAGAACGGTTAAAGAAAAAGAGGAGGCTGCTAAATACGCTTCTGAAAGAATTGTATTATCCTTGCTTCCTATTTTGGATAATTTTGAAAGGGCTTTGGAATCAACCAAAAGCAACAAGGATTTTGAGTCTTTCTCCCAAGGGGTAGAAATGATTTTAAGACAATTACAAAAAGTTCTGGAAAATGAGGGGCTCAAGTCATTTGATGTTATTGGCAGTGAGTTTGATCCGAATTTGCATGAAGCCCTTATTAGAGAAGAGTCGGATCAGGATGAAAATATTATCCTGGAGGAACTTCAAAAAGGTTATTGCCTTAAGGATAAGGTAATCAGGCCAAGCAGGGTTAAAGTATCAGGTTAAGAATTTTAATGCGTTTTAAGTGCACATTATTATTTTATATTGTTTTATGTGTTAAGGAGGATATTAGAAATATGAGTAAAGTAATTGGTATTGACTTGGGAACCACGAACTCTTGCGTAGCAGTACTTGAAGGAGGAGAGCCCGTTGTTATTCCTAATCCGGAGGGTGCCCGTATTACTCCTTCAGTAGTAGGTTTTTCCAAGAACGGAGAAAAACTTGTGGGACAGGTCGCGAAACGTCAAGCCGTATCGAATTCGGATAACACAGTTATTTCTATCAAGCGGCACATGGGTTCCGACCATAAAGAAAATTTAATAGGTAAAACATACACCCCTCAGGAAATATCAGCTATGATTCTGCAAAAGCTCAAATCCGACGCGGAGGCTTACCTTGGATCATCAGTCACACAGGCGGTTATCACTGTCCCGGCCTATTTTACCGATGCCCAGCGACAAGCAACCAAGGATGCCGGTACGATCGCCGGACTCGAAGTTTTACGCATTATTAATGAGCCGACAGCGGCGGCCTTAGCTTATGGATTAGATAAAGAAAAAGACCAAACCGTTTTGGTTTATGACTTAGGCGGCGGCACATTCGACATCTCAATTTTAGAACTAAGCCAGGGGATGGTTGAGGTTAAGGCTACCAGTGGGAACAACCGTCTCGGAGGAGACGATTTTGACCAACGTTTGATAGACTATATTGTAGCCGAATTTAAAAAAGGACAGGGAGTCGATCTTTCGAAAGACCGGATGGCTCTTCAGCGTTTGAAGGAAGCGGCGGAAAAGGCCAAGATTGAGCTTTCGGGTGTTACCCAGTCTAATATAAATCTGCCGTTTATTACCATGTCTGCCGAAGGACCGCTCCATTTGGATATGAATATCACCAGATCAAAATTTGAGGAACTTGTGGCTGACCTGATTGAATCAACGTTGGGACCTACGCGTCAGGCCATGGAGGATGCCAAGCTTTCCTTCAACGATCTTGATCAAATAATTCTCGTGGGCGGTTCTACCCGTATCCCTGCTGTCCAAGAGGCTATCAAAAAAATGAGCGGCAAAGAACCCCATAAAGGCGTTAATCCGGATGAAGTTGTGGCCCTTGGCGCAGCGATCCAAGGGGGAGTTCTCGGCGGAGAGATGAAAGATATCGTTCTTGTCGATGTTGCGCCTCTATCCTTGGGAATCGAAACCCTGGGCGGTGTATTTACCAGAATTATTGATCGCAATACAACTATTCCGACAACGAAATCTCAAGTGTTTTCGACGGCAGCCGACAGCCAGACATCGGTTGATATTCATGTCCTGCAAGGGGAGCGTGAGATGGCGGCTTACAATAAAACCCTTGGACGGTTCCAACTGACGGGAATACCCCCTGCTCCGCGGGGCATACCTCAAATTGAGGTTAAATTTGATATCGATGTCAATGGCATCGTTCATGTCTCTGCTAAGGATATGGCCACCGGCAATGAACAAAAGGTGACAATTACAGCATCAACCGGTTTAAGTAAAGACGAGATTGAAAAGATGCGTAAAGATGCCGAAGCTAACGCTGAGCAGGATAAGAAGCAGAAGGAATTGATTGATGCTAAGAACCAGGGAGACTCTCTTGCTTACCAGGCCGAAAAGACCCTAAAAGATTTTGAGGGGAAAGGCGATGCTGCTGAAGCCGAAAAGATCAAGAAGGCCGCTGAAGAACTCAGAAAGTCTGCTGCGGGTGATAATGTTCAGGATATTCAGGCCAAGACCGAAGCCCTTACGAAGATACTCCATCCTTATGTGGAGAAAATGTATCAGCAGCAAGGGTCACCAAATGCCGGTCAGGCTGATTCTAACCCCGGTCAACAGGATACGTCAGGAGCGGGAAAGGCTGATGAGAATGTCGTCGATGCCGAGTATACGGAAGTCGACAAAGATAAATAAACTTATAACATTAGGTTCTAAAAAAGAGTATAATATTATATAATGGAGAAAGCC
>DIWC01000036.1 GCA_002423425.1 Peptococcaceae bacterium UBA6116
CAGCTTTTAAGTTTGTTGGTCTTAATGTAAGAATTGGAAATTCTTCTGAAAGATCATATCTGCTAACAACGGCAAATTTCTTAATGGTATGAGCACTGGTACCGTCGGCCCACTTTGCTCTTACGTTCTCCCCTTCAGAAGATACTCCATTTTCAAGGATATCCTTACACATTGTAATAAAAATATTATCGGCTTTACTCATAATAGCGTACCCCCTATCGTTAATTTATTACACATCCAATTTTATAAGTATTTCATCAATCCTATTCAGAATTTCCTTCATTCTCTTTTTCATATCGTTTATATACCAATATCCTATCAGTGCTTCAAAGGCGGTAGCATGCCTGTAAGTCACAACATCAATATTGCGCGGGGAATGCCCTTTGGTATTGCGTCCTCTGAGAACCACATTCGTTTCGTTCTCATCCAATTCATCCATCAGATGTCTGAGAATTGCAGCCTGAGTTTTAGCCTGGACATAATGTATGGCCTTATTATGCATTTCTTCTACTTTGGCAATTCCTAGTTCCAAAAGATGCTTGCGTACCCACAGTTCATAAACAGCATCTCCCACATAGGCAAGCAGCAGGATATTGATATCCTGCCACCTTTTATTTATTTTAATGGGTTCCAAAAAATCCAACCTGTTCCCATCCTTTATTTAAGATACCACCTGGCTCCGTCCGGCGTATCCTCAATTACTATCCCGATTTCTTTTATTCTGTCCCTTATTAAATCAGCAGTGACCCAATCCTTATTTTGGCGGGCATTGGCCCTTATCTCCAGGATAAGCTCCATTATCTGCGGCAGTGTCCCTGAATCTTCCGAGGTACCTGTCATTTCTGTTTCCAGATTAAAGCCTAGAACTTTAGCCAATTCTATGAGGGTATTGGAAGCCTCGGTCAGCGCATAAGGTTTTATGCTTACTTGATTCAGATAAGTATTTATTTCCTTAGCTAGTTCGAACAAGGAAGCATACGCTTGAGCAGAATTAAAATCGTCGTCCATCGCCTCCTCAAACGTCCTTCTAGCTTCCTTGGAAGCTTTGATCAGTCCATCTTCAAGTTGAGACTCTTCCTCCGGCAGAACCCTGGCCAGGGACTCCTGTGCCAGCCGGACACTGTTTTTAAGTCTCTCCAGCCCTTTAGAGGCCATAACCAGATTCTCATCGTCAAAATCCAATGGACTGCGGTAATGTGTACCGAGAAGATAAAAACGGATAACTTCGCCCGGGAACTTGCTAATGACATCCCTCACAAGAAAGAAATTTCCCAATGATTTGGACATTTTCTCCTGGTTAACGGTGATAAAGGCATTATGCATCCAATATTTAGCGAACTGCACTCCATCAAGACTGCCTTCGGCTTGGGCAATTTCATTCTCATGATGGGGAAAAACCAAATCTCCGCCCCCTCCGTGAATATCAAATCCCGGTCCGAGGTATTTTAAAGCCATTGCTGAACACTCTATGTGCCAACCCGGTCTACCCTTGCCCCAAGGGCTTTCCCAGTAGGGTTCACCCTCTTTGGCCTTTTTCCAGAGAGCAAAATCCATCGGATTATGTTTCCTTGCATCAACCTCAACTCTGGCTCCCGCCAGCATATCGTCTAACGTTCTGCCGGACAACTTCCCATATTCGGGGAATTTCTCTACGGCAAAGTACACGTCCCCCCCGACATTATACGCCAACCCTTTATGTTCTAATTTTTGAATAAGTTCTATCATTTCACCTATATGCTCTGTTGCTTTAGGGTGAACATCGGCCTGCAGAATATTTAAAGCCATGGCATCCTGAAAATATTCCTTAATATATTTTTGAGCAAGCAATAGAGGATCACATTTCTCTTCCGCCGCCTTATTAATAATCTTATCGTCGATGTCAGTAAAGTTCTGAACGTAAGTAACGCGATATCCTTTGTATTGCAGATAACGCCTTACCATATCAAAGACTACCAGCATACGGGCGTTTCCTAAATGAAAAAAGTTATAGGTAGTCGGGCCACAAGCATAGATTGACACCTTTCCCTGTTCTCTGGGTACAAGTTCTTCTTTACGTCGGGTAAGCGTATTAAACAGTCTTATCGCCATAGCGATTATCCTCCTTTAGTCCACAAGGATTGCCAATTGTAATTAATCACTGTAATTAATTTTATTTTAGGTATTTAGACGTTTTATCTAAACGATTAAATATATTTTCTTTTCCAAGGAGAGCTATGATCCAATCAAGATCAGGACCGTGCATCTGCCCTGTAAGTGCAATCCGTACCGGCATAAAAACATCTTTCCCTTTAAGATTTAGCTCTTTAGTGATTCCCTTTAATATACCCTTAGCAGTGAGCGAATCAAGTAGGTTTGCATACTTAATTTTCTCCTTAAATAATTCAAGTACAGCAGGTACAGTATCAGCTTGAAATATGGATTTGGCCTCCTCCTCAGGCTCATCTACTTCTGCTCCGGTGAAATACTTAATATAATCTTTAACCTCACTGAGGCTGCTTATTTTCTCCTTTACTGCTCCAATAAACCCAGCTACCCACTGTTTTTCTTGATCATTAATCGAGCCGGCAGGAAAAAGCCCTTTTTCTCTAAGAAAGGGTAAAGTTAGATCGATCAATTCCTCGGACGAAATCTTTTTAAGGTAATGAGAATTAATATAATTAAGCTTATTAAGATCAAATACGGCCGGACTCTTGGAGACCTTTGCCAAAGAAAATTCATTAATCAGTTCTTCCATCGCAAAGAATTCCTGCTCACCCGACGGCGACCAGCCTAAAAGAGCAATAAAATTGACGACCGCTTGAGGAAGGTATCCTTTATTGAAATAATCGATCACAGCCGTATCGCCGTCCCGTTTGCTCATTTTGCGTCCTTCAGTATTAAGAATAAGAGAGATATGGGCAAAGTCGGGAGCTTTCATGCTCAATGCTTCGTATATCAGGACCTGTCGCGGTGTATTGGATAGGTGTTCTTCCCCGCGTATGACATGGGTGATATTCATCAAGACGTCATCAATCACTACGGCATAATTATATGTAGGTATCCCATCCGATTTTACAATAATATAATCCCCTATACCTTCACTCTCAAACACAACTTTTCCGCGGACTAAATCATTAACAACGATTTGTTGACCCTCGGGAACCTTAAACCTCACAACGGGCCTCCGTCCCTGAGCCTCAAACTCCTGGCGTTGTTTTTCTGTCAGATTACGACATTTGCCAAGATAACGCGGAGTTTCCCCCTGGTTAATCAAGTCTTGTCTTTCTTTTTCTAATTCTTCCTCCGTACAATAACAAAGATAAGCCTGTCCGCTCTGCAGCAGCTTAGCAGTATATTGACGGTACGTGTCAAGCCTCTCTGTTTGTCTATAAGGGCTATAGTCTCCGCCGACCTCAATTCCCTCGCTCCAACTAATGCCCAACCAACGCAAAGCATTGATAATATCTTTTTCCGATTCACGGCTAGACCTTTCCAGGTCCGTATCTTCTATTCTCAACACAAAAGTACCGCCGTTTCCAGCAGCATACAAATAATTAAACAGAGCCGACCTGGCACCTCCAATATGAAGAGGCCCTGTCGGGCTGGGAGCAAATCTTACTCTAACAGTCATGTTTTTTTCCTCGTTTCCTACAACTTTCATTCTTTTACAAAAAGCGCATTGCAAAGTACTATTATAACAGTCTAAGTAGGCAGGAGACAAACTATAGCCTGGGCACTAATCCCTTCTTCCCTGCCTTCAAAACCAAGCTGTTCAGTCGTCGTTGCCTTAATTGATATATTGCTCAAGTCTGTGTTTAACGCACTGGATATATTTAGTCTCATCCGATCTATGTATGGGGCGACTTTAGGTTTTTGCGCAACAATTATACTATCCAGATTACCCAGTTTATAACCTTGCTCTTTGATAAGATCTCCGACCTCAGTTAATAGCTTCAGACTGGAGATTCCTTTATAACGCTCCTCCGAATCGGGAAAATGTTGGCCGATATCCCCTAGAACACACGCTCCTAATAGTGCATCCATAATAGCATGCAGAAGGACATCCGCATCTGAATGTCCAAGTAATCCCTTGTCAGATGGAATATTGACTCCACCTAAAATCAAATAACGTCCCCTGACCAAGGTGTGAACATCGTAACCCAATCCTACTTTCATTATTTCACATCCCTCAGTATATCTGCAGTTAACTTTTGGCGTCTCCGCATTATATTTTCCGCTAAAAGTAAGTCTTCCGGTGTAGTGACTTTTATATTTTCGTATGAACCCGCCAATACCTTTACTTGATAACCTTGCCATTCAAGCAGGGCAGAATCATCGGTTGCATAATATTGGCATTCATAAGCCGTCTTGTGTACTTTTTCCAAAAGTAATCGATCAAATATCTGGGGAGTTTGGATTGCTCTTAAGCCGTCTCTTACTAGAGTCCCGAGTACCCAATTATCTTTATCAACTTTTTTTATAGTATCTTTGGGTTGTACCGCCATGACTGCTGCTTCAAAGTTAATGGTTTGTTCCAAAAAACAGTTTAATTCTTTTAGCGTCAATAGCGGCCTGGCTCCGTCATGGATAACTACTCTTTTAATATGTGGATTTAAGACTTGAAGGGCATTGAATACCGAGTCTTGTCTTTCCTTTCCGCCTTGAACGATAGACGTGACCTTGTTTATGGCGAATTCACTTGCTATTTTTTTTATTTCTGGTACGTCATTTTCAGCGGCGGGAATAATAATTTCCTTTATATAAGAACACTCATTAAAAGTTTTTAAAGCAAAAAGAAGAAGAGGGATCCCTGCAAGTTCAAGCAAAAGCTTGTTGCCTTGACTCCCCATTCTTTGACCCCGCCCGGCAGCTGGGATAATTACAGCGACATCACCCAAATGCGTTAAATTCATGGGAGAACTCCTCAGGGGATTTTTCCAGCATTCCTTTAGGTTTGGCAAATATCATCCGTCCAGCAGCTGTCTGTAAAACGGTTGTAACCAGAACCGCTGTATGTTGACCAATAAAACGGCGTCCGCCATCAATTACTACCATGGTCCCATCATCTAAATAAGCTACCCCTTGTCCGGACTCCTTACCCTCTTTCATTACCTGGACATACATTTCTTCTCCTGGTAAAACTACCGGTTTTATCGCATTAGCTAATTCATTAATGTTAAGAACCTTAATACCCTGTAATTCCGCAACTTTATTCAGATTATAATCATTCGTAAGGATGGGTGCTTCCAGGACATTGGCCAGACGTACCAATTTGCTATCGACTTCGGCTATATCTTCAAAATCTCCTTCATAAATTTCTACTTTAATAACCGCTTCTTTGGAAATCTGGTTGAGGATATCAAGACCCCTCCTGCCACGGTTGCGTTTGAGCATATCGGACGAATCAGCAATATGCCGCAGTTCCTCTAGGACAAAACCAGGTATTAGAAGTATGCCATCTAAAAATCCTGTTTTAACAATATCAGCAATTCTACCATCAATAATCACACTCGTATCCAGTACTTTATAACCGGCGGGATTTTGTCTGCCTCGTGGTCTTCCGTCCTTGCCTTTCTCTCTCTCGGTTCTATCCACTTTCAGTCTGGGAATAAAATTAAAGAGAGCCATAAAGTCTTCTTTACGTTTAATGCCCACAACCAAACCGACGCAACCGAGAAATATGCTTATTAAACCTGATAAGACAGGTCCAATAAACGGTACATCAACAAACGAGCTACTTAGCAGTCTAGCTATAAGTAAACCTATAATTGCCCCGATGGAGCCGCCAATCAGGTCATAGGCGGGCATCCGGGTAAGGGTGCCTTCCATCCATTTAAAAAGTCCCTCAAAAAGCCTCATACACGCAGGAGCAACAAAAAAACCGATAATTCCAAACAAAATAAAGGAAAAAATATAAATACAAATCCGAAATAATTGTACTTCCAACCCGATACTGGTACTTAAGCGTTCAATATTGATTACTTCAATTAAAATACTGCCGAGATATAATCCTACTGAACCAAATATCAGGGCGATAATACCACGTATTATTCTGCGAATCATCATGCCACCTCCTTTCTATATTTTGGCTAAAAAACCCTCCTGTTATACTTTAGCTGGAAATATAGTTACGGAAATTTAAAGGCTTAGTATAATTATAACAGGTTATATTGTATTGTACATTCAAAGCAAGCGACAAAATAGTACTTAATTTGCCTTATATGTAAAGATTCCTTCCCCCTCTTAAATTGACAACTGCAGAGGAAGCTGTCTATAATTAAATTGGCGGAAAGGAGTGCAAGTTCATGAGTCCAAGTAATGACGATTTTCAAAAAACAGTCGATTCCATGCTTATCCGGCATCAAAGTATTCTCGACATCCTTTCAAAAATGCAGGAGTCTTCGGCCAGAGTTAATCGGGCTGTAGTAAAATCTGTAACTGCTTGTGGTTGTATTGCCGTAGATGCCCAAAGAAACGTTATCCCTGAAGACGCTACTCTCGCCGATCTCAAATATATTTTTAACAGCCACCTGCGAGGAGTCCTTTGTTCCAACTGTCGGGAAATGATTGAAACTGAACTCGGAAAACAATTGTTTTATATTGTAGCCTTAGCTAATACTCTAGGTTTGTCAATTAATGAAGTGCTGGAAAAAGAAGACGCTAAATTAAGAACACTCACCGTCTATAATCTTAGATAGATATCCTTAGAAAACGATTAGACTCCTTTATATTTTTCTGGAGAGTCGGCTTGCCTAAATTAAGCAAGTTTTTTATTTTATCTTTTAACCTGTATATTGACCCAGTATACTGATTATCGCAAATCTCTCTTCAACATATTAGCTCCAGCACTTCTTCGATATTTTTTACGGAGAGAAGTTTACTGTTAACCGCGCTAAGCCTTCTATAATTAACATCAGGAACAATAATTCTCTGATAGCCAAACTTTTCTGCTTCTCTTAACCTTTGCTCAATTTGGGATACTCCTCTGATCTCACCGGTTAAGCCCAATTCACCGATGAATACAGTCTTACCCAGAGGCTTTTCTTTTAATCCGGATATAATGGCTGCTACAACAGCTAGATCAGCTGCCGGCTCACTTACTTCTAACCCGCCGGTAATGTTGATAAAGACATCTCTTGCCCCAAATGAGTAACCTGCCCTTTTATCAAGTACTGCTAAGAGCATTAATAGGCGATGGTAATCCATCCCATTTACAGTTCTTCGCGGGGGAATAAATACCGACGATGTTACTAAAGATTGAATTTCTACTAAAAGCGGTCTTGTTCCCTCCTGTAAGACAGCAACAGCCGAGCCGGCAGCAGTATGTAAACTGTCTCCCATAAACAACAGCGAGGGATTAGATACCTCTTTAAGACCATCGTCCCTCATTTCAAATACGCCGATTTCGTTGGCCGGTCCAAAACGGTTTTTTACCGTTCTAAGTAAACGAAAGATATGGTGATGATCACCTTCAAAATATAAAACGGTGTCGACCATATGTTCTAAAACCCTAGGCCCTGCAATAGTTCCATCCTTGGTCACATGCCCTGCTATAAAAACCGTAATTTCATTTTCTTTAGCCAAGCGCAGCAGATAGGCGGCTCCCTCTCTGATTTGACTCACGCTGCCAGGCGCAGATTGCAACTCGTCAAGCATCATGGTTTGAATAGAATCGATAAAAAGAATCCGATAATTATTATTCAAAACTACATCATGAACAGAATTCAAAGAGTTTTCAGTTAGAATATGTACCCCGGAAGAAGATAAGTTCATTCTTTCGGCTCTTAGTTTTATTTGTCTGGCAGATTCCTCTCCTGAAACATAAAGAACATCGGTCTGATGGGATAATGCCGCAGCCATTTGCAAGAACAGAGTGGATTTGCCAATTCCAGGCTCCCCGCTTAACAGCACGAAAGCACCGGCAACGACTCCCCCCCCTAATACTCTGTTTAATTCCGAATTGCGGGTATCTATTCTTTGTCCTTCAAACGTGTCGATTTGAACCAAAGGGGTCGCTTGAGCGGCCCCTTTGGTTCTATTATTTAGAGCAGATTTCTCAACCAATTCTTCAATAAAGGTATTCCATTCCCCACAGCCGGGACAACGTCCCAGCCATCGTGTGCTCTCCTGTCCACATTCACGGCAAAAGAATTTTGTTTTGGATTTGGGCAAAGGATTTACCCCCAATCTTATATCTTTTCGGCTTTTATTTAGCAGAATCCGGTTTATTATCTTTAGCTTTTTTCCTTCCTGCTCTTTGGGGAGGCTGATCCTTTTCTGCCGGAAGTTTATTGAATACCATTTCTTGGTCTGCGAGATTAATATTAATTGAATCTCCTGCGCTAAATTTTCCTTCTAATATCTTTTCGGAGAGAGGATCCTCGATCAACCTTTGAATAGCTCTTCTTAAAGGCCGAGCGCCATAAGTTGGATCATTGCCCTCCCTTGCAATATATTCCAAGGCTTCAGTATCGAGAGTCAAGAAATATTCCTGATCTTTAAGTCTTTTGCTGATATCATTAACCAATATTGCCGTAATCTTTACCAGGTCATCTTTCTGCAATTGATGGAATACTACTATTTCATCAACCCTATTCAGGAATTCCGGTCTAAAAGTTTTTTTCAGTTCTTCCATAATTTTGGAGCTCATTGATTTATATTCGCTCTCTTCATTGCGACCGGAAATGAATCCCAGAGATTCTCTTTTCAGATAAGACGCTCCGACATTGGACGTCATAATCAAAACACAATTGCGAAAATCAACCGCCCTGCCTTTGGAATCTGTCAGCCTGCCGTCTTCAAGCACCTGTAAAAGGATATTGAAAACTTCGGGATGGGCTTTTTCAATTTCGTCGAAAAGAATAACACTATAAGGTTTCCTTCTAACCATTTCGGTAAGCTGGCCCCCCTCGTCGTGTCCTACATATCCCGGAGGTGAACCTACCATCTTGGAAACAGCATGTTTTTCCATATATTCTGACATATCAATTCTGATCAGAGCATTTTCATCTCCAAACAGGGCTTCAGCTAGAGTTCTGGCCAACTGGGTTTTTCCCACACCGGTAGGTCCCAAAAATATAAAGGAACCAATTGGTCTTTTGGGATCTTTCAGCCCGGCTCTGGCCCGCCTTACCGAACGAGCAACTGCGCTCACCGCTTCTTTTTGGCCGATAACCCTTTCCTGCAGAATCTGTTCAAGCTGCAACAGCCTCTCGCTTTCCCCCTCAGCCAGTTTATTAACAGGTATTCCCGTCCAACTGGAAACTATGCCGGCGATATCATCAGGACCAACCACCATGACATCTTTCTCCCTACTAGCTTCCCAATCTTTACGAACCTCGATAAGTTCCTCCCGTTTTTTCAGTTCTTCATCTCTGATTTTAGCCGCTTTTTCAAACTCCTGCATTTTAACAGTAGCCTCTTTTTCCTTTTTAAGGTTATCGATGACTTCTTCTAACTCTTTTAAGCTTGGCGGAGCAGTAAGGCTGCGAAGACGAACCCGTGACGCCGCTTCATCCATTAAATCAATTGCTTTATCGGGTAAAAACCTGTCCGAGATGTATCTATCCGAAAGCCGAACTGCAGCCACAATCGCCTCATCAGTAATCTTTACCCGGTGGTGAGCCTCATAACGATCCCTTAAGCCTTGAAGTATTGCTACTGCTTCTTCAGTATTCGGCTCACCCACAATAATAGGTTGGAACCTTCTTTCTAAAGCAGGATCACGTTCAAAGTGTTTACGGTATTCATCCAGCGTTGTCGCACCTATACATTGCATTTCGCCTCGAGCCAGAGCAGGTTTTAAAATATTAGCCGCATCAATTGCTCCTTCGGCAGCTCCGGCCCCGATTAAAGTATGAAGCTCATCGATAAAAACAATAACATTGCCTGCGAGCCTTATCTCTTCCATTACTTTTTTCATTCTCTCTTCAAATTCACCGCGGTATTTAGTACCTGCTACCATCGAAGAGAGGTCAAGTGTTGTAACCCTTTTGTCGACAAGGGTTTCCGGTACCTTATTATTTACAATTCTTTGAGCCAACCCTTCGGCAATTGCTGTCTTGCCGACTCCTGGTTCTCCTATCAGCACCGGATTATTCTTCGTACGACGGCTTAAAACTTGAATTACTCTCTCAATTTCATTTTTTCTGCCGACAACCGGATCAAGTTTGCCTTCAGCCGCCATGACTGTCAAGTCCCTGCCAAACTCATTAAGCGTAGGAGTGTTGCCTTGTTGTCCGGATTTGGTATTTCCTGTCGAGCTTCCCGGCATTGGAGTCCCTTCAACTTCACCCCCGAGAAGGGTAACAACCTGTTCCCAGATTTTTTCCGGTTTTACCTTAAGGTCAGCCAAAACCCGAGCAGCAATACCTTCACCCTCAATAATTAATCCAAGCAGAATGTGCTCAGTCCCTACATAGTTTACTTCCTGGCGGGCTGCTTCTTCCGTAGCAAGTTGAATCACACGTTTTACCCTTGGAGAAAGTGCCACTTCTCCTGTTACTGCAGGATTAACCCCAGTGATTTGAATAATTTTTGAACTGATTCTTTCCGAGTCTAATCCCAATTCTTTCAGTGCCTTAGCCCCAATACCCTCACCTTCTTCGACGAGAGCTAAAAGTAAATGCTCGGTGCCTATTATTTTATGCCCCATATTCTTAGCTATATTTTCGGCAAGCAAAAAAACCCTCTCTGCTCTTTGTGTAAATCTTCCAGCCATATTTTTATCCTTCCTTCCTTGCATATAGTTGACGCAAAAAGTTGGCCCTTTCCAAATTGATTGTCTGTCCCTCAAGGGATCTATTTGTTTGATATTGCAAACATCCCTGCAAGGAATTAACTAACAGTGATACAAACCCGGCAGTGACCTTTGGCAATATTTCCATATCTATACCTAAACGGTCTTCCGATAAAAGGCTAAGAGTCTCCTCTGAATTTAGCAGCCGGGCATTTTCCAAAGTGCCGCGGGCCCTCCAGACCTTATCTTCAATTATTATTTGCGCCTCTTTTTTTAGGACCTCCCTTGCCTGCAGCTCATGTTCAACCAGCTGTCCGGTAACAGCCTCGAGGTGATTTAGCGTATCTTCCTCACTCTTGCCTAAAGTTATTTGATTTGATATTTGAAAAATATTTCCATAAGCCCTTGATCCTTCTCCATAGAGGCCACGTACGGCTAATCCCAGCGGAGAAAGTGCGGCCAGAACTGACTGAACCCGGTTGGTAAAGACCAACGCAGGCAAATGCACCATCACCGATACTCTTAGTCCGGTACCCACGTTAGTCGGGCAGGAAGTAAGATAACCAAACTTCTCCTTATAGGCTAGATTGAGACAACCATCTAAATGGTCATCTATTATCTCCGCGAGCCTCAGGGACTCCCCTAAGTTATTTCCCGGAAAAAGAACCTGTATCCTTAAGTGGTCTTCTTCGTTGATCATAATGGATACTTTATGGCTTTCGGAGAGCGCAACCCCTCCAGCCTTTCCAACCTCGCCAAAAACAGGGCTAATAAGGTGTTTCTCTACCATCACTTTTCTTTCAACCGGAGAAAGTTCTTTAAGCGGAAGATAAACAAGTTTGTCGCCTTCCAGGGCAAAGTCCTTTAAACAACCGGAAACTCTATCTTCCACACTTTTGGCTTCATCCTCCCTCATGGCATGGGGAAAGACTGTATCAGCGAGATTCCTGGCTAATCTGACCCGTGTACTTAAGATGATCGGAAGACCTACAGCCTTCATCCAATAGCTGTCTTTAGAAAGCAGTCCACTATAAGTCATTCATCCTCACCCCCTGCCGTTTTTTCGAGATCCCTAATCTGATCTCTTACTTGGGCAGCTTCCTCAAATTCTTCTTTTTGAATGAGTTCTTGCAGTTTGTTGCGTAATTGTCCAAGTTCCTGCCTGTTTCTAATAGAAGCTGCACAACGGAAAGGAACTTTACCGACATGGACACCCCCGCCATGAATCTGGCGCAAAAGTATTTCTATTTGTGATTCAAATTTCTCGTAACACTGGCTGCATCCCATCTTGCCGGCCTGTTGAATTTGGATAAATGTCCTGCCACAACCGGGGCATTTTTCCTGCCCGCTAGTACTTGATGGTTGGCCGGACTGTTCTAAAGAGTTTATGCCAAAAAGAGCCTGCAGAAAATCAGTAACCATACAGGGATAAAGGTTAAAATTAAAACCCTGCACTTTTGGAGCACATTCCTGGCATAAATGCATCTGCATTCCTTGTCCGTTTACTATCTTCGTGAGATGTATAGTAGCTTCCCGTTGTTGGCAATTTTGACAAAGCATGGCCATTCCTCCAAGTTTGAGATATTCCACCGTTTATAAGTTATGCTTTTTTCTAAACATTAATATCATCCCGGCACATATTGGCTAATATTTCCTTCATCGTTCGTGCTCGAAAAACGGAAGGGGATGGAATCAAATCAGTCAGCATCCGTTCAGCAAAAATGCTTTTTATTAAAATTGCTTCTCTTTTAGTGAAAATCTCTTCTTCTTCTAACCTGTCAATCAGGTTGTTTGCTCTGTCCTGAGATAGTTCTTCACCGATCAATTCAGCCATTAATCTTTGAAACTTGCCTTCCGGATCTAGCCCCAATCTTATAATTCTGAGATATCCGCCGCCGCCCCTTCTGCTTTCAACGATATATCCTCTTTCCGCAGTAAATCTTGTAGTTAAAACGTAATTGATTTGCGAAGGAGCACAGGAAAAGGACTGGGCCAAAAAGCCTCTTTGTAGTACAATATATCCCTCTTTAGCTTCGCTAAGTATCATTTTTAGATACTCCTCAATTCTATCAGCCAAATTGCTCATTACCTATTCCTCACTTTGCTTTTGACCAACACTGACTTTATGACCTTTCTTGACCTTTGAATA
>DIWC01000034.1 GCA_002423425.1 Peptococcaceae bacterium UBA6116
GCTAAGGCAATACATTGGTTAAGCATACCAAAAAATGAAAGAGGGGCATTCTCAATGGCAGACATTAAAACAATGAATCACAATATTTTAATGTTAAACCGATTTTTTGACGTGTTCGGTATTTGCCCACACTCTGCAAAAAATAAAAAATATGTCAGAGAACTTATATTATACGGCACTATGGCCGCTTAAAACTTTAACGAACTATTGTATTGAATATTATGTCAAAAAATACATCAATTTAAACGATAAGGTACTAAATGCCAGGGTGCAAAACAGGCTCTCCGGGTCAAGGACAGAATGAATGATGCCCTTGATTGTAAATACTTCCATATTGTCTTTACTGTTCCGGAAGAATTAAACCAGATATGTTTACTCGACAGTAAGCTGTTTTATAAAACCCTATTCGATTGTGCGTGGATTGTGTTGCAACAATTTGGATACACAAAATATGGGGTAGAGAGCGGAGCTATCTGCGTGTAGCATACCTGGGGACAAAACCTGAGCCTTCACCCTCATATCCATTGTATCGTTCCCTCGGCAGGATTGACATTACCCGGAAACTTAAAACGCATTGCAAAAAATTGCAAATACCTTTATCCTGTGCGGATGCTTAGTCCCACGTTCCGGAGTATTCTGCTCAAGAAACTTAAACTTCAGTTCAAACAGGGTAAACAGGTAACAAAGTATCAGACCCTCATAGATGATGCATGGAAAAAGCCATGGGTGGTCTATTGTAAACCTTCCTTTGGCAACGCTCAGCCCCGAAGCCTCGGGGTCAAATATCTTGGGCAATACTCCCATCGTGTGGCTATCAGTAATCATCGTATTAAAAACATCTCAGGTACAGATGTCACCTTTTTTATAAAGACTACAGAGACGAAAGCAGAGTAAAGCCAGCAACATTATCAGGGGTTGAGTTCCTTCGCCGGTTCTGTATGCATATACTGCCAAAGCGGTTTGTTAAGATCAGGTATTATGGCATTCTCAGCAGCAAGCAAAAAGAAAAGACTAAATCATTGCTTGAAAAAAGGTCAGGGACAAAAGTCAAAGAAACCAGGCAGGAAAGAATAGTCCGGCTTACCGTATTTGATTACCGGTTATGCCCGGTATGTAAAACAGGTTTTATGCATACAGTAGAACTACTCCCCAAAATCCGTGCACCGACAAATGTGTTGTATCCAAGAGTATTATCGTGCTGAATATTGAAATTTCAGACCACTTGCTTTGCCGGGATTAGAAGAGTATGTCCATAGAGTGAGAAAAACACGATAATGCAGGAAAAACAAGCTTATAATCAAATGCTAAATCTTTGAAATTGTAAAAACGACATCAACACATAACCACAAAAAACCAAACCGGGCTGAAATCAGGCTGTTAATGGATCATAAACAACGGTGGAAAGTGCATAGAAATAGGTCAGGTGACCGGATGTAGTGCAACGGTGTCCGGTATGCGCAGTTGCCGATTCATGTGCGCTCACTTGTCGTGTTGCTTACTAGGTGGCTAGATGAACATGCAATAGCAACCGAAAGGCGCGGCAATTGCGTATGATGTTACCGCCAGGCAATTATTTCACTTAATGATTTCTAAGTCTTTTATCCTGCTGAAATTCTTTTCGTTTAATGTAGCAATTGGAATATTATGGGTTATTGCTGTTGCGCCTATCAATATATCAGCAAGGTCAATCATTTTATTTTTCTTCAACAAGTCAAGATATATTGATATAGCATTATCTGAGCAATCTTTATCGAAAGGGATAATCCTGAGATTCTTACTTAGTTTTTCCCAGTAATCTATATGCAATTTTCTATTGCCTATCCCTATTTCATAATATGTGATAGAGGAAATGCATAAAGTCTTGTTGGCCTTTGCCAAACTATAAAAGAGTGTTTTATCTTTTTCCTTCTTTCGGAATAACTCAATCAATATTGAAGAATCCAACAGAATCATGCAATTCTGGATTTATTAATGTGAATCCTTGCTTGATTAAAATCATTTAATTCTGAATCAGTCCATGTAGGAGCCTGTAAAATCAACTTTTGTATAGATTCAACCGATTTTCCTGCAGAAATTTCAGATTGCAAGGCATTAGCTAGCTTGACAATATCCTTTTTGGGAAGCTGCCTTACCAACCTAAGTATCTGATTATAATTTATGTCTAAACTTAATTCCATCTGGTAGCCATTTTAAACAAAGATACGGTTTTTTCATAAAATAGTGTTTTATCGAGGTGCTGCTTTTTTTTGCTTGGCGGTAACCTTCAGCGGTATGCGCAGTGCGGGATTCAAAGCGCTCACTTGTCGGGTTACTGCAAAGATTAATAAATGAGCTGTAAATAAAACAGGCATGGCACCCCTCATTGCATATGACCGGCTGTTGAACTAAATCCCGCCTCCGCGGGATAGCTTCTTAAAAGTACCCGATTCTTTCCATAATTTGAAGGGACTAACTTTAAATTTTTAATTATGAGAATCCCGAGTACTCGGGACGGGTTTTACCATTGTTG
>DIWC01000001.1 GCA_002423425.1 Peptococcaceae bacterium UBA6116
TCACACAGCTTGTCAATCAGTTTGGTGGCTGTAATCCCCGAGGTATCGCTTAATACACTCGAGAGTTTCACGTTACAATCCTCCAAAATACGAATGATCCGGTTCTTGTTGGATGCCACGTCCTGGATTAATTTCTTCCGGTAACGGGTTAAATCCCGTAACTCCCGCTGCTCGCACGGTGGAATGAAACTCGGCTTTAACAACCCGGCAAGTAGAAGTTTACACAACCACCGGCTGTCTTTCTTGTCTGTTTTATGCCCCGGAACGTTCTTGACGTGCCGGGCATTGACTATCCAGACAGCCATGCCCGTTGGCTCAAGGATGTTATAAACCGGTTTCCAGTAAACACCCGTACTCTCCATTGCTACGTGAGTAATCTTGTTTTCGACTAACCAGTCTTTCAATTCTGTCAAAGAACTCGTGAACGTTCCAAATTCCCGGGTGCTACGTTCCAACCCTTCGCCGTCTATGGTGGCGACTACCATTTCCTTGTGTACGTCAAGGCCGCAACCGCGCCTGACTACTTGTTCAAATGATACTGTTTCCATAATGCCTGAATCTTTAGTTTTGTTAGAATTGCCGAAGGCAACGAAAACAAAACTAAAGAAATACCGGCAATGTTTCATCAGCGCACCGCTATATTTTCATGCGCTTGAGTGTTAAATCCTAACATGGAGGTTTCATAGTTACATTTGTATGATATTACTGTCAATTTATGTTGTGTTTTCGTTTCTACAATGACCGCTAACGGTTGAGGCTATATGCTGTAAGGGATTGCGGATTACTTTACTGTTCACAAACACAGACGTTTGAGCGGAGCAAAACATTTAAATTTCCACCAAAACCCTTATTGCATATAGTCTTTTTATTACCAAACGTTTTTATTTGAATGCTTTATTGATTTTTTTTATTAACAAGTAAAAGTCCTTGTGAGTTTCTTCACTTATTGAAATATTCCTGAACTCATCTAGCAGCTTTTTCTTTAGTTCATTTTTAGCAGATTTTTGTTGTTTGCCATTTCCCATTGTTGCTCTACGAACAATTTCAGCTTCCCTACCGTAAACATTCGTACATACAATTGTAGGAATAAGACCTTCTATTGATTCCTTGCCTACTTCTTTTTTACCAATCGGAAAAAGGTCAATATTTTCTTTAAAACCAATTGCATTTACTGAACACCTTATACTTTCAAACCTATCCAAATCTACTGTCACCACAACATTTTTGAATTTGCTTCTTATGAAATTCATTAGAATATTATTTTTTAAATTATCTGCACCATCATAAGCAAATATCTCAATATCACTTCTTAATGCATTCGTCCCATGAATGCTTTCTTGCAAATAATTCATATAATCTTTGTCAATTATACCTTCAACAAGCAAAATCTTAGAATTTTCACTAAATATCACATCTTTCATAGGTCCAAAATCCGATTGATTAATACCTAATGCAAATGCAAAAGGTTCATACCAATTGATATTATCCGTTTTAACAACAAAAGAACCTGAATTTTTGCACTTTGGTTTGGTATCTCTACCAATCAAAATGTTTGCAGCGGGCTCTTTAAAACTCAACAAATAGGGACTGTGCGTGGTGGTAATTACCTGAATTTGAAGAGTGGTAGCTAAGTCTTGTAGAATTCTTCCAAATTCTGCTTGAGCATGTGGATGTAAAAAACTTTCAGGCTCTTCAATTATAACAAAAGGTGTTATTCTATCTGACTCGACAGTTGAATTTTGTGAACGTTTTGCATTCAATAGATTGAGAAATATGAGTGTCCTATTCTTTGTACCACTTCCCCAATCATCCAATGAAACATCAGCATCTTTTTCTTTAAGAGAAATATCAATAGTTTCCCTTTCAAAATTAAGACCTTGTGTTGATAAACTTACTTCATATTTCTCTTCTAAATTGCCCAAAAGACTTGTCAGTTCATCTTGATGGTGCTTCAATGATTTTTGAACAATTTTTACTAATTCTTCTTTTTTCTTATTGATAGTATCAAATTCTGTAGTCCCAATAAAGTTTGTAACCTTGTCAATGCTATCTCCAAATGGATTAAAACTTTCGTCTCTTGTTGAGTTATGAAAAATCAAACATTGAGTTCCACGTAAACGTTTTAAAACTTCTTGCTTTTGATAGTCTTCTTTAACTTCATTATTGCCAAAAAGCACTGTAAATTTTGTTTCGTTTTTAAAAGTTTTAGTGAGCTTAATTTGAAGAAGTTCTTTATCCTTAATATCTATATTTTCAGAATCTTTAAAAATTAAATCAGTAAGAAATTTATAAATAGCTGAATCGCTAACTTTATCAATCTCAAGAGTCAAATCAACAATAACGTCTTCTTTGGTATCCTTTTTCCAGCTAGTAATTTCATCCTTCCATTCAAAGGCATCAAGTCCATAAATCGAGTTTCCAGAAAACCGAAATCTAATTCCATGGTTAAGTATCCCACGTATAGCTCTAATAATATTGGATTTACCTGCATTATTCCGTCCACTAATTGCAGTATAGAAACCTTTGAACTCTACATCAATATCTTCAAGTGTACGATAGTTTTTTGTTATTATTCGTTTTATTATCATATGCTGTTTTTGTTTTTAAATGTTTGGTAACAATTGTGTATACGCCATACAATTGTGTATACATTTCATATATAGTTCAATTGCATCTCTCTAATACGCTTATTATAAACATAGTAAACAAAAGTCTGTTTGATTATGTAATTGCATATACATAAACTTTCTTGGAAGTATTCCACATGGATTCTGCTTTTCTTCGGGTTTAACTAAGATTCATTTCATCAACTGCTTATTTTGTCCTCTTCTGGATTCCGATTATTGGGTTGAACGCATTATGCCAATATCCACCAACCAATTGACGCGACGAATTTACGAATACATTTCAGAAAAACAAAAAATATGATAAAATAAATTTATCATTTGTTGGATATGCCCCGCAACAGCTTCTGCAGAGCTATCAACGCCATTGTTGCGTCGTATTACAGCATTTTCTGCAGCGTTGCTCGGTCGTTGATCTGGATATCGCGTCGATCCACATCAATCAGTCCCTCCTCGGCCATCTCCATCATCACTTTCACCAATGCGGGACGTGAGACGCCAAACAGGCGGGCCATACTCTCTTTGGATGTCTTCAGACGGAACGATTTCTCACCTCCCGACTCCTTTAGTAGATAATAAGCGATTTTCGCCCGTATGGTCCGCAAGGAGACAAGTCTTAGTTTTTCGGAGAGGAAAGAAACCTTGTTGGAAATATACGACAGAAAGGCCAGCATAAACGATTCATACTCCCGCATTAAAAAATAGACATTCTCTTTGGGAATCACGATCACGCTGCAGTCAACCTTGCATACAGCCGACACCGGCGAGCGGTTATCTGCCGAAAACAGAAAACCGGTTGCCATCGGATTGGGGGCCCTGATCTGTTCTACCTTCATAAAATCGCCCTTCTCATCGGCCATCTCGGTAACAATTTCGCCCCTGATCAGGATATAAAGCGCATCGTAACGCGCACCCTGCGTCACGATCGTGTCTCCCTTTTCATAACTCCGGACCGCAAATCGAACATCTTGCAGAAAACGCTCCCGCTGCTCGGCAGGGATGGAACTGCATAAAGGACATTGGAAGATCATGCGGGCATCATCGGCATGTGGAGACTGTTGCATAATATTTGCTTATTTCTTACAAATGTCATAATTATTACAGTTTTTTGCAAATTATATTGCTTTCTTTGCTATTGATAGAAAAACTATTAAAGAACGAGTACCCATGAGCAAACTGCGAAACTTTTGGAATGAAGTCAGGCCTCGCGGCGGATGGAAATATCCGGCCATCATCATCTGTGGCGCTTTCATGGGACTCTTTATCTATACTTTTTTTGCTTCAAGGGCCTATAGCTATCTCTCCAGCGACCCGGCTACCTGTGTAAACTGTCACATCATGGGGCCCTACTATGCCACCTGGGTACACAGTTCGCACGGCAGAAACACGACCTGCAGCGACTGCCACGTTCCGCACGACAATAAAATCAAGGGATATTACTTTAAAGCCACAGACGGATTACGGCATTCCGCCATCTTCACCCTGCGGGGTGAGAACCAGACGATACAAGCCATCGAGGGCAGTTCGCAGGTGATCATGGATAACTGCATCCGGTGTCACACCCAACTCAATACCGAATTTGTGAATACAGGACGAATGGGCTTCAAGGAGATGCAGGACATGGGCGGAAAAGCTTGCTGGGATTGTCATCGCGACGTGCCCCATACCCGCAGCAGGTCACTCTCTTCCACACCCAACGCGCGCATACCGATGCCGGAAAGTAACGTCCCGGAGTGGCTGAGTGAAATGATTCGATGATATGGTGATGTGATAATGTAATAATGTGATGATTTATTGATCTAATATAATAAAATTACTATGAGCAGGACAAGAC
>DIWC01000023.1 GCA_002423425.1 Peptococcaceae bacterium UBA6116
ACACTCAGAGCTGAAGCATCAAAATGTACCTGGGAATTCCGATGTTTCAATTTCCTTTTCCGACTTGACCTCAATAACCCCAACTTCTTTTCTGTCATCCGCCGTAGAATCCGACTGCCGGCATGCTGTCATTGTAAAAATTATTATCAGGGCTAAAGCAAGTATTAGAAATATATTTTTTTTAATTTCATTTTTCAGCTTCTCCTATTTTGAGTTTCTATCTTGGTTTTTACCTATCATTTTTTATGATTAATTTTCCCACCGTCCTTTCCTATGCTTTTTTGCATGGATACCTGCCTTGACGGATTCTCCCCGGTCTGAGACGTTTGCTGTATGTAATACTTTAAGATAAATAGCTTTCCCTTATCGCTCAGCAAAAGCACCTTGATGGAAACTGTCAATAAGATGATAGCCAGACCAAAACACCTTCCTCTACCAAAAAACACCTGTCTTTACGTCTTTTAGCTCTTCTTCCGAATCTTGCTTCCGAGCATTTCCATAGCCATTGAGTATTCTTCCATTCTTAGAATTCTGGTAATCAGGGCGAAAATCACCACCCCAATAAAGGCTCCACTGCATAAAACGATTAGCGATCCCAACTTCCCGACTCCTGCCCAGGGAGTGAGCAGGTCTGACCACAACATCACAATAATACCCATCAGCATTGAGGCAATAAAGGTTTTGCCAAAAGTCACGGTCAACCTCTTGCCATCAATTCCCCCCAGCTTGGAACGCAGAACAAAGAAAAGTAGAAACATCTGGATTATAGCCCCAAGCGTAACTGCCAAAGCCAGCCCGCCATGTGCCAAAGGCCCAACCAAAACGATCATCCAGATAATGCTGGCACCCATAGCAATAACTCCTAGAATAACCGGCATCCAAGTATTCTGCAAAGCATAGAAAGCTCTGGGGAGAATTTGGATGATGGCTTGAGCGGTAATCCCCAAAGCAAAATAAAATAGAGGAACAGCAGTTTCCGCCGTATCCTCGGGACCAAATTCTCCATGCTCAAAAAGCACGCGGATGAGTGGGAAACGCAAAACAATCATGCCCACTGAGATGGGAATGGTAATAAACATAATCAGCCTGATGGCCCCGGATATGGTTTCCAAAAATTTCTTAAACTTTTTCAAGGCGGCCTGCTCTGACAGGGTAGGAAAAACGGCGACTCCGATAGCCAGTGCAAAAATGCCGACCGGCAGTTGGAAAAGGCGATAAGAATACCAGATTGCGGTAAGACTTCCTGGTACAAGCGCTGATCCCAAATTAGAATTAATAATCACCTGGAACTGATTTAACGTATACATGATGATCATAGGCAAAGCAAGCACCATAATCTTTTTTACCCCGGGATGTTTCAAATCAATTACCGGGTAGTAGCGGATTCCAACCCTCCGTAAGGCAGGGATCTGTACCAAAAAATTTGCCGCAGCCCCAATTACTACCCCGAAAGCAAATCCTGAAATACTTCGAGTATCCCCTGAATTAGCGAACAACGCCCCGAAAAAAATAACACTGGCATTATAAAGAACTGTCCCAATTGCAGACGGCCAAAAGATCTTATAAGAATTGAGAATACCCATCGTGATCCCGCTCATAGCCAAAATTACCGGCTGCAGAAGAAGAATACGGGTAAGATAAATCGCTAAATCTCTGTTTTCGGGACTAAATCCCGGAACCTGAAGCGCAACAAATTTCGGGGTGAAGATCAGCGCTATAATTACTAAAACGCAGAGAAAAAGGAAAACCAGGTTGGTCACCGAACTAACGACCTTCCAGCCTTCTTCTTCTCTTCCTTTAGCAATATATTCAGAAAGCACAGGGATAAAAGCAGCACTTAATACCCCTCCCACTAAAAGCCAATAGAGCAGATCAGGAAGGATAAAAGCCGTGTTATAAGCGTCGGTTGCTCCAGTCTTACCAAAAAGACCCGCCAACAACGACTCCCTGACAAAACCGAGGATCCTCGATACCAGGTTGGCCGCCATGAGAAAACCAGCCGCTTTCATCACTTTTTGTGAAGTGGTCATATCCGCAGTGTCCTTAACGCCCATTATTATTCTTGCAAAGGATTATTTATCCTAGAGTATTTGTGTAATTACTTAGCGAACCGTCTGGCAGAGAAGCGTCGAGAGCGTAGCTGATGCAGCGTTAATCTGCACCAGGGTGCGCTTCAGGTATTACCCTGAGGTTTTGGTGCAGTAGCGAAATCAGCAAGTACAGTCTTGTCCATGGATGGACTGATGCCGCGAGCTCATGGATGCGTGAAGGCCTTAGCCGGCCTTCACGGGAGCGGCCTTCGGCGCGTGGTGAGCGGGTAATTACACAAATACTCGATTCATAAATATACTTCACAATAATATGGCTACTGCGAATTATATCACTTATCCAGATACTCCTTCAATACTCCGGCCAAAGGTTCAGCCGCTGCCATGCACTCTTCAGGCGTGTTCAGCTGGCTTCCTACTTCAAATAACAAGGCGCCATTGGTAAGAAACTGATTATAGCGAGCGCCAGAAGCATAAGTAATCTTGGCAAAAAAGAGTCCGGGATATTTCTCCTCTGCTATTTTAATTATATCGCTCGCAATTTTATTATTTTTCTCCCAATTGGGATTTTTCTTGCCGATAACGATCATAACCTTGGCGATTCTCTGGTTGTTCAGTTTGACCGTGGATTTACCTACTTCAGGAGGCAATCCGTCTCGATGCAAATCGATAAGAATCTGGATAGTAGGGTTTTTTTCAAGCATCTTTTTAGCCGTTTGATAGGAATGATCATAAGACTTGTTATAGTCGGTGTCATCCACTGTTTCGTCATGAATTGTTTTAATTCCTTTCTTGTTGAGGGCTTCGGCCAGTAATTCTCCAACTTTGACCACATCCCCATTTTGCCCGCCCTTTACCCTGTCAGGCCCGCCGTCCCCGGCATAGGACTCGGCATTATGAGTATGATAAATTCCCACCAGCGCATCCTGTTTACTGGTAACTGGAGCCGGTTCATTGTGGAAAGGATTATCCAGGGGTTCAAGAATAGGGCCTTCCATTTCCGGATCATTAGAGTGATAAGCCCATCCGAGCCAAGATATCCCATCTTTGGGAGGAGAATAAAAACTTAAAAAATAGGTTCTGGCATCTGAAATATTAACCCCGGTCAGTAAATACATCCCCAAAGCAGTGACTTTATATCTAATTCCGTCGATGTATTCCCGTTCGGGCTGGGATAATCCCGGTACCCCCTCCAACAAAACTATCTGAAAGGGAAAACTTTTCTCACTCAAAATCTTGACCAAATAATTTGAACTGTCGTTAGCCACACAGAAATACATAAAAAAAAGAAAAACAGCTAAAAACAGGATTATAGCCAGGGTTTTAATCCAAGTATTCTGATAAAACAAAGTAAAGTTGCCCCCTTTCCATATTTAGGAATATGATGGACAACCTTATTTTAGAACCTACTTAATATTTGTTGCATAGTCTTACCAAAGTGTGATAAAATATTTTTTGCATAAAAAAATGTACGGTAGGTCGTTTTGAAGGGGGTGACAATATGCCAAATATTAAATCTGCAATCAAAAGAGTACAGCTTAACAAATTACAGAATACTAAAAACACCGCTGCCAGATCTGCCTTGAAAACAACTATTCGCCGTTTTGAAGAAGCTGTCGTCAATAATGCTGAAACCGCTGCTGAAGCTCTACAAAAAGCTTCCCGCGCTCTTGATAAAGCTGCTGCCAAAGGCTTAATCCACAAAAATAAAGCAGCTCGTAAAAAGTCCAGATTGGCTAAAAAATATTCTCAAATAAATAAAGCAAGTTAATTGGACTCCATACCCCAATTTGTACACAGTTATTATTAGATAAGATATACAAACTACTAGGATAATAAATATTAATAGTAGGTTCAAATATAAAATTGAGCCTATTTTTTTACGTTACAAAACCGGATAACCATTAACTCTAAAAGCAAATCCGGGTTTCCGCCGCTGCTTTTTAAAGCTAATTCCGTCTGCAAACAATCTTCCATCGCTACTGCAAGTTTTTTTGAAGAAAACCCTGAAGATTGACGGAATATCTTATTTCCTTCAAATGAAGACCGAATCCCTGTAATCTCCATAAATCTTTCTACCGGCTCCCCCTTTTTCCGGACAAGAGTCCCCGCCAACAGCAGGCGGATCTGGCGGACGATCATAGTATACACTTTAAGATAATGCTCTTGACTCAGCACTTCCCTCAGTTTTTGAAGTGCATCCGCTGTATTGCCTGCAGCGATTGCATCAACCATAGCAAAAACTGTAGTTTCTACCAAAGGAATACATACTTTCCGAATATCATCCTTACTAATGGACGGATTTTCTCCGGCATAAGAGGATGCTTTGTCTATTTCCTGACTAAGAATTCCAGTGTTGTGCCCGGCCCATTCTACCAAAAAGGATGCAGTTGCCGGGTTTATGTTTTTCCCCCTTAATTTCGCCGCGTTTTGAACCCAGACTTGCCATTCGTTTTGTCCTTTGGGATAAGTGAATTCAAGCACTTTTCCCGCCTTGAGAATTTCCTTAAATATTTTTCTCCCCCGATTGATTTTTTCAGAAATCAATACCAGGCAAGCTGCAGGATTGGGATTACGGCAATAGTCTAAGAGACTGTTGTCATTAACCCCTTCGGCAAAGCCCGGCCCGTCAACAATAACCAGCCTGCGGGAAAAGAAAGAGGAAGAATTCGCTGCTTCTACTATATATTCCAAAGAAGTTTCTTTGTCAAAAAAAACCTCGATTTCACTCCCCGAAGGGTCTTCTCTTAGAAAATTTTTTTTTAAAGCTTGCAAAGCCTCCGTCAAGGTATAGCGATCTTCCCCATACCATAGATATACAGGCGGAATATTTTCATTTTCAATATCTTTTTTTACTATCTGTAACGACATGTCATCACCATAAAATCATTTGAATTTATTAAAGGTTTTATGCCTTTAAATTTTATCATAACTTAATCTAACAAAGAATTAAAGCCTTCAAACTTTTTTAGCCAAAAAAATTCCCCTCCACACGGTGAAGGGGAAAGAAAGAGGAGGAGAAAAGAGATGTTCACTTGGTATTATTTCCATTACCTTCCTCTGTTTATTCATTCTTTATAAAAAAAAATTCCATTACTCTCAAGCTTTTTCCGGTTCCTCATAATTCATTCCTTTGGTATCGACCGTCATATTTTTAATTTT
>DIWC01000022.1:0-21060 GCA_002423425.1 Peptococcaceae bacterium UBA6116
ATGGTCTGCGCTGCAGGATACGATAAAAATATGGCATGCTGACCGCCGGACAGCCTTAAGGGAAGATGAAGACGAGCCAATCCTAAAATCTGAAACGGGTATAAATGATTAGCACAATTTCGCTCCGCTTTTTAGTTTACATAATATTTATTATGGGACTCAATTTTATAGGTGTAATAATTGCTTTTAACTCATTCTATAATTTTTTACATAGATCCGAATTTATGGTATCCCCATGTTTTTAATAATGAATATGGATTCAGCCATTCTCCGTTAGGCAGCTCTATGCCAAAATGAAGATGATCAGGGGTTGAAATCGCATCTCCGGTATTGCCCATGGTACCAATCAACTCGCCTTGTTTGATTTCCTGACCTATCCAAAGTTTCTGATTAATTTTATCGAGGTGGGCATAGTAATAATAATTGCCATCTTCTCCTCTGACCCCCACTCTTTCCCCTCCTAGCCTATTCCATCCTAACTTTTCAACAATCCCCGAGCATACATTTATTATTTCCGTTCCTTTATTATCAAACAAGTCAGTTCCTTGATGATACCTCTTTCCCCCTTCCCTACCGGCTCCATAGGTATCTTCATAATAGCATGTTTGTTTAAGTGGAAATACGTACTTTCCCGGAGTATAAACCGGATATTTATCTATGAGCTGCCGGTAGTATCGGGCTGTTTTTTTCATATTGTTATCTACTCCTGACCAGTTCAGATCTTTAAATTTAACGTTCTTATTCAGTTGCATTTGCAGTTGTTTTAAGGTTTCTTCCTGATGATTCCTTGCTCCTTGGCTGACCGCGACATAATCCTTCCATGATTCGGGCTTGTTTTTTTGATAATATATTATTTCCTCAGCTGGAATAGAAGCCAGCATTTTGTAATCTTCGGCGACAGCCCGATCCTTATATAAAAATATCTTCCAAATTGTCACATAAATCACAATGCTAAAAGTCAATATAACTATTAACTGCATTGGTATACTTAAGCGGTTTAAAATGACTTTCATAAGCAAAAACCTCCATATATAAAAAATATGGAGGTTTAGTCAATATATTACTCAGTTATTTTTTTCGAACCTTTTTTCAAGGCGGTAAATGTCATCAAAAATATAACGAATGGTATTATCGATATTTTTGACTTTAACACCCATTCGGTCCATGTCTTTTTGCATTTTTTGTTGGCCTAATTCAAGCTTTTGCTGGCCCAATTCCAGATTGCGTTGACCTGACTCAAGGCTGCGAATATCTGATTCAAGCCTCTGTTGACCTGCTTCAAGGTTAGAAACTTTATCAAGAATTTGCTGTAAAACCTCTTGTGTTTCCATTAATATCATCCCCATTTATTAAATAATAACACGAAAGACGATTATGGTCTATCCAATTTAAGTTATGAATACTAACTTGATCTTTAAACATAATTCTGGTAAAGGCAAGGAAAGATTACTATTTGACAGGCATATAAATAACTTGTCCCGGTTGAATATAATCATTTTTCAGTTTATTAAAATTAATGGTTTGACTGACTAAGATATTCGGATCAGAATCCGTAATTCCTGATGCTAAACCCCAGAGTGTATCACCCGGCTGAACAACAATTCGCTCATAAATAACTCCTGATGGTTGTGAAGCTGGTTTTAGTGACGTTTGCATTATGCCGGAAAATAGCGGAATAAATATTAATAAGAGAAATGCCATAGCTATCCTCATAATGAATACGGTTATGTCTTTTTGATTTTTTGAATAGGCCCTGGAAACGTTAATCATTGATATCCCTCCAAGCAAACATATGTTCTATATTTAGTTTTAATTATATAGCGAACAACTGTTCTTGTCAACAAAAAAGCGAACATAGGTTTGCTTTTTGATAGATATATGTTACAATTAATTTACAAAATATTCATAAGGAGGAATATCATGACTGCTGATCTCTCTTCTCGTCAGTTAGAAATATTAAATATAATTAAAAAGGAAATAGCTCTGAAAGGCTATCCCCCATCTGTCCGGGAAATCGGTGAAGCTGTCGGCTTAACGTCTAGTTCGACAGTGCATAATCATTTAAATACGTTGGAAGAGAAAGGATATATCCGGCGCGATCCGACCAAACCAAGAGCTATCGAAGTGCTTGATTCTTTTAGCGAGTTCACTTCAAGAAAAACTGTCTATATACCCATTGTCGGACATGTAACAGCCGGCCAGCCTATTCTGGCTGTGGAAAATATTGAAGAGACCTTCCCCATTCCTTATGATCTTGTAAAATCAGATACGGTTTTTATGCTTAAAGTCCATGGTGAAAGCATGATCGATGCCGGAATCCTGAACGATGACTTAGTTCTGGTCAGACAGCAGCAGACCGCAAATAACGGCGACATTGTTGTGGCTCTGCTTGAAGATGAAGCAACTGTAAAACGCTTTTACAAAGAAAAAGACTTTATTCGTTTACAACCGGAAAATCAATATATGGATCCGATTTATTCACAGAATGTATCCATATTAGGAAAGGTCATTGGGGTCTACCGCACCATCGTCTAAAACTGACCGTCGTCTGAATCTCGCCTGTAGGATGTTAAGATAACCGTCGATTACTATCATCCTCGAATCTTTCCAGACCGAGGTCTATTAACCTGTCAAGCAGATCCGGGTATGACAATCCACTCGCTTCCCAAAGCTTGGGGTACATTGATATCTGTGTAAAACCGGGCAATGTATTGATTTCGTTAATAAAAATACTTTCATCTTTGGTTACAAAGAAATCCATTCTGCCGAGTCCCTTAGCTTCTACAGCCTTAAAAGCTTTCTTGGCGTAGTCTTGGAGCTTCTCAACGACACTTGTTTTTAAATCTGCAGGAATTATCAGTTTTGAACCTGCATCTATATATTTGGCCTCATAATCATAGAACTCTTTGCTTGGGACAATTTCGCCGGGGATAGATACTTTTGGAACATCGTTGCCAAGAACACTGAGTTCTATTTCTCTTGCTTTGACTCCTTTTTCAACTAAAATTTTATGGTCAAATTTTGCGGCATATTCTAAAGCCGCTCTCAATTGTTTGTTATTATCGGCTTTGGATATACCGACACTAGACCCTAAATTGGCAGGTTTGATAAAACACGGATAGCCAATACCATTGGCTATCGTTTCTACAATGTTCTGCATGTTTTGAGCCAATTCACTGCGCAAGAACGTAAGATGAGGTACTATTGGCAGTCCGGCATCCCGGAACACTGCTTTCATTCTATCTTTATCCATCCCGAGGGATGAACCCAATACTCCAGATCCGACATAGGGGAGGCCTGCCATATCAAATAAACCCTGAATAGTCCCATCTTCCCCTTTGGGACCATGCATTACCGGAAAAATAATATCACATTTTCCCTTAAAAGGAAGAGCACTGCCGTCAAGAGAAATAAATCGCGGTTCCTGCGGGTTAAGGACTAGAGCAACTTGTTTATAATTAGGAAGTACTATGCCATTCGTTTGCTTCCACTCTTCAGGTTTTACTCCCCAATACCAAAGTCCTTCCTTGGTAATTCCAATGGTTTCTATGGCATATTTTTTACTATCAAGTGCTTTCAGTACAGAATCGGCAGAGACAACCGATACTTCATGTTCTCCTGACTGTCCGCCAAAGATAATTAGTATTTTAATCTTTCTCGTCATTTTCCAGTCTCCCTTTTCCTTATATTTATAAAAATTTTATTTGGGACCAAGGCCAATAACAAAATTGAGCTTCACCGATAATCTTTTCTTTCGGAATACTGCCCCATGTTCTTGAATCATTATAGTCTGATCTGTTATCATTTAGCACAAAAATATGATCTTGAGGAACAATAACCGGAGCAAAATCGCAGGTAACCGGGGTATAGCCGTAAGGTTCATATAGCGGTTCATTATTGACATAAATAAAACCATTGCGGATCTCTATTTTTTCTCCAGCCAAGCCAATTAATCTTCTTACGCTTTCTGCTTTACTGTCTACACCATATAAAACTACTACATCTCCCCTTGCTAATATTTGGTCCTTTAGCAGTTTCTCCACAAAAACATGGTTGTTTTTTGTGAGGGCCGGAAGCATGCCACTTTCATTTATTTTTGTAAAGTGAAAAACATAAGCCTTTATATACCAGGATAAGGCAAAAACAACAATAATAATCTCTATTATTTCAACAATATATCCTGTGGTACTTTTTAGGAATCCACTCTTGTTTTTAGCCAACAATTCCTGACACCTTACCTATTTTTATCCTGTTATTTGTTATAGCAAGTTGTTTTGCTTTAAACTAAGGGCCGCGGAGACATTTGCGCTTTTTACATAGTAATAAGAAATTGCTCCCTGCATGTAGACGGCATAGGGCTCCCGCAGCGGTCCATCGGCGGAAAATTCACTTGTTGCTCCTTGAATAAAGGTTCCTCCTGCCATTATTACCTCATCCGTATACCCGGGCATCTCCGAAGGGAGAGGAGTAACATGGGAATCGATTGGGGAACCTAATTGAAGTCCCTGACAAAAGGCTACCATTTTCTTTTTGCTCTTAAGTTTAATAGCTTGAATAATATCTGTTCGATAATCCTCAGGTCCGGGGTGAACTTCGAAACCAAGCTTTTGCCAAAAGGCCGAAGAAAAAACAGCTGCTTTTAAGGCTTCGCCTACAGTTAACGGGCTCAAAAATAACCCTTGATATAATAAGCGCAGGTGATCTAAGGTAGCACCGACTTCCATGTTTATACCAGGCGCGGTAAAACGGCTTGCGGCTTTTTCGACAAGGTCTGTCCTTCCTGCAATGTACCCGCCGGTTGGAGCCAGTGTTCCTCCGAGATTTTTAATTAATGAACCTGCCATCAAGTCGGCACCTATATCTCCAGGTTCTTTTTCTTCTACCAGTTCACCGTAACAGTTGTCGACAAAAATATTAATCTCGGGGTATTTCTTTTTGGCATAGTCTACGAATTCTCTAATTTGAGCTATGGAGAGAGAATTCCGCCATTCATATCCTTTGGATCGTTGAAGTATGAACAATCTGGTATTGGAAGTGACCATTTTATCAAGGTATTGAACCTGAATGTTATTTTGACTGTCTAACGGCAAAATATCACAGGAGACCCCGAAATCAGCTAAACTTCCGGAAATATTATGCTTAAGGCCAATTACCTGTTGCAAAGTATCATAAGGCATTCCTGATACGGAGATAAAATGGTCTCCTGGCCTTAAGATACCAAATAGGGCTGAAGCAATGGCATGTGTCCCTGATACAAATTGATGCCTGATAATTGCTTTCTCCGTACCCATGATTGAGGCAACAATTTCATCGAGCTTATTTCTTCCTGAATCCCCTAACCCGTAACCCGTGGTACCGTTTAAATGATAGGTTGAAACCCGGGCATTTTGAAAAGCTTTCAATACTTTTTGATGATTCTTTTCGGCAACTTCCTGAAGTTGACGGTTTTGTCTCTCCAATACTTCTTCGGCATAAGCCAGAGCCTCTTTGATCTCTATTGGCAAATTAGAATAAAACAAAGTATAATCCTCCAGTAGGTATCCCATTATTGAATAAATCTCAAATAAAACAATATATTTAATACTACAACTACTCGGTTATTTTTACAAATTAAAAACCGCAGTACGGCCATAATAAATAAAGAAATATGGTATGATTTTTTTAAACAAGCAGGATGGCCGCAACTGTGTGAGGGCTAAATGCTAAATCTCTTCAGACTCCAAATCTATTTCCGTAATGCACATTAAATCTTCCCTGGACAGGTTCACTTGCTGATATAGCCTAACAGCTTGTTTGCGAATTGTTTTTTCGATAATATTTCTAACCATCCTGGCATTCCCGGAATACGGATGCTCGGCTATTTTTTTTTGCAGTATTTTACGGCAAAGGGTTTTGGAGCCAGGCGTGAACTCATATTGTCTTTTATTCAGCATCAGTTCCCCGATAGCAAATAACTCATCAAGCGTGTAATCGGGGAAAGTAATATGGATTGGGAATCTTGATCTTAAACCGGGATTGGATTCAATAAAATGATCCATCTCAATTTTATATCCTGCAAGGATTAGGATAAGATTATCTTTATAGTCTTCCATAGCTTTGACTAAGGTATCAATAGCCTCCTTGCCAAAGTCCTTCTCCCCTCCCCTGGACAGAGAATATGCTTCGTCAATAAATAACACCCCTCCGAGGGATTTTTTCACCGCATCCCTGGTCTTATTGGCCGTGTGGCCGATATATTCCCCGACAAGGTCAGCCCTTTCACATTCAATCACATGGCCTTTTTGCAGAACTCCGAGTTCTTTAAACAGTTTTCCGATTAACCGTGCTATAGTAGTCTTTCCCGATCCCGGATTACCTTTGAAAACCATGTGCAGAACAAGTGGTTCATTTGCTAAGTTTTCCTTCTGACGTTTTTTTTGAATATCTACAAAGGCTTGGAGTTCATGGATGAATTTCTTAACCATATTTAGGCCGATCATTTCATCCAGTTCTCTAAGAATTTCTTCAATCGTTTGTTCTTTATCCTGATCATCAGTATTATCTAAACCCCGCCCTTTATTTTTAATAGGCTTAGGCATGTTTTTTAGATATTGTTTTTCTGTACTTACGCTTGGTGCCGATCTATGGATCAAAGGAGGCAAATTACTTCTAAATTTAATATTAATGGACATATATTATTCACACCCCCTGCTATACTATACTCACTGTTCCTAAAATGTGTCCTCAAAAGCAGCAAGGGAGATATTACCAGGTGTATCCCCTTTCCGTTAAACAAAAAACTGGCCATGGTTAAAGAATTAACCGTGACCAGCTAAGTGCAGGCAAATGTACAGCCGGGACTATTCAGCGTTTTCCAGAGCTCCGGCATTTAAGGCGTTTAAGTTTATCGGCCTCATTGGCATAATGGTAGAAATCGCATGTTTATATACCATTTGCTGTTTACCTTCAAAATCCAGGATAACAGTAAAGTTATCAAACCCTTTAACCAACCCTTTAAGTTGGAATCCGTTAACTAAATAAATAGTAACCGGTATGTTTTCCTTTCGGACTTGATTCAAAAACAGATCCTGCAAGTTTATAGGTGACTTGTTCATAGATTTACCTCCATCACCACTATTTATCTTATGTTTTGATTGTACACGATATCATATAACTCTGCAAGTATTGGCAATATTATCAGAAATTTCATCGATAATCAGATCGAACTCATTCTTTGTAATATCATACCATTTTATTCTTGGATCCCTGCTAAACCAAGTAAGCTGTCTTTTAGCAAATCTTCTGGTATCTCTTTTAAATAAACGCAGCATCTCCTCCCTAGTTACTATCCCTTTGAGATATTGAACAACATGCCGGTATCCTATACTTTGCAGAGATTTGACCTTCGGAGAATACCCCTGCTTGAGGAGGGCGTTTACCTCCTCCACAATTCCATATTCTACCATAACATCGCAGCGTTGGTCAATTCGTTTGTAAATTATTTCTCTAGGTGCCGTTAAGCCAATATAAAAGATAGATTTATCCAAATCCGGATAATCCTTTTCTTTGTAGGAACGCTGTCCTGATAATGGTTTTCCTGTTATCTCAAAAACTTCTAAAGCTCTGATGATTCTTGCTGAATCATTAGGGTGTAATTTTTCTGCCGATATCTGGTCACATTCCATTAGTCTGGAATATAATTCTTGGCTGCCATAGGCTTTAGCATAAGCAAGCCACCTATTTTTAATTCTTGCCGATCCTTCTTGCGGAAAGCTGAAACCATCAATAATAGAACGAATATATAAGCCGGTGCCTCCGACAACAATCGGAACTTTGTCCCGGGACCGGATTGTGGTTATAAGACCCTGGGCAAGGGATTGGAAGGTCGCAGCTGTGAACAGTTCTTGCGGCTCGAGCAGATCTATAAGATGGTGCGGAATCCCTTTTTGCTCAGCAGCTGTAGGTTTAGCCGAACCAATATTAAGCTTGCGGTAAACCTGGACAGAATCCCCGGAAATGATTTCTCCCCCAAGCCGGAGGGCGAGTTCTACCCCCAATGAACTTTTACCCACGGCAGTCGGTCCAATGATTATTACTAAAGGCTGCAATCCGTATGTCCCCCTGTCTTCGCCAGATCAATTATGCCAAAGCTGATACTGCTGTATTTTCCTCCGTTAATAACCTTAAACCCCAGTCTTGCAAATTCCCCGCTATTATTTCTCTCTTTAAGTACGATCCTTCTTCGGGCTACCCGGCAAGCCTCTTTTATCGTCTCAATTCCTAATGGCTCAGGGATAGACAAGTCCTTAAGCGGCTTGATTGAGGATGAATCGGCGAACGTATCCCTAAACATCGGATCAAAATAGATGATATCCACAGAAGCATCCGGCAGTTGTTTAAGGACAGCAAGGTGATCGGCACAAATTGTCTGAACCCTGGATGATGCCTCGGCAAGCTCTTGCCAGGCTTCTTCTTTTTCCTGACTAGACACTCGGACGGGTTTCAACTGCTCTAGACTGTTTAATCCCTCACTTACCAGAAGATGAATAATAGAAGAACCTTCTATGGATATGATTTTACCCGTTTTACCTACTGCCCAGGAGGCTATCAGAGAATCGGAAGCAAGTCCCATGGTAGCATCAAGAAAGGTGTCGCCTTCAGCTAGCCCGGCTGCTCGCAGAAACCTGTCCGTTATCCCCCGTTTGATCGTAATCATCCGCAAGAGTGCCATACTCGGATGAAAAAAAAGATTACACTTTTGATGTTCTATTCTCAATTGGTTTTTCGTAATTCTTAATAAGGGCCTATTCTCACTCATGGGCAGATCATCTGCCGGGACAAGGTTAATTTCATACCTGGCGCGAATTAAATCCACTCGGCCGGCAAGCTTTTTATTTGATAGTTTGTAACCCAACGTATCTTTACTGTCGTTTATTAAAAACATGTTCATTTCCTTCAATAAGATAGTAATAGTATTAACGATAAAACTGTTGAAAAAACACGGTGAAAGGAAAGATATCAATGGAAAACAGGATAACGAGAGTTATAGATGGCTATGACCATAAAACTATGCTTAAAGACCTGGCTAATCTCCAAAGCTGTTATCCCGAATTAGAAGTGGTGAACATCGGAAAAAGTGTATTGGGACGTTCTATCCCTGCTGTAAAGCTAGGCACCGGTTCGACGCAAATTCATTATAATGGCTCGTTTCACGCCAATGAATGGCTTACCACTATACTGTTGATGGTATTTATTGAAAGCTGTCTTGAAGCTTGCCGTATGGGAAAAGAAATGGAAAGAATCAATATCGTTCAACTTTTGAAGGATAAATCCATATGGATTGTCCCCATGGTTAATCCTGACGGTGTTGAACTTGTACAGAACGGTCTAATAGCCGATAGCAACCCCTTTTACCGGGGGGTTCTTCTGGCTAACAATGGTTCAACAAATTTCCGCGGCTGGAAAGCCAACATCAGAGGCGTTGATCTAAACGATCAATTCCCTGCTTACTGGGAAAACGAGTATAATCGCCGGGATACAACAGGACCGGCTCCGTTGAACTACCCGGGATCTTCTCCTTTATCCGAGCCGGAGGCCAAAGCGATGGCCGAGTTTACCAAGGAGAACAATTTTGGCTTAGTTATTGCCTTCCATACTCAAGGCGAAGAGATTTATTGGGGATATAGAAAGTCGGAACCATCTAAGTCCGAAGAAATCGTCAAACAAATGCAGAAAGCAAGCGGTTACAAAGCCGTACACTATGTTGACAGTGATGCCGGGTATAAGGATTGGTTTATTTTAAAATGGCGAAAACCCGGTTTCACGGTGGAATGCGGGATGGGACAAAATCCCTTGCCGATTAGCCAATTCGATTCCATTTGGGCCAAGGCCGGTAAAATTATGTTGACCGGTTTAATGTGCGGCTAACCCATGGTTAACCCTACCTGTAAAACCTGTTGTCCAATTCCTTCTTGGAGATGCTAATGATTGTTGGTCTGCCATGCGGACAGGTAAAAGGATTTGGCCTGTTCCCTAATCTTTGGATCAGTTCCTCCATCTCTTGGTTGGATAATCTCTCATTTCCTTTAATGGCCGAACGGCAAGCAAGCATATAGATCCATTTTTCAAGCAGTCTTTCCTGGGTTGGCGAGAAAGATTTTATTAGGATCTCATCTAAAAACTTTCTGAACAGCTTACCCTGTTCAGCCAAATTATTAGTAACCGGAACAGCTCTTAAAAAATATGTTCTGTCGCCAAAGTTCTCAATAATAAAGCCTAGTTGATGCAGCTCTTCAAAGTACTCCAGAAGCATCTGTTCTTCCTGAAGAGTTAGATCAACTGTTTCAGGAACCAGAAGCATTTGGGACGACACTCCCTGCTCTCGCAGCTGTATTAATAAATCATCATAACGAATACGTTCATGGGCCGCGTGCTGGTCAATGATAAAAAGACTTCTTTCATCTGTGCAAAGGATATAAGTATTAAATAACTGCCCAAGTGCCCTGAGGTCTGGGAACAGAACATCAGCAGACCCTCCTGCAGCAGTTTCCTCCTGTTTTTCTGCAACACTGAACTCCATCTTCTGGTTTAGCGGTTTATATAATAATTTGAGCTGCTCCCACTTGACAGAATTCACATCTGGATTTACATTAAATTCTCCCATTGGTTCTTTTATTATGTTTCTAATTGGTTCTTGTCCTATGTTTCTTATCGGCTTGGCTTGCAGCAAGGTGCGGCGAACGGAATCAACAACTCTTGCAGCTAATTCTTTTTCATTTCTGAATTTTATTTCTAACTTGGAAGGATGAACATTGACATCGTAAGCCGAGGGAAGCGCCGTCAAAGACAGAACAGCAAGCGGATAGGTTCCTGCGGGAATCAATGTATGGTAACCATCTTTTAAGGCTTGGTTTAGGAGTTGGGAGTGGATAACCCTGCCATTGACGATGAATGTTTCCCCGTTGCGTGAGGATCTGACAAGTTCGGAGCTGCTGATATAGCCTGTTAGCTTGAAGCCGCCGTCGTTCATGGCAAGCGGAATCATTTTGCGGGCTGTCTCATTGCCCAGTACTGTGGCAATGGTATCAAGCAGATTCCCTTGGCCGGAAGTATTCAAGACTGGGTTATCGGGATGACGGAGAGAAAAAGAAATCTCGGGTTTGGCTAAAGCTAACCTGCCAACCATATCAGAGATCATACCGAACTCGGTATTGGCGGAACGCAAAAATTTCCGGCGGGCAGGCGTGTTATAAAAAAGCTCCTTGACCGTAACCACTGTCCCGCCTGGACAGCCGGTTTCCGTAAATGAAACAATTTTTCCGCCCTCTACCTGTATTTCATAGCCAACTGCTTCTTCGTGGAGACGCGATACGATACTAAGTTTGGCAACCGAAGCGATACTGGGCAGGGCTTCTCCCCTGAAACCCAGGGTAAGCAGATGATTGAGATCATCAATTGTGCTGATTTTGCTCGTAGCATGGGGCAAGACCGCAAGTTTTAAATCATCAGGCTGGATCCCTGAGCCATCATCCTTAATCTTAACAAAAGAATCTCCTCCGCCTTCAATACTTATTTCTATTTTTTTCGCACCGGCGTCAATGGCGTTTTCGATTAATTCTTTGACCACGGAAAGAGGCCTCTCCACTACCTCCCCGGCTGCAATTTGATTGATACAATGTTGATCCAGGACTTTGATTCTCGGCTGCAAAAAGACTCACTTCCTTACTAGATAATTTGGGAGGAGTGAACGCGATTAATCAAATCATATAAATAGTCAAGGGCCTGGCGGGGTGAAATACTGTCTGCATCTAGTTCCTCTATTTCTTTGAGTATGGGATGCGTCCGGGGAATATCAAACAAAGACGGCTGGAGCAAATTGACGTCGGCAGCTTTAACCAGCTTATTTCCGGTTGAAGAGTTCTCCAGTTCCGCCAAAATAGCCGCGGCCCTCTTGAGCAAGGATGGCGGCAGACCGGCTATCTTGGCTACCTGAATTCCATAGCTTCTATCTGCTTTGCCGGGGAGTATTTTATGCAAAAAGACAACATCATCCCCTTTTTCTTTAACAGCCACATGTAGGTTGTAAACTTGCGGATAACGTTCTTCAAGTTGTGTTAACTCATGATAATGGGTGGCAAAGAGAGTTTTTGTTTGCAGAGCGTCATTTTCGACTAAATATTCGGCTATCGCCCAGGCTAAGCTCAGCCCATCAAAAGTAGCTGTTCCCCTCCCAACCTCATCAAGAATAATGAGACTATTTCTTGAGGCGTTAGCCAGGATATGGGCTACTTCATTCATTTCCACCATGAATGTACTTTGGCCGGCAGCCAGGTGATCGGCTGCGCCTACTCTGGTAAAAATACAGTCTGTTAAGGAAATCAAAGCTTTCTGGGCGGGAACGAAAGATCCGATCTGAGCCATCAGCACAATTAATGCCACCTGTCTCATATAGGTTGATTTACCGGCCATATTCGGGCCTGTGATTAAAGCCAGGTGTTTATTCGACGTAAGGTATGTATCGTTAGGAACAAAATTGTCCGTAATCCTCTCCACCACCGGGTGCCTTCCCTCGGTAATATGAATAACCCCGTCATTTCTGATCTCCGGCTTATGATAATTATACTGGACTGCTATTTCAGCCAGAGAAACAAAGACATCCATTTCAGCCAAGGCTTGAGAAGCCCTGATGATCTCCAATGATTTCTCCAATACCTGTTCTCTGAGCCGCATGAATATTTCGTATTCTAAACTAATTAACCGGTCCTGAGCTGTCAGTACCTTTTGTTCATACTCTTTGAGTTCAGGTGTAATAAACCGCTCGGCATTGACCAGGGTTTGTTTGCGAATATAATCTTGGGGAACAAGATGCGCATTGGTATTAGTTATTTCAATAAAATAACCAAAGACCTTATTAAAGCCTACTTTCAAAGATCGAATTTTCGTTCGTTCCCTTTCTTGATTTTCCAATTGGGCAATCCAATCTTTGCCCCCCGAAGAAATCGCTCTTAAGCTATCGACTTCAGAAGAAAAAGCACTTTTGATAATATTTCCCTCCTTGAGGCTATAGGGTGCTTCAGGGTTAATTGCCCTATTTAGCGTTGCGGTCAGCTCCTCCAAGGAAGAAAGTGACGGGAGATAAGCGCTTAATTTTAATGAATTATTCTCTAGAATAATATTTATTACCTCTGGCAAGCAGGATAATGTTAAGGCTAAAGCCAGCATATCCCTGGCATTCGCTCTGCCTAGTGATAATTTTCCCAATAAACGTTCTAAATCATAAACGGCTTCAAATTTTTTGTGCAGATCCCTGCGCAGAATAGTATTATTCGCAAGTTCTTCAACGATAGCCAAACGATTCTCAATTTTTGGCGGATCAATTAACGGCTGTTGGATCCAATTGCGGAGAAGACGAGCGCCAAAGGCGGTTTTCGTAAGGTTTAGAATGGAGTATAGCGTTCCTTTTTCATCATTGCCCCTTAGAGATTCAACCAGTTCTAAGTTCTTTCTTGTCCACTTATCCAGAATCATCGTGGTGCTCTGCTGAACTGTCAAAATCTTAATAATGTGGTTTTGTTCAGAATTTGGAATATTATGTTTGATGTATTGCCATAGCCCGGCGGCCGCTTTAGCTGCAGCCGTCATCTGCTCCAACAGCCCGGCTTGCTCCGGGAATCTTTCGCTTATTTCCCTTGTTCTCTTAAACCAGCTCTTCTCCACAATACTGACATAATAGTCGGCAAACAGGTTAGGCAAAACTGCCAAATCTTCAGAAACTATCAGTTCTGCAGGAGCAATCCTGTTTAATTCGGCCAGCATTATCTGAAGCGACGGAGTCTGGATAATGCGGAAGTCACCTGTTGTAATATCGAGATAGGCCAGTCCCCAATCCTTATCTTTGTAGGCACAAGCCAAGTAATTATTTTTGGTTTCCGAACTGATAATATCTATTGTTCCCGGCGTTACCACCCGGACTATATCCCTTTTGACAATTCCTTTAGTACTCTGCGGATCTTCAAGCTGTTCACAAATAGCAACCTTATAACCTGCCGCCACCAGTTTGCTCAAATAACCGTCAACAGCATGATACGGAACTCCGCACATGGCTATTTTCTCGCCTTGACCCGCGTCACGCGCTGTCAGGACTATTTCCAGAATCGGAGCCGCAACAACCGCGTCTTCACCAAACATTTCATAAAAATCCCCGAGCCGGAAGAAAACGATAGCATCGGAAACTGTAGACTTTATTTCTTGATACTGCAGCAACATCGGTGTCATCATAGAATCCCCCCGAAAAGAGTCCAGGAATTAGCGGAAGTAATTTTAACGTTTACTAAGGATCCAATCATGTCCTCTGTTCCTTTAAAAATAACAATTTCATTGCCTCTTGTCCTGCCCGACAAATGTTTTGGATCAGTTTTGCTCGTGCCTTCGACAAGTATTTCATAATTCTGATCAATCATTTTTTGCCGCCAAGCAAGATTCCTGGCATTTTGCACTTCCATAAGTTTTTGCAAACGGTACTTTTTCACATCTAAAGGTACCTGGTCCTGGAACTCGGCGGCTGCAGTACCCGACCTTTTGGAAAACATAAAAGTATAGGCTTGGGAAAAAGGAACTGTTCTTACCATATCAAGGGTTAAATTAAAGTCTTCTTCCGTTTCACCCGGAAAACCGACAATAATATCTGTCGTCAGTCTGGCATCAGGTATTTCAGCGAGAATACGTTTGACTCTCTGCAGGTAATATTCCCTGGTATAATTTCTGTTCATCGCTTGCAATATTTTGTTGCTTCCGGCTTGAAGCGGAAAATGAAAATGCTCGCAAATATGTCTCCCTGCGGCAACTGCCGCAATAAGCTTATCACTTAAATCTTTAGGATGCGAAGTCATAAACCGTATCCGGGCAAGGCCGTCGATGCGGTCAACCTCTTGCAGCAGGTCGGAAAAGTCATAAGAGAATTTATCTTTTTTGCCATATGAATTGACATTCTGCCCTAGAAGGGTTACTTCCCTGCAGCCATAATCAACCAGGTCTTTGATCTCATCAACAATAACATTTAAAGGCCGGCTGCGCTCTTGCCCCCGGACATAAGGAACTATACAATAAGCACAGTAGTTGTCACAGCCGTACACAATATTGACACTAGCTCTGAGTTTCCCTTTTTCGGCTAACGGTACAACTTCGGAACATTCCTCAGCCTCAGTGGAAACTAGAGAGGCCTTTTTACCACTTTCCGTGCTTTTTAATAACATCTCAAACTTGGAATAATCAAAAGTCCCGGTCCAAATATCGATATGCGGTGCCTTTTTTTGCATTTTTTCCAGGATTCCCGGCTGCTGGACCATACATCCGGCCACGGCAATAATCAATGAAGGTTTTTTCTTTTTAAGCGTTTTTAACTGTCCTATCTTGCCGATTATCTTATTCTCTGCGCTTTCCCTGACGCAACAGGTATTAATGATAATTAAATCCGCGTCTTCAGCAATTTCTGTTCTTAGATAGCCATTCTGAGCAGAGATAGCAGTAAGTGTCTCGGCATCTCTTTCCGACATCTGACAGCCATAAGAAATAGTACAGACCTTCTTATTGTTTTGTGTCATCTTTTTCAGTCCTTAATTCTTATTGTTAACGCCTTGGTTCCGATTGATAGAATAAGGCTATTGTCCCAGGTCCGACGTGACTCCCTATGACACAACCTATATCTGAAATTACAATATCTTTTACTTTAAACCGGGCACGAATATCTTCAGCCACAAAAGCAGCATCCTCAGGGCTTGCCGAATGAGAAATTCCCAGAACCTGGTCTTCTGGATCAACAATATCCCGTTCCAGGATATCAACCACTTTACGCAGAGCGGCCTTCCTCGACCTAACCTTACCAAAGACGTCGATCTCTCCTTTGGGGTTGATATGTAATATTGGCTTAACATCAAGCAGTCCGGCCACAAATCCTGCGGTTTTACTGACCCTGCCGCCTTTTACGAGATACTCTAAGGTATCGATGGTAAATACATACCTCATCTTGTCTCTAATTTTAGTAATTTTTGGCAAGATATCTCCTGAGTTCTCTTGTTCCTTCAATATCCCGCATCCCAGGATTGCTTGCAGGCCAAAACCCAGGGATGCCCCAAAACTATCAATTACATGAATCTTCTGCGGCTGGCTGCACATTTCGCTGACCATAACCGCGGTCTGATAAGTTGAACTTAAACCGGAAGAAAGGTGAATAGCAATAACTTCGTCACCTTCTGCCAAAACTTTTTCATATGTTTCTTTTAACAGACTAGGATTGGGCTGCGACGTTTTGGGAAGATCTTTATAGTTATTAAATTGTACATAAAACTGATCCGGAAAGATATCTATACCTTCCTGATAGCCCTGCCCGTCAACAGTAACAGGCATCGGCACTGTTATAATCCCCAGTTTGGAAGTAAGTTCTTTTGGGATATCGGAAGAACTATCAACTACTATTTTATAAGCCATATGACCCTCCATCCAATATATTCTATTATCTATAATTTTTGCGAATTAAATACTGTTTGTCAACTACAAAACAAGTTATTAAGTGCAGAAAAAAATTATTAAGGTTCGTCCTTAAAAAAAATAGCGCTTGTCCAGCGCTATAATATAAGTAAAGATTAAAGATAGTTTAATGGATTGACCGTACTGCCATTTATTATGACTTCAAAATGAAGATGGGATCCGGTAGAATTTCCTGTCGAACCTACCAGACCAATCGTTTGCCCCTTGCTGACCGTATCTCCGACACCAACCAGCAGCTTGGAAGAGTGACCATAACGAGTGGCAACTCCGTTACCGTGATCAATCATAATACAATACCCGTAACCACCATCCCAGCCTGAAAATACCACTGTACCTGATGCCGCAGCAGCATAAGGCTGACCTGTTACGCCATCAATATCCAGCCCGGAATGAAATCCACTTGACCGGTAACCGTAATAAGAAGTAATCGGACCACTTATCGGCCATTGCAACCCAGCTACATTACCGGATCCACGAGATGTCCCAACGTAAACGGTGGCTCTATTGGATGGACCCTTAGCAATAATTTGCTTAATAGATTTGGAGATAACTTCTTCTTTTACAACTTGCTTTTCAACAGTTTTGCCGTTTTGTTCGACATAGTTATATGTAACTGATTTTTCTCCATCTTTTCCGGTCTGCTGTACTACAGTTTTTCCGTAAGCTATTTGGGAACTGGTCTTAGTTTCAACATCAAAAGGTATTACCTCATTGACTACTTTCGTTCCTTTGGCAAGTACAGTTAGATATGGCTCAACTTTGACAATTTTAATCTTTTGACCAGGTTTAATAACGGTATTATCTGTAAAACCGGGATTTCCCGCGAGAACTTCATTTGTCAACATTTGATTCTTCCGGGCGATAAGCCACCAGGAATCATCTTTCTGAACTGTATATGTTGTTTCGACAGCATCACCTTTAAGTAACAGATTAATAGCATCATCAACCGACTTGATTTCGCTAGGTTGAACCTTGACTGCAACTTTGTTAACTTCCTCAACAAATTCCGACGAACTTACAATGTTCTTTTCGGAAGGCTTGGCAAAGTGTTCTTTATACTTAGCCAATACTGAGTCTGCCTGCTCGGCACTCGCTAAACACGCAACTATTTTATCCTGAATTTTTATTCCATACCCCCCGATAAAGGGCGTTATGGAACTTAAAAGTAAAGCTGTAGTTGCTTTCTGTCCGGCAAATTTAGCGTCGCTTATTCTAACCTTATTATATTCTATTTTATCACTGGTCTGGGCTACAATACCAGTAATCCCGCCTTGTTGACGGAGTACTTCCTGAACAATTTGCTGAGCTTCAGCCTTATTTTGTACATAACCCACATTCTTGCCGTTAACCTTGATACAAACGGCCGATGTAGTCGTACTAAAATAGAATATCCCTCCGAGAAAAGCGGCTAAAACAAGAGCAGTTACACCAATTGTCTTAGGGGATTTCCAGGAAACATTTCTTAAAAAATTCACAAAGTAATCAATATATTTTTTTAAAGTTTTTTGCAAAAGTTTTACAGAAATATCTTTCTGAATATATTTTGTAAATGTTTCCTTCTTAAGTAATTTAACTTCAGTAATTGTTTCCATATGCTTTTTTGTAAATACCCAGAAAAAAGACAATTGATGTTTTATTTTCTCCCTTAAAATCATTCTCACCCCTCTCTTATTAATTTTTTTTGTTATTATAACATTTATTGCTGGACAAAGATATCAAAAAATACATTTTTAGTATTTTTAGCCAAAGTTACGTTTAAATTTATTGATGAAAGATACTATGCCGGATGGACGTTCAGCGCTTACCTTTTTGCCAATTAGTTTATTCGCTATGTATAGGACTTGAAGAGAATAATCGGAATGAGGTTCAGTAATAAATAATGGTTTTTGATTTTTAAGTGATTTAGGAACTTTTTTATCATCATAGATCCACCCGAGTAGCTCGGGTTGGACTTTGAGAAATTTTAAAGCTGCCTTATTAAAAGTCTGGCTGCATTTAAGTGCTTCATTTTCATTTTCACAACGGTTAATAATAAGGAAAGGTTTCAGATCAGGATTGCGGAAAGCCAAAGCCTTAGCTAAAGCATAAGTATCCATCATAGCATGGGGTTCAGTATTTGTTACTAAAAGCAAGTCATCAGCTGCTTCCAGAAATTTAAGTACTACTTCAGATATTCCCGCTCCTGTGTCAATAATAAAAATGTCACACTCTTCTTCCAAATCGGCAAAGCCGGAGATAATCCGGTTAAACTGGATAGCATTTAGATTGGTAAAAGAAGAAATCCCGCTGGAACCTGGAAGAAGCTTAATTCCCAAAGGGCCTGGGGTTAGAATATCGCGTAAATTGCATTCTCCTTTCAACACATTTGTAAGGTTGAGCGGAGTATTTAATCTTAATAGAACTTCGACATTAGCCATGCCGATATCAGCATCAAATATAATCACTCTTTTGCCAAGTGAACTTAAAATTAAACTCAAATTTATCGCCAGCGTTGTTTTCCCTACCCCGCCTTTACCGCTGCCGATCGCAATAACCCGCGATCTCCTCTCTTGCCTTTTAACAACAGGAATAGAAACGCTCCAAGTCTGTTTAGCCGGAAGACGGGAGATTACCCGGGAAATGAGAACCAAGTTTGAATCAGGAATTAACCAGCGGACTACTGTCCCAATAGGTATAAGCAGCAAATACCCTTTATGTAAAGAAATCGCCAACTCCAAACGGTCAGGAAATACTTCCTTTACTTCAGTTGAATAAATGTCATGGAATAATTCTGAATCCGTTGTAAAGTTTAGTCTTTGACCTATATAGAAATGAAGCCGCTCCATCATTTTTCCTCCAGATTACCAACTGCAATATAATTTTCTACAAAAAGCACTTAGTTCCCTTCTTTAAAAATAGAAATCCAGGAAAAAAATAATTATTCGAACCCTCTAAACCTGAAATCCCCCCCTAATATTCAACCCTATTTCTTCCGTTATTCTTTGCCATATAAAGCTTACTATCACTGCTTTAATATTTCTCCAATACTTTCGCAACACCAATACTTTCGCGATATTGATTATAAAGTATTGATTGACGGAACTGTTCTAAGAACGAAAATAAGCCATGCTATCAGTAAGGAAATTCCTCGGAATTTATGGGAAAGAATCCGACAAAAGCAACTTCGAATCACATAACTCAATTGATTCAAGAGTTGGTTAAACATGGATACAAACTGGAAGCAGTAACTTAGCTGCTCCTAAATATCTCTAAAACGACTATGTTTCTTAAATGGCATAGTTTATTTTGTTATTTTCTTTTTTTTGCTAGGCTCATCGTTTGGAGTTATTATTTCTTTTTCAAACTACGTCCCGCCGTTCCCGAAGCTTCATATTGAGGATTGGTACAATATCAGCGAGGATACCGACACACTACAGAGCACGCGGAGCTTAGTGGGCCCAGCGTCTCGCTGACCGAATCTATATGTGTGTCAACCGCTCATTGAAGCACAAATAAGTGGAATATAAAGCCCATAAACTTATCTTTGTAAAGACGCTACTCTTTTTTGTGCGAGCGGTCAGTCCCTGTCGATATTCTCGTATTCTTTTACGAGGAGGCTCGTTATGGTACTCAAAATCGTTTACCCAGTCTGCTGTGGAATCGACGTTCACAAGTCCTTCGCCGTAGCTTGTATCGCGGCAACCAACGACAAGGGCGTTACGACTTACAAACAGCGCAGGTTTTCCACTTTCACAGGTGATCTCCGTTTGCTTGCCGGGTGGCTTGCAGATAATTACTGCCAAGATGTTTGTATGGAGTCTACCGGGAAATACTGGCTTCCAGTTTACAACATTTTTGAATCGACCTGTAAGGTTTTATTCTGTTTTCAAGCTACGTTTAACTGTGGCTTATTTTTCTATGCCTCNNTGTTATCTATGTGTTTCAAACTTTTTCTTTAAAATACACATTTTATAATTCAAAAAGGAAATACTTATTGAATAGCTTACATTGGAGGAAAACAATGAAAGAAAAAAAATATAGTAAAGTACAATTTAAAAATAATAAATTTAAGATTAATGACAGGTTTATCTTGGCAATATTTGTTGGAACACTCTCTGCTTTCGTGGCCATGATATTTGGATATTTATTAAAATTAATTTACCCAGCTGCCATAATAATGCAGGAAGTAGCGATTCTTTCATGGGTAAATTCCTCTCAAACCCATTCCTTTTTAGGAATTATTTTTGGCTTTCTATGCGGCTTTATTGCAGGTGGAATACATGCATCGGTTTTCATATATGTTTTAGATCGAACCGGTTGGAAGTTCTTTTGGTTGAAGAGTTTTGCCGTTTCAACTACAGGCTGGTTATTATTTTCAATAATACTCTTAAGGATATTATATCTACTACCATACGCGCTAAATGATATATTGCCTAACATATTGTTTTGTGGACAGCATGTTATATATTTAACTGTTTCTGCTATTTTAGTAAATAAATTTGGTGTTCATATTTCGGTTAAGCGGATTGCTGCGGTGCAAAGCCCGCTGGACGGCGGTGA
>DIWC01000022.1:21118-25484 GCA_002423425.1 Peptococcaceae bacterium UBA6116
TCCTGCCGTAACCGGCATTGTCCCAGTGTCAGCATGCGGTACAGGAAGATTGGGTTCAGACCCGGTTAGATAAGTTATTGCCGCCTTTTTGTATGCGATTCTCTCTTGTTTTTCGGTTTGAGGGCGGGAGCCAAAAGATTGAATTCCCATAGCTCTGGGGTTCGTCGGCAGACGGTTCAGTACAACACGAGATTCATGATGTTCCGGGCTTCTATCTTTTTTATGATGTTCTTCAGTAACGCCAGGGAGTTTGATCTTTGGTGTTTTTCTTTTGGGCTGAACATCATAAATCTCTTACTGTTAGGCGAAGGCTTTGGCTTATAAGAAAGCCTTGGGCAATTATGAGTCTTCCCAAGGCTGCGGTTTCACGTTATTTAAATCTCTAGCTGCATGGATAATTCCTAATATTAAAATTGATTCATTAGTCAACTTGTATATTATTCGGTAATTATAAAATACTATCTCGCGAATATTGTCATCATCAACTTCAGGTGCCTTACGCCCTAAATTCGAAAATGCCGCAAGTTTTTCGATCATCTCAATAATTCTACTAGTAAATTCTATTGCATAATATTCTGAATCCCTTGAAATGAATTCTTTTATACTTTCTAAGTCCAGTACAGCTGGTTCAGACCACTCAATTCTCATTTGTTCAGTATCCTTTTCTTAACCTCTTCATGAGAATAAACTTTTCCATCTTCCACAGCTTTAAGAGAAAACTCTATCTTCTTCTTCACATATAATTGATACATAATATCATCCCAGGTAGCTTGGTCAGGTAAGTTGTTAATAATCTTGATTGCTGCTTCTTTAGCTTTCAAACTTACTCACCTCTTTCAAGTAATCTAACAATAGTATATCACCAAAAGGTGACTTACTATATAATATCTCCAAAAAATGTCATGCAACAAAGCTTTCGTCTAACGGATAGGTATTCCCGACGCGTCCCAACAACATTCATCGTCCTCTAAGCGTAGGGAATCTTGCCTATCTTGCTAAAAATAATATTCAAGCGATTATTCTCGATCCGTTTTTTCGGCAAAGAGATCCCCGCTTTGCTAATCAGGCAAGACATAAACCACAGAAGAAGGAACCTTTTACTCAGGATGATTTTATTTATGATAATGATTTGAATAAGTGTATTTGTCCGGCTGGGAAAATGTTGGATTACAAAGGAAAAAGGGTTCTGGGTAACAGTCACGGAAGAAGATATGAAGCAACTAATTAATACCGATCATGGCCGGGAACTTTATAGTAAACGTATGGGAATTGTAGAACCTGTATTTGCGGACATTACCCATTGCAAACGGATGAATCGTTTTACGCTCCGAACAAAAGCCAAGGTAAATATTCAGTGGCTTTTGTTCTGTATGGTTCATAATATTGAAAAGATAAACAAAGCTTTGGTACCGATTATGTAATTGGAGTACCTCAGTATCCAAGATGATTATTATGTCTTTCGTCATATACAGCCAGTATAGTTCCGGATAGTGGTACTGTGCCCCACAGACTGGTTGCAGGCTTGTTGGTGTAATCTATGTAGCAAGATATTGTCTCTTTCTGTATGAATGAAAGGCTGTGCTTTCCAAATCGTAATCGGTATCGTCGTGCATGACGAACTAATTTTGCGGTTAGGGTAATGATGTTTTGAATGACTGTTTTTATCCGGCGGCAGAATACTTTTTTCTTAGGCGGAGCATCCGATGTCTTTAAGCAATAATCATATATTTCTTTATCGTTTTGCAGAATCAATAACTCACCCTCATTCATTTCATTCTTCGGAGCATTCTCCTGAGATTAATCCGCCACACGATGTGGCGGTTTCCGCGCGCGATTTTATATAACGTACTCGCCATTCCCGCAGCGTCATATTTCATTCATATTGGCTAAGTTGCGGGAATGGACGTGTTAGACGAAGTTTTCCATGCTTTGATGGAATACCCGGGAAAACTGTCTTTGTTATGATTAATTTACAAAATTCTCCATAGATTAGATAATCCCTTCTAAAATGGTAAAACTATACATATACTATTGAAACAAATTTTAGTAGGTGATATGCTATGGATAATAACAACAGCGATAATGATAAAACCAAATATACTTTTAATCCCGATACTCCCCAAGAGGAGGAAACAGAAATGGCAGAAACGGCAAAAAAAGAGCGATCCTATAAAGGTTTATCTCTATCTTCAAAAAAATTAAAAGAAATCACTGTTAGACCTAAAGTCAAAGACGGTAAAGTATTATTTGATAAGAATAATAAAAACCACCGCTATATTGTTGAAGAGGAATATTAATTTTAGATGGTTTTAGATATCGGTGAGATTTTTTGGCTGGAAGCAGAATATGAAGATATACCCGAAGAATCAAAAAGAAGACCTGCAATAATTATTGGCAAAGTAAGTGGAAGCTTTTTAATCCTTGTTTCAACTACAACACAATCTCCTAGTGAACCACCGTCTTATTTTGATCAATTTAAGATTCCGATCTATAACTGGAGAAAATATGGTTTTACAAAACCCTCATGGGCTTTAGGGCTGAGATTAATCGAATTTACTGAAGATCAATTAAAAAGTATAGTAAAGATTGAAGATTATATAGGTCATATGAATGAATTTGATTTACAGCATCTGATTAGTAAGATTGAACAAATGCATCAATGAGATCCCATTAAGGGGTCTTTTCTTATTTTACGAAGTAACTCTCTAGCAATGAACAAGACTATTAAGGAATACACAGATATGGAAAATTTCGCCTAACGTCCCGTGAATTCCCGAAGTNNTTCATATTCTCTCAGATTTTGAGAATATGCTGTTATGAGAAGTGGCCGGCCCACTAGATATTCTTAAACCAGTCCTTATCAACCTTGATTGATTCCATTTCTACGATCTTTGTCTGAACACCAAGGGATAATTGTTTTAACTTCTCAACCAATTGATTTCCGTCAATTAAATCTATTGGTGGTGCTCCATCCCTTAATCAACGGATTCATCATCTGATCATACGTCGGCATTTTCTTCGAAAAACTTACCACAAAAAACACCTCTACTATCAATAGTAATCCCTAACTCGGCCATTTCTCATAACGGTTTGAATTCCCGACGTCCCCCCGCCTTAGATAGCTCTTATCTTAAGCGGGGGGATGTGGTGCCTGAACCTTCTCCAAATTTCCGCATCTGGCACCCTTGCAGGAATTCTGGGTTATCTGACGTCACACCATTCCTTCTCTATTTACACGTATCATCACACGTGCTATAATTATTATGTCTTAGAGTAAAGGATGTGGTGCATAAATGACATCATACTCATCAAAAGATATTATTCAAATGCTACTAAATGATGGTTGGATAGTTAAGCGGCAACGTGGATCTCATGTGCAACTTGAACATCCAACAAAAAAGGGTAAAGTAACTGTTCCTCATCCAAATAAAGATTTACCAACTAAGACAGTTCAAACTATTATGAAGCAAGCAGACATCAATAAATGATTTGGAGGTATTTCAATGGATAGATATATTTATCCTGCAATATTTGAACATGATGACGAAGGATACACGATTACGTTTCCTGATTTGCCTGGCTGTATAACATGCGGAGAGAATCTTGAACAAGCTTATTTAATGGCTAAGGATGCTCTAGAATTACACTTATTTGGAATGGAACAAGATAATAACGAAATTCCAAGACCTTCTCAACCTGAAATAGTAAAAATTGAAAAGGATTCGTTCATCACTTTAATCGAAGCATTCATGCCCCTAATACGAGATGAAATGGCTAATAAGGCTGTCAAAAAAACGCTTACTATTCCAAAATGGCTTAATGATTTAGGTGAAGAGAAAAAAGTTAATTTCTCTCAGCTTTTACAGAACGCTCTTAAAGAAAACCTCGGGGTCCATGACTATATTACAAAAAAAACAACAAGCAAAATATAATTTTGGGGAAACTAGGCATCCGCCTAGTTTCTTCCACTTTCCATGTGATGTCAGATAACGTTCAAGAGTTCCCGAAGCGTCATACTACATGCATATATTCTGAGTTTTGGGAACTCTGTGTTACATGATGTGCTCGTCAAATACAGGTTTTATTAAATTCTCGTACGTTTTGTCTAAGTTGAGTTTTCTTCCAGTTGGATAGTCAACTTTTATGCCATATCCAATAACTACAAAACATGTCCTAAGGTATTGCAGATATACCACTTTAATATAATACGTTTCTAGTACCCTATCAAATACCTATCAAATACTAAATCTTAACATTACCCTTCACACAGACTAGCAAATAGACTTCCGATTATCCTACTACTGCGAAGAAATATCCCAAATACTCCTTCGTCCGCGCCTGGACGGCGCGTCCTTGCGTACGGTTT
>DIWC01000039.1 GCA_002423425.1 Peptococcaceae bacterium UBA6116
TAACATTTATAATCGGCATTAAAATAATTTTGCACTTATAAGGTGCAAAACTACTGGTCAAATCAAATCAAAAAATCAAAGAACACTTATATTAATTTTATTATCAACACCTTATAAAGATTTTTCAAAAGTTAACGCATCACTACTAATAGAGGATAACAAATTAATTCCATATCTGGCATTAAATTTTAAAGCTTCCAGAGAATATCCTCCAACAGAAACCCTGGAGAACAGGAACGGGGACGTACGATTGATTGTCTTTCAGCCATCACCAGGTTTCTTCACTATTCTTGTTCTTGTTGATGATTTTCAAAATCTGAATTTAAAGAATAGAGGAATCGGAGAGGAAAAAAGTTATTATATTTTATTAGACATATTTACAGGAAAAGCTTCAAGAATAAATTCTTATACAGATAATTTTATCGGAGAAAAGAAAGATGCTATGGCACTGAGCAATATCGATTTTTTAAGTCCTTTTTTCCTGAAATTACTGCCAAATGGAAGGATAATCAAATCTTACCATCCAGATCAGGTCAAAAAAGCAATTGAGAAAGGATTAAACTATAAGGATTTTTCGGTTGAAATCAATGAACAACTGCTTAAATTCAATGAAAACCTTCAAGAGACTGATAACCCAATCCTCCTGATAGGAAAGATAAAGGATAAAATATAATGTGTGCTAAAATGGACAATATGGGAAAGTTGTTTCCCTCCTCAGGCGGGACAAGTCGTCACGGTTTTTGCTTTCGATAGTTATAGGAATGCTGGCCCCGCTTGCGCGGGGTACCAGGATTGGGACCCGGTGCTTGCTTCGGGTAACGCTTACTGAAACATGCCGCCGCTAGGTAAATAATTGTGAGAAGCTCTTCAACAGAAAATTATTACTTTTAAGGTAAAAATGGCTAAATGGATTTACCAGCTTAAGATCACTTTGATCGAGTCGAAGCCTCTGATTTGGCGCAGGATTCTTGTTGAAGAAGATGTACTTCTTTCAAATCTTCATAAAATCATTCAGTCGGCAATGGGATGGACAAACTCGCATTTGCATCAATTCATTAAGGACGAAACTTTTTATACAGAAAGAATCCCGGGTGATGATTTGTGGGAAGAAATGAATAATGTGGATTACATCGGAATTAAATTAAACGAATTATTACGCTTCGTTAAGAATACAATTATCTATGAATATGACTTTGGTGATAGCTGGTCGCATGAAATTCTATTAGAAAAATTCATTAAGCCCAATGAATCAATTAAATATCCAATGTGTACAGGAGGTAAAATGAAATGCCCGCCGGATGATGTCGGAGGAATTGGTGGTTATATTGAAATGCTAAAGGTCTTGCGAAATCCCAATAATGAAGAATACGAAAGCTATATTACCTGGCTTGGCGGACATTTTGACTATAAGGAATTTGATATTAATAAAGTAAATAAATTATTGGCGAAGCGCAATTACGGAGTGCCCCGGTATTACTAACAACTGCTTACCCGGTCATACGCAATTGCCGTGCCGGGGGGTTGCTAATGTAAGTTCATCCGGCCACCTTGGGGGTAACACGACACGAAAGCTCCCATTAAACGGCAAAAAACACTGCCACTACAGGTTGGTATATGCAATTTGCTTTCCGTACCGCGAGAACCTACTGGTTCGTACTTGTTTTTTCTGTCGAAATCAACCGCAATAATCCCAGGAAAGGATGACAATCACTGACAATGTTTCTGACTATAAATGCAAGTATGTAACTATATGCAATACAACATATATGTTATTGACAGTCAATATTGAAGCAAATAAATGTTTACAAATATTTCTTGAATATTAAAATCAGTTTGTTTAACTTGGGTCATCTTTTCTTTCTGTGAAAGTCAGACATGGCATAAGATGGGGTTGGATGGTGTTGCCGGGGTAAGGCTATTGGGACTGACGGGGCTCGGCTGTGGGAAGAAGAGAGAAATTTCTTTTAATATGTATCCGTCAAGTTGACAATAACTCCGGATGGAACATGTTATGGGTAGGTCTAGTATATGTATAAACGATGTTATGTGCAATACGCTGACCGACTGCATGATAGATAATTATTTTTGAACAGGCATCAATATCTTGACAATAATTTGTTAATTTGTAGGAATGAACAGAGTTGAGTTAAATATTAACCCTCAAATCCTTCGTTGGGCAAGAGAAGAAGCTGGTTTTGATCAAGTTGAGATTGCCGAGAAGATTGATATTGGTACCGAAAGGTATAAACTTTGGGAAAAAGAAGGGAAGAATATTCCACTTGGCAAGCTGAAAGTTATTGCCAATTCATATAAGAGACAATTGGCAGTTTTTCTCCTACCTACTGTACCAAAAAAAATTTCGAAACCAAAAGATTATAGGAACCTAAGCCCAAGTGACAGTAAACTATCAAAGAAAGTCCTCGAAGCAATAAGGGATGTTTCGTACTTTACAGATACCGCTCTGGAATTGCAAGGCGAAACATACTGGAAAAATAGATACGAATGGATCGTCGATTTAAAGGATTCTGACCATATTGATTTTATTACCAGGTTAAGGGAATTATTAGATATAAGTATTGATGATCAATTAAATTGGCATTCCGAGTCGGAAGCATATAAAAAATGGAGAACTGCTGTTGAAAATAGACTAGGAATCTTAGTTTTTCAGTTTTCTCTGCCAATGGAGGAAGTACATGGATTCTCAGTGACAGAAAAATATCCTTATGCAATAGTTACCAACTCTGATCATAGCTATACGGGTAGGATTTTTACGATCTTTCATGAGCTTGCACATATTATTCGCCATCAGTCTGGCCTTTGTCTTTATGAGAAAGCTACAGAGAAACAAAGGGAGGAATGGGAATGTAATCAAGTTGCTGGTAAATTCTTAGCTCCGGCTCATCTTATTGAGCAGACCACGGATTTAAAAGAAATATCCTCATTTGCAACAAAACTTAAAATTAGCCGAGAAGTCTATCTTAGAAGATTGAAAGAAGAGCAAAAGATTTCCGATATGAACTTTTATAATCTTCTCGATAAAATCAAATCAACATACAAAAAAGACAAAAAGAAAGCTGGATTTGTAAAACCAATTGTTAAAAGCAGAGCGACAAGAGGAGAGACTTTTTTCAATATGGTCGTCGAAGCCCTTTATAATAATCAGATTTCTTACTCCAAAGCTTCGAGTGCATTAGATTTAAATGTCTCTTCATTATTACATGAGGTCTGAAGAAAATATATACTTCATTGACAGTAGTGCACTTATAACTGTTAACAGGTTTTATCCCAAAAAAGTCTTTCCTGATCTGTGGTTGTTTTTAGTGGAGTTATTTCAACACAAAAGAATATTCTCCCACGAAATGGTTTATGATGAGATTGTTCCATCATCTGGACCTAAAGATGATATAGGCAAACTGATAGCAAAATATAAAAGCTCATTCTATCCAATAACGAATAAACAAGGACAGCTCGCACTTCAAATTTTATCAAACTTCCCGAGATTAATAGATGCTAGAGCAAAAAAGGACGAAGCAGATCCCTGGATTATCTCTCTAGTTATAGAAAAAATGGAATCTGTGAATATTTTTGGTAATGCTTCTGATTTTGTTTTAGTGAGTGCTGAAAGTGAAAAAAGTGACACCAAGATTCCTGCTGTATGCAAATACTACAAGGTCAGGCATATGAACTTATTCCAATTTTTCGATGACAACGGATGGGAATTCGTAATGAGTAAAAAATCATAAACAACCTAGTGTCATGACAACTTATTTAT
>DIWC01000047.1 GCA_002423425.1 Peptococcaceae bacterium UBA6116
TTAGCCATTGCTAATTCCCCCAAACTTATGTTCCTTAACTCAATTCTACCAAACATACGTTTGTTGGGCAAGAGGTTACTGATTAAAAGACATAATCATTATAATTTTTATTAAAATTGGTTGTCTATCTTGGAAAACATCCATCTTCTAAACTCGAAGCGATGCTGCGTCTGGGTCAAATTACTGTAAAGGAGATCGCCGACATTAGCTACATTATTAAAAATGATCCACCGGATTGGGAAGATATCCAAATGTAATGCCGTGCCTACAACAGAATAAAAACATCCTTGTTTGACTACGCAACTGATTTAAACCGTCCATTTCTTAATCAAGCTAAGGTTGTGGATACAATTCAGGAACTTTGGTAAGAAACGCCCGGAGAAGGTGATAACACGAGCAAATAAATTTGTTATATTCATGTCAATCCTGAGGTGACTGAATTGCTCCGGATTAGCATGTCGGTTTTCCGGCGGATACCCTGCCGGAATTGACCGGACTTACGTACAAAATCAAGTGGCTCTGCCAAACAGGTACAATCACGCGCGGTTCCCAGTTCCGGACTGGCGGTTTCCATATCCCCGGAATTGCGGTTTCGCCACACAAGAATATTCATCTTTAATTTCTGATTGGATGAACGTGGCATTGTATAACCTCTTAAAATAATTGATTCTACTAAACACATTTAATTATTCTTCTATTGTTTATTTAATTTTCCTGCAAATTCCATAGATTTCTGCAATTTAGTAACAGATACACTACAATTATGTATTCTTTTCGGTTATGAGAAGATCATGACTCTCTTCTGGTTTTCAGAAAAGAGTCATGCATAAATGTATTTATCTTACATGAATTAATAAGCATCAACACTAACAAATTTATATGATGCTACCTCGTTGCTCTCACCGCCCATCCCCATCACCTTGAATTTCCACGTACCACCAGGTTCAAAGTTATTGACATTTGCCAGAGCAGTACCGATCTGATTTCCTTTAGAATCGTATAGGTTAGTGGAAAGTAATTGGTCTTCTACTCGTTTTTTGAATTTATGCTAATTTCTTGCTTGTATGGCTTTGATAAATTTGCTTTTTTTATGGATACTTACCAAATTCAAAATGGAATCCTTAAGTTTTAAAGTTATTTTTTTTGCTTCTAATATCCATAACCGCCTCATTTACAATACAAAACATATTTTCAACCCCGTCTTTCGTGGCTTCAAAGCTAAAAGCATTATCTCTTGAAATTCCAATACTATCGGCTTCTCTTTCTGTATCAATGTTGGCCCCAAGGAAAATGAACTCCCAACAATACTTCTCCTGTTGGTGTTTTATAAGTTCCTTCACTTTTTCATAAGTAAATTCTCGACTGGCGTTTTCCAGCCCGTCTGTAGTGATGACAAAGATTACTTTTGCAGGTTTTTTATCTTCCATAGTTTTTGATAGCCTTTGTCCCACATCAAGAATGGTTTTTCCTACAGCATCAAGAAGTGCAGTACTTCCCCTGACATAGTATTCATTGTTTGTTAGCTTTACTTTACCGGCATTAACTCCGTTCCATAATATTTCATACTTGTCATCAAAAAGCACCGCTGTCAGTATTGTTTCTCCTTCGAGTTGACTCTGTCTTTCAATAAAGGCATTAAATCCTCCAATTGTATCGCTTTCCAGCCCTCCCATCGATCCGCTCCTATCAAGCAAGAAAATAATTTCTGTTAAATTCATTTTCATATACATCATCCTTTAAATTTATTCGATGATATAATAGTAGCTAAGTTTATCCTTTATTTGGTCGCTTAACAGGCGACATTTGTGGGGGGCTACCAAAATGCTTAATGAAATAATGCTTGTTGAATTACGTGAATACTTAGATAAATACACCATTAACCTTACTCATGATTTAACTGTTCAAGAAACTACAGGTTATTTAAAGACTGTTTCCACAGATACAACAATTCGGGAAAGTGAGTTAGAACATTTCATTAAGAAAACCCGGAAAAAAGCATTTAGCCAGTTACTGTTTAGCTTCATAGATAAGAAAGAAGTTTGTGAAACTGATGTTTATAAAAAAGCGGGAATTGACCGCAGGCACTTTTCAAAAATACGATCAGCCAATTACCGGATCGGGAAGAATACTGTCATTTCCTTAGTCCTTGCTCTTAAATTAAATAAAAAGGAAGCAGAAGAACTTTTAAACGCTGCCGGTTACTCTCTGTCTGATAGCGATACATTCGATCTGATTATTCAATACTTTCTTGAGAAAAAAATTTATGACATTCTAACGGTAAACCAGGCTTTAGATTATTTCAGCTTAAAGCCACTTTCTGTGATTCTTGAATAAATATATTAGTTAAATATAAAGACCGTTTTCTGGTTGTAGGCGTGCTGGAGCAGATAAGGCGACTTTTCATTCACCAATCTATTGGGTATCTTTGTAGTCGTCATGGCAATCACCTCCCTTAATCTATTTTTGTTTTAGTATCACCATATACGAAATAAATAAGCACCGCTTTTGGCAGTACTTCATGAAATTTCTATTATTCTTAATCAATCACGTCTTCCCCAATGGCTTTTAACACAACAATTATATCTTCAAAATTGATTTCTTTGGCATAGTTGTATTCTTTTTTATACTTTTCCCACATTTTCTGCAATACTATATTGTTTTCAATCGTATTGATAATTTCATTTTTGTTTGAGATAACGGTAAGTGAATTCCTGTGAGTTGCTGTTGCCTGTAATGCCATTTTAAAATGCTCTTTATTAAAGGGCTGTGTTTTTTTCAGAATATAAATATCGTAATAATCCCTTGGTCGAGTATTGAAAACCCCCCGCTTTAATATTGTCTCATATTTCTCTGCTAAGACTGTTTCAATATTATATGCCCATATCTCAATACTTCTGTCTTCGAAAATCATTTTGAAGCTATACAAGATTTTTTTTGGCGTGATAGCATCTCCGATCGTTATGTCTATTTGCATAGGAGTAATGAATGATTGTTTCCAGAACACCTTCAATGCTCACCCTATAGCCACCGTATTCATCATCGTCTCGAATTGGGACAATCCCCTTAAAAGAGAACTGAACGTCATCGTCAATTGGCACTGAACAAATCTCTGAAATTGCTTTTTTAAGTTTTTCTTGATCAAGCGGATACCCTCTTATTGTCGCGTCCATATCCATTGTGGAACGACTGTCTATGCCAACAATTGCCGCAATCAACATTCCGCCTTTTAATAAATCTGTCCTTGTAATCCGATTTAGAAATACGTTCTAAAAAACGCTCAAACATATAGTTCTGTAAAATTACTTGGGATGTTTAATCTTTTTAAATCAGAGGTGAAAAGAATTCCATTGTCTTCTAATATTTTTAGGATCTTATCCAAATTATTCATAACGATCACTACCTTTTACGAATATACCAATATTATAACCAATATTAGTATATTTGTAAAAACAGTGTCCTGTTTTTTTAGCAAAATTATTTTGACATTCAATCAGTTCGCTATATCGATACTCTTTATTAGTTCATTGGCAATATTGGAGCTTTCCAGCCGCATGATACTTTCTTCAGCACTGCCAAAACTCAATAAATTAATACTGCCGTACCAGACAACTCTTTGATCGATAACCGCAAACTTCTGATGTATTTTCGATTTATATGCTATCCTAACACAAGCGCCTTTCAACATTTCCATAGTGCCTTGCAACGCAACCGTATCCCTGTCCTTGAAATCCTTGGCTGGTCTGGTTACTCCAATGACTTTGACATTATTTCCTATTGCTACCGTCAGATTTTGCAGCATCTGCAAACTGCGCTTCCGGGTAACAAATGGGCTAACGATCAGTATTTCTCTTGAGGCATTAACGATGTCATTCATATATACGGGTAAAAAGTTGCTCTTATCAAAAATAATGTCAGTTGATTCTATTGCCACACTCCCGCCTTTTGTTTTATAGCCGATGGTGGCATAGCCGTTCAGCCGTTTATGATACATTTTTTCCAACATCCTAACATGGATATCCACATAATCATAGATTTGGACTTCGCTTTTATTTCCAAACAAACGATGAAGCCTGCCTACATATTGTTGCAAAGTCCCTTTCCATGATATCGGCATCGCTAAGAATAATGTGTCCAGGCGTGGTTCGTCAAACCCTTCCCCGATATATTTTCCTGTAGCCACTAAAGTTAAATTTTTATCACTAGGCGTTTCAGCGATTCGATCCATCATTTCTTTGGTCTCTTTGCCTCCCATGCCACCCCTTAAACGTACCACTTCGGGGATTTTCTCACTTAGCTTTTTGGCCGGCAATTCAACATGAGCCGTTCTTTCAGTTAGAACAACGCAGTTTCTCCTATTTTCATTGCTTTTTACCACGTCATCAACAATCTGTTGGTTCCGAAGCTCGTTCACGACGATTTCGGAATACATATCCTGAATCGAGACATCGTTCTCCTCTTTATCCAGAGGAATCCTTAAAGATGTAAATTTGGGTAAAATATAATGGTCAAATAGTCTTCTCTCAGCCAGTTTTTTTCGCATCATCCTTGTTCAGAGACTGGTCCTCCTGCCGTTCCTTCTGCAGTACCCACTGCGCTCACTCCGTCTCAAGGCGATACACAGATTCATTCTCCCTGAAAATTTTAAGCTGATCATCGTAGGGTTTGAGCTTTGACTCAAAGGCGTTGATCCGCGGATACCAGTCCATCAGCAGCTTCAGCACTTTTTCTTTCTGCTTACCGGCATTGAACGTGCCGATGCTTTCAATCTCAGTGCGAATCTCGGTCATCTCGTCGGTCAGGCGGTGAGCCTGCTTGTAAAGCCAGGTTGGAATGTGCTTCCGCTTGGTTGCGGCGGCGGCTTGGCCGCGCTCCAGCTCCGGAAATTCTGCCGACATGTGATCGTGAAATTTATCCTGCCACTCCACCAATTTGTCCCGCCCGCCGATGACCTCCTTTGCGGAAAGCCGCTTATCTTTCGTCAGCGGCACGAAGCATATGTGCATATGCTGGTTGTGCTCATCCATGTGAACCACGGCGGAGAAAATGTTTTCTGCGCCAACCTCGCGTTTCAAAAATTCCAGCGCATGCTCAAAATAAAACCGTACCCGATCCTCTGGCAGCCCGGCAAGGAACTCCGGCGTCGCGGTAATGATTGTGTCGATGAACTTCACACTGTCCTTGCGCGCCTTCAATTTTGGATTTTCTTTCTGCGCTTTTTCAATACGGGTTTGAATCTCGCCGTAGTATTGCAGGCGCGGTTTGATCAAGTGGTAGTTGAGGCACGAACGCTCGCGGTCAATGCCGGGATTGCTGCCGTAGCGTTCCTTCTTCCGCTCGTGATGCTTTTCGATGGCGGTCGCGGGGCCGCCCTTTCGTTTTTCAAATCGCATAATCGCGCAGGGCATAAATAAGAACTCCTTTCCATTCAACGATGCTGGGATATAATCGTCAGCTTTTTTCACATACCACCCGCCAAAATGAAAACGCGCCCGGCGCGGGACGCGGGATGGTGGACGAGGGCTGCAAAACCGTAACAACGGAGCATCTCTTTTCTGTTTGCATAAAAACAGCGCCTGCGATTTCTCGCAGACGCTTTAAACGTATCATGATTTTGACATGATCCAAGACTCAAAGAGAGTCTCCGTTTCTTGTTGCAGTGTGGTACCGGATACGATCAGCTATCCAATAAAAAATCTGTCAGCATGACAATCCTGATTCCATCCTGCGTCACCGGGTGCTCACAGTTACCGGCGATGATGAGCTTTTCGTAATTATCCCTTATGCTGCGAAGCGGAGCAAGCTCGCGCTCCCTTGTGGCGGGATCGTTCATGGATTCGGTCACCTGAATATACTTCTTCTCATCGGCGCTGGTGGCAATGAAATCCACTTCCTTGTCGCCAACCTTCCCAATCGCCACATCATAGCCGCGGCGCAGCAACTCAAAATAAACAATGTTTTCGATGATATGTCCTGTGTCCATATCGCGGAAACCCAGTAGATAATTGCGTAGCCCAATATCCACGATATAATACTTTCCGAGGGTACGCAGGTACTCTTTCCCCTTAATATTAAAGCGTTTGATTTCGTAAAATACATAAGATTCCAACAGCGCTCCCACATAAGCCTGAATAGTGTGGACGGACGGATTGCCGTTTCGGTTGCTGTCGAGCAGCTTTTCATGGACAAGCGTGTTGCTGATGGATGTGATGGACGTGATGTTGCCGATATTGTCGGCAAGGAACATGATGACCTTTCTCAGCAGGTCTGGGTCCGTGATCTGCCGCTGCCCTCTGCGCCGCTCGCGCTCCAGAATATCACGTACGACCACGGTGGAATATACGCCGTCCAGCAGAGTTAGCGCCTTGTCAATATCCAACCCCACATCGGCAATTCCGGGCATTCCTCCGAACTTTAAATAGGCCTCCAGCAATTCCTTCGGCCCATAGCTTTCTCCGTCCGCGTCATAAATGCGCTTACTGATTCCGCCCGATGGGCTCTTCCGCTCACGAACGGTATAGCTATGAAAGTCAAGAAACTCGCTGAAAGAGAGCGGAAGCATTTTTATCTCAACGCTTCTCCCGGCAAGATAAGTCGCGTACTCTGAAGAAAGCAGGTAAGCGTTGGAGCCGGTCACATAAATGTCGCAGTCAAAATCGACGCGGAAAGAGTTCACCGCATCCTGCCACTGGTCAACGCGCTGGATCTCATCAAAGAACAGGTAGGCGCGTTTCCCGTCCGGAAGGCGCTCTTTCACATACCGATACAGCGTTTCCACGCTCATTCCTCGAAACTCCATCGACTCAAAGTTGAGCTCGATGATTTGCTCTTCCGCAATGCCGTTATTGCGCAGATGCCTCGCCATCAGCTTCAACAGGCTTGACTTACCGCAGCGTCGGATTCCCCTAATGATTTTAACAGGCTCGGTGTCCTGAAATGCGATCAGCCGATTTAGATAAAGGTCGCGGCTGCGCAGTTCGCTTCCGCTTTTCAGCATAGAATCACCCCCGCAAACAGCATAGCATAAAAAAGTTTTTAAATCAAATTTGTGCTATCAATAGCACAAATAAATCATATTTCGGCTTTTATGCTGGGATTCTATTTTTGCCAAACCAGGCCTCGCGCTCACAGCTTGCTCACACTTTTTCTGAAAATCTGCAAAGCGGCCGATTTTTTCTGAAGACCTAAAGCCAGTGGCTTTGTGCCGTCAAAACCGCATGAAATAAGAGGCCACTAAAAAAGCCGCTGTTTTAAAACTCTAACGGTGGTTTTTTTATATGCACGAAACAATGGGGGGAATAATTCCAAATCGCAAAGAAAACAGCCTGCTTAGGCTGTAACCATCTCATTTAGTTTCACAATCCGCTTAACATTTGCCACAAACGCCGTGAAATATATCTGCAATTTCATGCCTCTTAGTCCCATATACTTGCACTTGCCAAGTCCGTGAGACAGCTTGAGTTCAGCGTTTTTTGCTTCGATTTTATATCTGTCTTTAATCCTCTGTCTAAAATATTCAGTCTGCTCAAAGTCATATTGTTTCTGACGGGTTTCCCCGATTATTGTGACGTTGTGTGTTTTCGTTTTTGCGCCTTCCTTGCAGCAAACTCCGTATCGCGGGCATTTTTTTGCACTTCTTAATGCTAAAAACATAGTTGTAATACTGATTATCATACTTCCCTTTGCGAATCTCGCATCGCATAGCTAAATGCCCTTCGGGGCATTGCAATGTTCCTGCATCTTTGTTGTATACAACTTCGTCGTCTCTGCTGTTTCCATTGCTGGCTAAGCTCATAATAGTGGCTTATTACTCTAACCTATTCAATCTGCTTTTGAGGTCTAGAATTTTTTCTTCAATGATTTTAGCCGTTCTTATAAATTCCTGCCTATCTTTTTCTGTCGGATCTTCAAGGCCTCAGTCTTCCCTGTATTTGCAGAGCACGAAAGGACAATTCACATTGCATCCCATGGTAATAACAATGTCAACCGGCGGAATGTCTGATATAAGTTTGGATTTTTGTGATATGTTCATATCCACACCATAAAGTTCCTTAATAACTGCTACCGCGTCCTGGTTAATTCTATCTTTGATTTCCGTACCAGCCGAATAAGCCTCAAAACTACCTTTTGCTATTATCTTGGAAATTGCTTCAGCCATTTGGGAGCGGCAGGAATTATGAACACAGACAAAGGCTACTTTTATTTTTTTTCCGGTAAGCTTTACTACCTCCTTTTTAGCTTCATGGGAAATCAGAATCTAAGATTGCCCAGACGCCTTGAGAGTAGACTGTTTAGGCTAGTCCTGAAATTTATATTTTATACATAAAAAGCATTTAAACAGAGAAACATTAAATAACAGATTTTAAACTATGGGGGTATCCAAAAATGAAAGACCCTATTGGAGCTGCTACCATTGCAGGTATTATTGGCACAATTATTATGGACTTCTTATCCTACATCCTTATTGTTTTGGGAATTCCGATGACATCTCCATGGAATATAGCCGCAGATGTTTTTCTAAGTTGGAGCCAAGTTAATTCCCCTAGCGGGATATTTTTAGGAATCGTAGGAACAACGGCTTTGGGCCTTAGCACAGCAATTTTATTAGTTATCGTCATGAAAATGACCGGTAAGGATTTTGCCGTTTTAAAAGGTATCCTCGTAGCGAACACAGTCGGATTTGCTTCCATGGGGTTGTTTATGCCCTTATTGAATATTGCCCCTCAAATACAATCCCAACCTCTTACCAATCTGTTTGCTTTGATAATTTTAACAATCTTTGGTGTGGTAGTATCTATTATCCTTAAAGAATACGGTAGATTTATTAAGAGTTAGTATCTAGGAAAAATAAAAAAAAAAAAATATTCCTACCGGACGGTGAAAGGGTATGAGTGGTCATAGAATATAACCTATTCAAGAATTACAAACAACTTAGGGTAAATTTTAGGGAGAATTGCAACCAACATAAACATGGTTCTCCACTATCTTGCACGTCCATCAACATCCCCACTACAGACGACAAAAGCACTTAGACCCCAGTTTTGATTTCCAAGATCTATCTGTATTTTATTTGCCTTCCTGGAAGAAACAATGATTTATGGCTTATGAAAAAATCTATTATGGTAAAGATGATTTCCCTGTAGAATATTTACATGGAACTTAGAGTGATAAACAGTCGAGTCAGTGCAGTATTCATATCCATGATCTTTTATAAAAGCATAACTGAAATTTACCGGCTGCCCAAGGCTGGTCAAATTGATTTTACCCATAAGTTCATTTGCTAATTGAAGTACTTCATCCGGAACAACGGTAGTACCTCCAAGAGCAATTAATTTTTTCCCACTTGCTTTTCCCTTAATACACTCCCTGCTAAAGCATCTGGATAATTAAGTCCTGAAGCTAAATAAATATTTTCTGAAAAAGACTATATAAAGCACGGCATAAACCCTTGATTTTACTGGGTTTGTCGCTTGAACCTGCTAAATCTTATTCAAATTATGTCCGCTTGAAATTATTCTAAAAAGCTTAAAACCCTGTAAAATAGCGTGTTCGCTTACCTTTTAAAAAAATGTCCGCTTAAACTATTTGCATCCGGTCGAATTTCGCCTTATCATTGGCATAGAAAAATTGCCTATAACTCGCTGTTATCAAGGCTGTAACGTTTTTTTAAAGATCGTTATTTTTGTAACGTTATGAAGCGTTACGGATTTTGAAACTTCCGAGTTTTACCTTTTGAAAAGAAGTTTTTGTAATTTATCTTGTCCGTAAATATTTCTTTCGAAACTCTGTGATTCTGATTAATTCTAAGTTTTTCCGGTTATTTCCGTTATTGAACTTTTGCAGTATTTAATGAGAAATAACCCTGCAACTGGTAACTATGTACATGCAAGTGCAGCAGCTCTGGAATATTAACCAGAACTGACGCATCAGATTTTTGA
>DIWC01000020.1 GCA_002423425.1 Peptococcaceae bacterium UBA6116
ATCAGTTTATCCCGGCGTTAAAACTTGCGAAAGAATAGGGAATAAACCAATATTGGGTAGAGTATTAGATAATAAGGTAGAGCTAGATTTAAAGGGGATTAGTTTAAAATATAATAACCTATATAAAGCAATTAGGAAACAATGCCGGCACTGCTATAATTACCTATCTTGTACGAAATGTCTATTTCATTTAAAGAATTTTGAAGAAAAACTAATTTGCGATCAGTTTCAAAATATTGAGCAAATGAAAGAATATTGTGAATACAATATTTCGTTTTTTGAGAGCAATCCAGAGGCATATATAAAAGCTAAACAATTATCAATCGAATAAAAAATGAAAAATTATTGGCTGTATTTAGAACCGTTTACGTTTGTTTTTTCTCGTGACAATAAAACATTGATTTATAACAGTATATCATTCAGATGTAAAACCTTTACCGTCAGTAGTGATAAATTAAGAGATATATTTTCTGGATTAAATGATCCCGTTAACTTGTATTGTATCGAAATATCAGAAGAAGCAATAAAAGATAAAGAAATAGAGGTTTTTATAAGGTTTATTAAGAAATCTTTTTCTGGGGATTTTATTGAGGTGTCTGAAGTGCGAAAAAAGCCGATAATTTTTCCTCCAGTCCCAAAATTTCCGAAAAGAATGACCGGGAGTAAATTAGAAATAAAACGTACGTCAAGTATAGAGATTCCTAGTTTATTAAACGAGTTGTTTTTATATGTTGGTGGAAATAATCCATCTTCCAACTTAAAAAATATACAAGTATTTAAACAGTTCGATTATTGCACTGACACAAATGGAAAATTTCTATTATTTGCTGACATTAAAAAACTTTTGAATTCAAATATAATAAAGCAGCTTCAATACTTAAATATTTTAGGGGGGGACATATTTACTTATCCAGATTTGGGTATTTTATTAAAAGAACTTTCCAACTATGATTTTATTACAAGAATATACTCAATGTATAAGGATATTCCTGAAGTTTTTGACATTTTTTCTTCTTCTTTAAATTCACGGTTTATTTTAAAAGTTTTAATTGATTTCCCTGCGGATTATCAAAATCTAGAGAGAACTATTACTATGTTAAAAAGGGAAAATGTAAATGTTGAATTACTTTTTGCTATCAAATCTTTGTCAGAATATAGAGAGTCATTAACTTTTAAAGAAAAATATAAGTTTTGTAGATGTGAGATTAACCCTGTTTTTACTGGGGATAATCTAGATTTTTTCAAGAAGTATGTATTTTTATCAGAAAAGGATTTAAAAAAAATTCGATTAGGTCATAATCAAATCTTTTTAAACCAGGCACTAAATGCATTTTATTTTGGGAAATTAAGGATTCTTCATAACTCAAAAGTATATTCTGATCTAAATAAACAAAGTATTGGGGATATCAAGACTCCATTAATTGATATGCTTTTCTATGAAATGGACAATAGACTTTCATGGTTTAATATTCGAGATCAAGGACCATGCAATAACTGCATTTATCAATGGCTTTGCCCACCGCCCTCAGGATATGAGCAAGTATTGGCAAAGACCAATTTATGCACTGTAGTTTCAGATTAAGCATCTGAAATTTGGTATATTTAATAAAATAATAGAAAATGATAAGAAATTTTTTAATATGTTTTTTACCATTTTTAAAGAAGAATAAAGTATTTGCACTAATAAACATGTTGAGCATGTCAATTGCCCTCTCCGTGTCATTCATTATTATGCTTTATGTAATCAATGAGTTAAGTTATGACAGATGCCATACAAATTATAAGAGGATTTTCAGGGTCCTGAACTATTATGTCGATTATAAGAAATCCTATACTGAGACCCCATTCATTTTGGCTTCAGCACTAGAAACTGAGTATCCCCAGGTTGAACATTCAATAAGTGTAAGGTCTGCTTTTGGCATAAAAATACAAGTAGAAGATAAATTATTTACTGTTCCCGAAGCAATTTTTACCGATTCGAAAGTTTTTGACATTTTCACAATTCCGATTGTACAGAAAGTCCAACAGGGAGATCTGTTAGAGGATAAAAATTCCATTGTCATTTCCCAGGAGCTGGCAAAAAAAATTTTCCCCGGGCAGGATCCAATCGGGAAAAAAATCACAGTAAGTTCTTCTGTTGGAGATCTTGATCTTTTCATCCAGGCAGTTTTCAGGGATATACCTCCGAATTCAACTTTTAAAGCTCAATGTCTTCTGAGTAGTAAACTGTATATTGAAAATCTGAACAAAGCTTATAATGTTAAAAACTCAGATAAGGATTGGACCAATAATTCTGTTGTAACCTGGATATTATTATCAAAAAGCTCTGATTCAAAGGAATTAGAAAAACAATTCAAGGCTTTTGAGCTTAAAAATCTGGGGCAAAACTCTCATTATCGTTATATACTTCAAAATTTATCTGATGTTTACCTTGGCTCTGAAAATATCGGGAATACCGGAATAAAGGGCAACATAAACAATATCAGATTAATTATTACTATTGCCTTTGTTATAATACTCGTAGCCTCAATAAATTATATGATCCTGTCTACTACTGTGTCATCTGAACGTATGAAGGAAATCGGCCTACGCAAAACCTTTGGAGCAAGCAACCTTGTAATTAAATATCAATTATACTTCGAGTCTGTTTTATTGGCAGTAGGGATAATGCCAATTTCAATTTTAATTATGTGGTTATCCCTTCCAACAGCAAGCAAGTTATTCCAGATACCTATTGAAATCATCCCTTCAAACATCCTTGGTTACATCTTGATCGCCTTTGCGTTGACATTGTTTATCGGCTTATTATCAGGCTTATATATTTCCACAATCCTTTCAAGGCTCGATATTACTAACATCCTAAAAAATTCTATTCAAATAGGTAAAAGAAAAACTCTCCTGCGCTCATCACTTATTGTGTTTCAATTAATCCTTTTTTGTTCTTTTGTATCATCTGTACTTATCATTCGATCCCAATATCAATATGCAATTAAAAGAGATCCAGGACATTATAACAATAACATTATTATTTTAAATCTCGGCCGAAATTTTAATGGATATTCAGGATTCCTCAATGAGATTAGAGCAAATGCCAATGTCATAACGGCTGCCGGATGTGCAGAATGCGTACCGATGCAGAATTCTGCAACTGGACTCTTCCAGCATTTTCAGGATAAAGAAGTTCGTGTCCAATTAGAGGTAATGTATGTTGATTTCGGTTTCTTGGAAACAATGGGGATAAAGCTGGTTGAGGGCCGTTCTTTTTCAGACGAATTTGGGAGTGATAAGTTGCGGTCGGTAATATTGAATGAAACTGCAGTGGAGAAGTTAGGTATTGTAGATCCTGTTGGGAAAAAGATTTCAAGTTCAACTATTATAGGAGTTGTCAAGGATTTTAACCTTCACTCAATACATACAGAGATTTCACCAACGGAGATTGTTCTGCAAAATGGAATTAATTGGCAGCTAGTTGTCCGTTATATGCCAGGTTCGTTTAATAATGTACGTCAAATGCTTGAGTCAGAATGGAAAAAGTATGGTGAAGGCCGGATGTTTAGTTATAATACCATTGAGGATCTGATTGCAAGCAGATATTTATCTGAAAAAAAGCTGAGTATTTCAGTAGGTATTTATGCAATAATAGCAATCTTGATCTCTGCATCAGGTCTCTTTGGAATAACTCTTTTTATTGCCAGAACCAGAACAAAAGAAATAGGGATAAAGAAAGTGTTTGGATGTTCTGAGAAAATAATTATTTACTCTTTTCTATGGGAAAACTTTATACTTGTACTAGTGGCCGGAACAATATCTATTCTGGTTACTCTTTATTATATGTCTAACTGGTTGGAAAATTTTTCTTATAGAATAAATATCAATTGGTGGGTATTTGTGATACCTTTTTTGATTGCTTTATTTATTGTTCAGTCGACCGTTTTTGTTTATTCATATTATGTTTCACGAGTAAATCCTGTTAATGCTTTAAAATATGAATAGTGCATTGAATGCAGTTATAAAGACTCATCAGCTAATAGAATAAAGTAATAGATAGTTTATTACATTTTATTTAATTTTTTGAGTTACAATGGTTCGTTGAACTTTTAAGTTTTTTGACTCTATTAAGACGTATATGTTTGATTATAAATGCTATATTAAAATAATTTATACTTGTAATATATTGCTAATTAGCTATTTATGAAAAACATTACGAACTATTGAAGACAAAAAGTCAACATTTAAAAATTAAATTTCCACATCATAAGCAGTGCGACTCTATGGACTGCGGACCCACCTGCCTGCAGATGGTGGCGAAGCACTATGGGAAAAACTACTCATTGCAATCACTCCGGTCAAAATCATTTATAACAAAATCAGGAGTCTCGATGCTCGGCATAAGCGATGCAGCAGAAAGCATCGGCTTTCGTACTCGCGGCTACCGTCTTACATGGGAACAGCTTCGCGATGAGGTCCCGCTGCCGTGCATAGTGCACTGGAACCAGAGACACTTCTTGGTGGTGTATGAAATCAAGAAGCGGAGGGCAGGGGGCAGAGGGCGGGGAGCGGAGAGCAGGGAGCAGGGGGCAAGAAGCGCCGAGCACAGGGCACAGAGCTCAGGGCAAAAACTCAACTCGGTAATTAAAGTGGCAGATCCGGCAGCAGGTTTAATCACATATAAGGAAGATGAATTTCTGAAATGCTGGTATAGCACGAAATCCGACGGTGTGGATGAGGGAACTGCTTTACTACTCGAACCAACTCCCGAATTCTATAAACAGGAGGATGAGGAAAAACAAAAGCTAAGCTTCCTGTACCTGCTTGGTTATTTACGTCCTTATACGAAGTACATCCTGCAGCTTATGCTGGGAATGCTCACTGCCAGCATAATCAGCCTGATCTTCCCTTTTCTAACCCAGTCGCTTGTCGATACCGGTATAGGAAACAGTAATATTTCATTTGTGGTCATGGTACTGGTTGCCCAGCTTATTCTCACCCTGAGCCAGACTGCAAACGGGCTCCTTCGAAACTGGATAAGCCTTCACGTTACAAGCAGGGTAAGCATATCGCTTATCTCCGATTTCCTTATAAAGCTTATGAAACTCCCGATCTCATTCTTCGATGTGAAGCTTGTGGGCGATATAATGCAGAGAATAGGAGATCATAACCGGATAAGAACATTTCTCACCGATTCGCTTATAAGCATCATTTTCGCTGTTATTACCCTGGTAATGTACACAATAATAATGGCAACCTATAACCTTGGTATCCTTGGCATTTTCATGCTGGGAAGTGCGATGTACATCGGCTGGGTGGTGCTTTTCCTTAAGCGAAGGAGAGAGCTAGACTACAAACGTTTCCAACAGAGCGCTGCAAACCAGAGCAATATAGTCCAGCTTGTTACCGGTATGCAGGAGATAAAGCTCAATAGCTGTGAGAAGCAGAAACGATGGGAATGGGAACGAATACAGATAAAGCTTTTCAAGGTGAGCCTGAAAAGCATGATGCTTAACCAGAACCAGCAACTTGGAGCAGTGCTGATAAACCAGACCAAGGATATCTTTATCTCCTTCCTTTCAGCTAAAGCTGTTATAGAGGGCCAGATGACCCTTGGTATGATGATGGCAATACAGTACATAATAGGTCAGCTCAATGCCCCGATCCAGCAGTTCATTGGTTTTACCCAGGCAGCCCAGGATGCAAGGATAAGCCTGGAACGTCTCGGGGAAATACATAATAAGGAGGATGAGGAAAAACCTGAAGATGACAGGATAAGAGAGATCCCTGCTGATAAGGATATTGAAATAAAGAACCTTGTTTTCCAGTACGAAGGCCCTCATTCCGAAAAAGTGCTTAACAATGTTTCACTTACCATTCCGGCGAAAAAGATCACTGCCATAGTAGGTATCAGCGGAAGCGGCAAGACAACGCTTTTAAAACTGATGCTTGGTTTTTATGAGCCTGTAAAAGGAGAGATATCACTCAACGGCACTCCCCTTAAAAGGTTCAGCCAGGCAGAATGGAGAAAGAGATGCGGCGTTGTGATGCAGGAGGGTTTTATCTTCGCCGATTCGATAGCCGGCAACATTGGTCTTGCCGATGATATCCCCGATAAGGAAAAGACAGACAGGGCGGCAGAGACTGCAAATATTAAGGAGTATATCGACAGCCTGCCCCTGGGTTACAATACCAGGATCGGGAACGACGGCCAGGGACTGAGCACAGGTCAGAAGCAAAGACTTCTGATTGCAAGGGCAGTCTACAAGGAACCCGATTTTATCTTTTTCGATGAAGCGACAAATGCCCTGGATGCGACAAACGAAAGGACAATCATGGATAACCTTGGCACATTCTTTAAAGGCAAAACAGTTGTCATCGTTGCGCACAGGCTGAGTACGGTAAAGAATGCCGATCAGATCGTTGTGCTCGGCAAAGGAGAAATAGCCGAAACCGGAACACATAAGGAATTGGTTGAAAAGAAAGGAGCGTATTATAATCTGGTGAAGGATCAGCTGGAGCTGGGAAATTAAAGGCTCAGGGCACAGGGCGCAGGGCGCAGAGGAAAAAAGCGCAGGGCGCAGGGCGCAGTGCGCAGAGGAAGAAGCACAGGGCTCAGGGCTCAGGGCGCAGGGTACAAGGCACGGAGGAAGAAAGCACAGGGCGCAGAGTAAAAAGTAAAATAACCAAACATTCAGAATTATGGAAGATTTTAGATTTGAAAAGCTGGATATTTGGAAAGAGGCTGTTTTGGTTTCTG
>DIWC01000004.1 GCA_002423425.1 Peptococcaceae bacterium UBA6116
GGAGGAATTAGCTTTGAAGCTGAAATACAAGAAAATAGAGGTTTTAGCCGCGACATATGAAACCGACCCGGAGGGCTTTCAAACAGAAAGCCTTACCCCGATAGCCCCGCCCTTATGGGCGTATTTCCGGCAGCTATCCGGGAAAGAGGTTTACGCCGCCGCAAGTATTCACACCGCCGAGGAAGTCCAATTCGTGATTAACTGGCGCGACGACATCACGACCGCCCAAGTCATACGCTACAAGGGCGTTGACTATGATATTACACGCGTTGACACATTCGAGGGGTATAAGGAGGATTTAACGCTGTATTGCAAAAAGCGGGCGTAAATACTACTTACGCCCGTTGAACACTCAATATGTTCCCCTGCAATCCTTACACCACGATTGATTACGAATATCACCGTTCCCCATTTTTCTGAACCCAAAATCGCTAAGCGGCTTTTCCTGTCCGCAGTTTGGGCAAATTCGAGTTGGCTCACTTCCGTTATAACCGGATGATTGAATAATGGGCTTTTCTTTGTTTTCATTATCGCTATTTTTACTAAACATATATTGAGCCTGCCTTTCCTAAAACGCTTATTCGTTTACTAACCCGAGAATCCAATTTAACCAACCTTTGATAGTAGAAGAACGGCGTTCAAACGTGCTTTCACTACCGACATTGTATAAATTTGACGCTTTCATTATCTGAACTATTTCACCAGTTGAGGACATATTACCGCTTTCAAGATATTTTCGGAGCGTATCACAGAAAGCCTTATGAGATAAAATCAAATTGCAATATGCTAATTGTCGCTGCTTGTACTTTAACCCCAGAATGCGTTTGCCCATATCGCTCAATCTATAAATGGGCATTATCCCGTCTTTCCGCTTTTCAAGCAAGCCAAGATAGCGTGCCGCGTCGGTATAATAGTTTGTCTGCCGCACGTCAAAGGCATATTGTTCGGTAACATCGTTACGACTCAATTCTTGTTCGCTCAACAATTCACAAATGTTAATAACCCGCTCAAAACTATCTGCTTGTGGGAAAGGTATTTGCGGCTCAGTTGCAATCATGACCTTTTGTAAAACTGCTTGAATATCCGTTATTTCAATGGCTGTATCTTCAACCGAGTAGTTTTTCTGACCTACCAAAACCAGCGAATTATAATTATTTATATCTTGAAAGGCATACTCATACAACCGATAAACACCATTTGAATAGACTAAAAACAGGGACCTAACAGGCTTAGTAACACGGCTTTGCCAAACCCTAAACGGATAATAAAGCTGCCTTACCAAAAAATCTTCTGACAAGGCGTGTTGTTTTTTGTGTTTGTAATATTGAAGTCAAAAGTCCCTGAACCCATGCGTCCGGAAACCGTCGAAACTAAATCTTCATCTTGTAGAAATTCGGCAACAATGCCCGCAGCCACAGCACAATTTAAGGCAATGGCTTCACTGGGAATATTGTTTGAATCCAAACTTTGTATATATGTTGGTAGGGATACCCTTCTTATAGGGGCATTATTATCTTCAAACTTATGATATGCATTAAAATGAGAGATAACGTAATCACCCCTTGTAATAGGGAGAATAGCTAACTGATTGTCCGAGAAGATTTTCGGCAAATTGATTGTATGGTCAAACTTTGCCATGAGGCGCGGTTCTCTAAATCCCTTAATTTGCGTTGCTGAAATCTTATATCGACCGTTAGCATCAATTTGATTGAGTATATCATACTTTGAGAACAGTTGTTCCCAAGCTATATCATTAAGGCTTTTCGGCGAACTACTCATAGTTTCTTACCACCACTTCATCAACTTCGCCGCGTTTTGTGGAATCAGAATTAATAGCCCTTTTTGCCTGAACAATAGTAATATGATAGGCGGAATATTGTTCTTTAATAAAATCTGTTGCAGAATTCGAGAGCATAAACTTTAGACCTCTTGTGTTCAAATCGTCGCAACATTCGCGCAATCTTATTTGGTCGTCACGGTTAAAACCACCTTTTGAATAGCCCGTGAAGCTTGATGTATCCGAAACTGGGTCATATGGCGGGTCAAGATATACAAATGTCCCTTTAGGTAATGTCTTTAACACTTCTGCATAGTCCAATGACGTTATATGAACCGTTGCAGTATTGAAATATGAATTTACCGCACGAAGCGTCGGAGCATTAACGATATTAGGATTGCGATAGTTACCAAAAGGCGAATTAAATTCACCAGCGTTATTTACTCTAAACAATCCGTTATAACAGGTTTTGTTAAGATAGAGTATGCGGGCGGCTTTCTGAACATCTGATAGGGAGGAATATCTTTCTTTATCTCTATCCCAATCCCTGACGGCATAAAAGAAATCAGCTTCATTTTTGTAGTCCTGTAAAGCTGTAATGAGAAATTCAACATCATTTTTTATCACATTATAAACACGGATTAAATCGACATTAATGTCGTTAACATAGGCTGTATTCGGCTGTAAGGCAAAAAGTAAAGCACCACCCCCAACAAAGGGTTCGCAGTATGTAGTAATGCGTGGAGGGAGTAACGGAATTAGCGTGTCTAATAACTGACGTTTACCGCCGACCCACTTCAAAACGGGAGCAACTAATTTATTTTTGCTTTTCTTCACTTGAACGCGCCCCCCTTTTTGAATATAAATATACATTTGATATTGTATCGCAAACTCAAGTAAAACGCAATCCCTCTAAAATATTTTCTCCTCTAAAATATTTATCCCTCTAAAATATTTATAAAAAAATACCGCCAGCTAAT
>DIWC01000052.1 GCA_002423425.1 Peptococcaceae bacterium UBA6116
GAGGTAAGTTGGATTTCCAATCTGAATACTGGCGTTTCCGTGCTTATCAGGGATGAAGGTGGCCGTCCGAATTGGGCTGGTGGCGGGAATGGTAATGGTCGTACCAACAGCTGAATAAGCACGATGAAATAACTGCTTCAGCAATTTCCGTTTAATATAAAAAACATTCCTCCTTTGCTCACCGGTTTCCGGTGCAGCAGATCGGCAGGAATGTTTTTTATTAAGAAATTAGATTCAATGAATTTATTTGGCTGCCAATAATGAAAAATACCGTTTGTAATAATCAAATTAGATTCAACTCATTAGTGCAACGATGATGGCAGGAGTTTTAAATGGAGATTCCCCGTGAGAACAAGACTTCAAGTCCAGCTATGCGGCGTGCCATTTGCACTCCATTCAGGCGTGGAAATGTCCCTGGTCTCTCCTGTATCCATGGAGTCAATGCGTTAAACACATAAATTGCACCTGAAAAGGTGATTCAGGAAAAAAATCAAATGCTCAAGTAGAGATTTTATTATCGGTATGGCGCAGAATGATAATCTGGAAAATTTTGATTTGGGTGCAGGTCATTCTGCTTTAGATTATTGGGTCTTTTATTTGCCGGTAATTTGGTACAACGATATTTTGTGGAAATCGAATGAAACCTGATCAAATAATGCAATGGATTGATGAATAAAATAATAAGAATATTGTGCAATTCTTTATTGATTCACAAAATGCATATATACAGTCTGCTTGCCATCTTTGGACTGTATCATGAAGAACACAAATGTGCCATCCTTATAATAGGTAAAAGCCGTCCCCGGCGCAAGTCTGGTTTTGTCTTCGCGGGGCTGCCAACCCAGGTCAGGCATCGCTCGTTCATAAAATGCAGTGATCTCTTCCGCCTTGGCTTCGATTGTATAAACGTAGTCTCCCATTTCAAACATGCCTGAGATCGCACCGGGCATCACAGGTACACCTTCCCAGCTCTCTACGACCGGTATTATTCCGGTCATATTAGCCGGAGTTGTTGTTGACACAGGCATAATAGTTGGCAGAAGCAATGTGGGCGTTGCGAGTTCAGGTAATTCAGTTTGCACTGGCGGTGTTGGCATCGGTGCAATTGGTGAGCAGGCGCATAAGATTACAGCGATGCCCAGGATCGTTGTCGTAAAGTGTTTCATTTTTTATTCCTCAGGTCTAAATGATTTGTATTGATGCAAAATAATTCAGCGATTATATCCTTTACTGTGATATTCAACTGATCTTTATGAAATGCTCATTTACCCTCAATCCCATACTTCCCCGGAAAAAGTAGTAACTGTGTGCGGTGCTCCTGGAGGCAGCGCAGTTTGTCAATTGGCAGTTTAAGGGGGGATGTATCACCTTGGTTGCTTTGGCACATTTCATTTAAACTTTCATCAATGAGCGTTGAAATGGTGGAAGGATCTTCAGCCCGGTAAAAGTTGGCAGGGAGAACCTCCAGAAAGGATGAGCTTTTGGTGATTGATGATCTTACTTCTCAGCGGTTAGGATCGCATTCGTAAATATCTGCAATTCACAAGTATGCAGCACGAAACCCTTTTTTATGACCTTCAATAAATAGCTGCTTTGATAAGTTTAAATAATTGGATATCACCTGCCATTGTCGTTGTATGATCGGATTAACCAGGAAAGCCGGCATAATGCCGTATATTACTTGCCATCTTTTACCTGAATTGTAGCCGGGATCATGATTCTTTTTTGATAGGCCGCTATCTTGTTTTGGATTGAATTAATTACTCACGAAGTTGGAAAACCTGCTTTGGGTTGGTTCTTTACAATGAATTGAGTGACGAACAAGTGTTTTTCAGAATAGCAGAACAATTATTACACCAAAGCCCCATCTACTTCTTTACTTGCAGCTTCATACTGATTAGCAAAAATACAGGAGGGGGAAATAAATGACCCGCTCATTTTTTGGTGTCCGGTCAGAATGTTTTTGTGAATTTAAGGCTGGCGGTTGAATATCGGTATTATAATGTCGCCTGTTAAAAATCCATATTACTCATCGAGGAGAACTTCAATGAAGCAAAGAACGGTTTTATCTCTCATAATGGTTGTGTGCTTCGCGCTGCTGTCAGTGGCGTGTGGCGCAGTACCTACGGCTTCGGCGCCTGCTGAACCTGCCACCCCGGCGGCGGAAAGTAAACAAGCCCTGCCATCTGCGCAAGGATTGGTCATCGGCTATGAAGCGGGCGAGAAACAGAACATCGAAGGCTTGCTCAAGGCCTGCGCCGAGACCAAATTGGAATGCGTGCGCGGCAAAGACATTGACGACCTGGTGCAAAAAGGGGTGGATGCCATCATTTCCTACTCCAATCAATGGCATGTCTACGGAGTCTGGCCGCAGATCCAGAACGCCAAAAAAGCAGCCATTCCCATTTTCATGCTCAATGCTGATAGCGGGGAGCAGGGTGTTTATAACCTTTCCACTCTCTACCGATCTACCCAGGCGGGGCTGGAATGGATGATGGAGGAAATGGGCGGCCAGGGTGAATTCGTCTATTTCAACTTTGGGAAGAACGGCTTTATCCAGGATATCATTGATGATGTCCTGGCCAAATACCCGAAGGTCAAAGCCACCTCCATGCCGGCTGAGCATGGTAAAACCGCTTTTACCCAGGAGAGCCTGGTCGAGATGGTGAAGAAGAATCCCAACATCAAGGCCATTTGGAGCACGGATAATATCATGGAGATCTTCTGGGCTATGCATAATGGTATGACCGATGCGAAGCAGCTGCCCCTCTTCCTGTGCGAGAGCCGTTTGGATGGCCTGACGGGCTGGAACGATTGGCTGAAGGAAAATCCTGCCGTCAAAAGTTTTGCCACCATTCCCCCCGGTGGCACGGACTACGAAGCGGTCTACGTGGCCCTCTTCCATCTGGCCGGGCTCAAGTTCAACCCGCAGGCACTCGGCGAACAGTGGAATAACATCTTCATGTACGATTACCCCATCATCACCAGCAAAAATCTGGCTGAGTGGATGGGTAAGCTGGACACTTTGCAGGTGGGTGAATATGAATTCTATCGTCTGCCGGCCATGACCGCGGAGCAGATCAGGGAGAAGTGGTTTGTGGAATAAGCAAGGGATTGCAGAGATGACAGGATTCAAGAACAGCCCGCCCGGGCTGTTCTTATTTTTTATTTGGATTTTAATTGCTTGCATAAGACAGTCTGGGTCACCCGCGGATTGAGCGCAACTATATCCCCATAGCAGAAATCTCTATACTTTACAAAAAAAGACACACAATTCTGGATGTCTGATCAAGAGTTGGGACGAGAGGGTTTGTTGAACCCTGCGAAATCCCCATAGGGGAAACCTCCGACTTCTTGCAACCCATTCAGGCGCAGATGTGTCCATAGTGTATTTCAGCGTCCATTGTGTCCATAGTATCTACCTTGGTTGCACCCAAATTGCACCCGCAACAGGGAAGGCGACTCCAATATTTATTATTTTGCATTACTTTAAATATTTTAAAAATCATGCCAATCTTCTCCATACAAAACCTCGCATGAAACCATCTTACTCAGTTCAGTAGGTTCTGCTTGCATTCCTTCAATATCAAAGTGGATAGGAATCAAATATTTTGGTGATAATTCTTTAATCATATTGATAATTGATTTCTTGTATCGCTTTGGACCAAATGGGGTATTTCGCCAAGGAACGCATAAGATATCTGGTGATAAATCTAATTTAACTTTATGCGCATCACCTATGTGTAATATTGATAATTTGTCATTAATCAAAAAAGATAACGGCGTTCCTCCAGGATCGGGTAGTCGCCATTTATATAAGAAATAGAAAAAGGAATAAACAAGTCCACTAACGTTACTAAAACCGGATTGAATGTTAATGTTTTCAATCTGGTCTCCAATTGATGCAGGAAATAATCTATCTCTTGAAACGCCTAAATCGAATGCGATCTCGCAAACATCATGTGAAGCTACCACTTTCCCGGTGGGTGTTTCTGAGATACGGGCAATATGATCTTTATGCGCATGACTGACAAGAATATATTCAACGCCCATCATTGGTTCACGAGTAAAGTCAGGATCAATAAGGATATGATGCTGACCGATAATTTCAATGCAGGAATGACCAAGAAAGCGAACTTTCATAAAAACTCCCTTATACTTATTGCATGGTGGTGAAAAATATTAATTTCTCACCGCTTATCCTTTGGGTGATAAACCCGGCTTGTGGATTATTTCATAGAACCCAAATCTGTGGATCATTAACTCGCCTGTTTTACAAACTCCCTTATAATTTCTAATACCTCATGGTGATATTCGATCATAGTATTTGAAGGATTACGCTTTTGGTGTTTAAAAAGACCTTTCAAACCTTTCAATGGAATTTTTTTAATGTCTTTATTGTTATAAAGGCGATTTAAAAATACCTCTACACCAAATCGGGTTTTTGCTATTTCTTCTAAATGAGAAATCAAATCTTTTTTGTAATAAGCTCTTTCACCCGCAAAACTGGATAATGGATTAAGCAAATTCCCTTTTATCGAAGATGGATAACCCACAACACCCCTTGCTTTATCTGTTAATATTGGAGTAAGTAGCTCCTTAATATGCTCATCTGAAAGGTTTGTTAGATCCGCATCAATAAAGGCAACAACCTCTCCTTTTGCTTTTTTTATGCCAACAGATAATGCATATCCTTTACCATAGTTATTTCTAAAATCAACTATTTCAACCTTCCCCTTATATTGATTCAATACATCGATAGTGGTATCTGTAGAACCATCATTTATACAAATGACTTCATCAATTAAGTCATTCTTAAGTAATGTGCCTATAACCTTTGAAACGGTTTTTTCCTCGTTATATACTGGAACAATCGCTGAAACCGATTTTCTTTTATACATGTCGCTCCAAATCTCTTCACTTTTATAAAAGATAGCAACAATATCATCTCCAATTTCTTTTAGTTCTCTTTTTTCTGAAGATGGAATTATGCCAAAACCATTGTTGAACTTTTTCAATAATTGATCCCTGGTTAAAAAATGCTCGTATCTAAAATTATTAGTACCATCCTTTTCGCTCCATTCAGTCAAACGCATCCAGATTGGATATAACAAATTAGGCCTATGGTTGGTTTTTTTCCCAGGGTCGCAAATGATTAATAAATTCTTAGCAGAACGATAGCAGTATTGAATGAATTTTTCTCTGTCTTTAGGATTTAAATGATGTAATACATCGCAAACCGCAACCACTTCTACTTTACAATAGTTATTGAAATCAAGAACGTCACCTGAAGAAACCCCGGGGTGTTTTTTTCTTGCATAATTAACAAAATCCTGATTTGTATCAAAACCCTTATATGAAGAGCCTGGAGGTAAGAAATCTGCCAAAATTGATGGCCCACACCCTGGTTCGAGTACTAGATCACCTTTCTTGACTACACTTGATATATATTGGTATCTCTTTACAAAATTACTCCTGTGTATCCATTTAAGTCCCCAGATGTAAAGCAAAGGGAATTTATAAAACATACTTTTTCTGCTCATTCTATTTTCCCATCCGTCTTTGCCGTCGTTGAAATTCTTCTAAAGCAATATCAAACTGTTTTTTATCGAAATCTGGCCAATGAGTTTTCGGGAAATACAATTCCGCATAAGTGGCTTGCCAGGGGAGAAAGTTGGAAAGTCTTTGTTCTCCTGAAGTTCTGATAATCAAATCCGGATCAGGTAACCCAGTTGTATCTAAATTAATATTAATAAGTTCCTCTGTAATATTCATTTCTGGTATTTTGGCACGAAGCAGTTTCTGAAAAGTTCTAACTAACTCATCTCTACCACCATAATTTAATGCAAGATTAACAATCATTTTTTCATTACTCCTCGTTAATGTTACTAATTTTGTTAATATCTCTTGTAAAGAATCCGGTAGTCCTTGAAAACCACCCAGAATTCTTATTTTAATTCCGAGATCATGTACCTCTTCCATCTTATTTCTAGCATAAGTATCAAAAAGTTTCATTAAATAAGAAACTTCCTTTTCCTTCCTTTTCCAGTTCTCAGTAGAGAAAGCGTAAATTGTAATAATTTTTATTCCTAATTCACGGGCGTATTTGACAATTTCTTCAATTCTTTCTGCGCCCTTTTGATGTCCAGCAAAGGTTGGCAATCCTTTTTCCTTTGCCCAACGTCTGTTGCCATCAACGATGATACCGATGTGATACGGTAAATCTTGTCGATTAAAGATAGATTTAATCATTTCTTATTTCCTTATATCTTTTCAAAGGTTTTCATACCAATAGAGGCGAAACACCATATGAAGAAAAAAATAAAATGAGGATCTATCCAAAATATGTTACCTAGATTTCTTGGACCGAATATCATTGGCATTTAGTTCATACTCTCATTGACATTTGTCACTTATTTCGATTAGATAAAGCCATGAACACCAAAAAAGCTGTTAGTATTATGAAAAAAATAGCTATTAAAATCAGGGCATTGAATATAATTATTTTCTCCATTATTTACTTTATGGGGCTTAATGGAATTAATGAAATTAATGAAATGGCAAATTTGGTTTATTTACACTATTCATTTTTGTTCTCCGTCATGATATTTTTCCTGTGTAATGGAACCCTTTTTCTTTGAAATCCCTTTTCCAAGCTTTATCCATGATTGGTTTAATCTTTGTAGAATATTGATCAAGATAATCTGCAAGTTTGGTAACCAGGCTTTCGGCTTCATGATGAGTGGGGTAAGGATGAAACTCGTGGAAAATTTCACGAAAGATATGTGGGTTGTCTATCAACTGACAAGGTAAAAGAAGGTTTTCATCGAATGGTTGCCTATCACGAATGGCTTTGAAAAAAGGTGATATTAATACGTCATGTAAGCTTTTTTCTTTGACGTTATCCACTGCAAAATGAGTGAAAATACATGGCTCCACATCACCGTTTGCATTAATATGAAGATAATTTCGTCCAGCCGCGATACAACCGCCGACATAAGGGGCGTCATTCCAAAAATCAACTACAAAAAGCGGAAATTTATTTCGTATCCTTGCAGCGCCCTGCAAACGCATAAACTCTCGTTGTCCCGGGGTGGGCATTAAACTTACGTCAGGGCTGCCACCAACAGGCATATACAAGAAATGCCAGCCTAAGTAACATCCTTTCTCTGCCATTAATTGATTAAATTGGTCACCGCAAATAGTATCGACGTTATTATGTGTAACCATTACAGAAAAACCATACAAAGCACCTGCCTCATGTAAAAAATCTAGTGCTTGCATGGTTTTTTGATAAACACCCTTACCACGGCGCAAATCCGTCTCTTCTTGTGAACCCTCAAGGCTCACGATTGGGGCAATATTGCCTAATTGAATAATGTGCTCTACTGTTTCCTTGTCAAGTAAAGTCCCATTCGTAAAAACCTGGAAAGCGACATCATTATAATTCTTGAAGATATCCCACATGAATTTACAGTTAAAGGGCTCTCCACCTAAAATAGTAAAAAAGTAGATCCCCATTTCTCGCGCTTCTTCAATTACTCGTTCTACGACGTTATAAGGCAAATCATCTTTTTGACAATATTCGCTTGCATAACAACCTTTACAGCGTAAATTACAACGCATGGAAGGGCTTAAAAGAATAGTAAAGGGAGGGTAAAATCCCTCTGCAGCTTTAAACTGTTCGCGCCTTAATGCATTTGGGCCAAAACTGTTATTAAGAACAAAATTGAGAATAAACTTATTACGAACATTAGGATGCATTTCGCGAAAGATACGTTTCATCATTATTCCCAATGGTTCATCATGGTCCATAGCCTTTTTAATAGTCTTTATTTGCGATAGTGCTTCTTTGTTATTACGGTTGATCCAAATCAATAAGTTATATATACGTCCGATATTTTTATCTGAGGAAGTATTAAGCCGTGGAAGAATGATTTTTATTGCTTGCTGCATTACAGACTGTTTGATATTATTCACGGTAAATCCTTTTTATTTTTATTTCGGATTGACAGGCCAGGTTGCGTGTAAAACAACGTAACTTGCTAAAACCAAACCAAAAATATAAATCGGCCAATTGAAAGCTGTAGGTCGTAATTGGGCAAGTGTTTCAACATTAGCAGGCATTATCGTAATGGCATCTTTCATAAAGGAATACAACATTATTAGTAAACCCCCAAACAAGGTTATCCAATTAATCAAAGATAACTTTATTGCAAATCCTTTATCTTCTCCAATCACAACCAATATCCCTCCCACAACCATCAGGCAGGCAATTAGTATAGGCGCGATAACCGGACCCCACCAGGGTAGAGGTATTAAAAATAGAATGTCTGGCGAGAAGAGAGAATTAGGCCATCCGATGAAAATCTTGAGCCAGATATAGTAGAAAATATCCCATATACCGAATGCAAAAAATATAAAACTAATTCTTGTCTGGCGTGACTTACCTACCACCCAACCCACAGCCAGCAACATGATGAGTGTAGCCAACTCCCGGCCGAATTCAATGGGAGCTATTACTGGATCAAAGGGTGTATTATCAAGTATGAGATCACTAATGCCATAAATGTGGCGTATGTAGACAACTGTCGCTGCCTCCGTATAAGCCATTGCAACGGCAAACGACCCTACCCACCAAAACTTTTTAGCTAGCACTACTTGCCCTTCAAAGTATAAATTGCCAATCCTATAGATCCAGGGCCAACATGTGTGCCGATGGTTGGGCTGATGGCATAGATCTCTATAGGTAAACAATCTAACTGTTTTAAAAGCTGATCCCTGAGATCCTTGACTTCCTCAAGCGCATTGGCGTGCATAACGCCAACATTAACCGGTTTTCCATCAGCTTTTTCAACTGCCAACTGTATTAATCTTTCGATAGCTTTCCTCTTGGTGCGGACTTTTTCCAGTGCATCAATCTTTCCCTCTTCATTCAAATACAAAATTGGTTTGATGCTAAGCACAGTCCCAAAATACCGTGATGCACCCCCTATCCTTCCACCTTTATGTAAATATTTGAGCGTGTCAACAACGAAAAACAAATTCAACCGCTTAACAATATCTTCAGCGAGTTGCTTGATTTCTTTCAGGCTCTTACCGTCAGAAACCGCCTGCGCCACTGCAGTTACAACTAATCCCAAACCTCCTGAGGTTGAATGAGTGTCAATAATCTCTACTGGTATTTCGGAGAACATAGAAACAGCTGCTTGAGCAGAATCCACAGTACCGCTTATTCCAGATGAGATAAGAGGGGCTACTATTCCATCATAAATATTGGCAAGTTTCTTAAAAACCTGCAAAAAGTCACCCGCTGAAGGTTGGGATGTGGTCGGGATGGTTGATGATTTTTCCAATCGTTCGTAGAATTGAACGGGAGTTATATCGACGCCATCCACTAAGGTAATACCGTCCCAATGCAGCTTGAGTGGAACAACTCGGATATTATGACTTTCGATGAAAGTTTTAGGTAAATATGCTGTACTATCTGTCACGATTGCAATTTTGTTCATTAATTTCTTCCTTTGTTTTGTAAAAACATTTTCCTTTTTTAGTGAAATATCCATTACGAGGTGCTAAGCAAAAAAATTCTAGTAAAACTTTTCACTTTCAACGAGCTTTTCTTTACATTATTTTCCTAAATTTCCGAAAATTACGAAAGATTTATATAAAAAAACTAACCCCTTACTATTTTGATAACATCCTGAGTAAAATCGATCATTTGTTCACGCTTTTCTTCACTTAGTTGGATCAACATCTCTTGGTACTTTCCACTCTGTTTCATTAAAAAAGTGGAAAGACTCAAATTAACATCCTCTACTAAAGTGAGTGCCGCACCAATTCCGGCTAGAGCAATCAATCCAAGTTCGCCTGGAAGGCCAATTCGGCTCAGTTGGTCTACTAATCCTTTATCTTCCGCAGCTTTTTTAATCGAATTAATTGTAATAATATTGGCAGTGATCATCTCGGTCATGAAGATCAAAGGCGAATGTTGTTCTGGGATTCTGACCAGTAAATCATTCAGCAATGTTTCATAACCCCCCGCTTTTCCTGCCTGTAATTCTTTCAAGATGTTCTGCTTCGCTATTTCCCAAGCTTCAATGTCATCATTATTTCCTGATAATCGTTTAAAAAGCTGGGCGGCTTCTTTTGTTGGTCTAAAAAGTACTTCTGACCGTCCAGGACCTCGCGTGCCTGATGGAAGGTGATATTCTGCCTCGACTAAACCTCGCTTTTCAAGTAACCTCAACATCTCATAGGCCGTAACATTGCCAATGTCAAGTCGTTTCGCGAATGCGACATAATGAATTGATACATCTAATTCTTGATACATATCGAGAAATTGGATGAGAAATTGCTTTTGGCGTTGCGATAATTCTTTAGGCATAAATATAACCGAAAATAACGAAAGTATTATAACTGCTAATGTCAAGTTGTCAAGGTTT
>DIWC01000037.1 GCA_002423425.1 Peptococcaceae bacterium UBA6116
ATTCCATCGATTCGGGTATATTGGGCCCCACTGAGGTACGCATTATTATTTCATTGATTTTAATATCCGAAGTACTATTGAATGATTCGATTATTTATTTATCGTCAATTGCTTGTGTAATATTGCTTATTACAAATATCCTTGATACCCGCAAACTGCTTAAAGCGGCTGATATGCGGGATGAAGAGGAAAAACAACTGAGGGAAAATAAACGGGAGATCACTTTAACAGAACAACGAATATGAGATTTATCATGAAATAGAGAGGGAGTCCTGAATTACATTTCCCGGCGAAACAAGGTCAGAAACTGCAAATGCCAATACTATTTGCCGATATAGTAAGAAAAGGGATATCTGCAAAACAAATAACGGACAAATTAATAACTAAATATAATCATGATTGATAAAAATAAAATACCTGCTCATATCGCTGTTATTATGGATGGAAACGGCAGATGGGCGGCCAGAAGAGGTGAAGCAAGATTCCTTGGTCATAAGAAGGGAGTCGATGCTGTTAAGAGAATCGTGGACGAAGCATCCAACATAGGTGTTCAATACCTGACCCTCTATACATTCTCCGCGGAAAACTGGAAAAGGCCGGAAGCAGAAATCAAAGCGCTAATGTCTATCTTAATTACTGCGTTAAATTCAGAAATAGAGAGATTGAAGAGCAACAACATACGCATATTGGCTATCGGCAACATAGAATCATTACCGTATGATGTTCAGAAAACACTTCGTCAGGCAATAAAAAGCACTTCACGGAATACGGGACTTTCACTCGTTCTCGCCCTAAGTTATGGTGGAAGGCAGGACATTATTTGTGCAGTACAGAAGATGAATTTAGATATTCGGAAAAAGAAAATATCCCTTTTGGATATTTCCGGTGAACTTTTACGGAATTATCTTTCAACAGCAAATATACCCGACCCGGAGTTACTTATCAGGACGGGTGGAGAATACCGGATCAGTAATTTTCTGTTATGGGAACTTGCCTATACCGAATTCTATTTTACCCGGACACTTTGGCCCGACTTTGACAAAGAAGAGTTTCGGGAGGCTATTATAGAATACCAAAGCAGGGAAAAAAGATTTGGAAAAACAAGTGAACAAGTGAAGGAAAACAACTACTAAACACATATAGAACAATAATTCAGAAAATTTGAACGTTTTCGTTAAGCTAAATAAAGAATGGAAAAATCAGTTGCATTAGTTTTGTCAAGCGGTGGAGCACGTGGATTCGCTCATATTGGAGTAATACAGGAGTTGGAAAAACAAGGGTTTTGCATAACCTCCGTGGCAGGCACCTCCATTGGATCATGGATCGGAGGTATATATGCCATGGGGCAATTGGATTATTTTACAGAATCTGTCTGTTCATTAAACAGGATGGAAATATTGAATCTAATGAATTTTACATTGAACACACATGGCGTAATTAGTACCGAAAGAGCTTTCAGGAAAATGGAAAAGGAAATACCCGATGTGCTTATTGAAGATTTAAGGATACCCTATGTGGCGATGGCCACCGATCTTGTCAACAGAAAAGAGGTAGCCTTCACTTCAGGGAGCCTGTATAAGGCGATCAGGGCCTCTATTGCTATCCCGGCAGTTATCACTTCGGTTCAGGAATGCGATAGGGTATTGGTCGATGGAGGTGTTTTAAATCCGCTCCCCATAAAGCAGGTTTACCGGAATCCTGGAGATATTCTTGTCGCAGTCAATCTATATGGTACGGACAATGAAAGGGAAAAACAAAGATCACTTAACGGAAGCGTATTCAATGGGACTCTGCACGATATTCCAGACAAAATCACGATGACTGGAAATAAAAAAATAACTTTATCTTCCAATGGAAATAGGCAAAGTCTGAATTATATTTCTATTTTAAAAGAAATGGTCGGATTGGTATTACAAAGTAATGTGGATAATGCCCTTGAAATGTATCAACCGGATATAACCATCCACATTCACAAGGACTCCGCAAAATCATTTGATTTTCATAAAGCGGAGGAATTAATTGAAAAAGGACGGATTGAAGCGAGGAAAAGCCTTGAATTCTATAGAGAAAACTCGATGATCCATCAAATCGAAAGGGAGCCAACTCGAGCGTAAATGTAAATCGCTTATACCTAAATAATTGAAAATCGTGTCGTGGAGTTTATTAATGATCCCTCTTTTTTTTATTCCGCATGCTTCCGCACAAGAAACAAAAAAGGATCGGCCGACAGTGGGGGTCGTGCTAAGTGGCGGTGCGGCCAAAGGATTTTCACATATTGGTGCACTGAAAGTTTTAGAAGAAGCAGGCATACCCGTCGATTATATTGCCGGGACAAGTATGGGAGCTATCGTAGGAGGTCTTTACGCCATTGGATATGAAACGCATGTAATAGACTCGCTGGTCAAGGAGCAGGACTGGAGATATTTACTAAGCGACGAAATCCATAGGGAAAATCGGATCTCTTCCCTCAAAGAAAATCAAAATCAGGGAGTATATATTCTTTCTCTTCCCTATGAACTAAAAATAAAGGAGAAGAAAGGTAAAGTGCGCTTACCCCCGGGTATTATCAGTGGG
>DIWC01000015.1 GCA_002423425.1 Peptococcaceae bacterium UBA6116
GGAGATAAAGGCTGTACGCCGAGGCGTAGATATTGCTGTCTTCCGGCAGTGTCAATTCGACAATTGCATCATCCTTTTCCCGGCAGAGAAGAATACCTATGGTCGGATGTTCCTCATTTGTTTTTACGAAGCGATCAAAATAATGAACGTACATTTGCATTTGACCGAGATTCTGGTGCTTTAGAACACCTGTCTTTAAGTCTATCAAGACATAGCATTTCAGTAGACGGTTGTAGAAAACCAAGTCCACCATAAAGTGTTCTTCATTAAACGTGAACAGCTTTTGCCGCGCCTCAAACAAAAAACCTTTTCCGAGTTCGAGCAGGAATGCCTGCAATTTATTGATTATCGCGGTTTCCAATTCACTTTCGCTGTATTCCGTCCTCTCCGCCATTCCAAGAAACTCCAACACAAGCGGATTTTTTAGAATATCGCGGGATTTTTCGAGCACCTGCCCATCTTTGGCAAGTTTCATCACCGCGTCTTTATCGCGAGATAATGCCAATCGCTCATACAAGCTGCTTCCGTATTGTCTTTTTAACTGGCGGTATGTCCAGTTCTGATGCTCTGCCTCAATTTCGTAAAAACGACGTTCCTGTTCATTTTCAATTCGCATCAATATTAAGTAATGTGACCAACCGAGAGTAAACGGGTATGATTGGCTAAACATTGTTTGGCTTTTCAGCGTCGTGGATTGATTTTCAAAAAAGCTAAGCAATGTTTGGCTTTTTTCATGTGATGATTTTGCAGACATAGCTTTCTGAATTGACGGCGAATAAACATTGTAAAATTGTTTAGCATTTTTTAAAGTTGAAAGTGAAAAACCACGTCCGAACCTCTCTGTCAAAAAATCAGCAAGTCCACGCATAAGACCTTTTCCGTATTTGGCACGAGCCTTGCCGCCCTGTTCTTCTTCAACGATCATGCGCCCAACCTCGAAATAGGAAATGCACATTGCAAGGTCGGCGGTGCGTCCGACGTATGTCCGTGCCTTCTCTATTATTTTTGCTACGTCCTCAAAGAACATATTAGAGTTGTTCATAATCATTATTATATCACCCTCACCTTCGTATTCGGCGCAAGCAGCTTGAATATTTCTTCCACGTTGATTTTTTCCGGCGAGCTTGTAAAGCTGCTGTCCCTAAACACAGCGCGCAGCGGCTGCCGCCTGGCGATTTCTTTAACCACAGTATCACTGATTTGTTTATCGAAACAGGCAATCAGGTCTCCGTCGTTATAGGTATGAACGGTAAAGCTTTCTATCTTTTCATGAGTGTGCGGCATGGAGAGGGGCAAACCCCAATCCAGCAGACAGGCATAGAGCAAGTCCATATCGGTGCGGTCGTCTTTGATGTTGTCCTCCATACCGGCAAGCAAGTCCTGCGTGTACTCGCCCGCGGCATAATAGACATCTTTCATGTTTGTATCGTCCAGTTTGAGAACGCGGAAGCCGATGTCGAGGTTTTGCGCCATAAGACCGGCTTCTTCCTTGATTTTTTCACCTGCACGGCGGATGCGCTCTTTGCCGATTTCGCAGATGTTGACGTAGCCAGCTTTTGCCGCTTCTGTTTCCTCGGCACACACCTCTGGCAATTGCACCATTATAAATTTGCGCTTGCCGCCGTCCTCAGCGTTAAGCTGCATGACTGCGTGGGCGGTGGTGGCTGAGCCGGAGAAGAAGTCGAGGACTATGCTGTCTTTGTCGGAAAGCAAATTTTGGAGTCTCTTAATAAGCGAGACTGGTTTTGGATAGGTAAATACAGCTCTTCCTATTAACTGCTCGACTTCTTTTGTTCCATCATCAATAGTGCCCGTTTCTTTGTAGTTCCAAAGATTGATAGGCACAATTCCATCATCGACTTCAGAAAGAAAACGCTTCAATCGTGGATAGCTATTCTCACCATTTTGTCCCCAATATAATCTATTATCATCTCTTAGCTTTTCGTAATATTCATAACTATATTTCCATGCATTGCTTGGATGTGATATTGTTTTTCCCGTTATGGGGTTCACAATATCGTAACAGAGATTAGGGCGCTCTTCCCTCGTTCTCTGACTAACAATTGAGACACTCGTCCAAACGCCACGCGGATCGTTATCAGGATTTCCATAGCTTGAGTTGTTTTTTTCTGTTCTCGGCTCTCTTAACGTCACAAGTGACGGGCTTTTTCTGTATATCACAATATAGTCAATAACAGTTGAAAACAGTTTTGCATCGTTATTTCGTGTATAGCGCTTTTCCCATGATACTAAACCCACAAAATTGCTTTCTCCGAATACCTCATCGCAAATTTTACGGAGTTGTGCGACTTCACCATCATCAATGCTAATAAAAATCACGCCGTCTTCGCGGAGTAGATTCCTTGACAGCACAAGGCGCGGGTACATCATGCTGCACCAGTCGGAATGANNGTGTTATACGGCGGATCTATATAAATCATTTTAACCTTGCCGAGATAACTCTCCTGCAGGAGTTTCAGCACGTTAAGGTTGTCACCCTCAATATATAAGTTTTCGGTGGTATTCCAGTCCTTGCTTTCTTCCACGCAAGGACGTAATGTCTTGCGGATAGGGCGTCCCGCCCCGGCAATGGCGGTTTTTTTGCCAACCCAGGTAAACTCATAAGCCTCATCGCCATACACCTCATCACCCAGCAGGGAGCGCAGCAGGTCGAAATTCACTTTCCCTTCGGTAACTGCTCCGGGAAAAAGCTCTGCTATTTTCACCACGTTCTCGGCGGTGAGGCTCGGTGTTTCAAATTTAGGCTTGTCCATCGTTGGATTCCTCCTCTTGTTCTTCTTCATGGTTAATGCCCATCATCATATCATAATGAGCAATATGGTCATATTGTTTGAATATTTCTTTGAATACTTGCAGGTATCTTTCGACAGTAGTGGCGTCAGGCATTGAATAATACTCATCGCTAAGTATTCCGCCACTGTGTGACCCATCATTAATCCAAGAGCATAAATCTTTGCATTTTATTTTGTCATCGCCATTAAAATGGGTGTACAAGTCATTGAGCGGGGTACCACCTAACAGTTTGAAATAGTTTTCAAGGATACGCCGCAAGGTATTTTGTATAGTCGCATTGTTTCGTTGCTCCGGTTTTGCCCGGACTTCCTCCCAAAGCAGCTCATAAGAGGTCTTTATCGGGTTTGTTGCTTGTCGTTCGACGAATGAATCATCGCCTCGTTTCTTTATAAGCCAAAATGATTCATCTTTCAATGGGTTGTCTTTACTCCGGTTTGAGTTATAGGTCACTTCTTTGTGAAAATATACGTTATGCGTTAGGACAAATATTTGCTTAATCGTTCCTTTGTTCTGGCGTGTATCTTCATATAATTCTCGAACCAAGCTGCTTACGACAAATAAAACATCGCTATCAAGGCTCGAAACAGGATCATCGAACACTACAACTTTATCAGCGGTCATGCCGCTTTCAGCCTGGCTACCCCTGAGCAAATAGTAGAAATATAGGAATGTAACGAAGTTCCTTTCACCTTCGCTCAATGTATCCTGAGCATCTGAGCCGTTTGCTCTGACCAGTTTATATGTTCTATCATCGTTGCCTTTTGCCAATTTAAAGCTTGTAAAACCGAATGAGGCGAGTAAATTGTTGATTCCATCAAGCGTTGGCTGAATGCTTACATTTCGTTTTTCCAATTCGCGGAGTGCTGATTCTTGTGTTCGCTTGTTTTCATTCTTTGTCTGCAACTGTTCTTGTAAGTTTTTTATAGCTGCAGAAAGATTATTTTTCTGTGTGGTATAGTCAGAAATACCGTCCTTTAATTCCTCGACGATAAGTCGCCATATTTGCGCTGTTAGCACATTTTTTTCACTGGCAAGGTTATGTACAATTGCATTGTGAGAATCAATCTTTGTATTTGCCTCGCTAATCAAAGCGATAGTCTCATCAAAAACATTTTTGAGCGAGTCGATTTCAATGATTTGGCTTGACTCTTTCTTTTTCTGGTCGAGACGCTGAATATTGACAGATATTTTTGAATCAAGTAGCTTCTTTTCATTTTCGAGTTTTTCATTGTTAACAAACTCAGAATTCAAATTCATAATCACCTGTACTTGTTGTTGAATTCGCTCACTTTCAGTAACGTAATCCGTTATAAGAGTATTTATCGCTAAAGTATCCTGCTCAAAGGCTTCATCAAAATATTCATTCAGACTTTTTGCAAAATCCTCACCGGTCTTCTGCTGGCAGAAAGGGCATATACCACTATTAGCCTTAAAATATGAAAGACCTTGGCGTACCCAATCGCTATTCCCCAATTTTTTTATGATAGCCGCAATATTAACATCTTCCTTGCCGATAACTCTTTTCCCGAGAATCGGTGTTTTTTCAAGAGAAAGCAATTTTACAGGCTGAATTGCCTGTATGCTTTGGGCTTGCGTCAAATTATCGGAATACACGGTGGCAGCTCTTGTTTCAATTTCTTCAACAGTTCGCAAATCCGCTTTGTTTGACGCAGATTCATTTAAAACCTTTTCTTTGAAGTCTTTCTTGCTGCCCATATAGCCCCGCAGTCCACCGGCTAATTTCCCCTCATGCTTTTGTTTGGCAGACCAAAATCGCTCTGCATAAGTGGTTTCGAGTTGGGCTAATTCATTTATTTTACCATTGTTGCCATTATCGCCTTGAAGTGTATTAGTCAGAGTTTTTATCTCACCGTAAAGCTTGTCAATTTCAGCCTTAGCAGTCCCAATTTTTTCCTTAGTGTCGACTTCTTGCTCACCTAATGTAAATACTCCGGGTATCTTTTGATCGAAATTCCGTAAAACAAAATCACGATTATAGACTCGTTTTTCCATCACAAGGCCGTTTTCCCATACGATGTTACATTCCGGGAACTGAGAGGAATCCGCAATGACTTTGCTTATGGTTGTTTTGCCCGTGCCATTAGAACCGAAAAAGTAATTAAACCTTCTCAGATCGCTAATCGGTGTCGCTATTTTCCCAAATGTGGCGGCGTTACAAATATCAATTTTCGTTATCATAGAGTGTATTCAACCCCTCCAATTCCCCTCGCAG
>DIWC01000042.1:0-33896 GCA_002423425.1 Peptococcaceae bacterium UBA6116
TATACTGAGCTAACGGCATAATCATAAATATTTTTAACTTGGATTCCTTAGAATAATTATAAAGTTATTCTTCAAAAAAAGTAACTGTATGGGAAAAACAAGTTTGTCATAAATATTCTGTACCAATCATATAAAAACTAAATTTTCTGTATTTAAATCATATTCAAAAGAGAAGAAGAGACTCAAACTTGTGAGCCTCTTCTTCTTTTTATATAATAAATCACTTTTTATTGTTCTATCTAACCGGTATCATATTAGTCTCTAATTTTTCCATATACTCATATATTTTATAAGATAAAATCAAGTGGCCTTGTTCATTTTCAAAGTCAACGTTGAATAGATCTGTTATTTTTTTTATTCGGTAAACACAAGAATTCCTGTGAATCCCTAAAATTTTCGAGGTATTAATGAGACTTTTATCCTTAATAAAATAAATATATATGAAGTATAAATAATTGGTATTATACATTTGATCATATTCGTGAATTTTTATAGCTTTAGGATGACAAAACATCATTAAGTTTAATTCTTTGGAACAGGTCTGAATCATATGAAATAATGCATAGTCCTGGTAAAAATATAAAAATTCACAATCATTGATGATGCTGCCTAGCTCAACAGCAGCTGAGGCTTGCTTATTGTACTCATACAGTTTTGAAAAGTCATTAAAGGCATTGCTCATTCCACCTTTTAAATCATTCTTTAATAAAAACTCTTTTAAAGAATCTATCATGTTTTCCCATGACTTTATACACTTTTTGGTATTAATTATTACGATGATACTTTCCTCGTAAATCACTGAAAGGCTGCCCTGAAATATTTTCTCGATCAAACTGCTGTTATATTCTAAAATTTTATTCGATACATCTTTACATTTTACATTTACTTTTAATACATAAAAACTGTCCTTCAGTTTCCAGCTTAATTGCTTTAAGTGATATTCAATAATTTTTGTATCATAATTTTTCCCGGTTATCTGATCAATAATAAAGTGCTCATATAATGTGCCATGGGGACTCTTGTAATGACCATCCATTTGGATCACATTACAAATAAACTTTGTCAAATAATCTGCCAAGTACAGATAAGTTTCATTCAGAGAATTATTAAGATCGAGTATTACTAAACGTCCTACCCGTTTATCATTAATCCACATATTGGAAACGATAGCTCTATAATCAAGTTCTTTAGAAGTAGCGTAGGTAGGGGTTTTAAAATTATTTAGATAGTGAACGGTCATCGTGTCTTTCAATGAATTCATAAAATCCAGATTGACATAGCCTTCCTCGACAATACTCCTCCATAAGTAATCTAATGAATCGGATTTAACCTCTTTACTCGAGACCAAGGTCATAAATGCCGAATTAATGATATACATCGGATTTTTAAATATTTTATAGCTGATATCAATTAAATCTTGAAGACCTTTTTCCTGAATTACTGATTCCTGCAGTTCATTTTCAAATTGGTTAAAAACATTAAAAACATTTTGCACCTCATTAAAAATATCGGCCAATTCACAATCAGAGTTTATAATTATCAAACTGAAAAAGGGATCGTCAATGATGGCATCAAGAATTTCACTATTTCCAACACAAATAAGGTTCAGTTGTTTTTGCATGCTATCCTGAAGATTCTCTGTTTTATCCTGAAAATCTTCTGCTCTGAAAACATATACTTCAGACTTTTCAAACTGTGTTTGCGTTTTGCTTAACAGTTTAACACTTTTGAGAATTGGTTTATCGTCTTTGGAGAGATACAGCTTAGGAGAATATTGCGTTATTCTATCGGCAATCATTTGCATACTAATAAGCAACATTGATCAACCCTTTCTTTACAAAAACAGAATGAGCCTTCTATTAATTAAAGCTGATAATATGGCATATCGATATTATGAATGACTGCAGTTACTTCTAACTTATACGTCCTGTCGTTATAAGTCTTGTAGGATATATTTAGCTAGTCCTTAACCCTACCGCCCCTACATTATAAGCGGATACGTTCCGGAAAACTGTTTATTTTATTGTGCTAAATACCGCGTCCAATAACGGGTAATCGTTTCCGGATCCTTAAGATTATCCTGATTAAAATATGTAATTTCGTAAAGTGTAATTCTTTGTCTTAAAATTATATATGATTCCACTGCTGAAAACAATATTTTTTTTTGTTGTTGTCTGCAGTGCCAAGGATGGCACCCCAGACATAAGTGGTTACTGCGTTGTCTCTTACTTTAATTCTACTATTGTAACCCCCGAGTCTCCTTCTCCAAATTCACCCAGACGGTAGCGGGCTACATGAGGATGTCTCGTCAGAAACTGATGAATCCCTGCTCTTAAAGCTCCGGTTCCCTTACCGTGGATCACGCTTACCTGATTAATACCTGTAATAACAGCATCGTCCAAATATTTGTCAAGAACCTCCTCCGCTTCCTCCACAAGTTTTCCTCTTAGATCAATCTCACTCCTCAGTGTTGCTGCTTTTCCAAGTCCAAGGCTGCCCTTGATCGTCTTAGCAAAGTGTTCCGGCTTCCTCGTTTCATCAATAAGCCTGATTTGCGACAGCGGAATATTAACTTTGAGAATTCCTGCCTGTATCAGCACTTCATTGTTATTATCAGGTTTTTGCAAGACTTCACCTTTCTGTCTGAGGTCAGGAATATAAACCATTTGCCCTGGTTCTACTCGGTGGGGTTTAGGCCCTCCCTTTTGTTTGCGGGTTAAATCACCCTGGTAAATGTTATCAGATAATTTTTTCAGACTTTGACGCGCCTTTTCTGTTGCCGCCTCTTGTTCCTTACGTTCCTTTTTTTGGGCTTCTTTAATTTCTCTGATAATTATTTCGGCTTCCGCTCTAACGCTGCGAACAATTTCAACCGCTTCGTCTTTGGCCTTTAATACTATTTCTTCATATTTTTCTGCCAACTCTTTATTCTTTCTTTTTAACTCGGCAACTTTATTCTCGGCTTCAAGTTTTTCTTCTTCCAATCTTTGTTTTTGCAGCTCAATTTCTCTTTGCGTATCTTCGAGGTTTTCCAGCAAATCACTTTCCTTCATCTCCCGGTCGGAAATATAGGAACGTGCTTTATCCAAGATACTTGTACTTAAGCCCAATCTTTGAGCAATAGATAAGGCATTGCTTCTTCCTGGAATTCCCGTAAGCAGCCTATACGTTGGTTTCAATGTCTCCGGATCAAATTCAACGGAGGCATTTTCAATCCCATCAGTATTATAAGCAAAACTTTTAAGAGCTCCATAATGGGTTGTTGCAATGCCGCAACTCCCTCTTTCTAACAATTCTGCCAAAATCGCCATCGCTAATGCTGCTCCCTCAGCGGGATCGGTACCTGCGCCAAGCTCGTCAAAGAGAACGAGTGACTTGTCATCAGCCTCTTCCATAACATTTACAATATTAGTCATATGGCCCGAAAATGTGCTTAAAGATTGTTCCACACTTTGTTCGTCCCCAATATCAACGAACACCTGATTAAATATCCCTAATCTCGAATCGCTTTCTGCCGGTATATGAAGCCCTGCTTGCATCATAACGGCCATTAGTCCGATGGTCTTAAGGGTAACCGTTTTACCGCCTGTGTTAGGTCCTGTAATCACCAAGAAACGATATCCCTTACCCAACTCTACAGAAATTGGAACCACAGGATCGGTTAATAACGGATGTCTTGCCCTGATTAGTTTGACTTCTTGTTCATTAACTACGACCGGGGAACCAGCTTCCATATCCTCACTTAAGCGGGCTTTGGCTAAAATAAAATCCAATTTGGCCAGTGCCTCATAAAGTACAGCAATCTCAGTCACTTTCACCGCTATCAAAGCTGTAAGCTGCTGCAGTATTCTTTGGATCTCCCTATTTTCTTTAAGCATAGTCTCTCTTAATTCATTCCCTAGTTGCACAACGTTCATCGGCTCAATAAAAACAGTCGCCCCACTGGCCGATTGGTCATGGACTATCCCGGGGAAAGCCGAACTATACTCCAATTTTATCGGAACAACATACCGGTCACTACGCGTAGTGATAATTTGATCCTGAAGCATCTTTTGGTAATTGGCATTGCGCAGGATCCCATCAAGGCTGTCTTTTATTTTTTGTTGACTGGTGTTTTTTACCCGGCGCAAACGCGTAAGCTCCGCCGAAGCCCGGTCATCAATACTGCCGTCTTCGGAAATACTACGGGAAACCTCATCTTCAATATTTTTTTGGGGGATAATTGCTTCGACAGTTTCCCTAAGAGAAAATAATTCACTGTAGTTGTCTTTGCCCGCATGAGAACTATCAATTAATGTATTGCGGATTTGTCTTGCAGTCTTTAAAGTATCCCGGATTTCCAACAGTTCATCGGGAGCTAGTATCCCTCCGCGGTCACACCTTTCTAAATAAAGGCGGATCTCTTTCGCTCCCCGGACAGAAAATAAAGGATTGATTCTAAGTAAAATCCCACCCTCATCTGTCTCTCTAAGCAGAGACCGGACAGTACGCAAATCAGACACCGGAACAAGACTAGCAGCCAACTCTTTGGCCCTGGGAAGCATACAATGCCCGACTAGTCTGTCCCTCACAGCACCATAATCCAGTTTGGCCAGAACTTTATCTGAAGCAATCACTTAAGTTAGCACTCCTCTATAAAAATGTCCTTTGGTAAAGCCTTCGGGGTACAAAACCTCCAACTTCTTCATGGCATCTTCAGTTCTCTCCCCGCCAATATTCTTTCCTGCCACCGCCTCCAACCACAGCTCTTTAAATATTTTCACTGTGTCTTGGGCCTGATTTAATGTCGCCCCAGGCAGTTCCAAACGTATATTTCTTAACCCTGCAGCTGCTATTTTAGTGAGATCAGTTACAAGATTCAATCTTTTAGCATTAAAGATGTGCATCCGGCATTCCCTGTCTGTGGCCAAAGGAAATTTGTAGGAAAGCCTGTCTTTAAGATAATATTCCTTCTCCTGGCAAACATGGCCGCATTTTTCCCGGGGATTTTCCAGCCCTTCGCCAAGTGCTGAGCCTAGTAAACAGAACTCACTAATCATCATTTCCATGTCGCCGAAGACTATCATTTCGGTAACGGCAGGCCAAGATAAAATTTTGATCTGTTCCTGACTGAGCTCTGTCGATAGGGCAGTCCTCTTGCCGCCGGACTCAAGGACCATATGCAAAGCCGCTTGGTTAAAAACATGGAAAAAGTGGTCAGTTTCCCAACTCCAAGACCGATCCAGAGATTGAATCATTTGAATCCCGGCAAGGTTTCCGACCATTACAGCCGGTCTTTGCCGCCAATGGACAATCGTATTTAATTCTGAGAATATCCTTCTGCTTTGTTCCTCATTCATTACCCTTGGTAAACGCCAAAGCAGCTCAACCCCTTTTCCGAAACAAACATCCACCGACTCCTGCAACTCATTGAGGGTAATAGGCGGACGGCAACGCCAGTGTTCCCCACCAATAATAATCCTGTCGGCACCGGCTTTAATTAAAGGAAGGACATTTTTAGAATCTGAAACGGCGGTCGTTAATTTAGGCCTTATATTTTTAGCACAATTACTTGAACGTCCGGATTCTATTTTATAATGCCATTGTTTAAGACGCATCTGAAATTCTTTTTCATTTACAAACCCTAAAGAACTTTTCGCCCGGGATCTTAGCAAGAGCTGTTCAACCACACTGCGCCGTAAATCATTGATTTCACTAACCGGAATAATTAAATTGCCCGGAATATCGGTTATTAATTCTTTAAGAACAAACGGCGTATTGCCAAGCCTGCCCAGTTGCTTAGAGAGGTATCCGTGTTCCAGCGGCCTGTTAACAGCTTCCTGAGCATCAGTCTGAGATTCGGCTACAACCCGGTGTTCCCCAGTGCTGGCTTCCAAGCGGAGTTTACTGCCAATCCGACCTGAAAGCAGCATTTTTACAGGCCTTTTGCGTTTTTCCTTACCTTCCTGGTAACTTAATTTGGCTTTGGCCATTAGTTCCTGGTCATGCGTTTTAAATATTCGATCTCCGATTCTGGCCGTCCCTCTAAATTCTATCCCGACATTTTCTCCTCTATGAGCGCTTTCTATTGCTTTCCCCAAAGAGTTAAAAATATTATCAACCGTAATTCCTTCCCGCCCGCGCCCTGTCCAAATTTCCAGGCCATCGCCAATATTCAAGGTGTTTTCTAATTTTATAGTTAACCGGTCAGATCTCATTTCCAGAATCCGTCCGAGCATAGTTCCCCGATTATTGGGACGGCTAAAGCTCATCATTCCAGCACCCTGATTGCCCTGAAAAAATCCGGTGGTAAAATCACGATTGAAAATCTGAGTAAGTTCAAATTTATCTGATGCTGATAACTCCGGCTGCCTGTTGTTTAAAGCATCCAGGGCCTGACGATAAATCCTTATCACGGTTGCCACATACTCCGGCCTTTTCATCCGGCCTTCAATCTTAAGCGAACTAATCCCAACTTTTTGAAGTTCAGCCAAATTTTCCGAGAGATTCAGATCCCTTGGACTTAAGAGATGCTCCCCCATCTTTCGCCCCGCAAGTAAATCTTCCCCCTTAAAGTCTGTCAATTGATAGGGCATCCGGCATGGCTGCGCGCACCTGCCCCTGTTGCCGCTTCTAGCCCCAATATAACTGGACATTAAGCATTGTCCTGAATAGCAGATACATAGTGCTCCATGCCCAAACACCTCTACTTCCAGGTTTGTTTCCCTGACAATCTTCTCTATTTCCGAACTAGTTGTTTCTCTGGCTAAAACCACTCTGGAAAAACCCATTTGTTCCAGTTGTTTAAGTCCAAAGCTATTGTTTATGGTCATCTGGGTACTGGCGTGAAGTCTCATTTCCGGAATTACTTCCTTAATGAAACGGGCAACTCCAATATCCTGCACAATCACCGCATCGACTCCGAGAGAAGAAAGCTCATAAAGATACTCTGCCAACTGGGAAAATTCGCTGTCAGCAACCAGTGTATTAACAGTTACGTAGATTTTAACCTGGCGATCCTGGGCATAAGTCAATGCTTTTTGGAGTTCTTCTGCTTCAAAGTTTGACGCTGAAGCCCTGGCATTAAACATTTTGCCACCCAGGTAGACTGCATCAGCTCCGTTTTCCACAGCTGCCTTTAACGCCTCAAAACCACCGGCCGGAGCTAATAGTTCAATTTTTTTAGAATCTGGTTGTGCTATATTCGTATCTGAATACATTTATTTCTCCTGATATTTTCCTGAAATCTTATTTAGTTTCTGAAACTATGAATAGGCGCCGGTATTCTGCCTCCGCGATTAATGAATTCCTCAGCGCTAAACTTATTGACCGGCATAATCGGTGCATGCCCCAATAATCCGCCGAATTCAGCGGTATCACCTACATCTTTGCCATGGACAGGGATAATGCGGACCGCTGTTGTCTTATTGTTAATCACGCCAATTGCCGCTTCATCAGCTATGATGGCTGCGATTGTGGATTCACTGGTATCTCCGGGAATCGCAATCATATCTAAACCTACTGAACAGACGCTAGTCATTGCTTCAAGTTTATCGAAAGTCAAAGCACCGCTTTTTACCGCCTGAATCATTCCCTCATCTTCACTTACAGGGATAAAAGCACCGCTCAATCCGCCGACCGATGAAGAGGCCATAATCCCACCCTTCTTAACGGCATCATTGAGTAAAGCTAAAGCAGCGGTCGTACCATGAGTGCCACAGGCCTCAAGGCCCATTTCCTCGAGAATTCTGGCCACACTGTCTCCAATCTCGGGAGTAGGAGCGAGGGACAGATCTAATATGCCGAAAGGCACGCCTAGTCGCCTGGAAACTTCATTCCCTACCAACTGTCCTGCCCGGGTAATCTTAAAGGCAGTCTTCTTAATATTTTCTGCCACTACATGCAAAGGCTCTCCTTTAGCCTTTTCCAGTGCACGTTTTACGGCCCCCGGACCGCTCACTCCTACGTTAATTACAACTTCCGGTTCGCCTACCCCATGAAAAGCACCGGCCATAAAAGGATTATCCTCAACGGCATTGGCAAAAACAACCAGTTTGGCGCATCCTAGCGAATCGCGGTATCTGCTTAGATACGCCGTTCTTTTAATGATCTTCCCCATCAACCTGACGGCATCCATATTTATACCTGCTTTGGAATTGGCAATATTAACGGAAGAACAAACTCTCTCAGTTTCGTTTAAAGCCTGAGGAATCGATTCGATCAATATTCTATCCCCGGCAGTGAAACCTTTCTGCACCAGAGCAGAAAATCCCCCAATGAAATTTACACCGACTTCTTTCGCAGCTTGGTCTAAAGTCCTGGCAAATTCCACGTAATTATCTTCCCCGCTGGCGGATGCGATTAAGGCAACCGGAGTGACTGCGATCCTCTTGTTGATGATTGGAATACCGAATTCATTTTCAATTTCATTCCCCACATTTACCAGATTCATGGCATATCTGATAATTTTATCATGTATTTTCCCGCGTGCTTTATCTCCAGAAGAATCAATGCAATCGATCAAGGAGATTCCCATAGTAATTGTTCGGATATCAAGTTTTTCTTTTTCGATCATACTAATAGTTTCAAATATATTGTGATAAAGTGTCATACTTCTTACCTCCTAACGGCCAAGGATGGCCACAGGTTATTGTCCCATACATAGTATTAGTGTGGCAGCTACGTCTGCGACGGCATGGATGAGCTAGATGTTATGCATGTAATGAAAGATCTCTTCTCTTTGGATCTTGACCGACAGGCCGATCTCCTCGCTTAATTTTTCTAGCTGACATTTCAAATTATTAAAATCACAGTTCAGTTTAGAAAGATTAACCAGCATCATCATTGTAAAATAATCCTGAAGAACCGTTTGGCTAATATCTTCGACATTGACATTGTTTTCAGCCAATATCTTAGTTACTGCATAAATAATTCCGACTTTGTCTTTTCCTATTACTGTAATAATACCTTTCACTGTAAAACCCTCCAAATAATTATCTTTTAATTTTAATCCGTACTGGATACTGTAAAACAGACATCCGTGTCGGTGACAGATGTCTGTTTATTTTTTAGCAATTATTAGACTCCCTCTTTTTCCCCTAACATATCCATAACAGTTTTTTCTTCTTCTTTTAATTTTGCCAATTCATCTGCAAGGTTAAGAGATACGAGAGTAGCTACTTGATGGACTGCAAGCCGGGGGAATTTTAACGCGATTGTTCGCATCCTTTTATCGACATCTTTTGCCAAGCTATTTATATAGTCTTCTGATCCATTACCCCGAATAACGTATAATTCTCCATAAATCTGGACCGAGATCTTTTGATCTTCCTGATTCACTTCTTTCCCCCGCTCTCTCCCACATCTTTCAAAATAATAAACCTTCTTTTATTTTCGCCATTTTGCCCCAAATTCCTGCTGTATTTGCATGAGGATATTGGAATTCAAGGAATTAATCTCTTCATCTTTAAGCGTCCGTTCTGCAGACTGGTAACGCATGGTTAAAGCCAGACTTTTATGCCCTTGAGGAACCGGCTGTCCCTGATAAACATCAAAGATTTCAACTTCTTTCAAAAGCTCGCCGCCAAGTTCGAAGACTCTGTTTTTAATATTTTGGGCGGGGATCTCTTCGGGAATGACCAAGGCCAAATCTCTTTGAATAGCAGGAAAACGGGGATAGGATTGGACAATTATTGTAGATTTATTATTTTTAAATAAAACGGCAAAATCTATTTCAAAAAGCACCGGGCGGTCAAGTCCCCATTCTTCATCAAGCTGAGGATATATTTCACCCATAAAACCTAAATACTCTCCGTTTACAAATATTTCAGCGGATCTGCCGGGATGGAGAAGTTCCTGATAACGACTTTCTTTGATTCTTGAATATTCAAATTCAACGCCGCTTTCTTGCGCCAGATTACTTAAAATACCTTTAACGTAGAAAAAGTCAAACTTGGCTTGAGGAACAAGCCAGTGGCGGCTGCTTCCTCCCTGGGCAAGACCGGCAATCTTCAATTTCTCCTCAGGCAGCGTTTTTAGTGGCAGCTCTTTTGGCCAAAATACATTACCGATTTCAAAGAGTAGTAAATCCATATTGCGCCTTGAGGTGTTACGGGCAGCAATCTCCAAAAGTCCTGGCAAGAGGGAGGTTCTCATAACCCCTAATTCTTCTCTTAAAGGGTTAAGAAGCGGAATATTCCGTCCTGCCTGACCCCAAATATCATCAGACTCTTTTTTTGTAAAGGAATAGGATACTATTTCATCCATTCCCGCCTTCGTTAAAGCTTTCCTGAGCTTAAAACGCAAAGCTTGTTCCAAAGTCCTTCGGCCTTGAGTCTGACTTCCTTGAGGTAAGGTTGTCGGGATACGGTCATAGCCTATAATCCGGGCTATTTCTTCAATCATATCTTCTTCAATCTTTAGGTCCTGTCTATAAGAAGGGATATCAACGGCGATTGTTCGATTCTGCCGGAACTCATAGCCGAAAGTAAGGGCCTCTAATACTTGTACCACTTCCTGCTCCGAATATTTTGTCCCCAATACATCGTCCACTCTATCCAAAGATAATTCAATCTTCGCTTGGGGCGGAAGGTAAGCAATTTTTTCTGTAAAAGACATCGGTACTCCGGCTTTAAGTTCAAGCAGCAATTCAGCTACCCTTTGTAAAGTCGTTACCGTTCCATGAGGATCTACACCTTTTTCAAAACGGCTGGAAGACTCTGAACGCAATCCCAGCCTCCTGCTGGTACGGCGAATACTGGCTCCGGAAAAATGAGCTGATTCAAAAAAGATTCTAGTAGTTTTTGCCGTGACCTCAGTTTCTAATCCACCCATCACCCCGGCTATGGCTACAGGTCCATTATCATCGGCGATTACCAGCATTTCATTGTCAAGGTTTCTCTCGATGCGATCGAGGCTTATAAGCTTCTCCCCATTTTTAGCCAATCGCACCTTGACTGTTCCTTGGAGTTTATCTCTGTCAAACGCATGAAGGGGCTGACCCGTTTCCAGCATACAGTAATTCGTTATATCTACAATATTATTTATCGGCCGGATTCCTGCAGCCCGAAGCCTGTTCTGCATCCAGAGCGGAGAGTTCTGGATAACAACATCCTCCACCAGCAGAGCAGAATATCGCCAGGAAAGATCATAGTTTTCTATCTCAACCTTTTGTCTGATATCCTCGGGCCAAGGAGGAATATCCGCTTGGGTCCACTCTGGAACTATAGGCTTAATACCCATGAGGGTGCCAACCTCACGAGCTACATTAATCATTGACATGCAGTCGGGACGGTTTGGATACAGCTCAAGTTCTAAAACATAATTATCAAGTCCTAAATAATCATTAAGCTTTGTTCCCACTTGCGCATCCGCGGATAGAATTAAGATTCCGCCCTTACTTCTGTCCTGCCCGACAGCTTCAATCCCAAGCTCCTTATCGGAGCAAAGCATACCATAAGACATTACCCCTCTGAGTTCTGCCGTCTTGATTTCCTTACCGTCGGAAAGCACGGCGCCAGGTACGGCAACCGGAACCTTATCACCGGCTAAGATGTTATTTGCTCCCGTCACGATGGTTAATTCCTCTGTTCCAATATTAACCCGGCAAATTTGTAACTTCTCCGCATCAGGATGAACTTCTATTTCTTTTATCTCTCCGATATATACATCTTTAGACCCTTTATTGAGCTCCTCCACTCCGCCAACTTCGATACCGCCCCTGGTAAGTATTTCAGCTAATTCTTCCGGGCTCTTATCTATTGCGAGGTACTCTCTTAACCATTCCATACTAACTCTCATCACCGAATCCTCCTAAAGTATTCCATCAATTAAAATTGCGCTAAAAACCGAACATCATTGTCAAATAATAACCTCATATCCTCAATTCCATATTTTAGCATAGCAATTCTTTCAACTCCCATGCCAAAGGCGAAACCGGTTACTTCTTTAGGATCATATCCTCCCATTTTGAGAACCCGGGGATGAACCATCCCCGATCCAAGAATTTCAATCCATCCTGTCCCCTTGCAAAGCCTGCATCCCGCACCTCCGCAAAGCATACAGGAAACATCTACTTCGGCACTGGGTTCAGTAAAAGGAAAAAAGCTTGGCCGAAGCCGTATCTCCCTTGATTCCCCAAACATCTGTCTGGAAAAATGCAGGAGTATCCCTTTTAAATCGGACATTCGTACTCCGTTATCTACCATAAGCCCCTCAACCTGATGGAACATAGGTGAATGAGTTGCATCATCATCATTACGGAATACCTTGCCCGGAGCAATAATCTTGACCGGGAGCTGAGGTCTCATTTTTTCCATAGTCCTAATCTGGACCGGCGAAGTCTGCGTTCTAAGCAGAAGATCCTCGGTAATAAAAAACGTATCTTGCATATCTCTGGCAGGATGATCCTTCGGCAGATTTAAGGCTTCAAAGTTATAGTAATCCGTTTCTATTTCCGGCCCTTCGGCAATCGTAAAACCCATACCCAAAAAAATATCTTCGATCTCTTCAATAACCTTGCTTAAGGGATGCTGGTGCCCTATAGGCAGGTAAAAACCAGGCAAACTGATATCGATCCTTTCTTCTTCCAGTCTCTTTACCAAAGCATCTTTATCAAGTTTTTTTGCTTTTTCTTCCCATACCTCTTCAATCATACCGCGAACAGCATTAATTGTCTGTCCCATTTGGGGACGTTCTTCGGGACTTAAGCTCCCCATTTGTTTAAGCAGGGAAGTAAGGGAACCTTTTTTGCCCATTATCCTTATTTTTAGATCTTGAAGTTCCTCCATACTTTTAAGAGTTTCCAGTTCTTTCAAAGCTTCTTCCCTGATTCTCTGAATTTTTGCCTTCATCCTTACCACCCTTTCAACTTCTACCTTCTTAAAAACTTTTAAATGTCTTTATGTAATATTTTATCTCATATTTTTGACATCGAAGCTTTTTCAAAGGCTTCTCTAAATAAAATAAAACTCTCGTCCTCTAGGGACGAGAGTTAATACTCCCGCGGTACCACCCATGTTTAACCAAAAATCAAGGTCACTCTTAAAGCTTATAACGGTAGCTTTCCGCTTGACTCCGGGGTGAAATTCAACCTCAAAAAGTTCTTTACTTAATGAGGTGGCTGCCTTCCCAGTCGACTTGCAGTCTAAGGTCGATCCTCCCTTAGAGATTGGCATTCCTTTTGTCCCACTCATTGCCATTAGCTTTTATTCTGTTTTGTTTTTTATACATCATATAAAGTTGAGGAGAACCCGTGGCCTCAAAGGCTTTCCAGAAATAGTCTTCCGTCGACATAATAAGCCCACCTTCCTTGCCTTGGTTCGAGCTAAAATAATTTTTTTTGCTTGCTCAGAATTATATCATTTTAGTTTATGGTTTACAAGAATTCCCCTTGTCTTCTTAACTCATAAAGGAAGATTCCGGCAGCCATAGCGGCATTTAAAGATTCAACTTGATTAAACATTGGAATAGAATACTTTATATCAGCCTGCTTAACAAAATAATCTGAAACACCTATTGCTTCATTTCCTATAACTAAAGCCAAAGGATAATAGGTACTAGCAAGTTCTGAATAAATTGAGTTTCCTTCCATGGAAGATATAGCTAGCGTGTATCTATTTTGGCGGAAAAAATTTACAATTTCCTGGGGTTTTTTGTCCGTTAAAATTTTTTGCGAAAAGATTGACCCCATACTGCTGCGCATAACTTTAGGATTATAAAGATCAACGGTTCCACTTGTAAGAATAATCTGGCGAACATCCGCCGCTAGAGCAGTTCTTAAGATAGTGCCGAGATTCCCGGGATCCTGAATATTGTCAAGAACTAGAATAATCGTATTCTTAGCGGTAATAATATTCTCCCAGCCGGGATAGGTCTTTTCAATAATTGCTAGAATACCTTGAGGCTCTTCAGTAGCGGCCATTTTTCTCATTACATCTTCAGATACTTCTTGAACCGGAATTCCTAAAAATATAGCTTGCTCTACCAAATTGGTCAGCTCTCCTGTAGTTACATAGTAAATCTTCTTTACTTGTGCCTGGCGCGAAAACGCTTCTTTAACAAAACGTTTGCCTTCAACCAGGTACTCCTCGCTCTCGCTTCTTCCTTTATTTTTATGGAGAGCCACAACATGTTTTACTTGTTCGTTCTGTAATGACGTAATCATTATGCTCCTCCGAAGGCGTGGCTGACAAAGAGCGTCCGGATAAAGATCGGAGTCCGATACTTGCCTCAAGATCGAACTCCGAAAAAATTACATTATCAAGAATTAAGCATTGGCCTTGACATCAGCATTAGTATTTACACTGTCAACTTTTTCTCTGGCGGTTTCCACCAGCTTGGTGAAAGCGGCCGGATCGTTGATTCCCAAGTCAGCCAACATCTTCCGATTAATGTTGACACCCGCAAGTTTTAATCCATACATCAGCCGATTGTAAGTAATGTTGTTCATTCTGGCAGCAGCGTTAATTCTTGTGATCCAGAGCTTACGAAAATCACGTCTTCTTTGTTTGCGGTGGACATAAGCATAAGCCATGGAACGGACAACTTGCTGTTTCGCCATCTTAAACAGCTTGCTTTTTGCTCCTCTATAACCTCTAGCCAGTTTTAGTATCTTTTTATGGCGTTCATGACCTCTGACGCCTCTTTTTACACGAGCCATTGTCTAGAACCTCCTTAATGTGTTATTTTACGTAGGCGATCAAACTCGCAATACGCTTAGCATCAGAACTATGCATAATAGCCGATTTACGAAGATTACGTTTGCGTTTTGCTGATTTTTTTTCTAAAATATGGCTTTTGTAAGCATGATAACGGACAATTTTACCGGTACCTGTCTTTTTAAAACGTTTGGCAGCTCCACGATGTGTTTTCATCTTAGGCATTTTATGGGCAACCCCCTTTTCATTTTAGTCGTGTTTGGCAGGAGTTAAAATCATAACCATATTACGTCCTTCCACTTTGGGCTCACGTTCCATAACAGCTTCTTCGCCAAGAAGTTCAGCCAATCGCAAACATAATATCCTTCCTTGGTCAGGATGTGTTATCTCCCTGCCCCGGAACATTATGGTCACTTTTACTTTATCACCGTCATTCAGAAAGCGCTGAGCATTCCGGGCCTTGGTTTCAAAATCATGGTCTTCAATATTGGGACGCAGTTTTACTTCTTTAAGTTCCACGACTTTTTGTTTTTTCCGTGCTTCCTTATCGCGTTTAGACTGTTCATATTTGAATTTACCATAATCCATCAACTTGCACACCGGCGGTTTGGCAGTGGGCGCAATCTCGACCAGATCTACTGATTGTTCAGCAGCAATGCGCATTGCGTCCACAATAAGAGTAATCCCGAGTTGTTCTCCTTCTTCGCTCACAAGTCGAACTTCCCGAGCCCGGATTTCTTCATTAATCCGTAAGTCTTTGTTAATAGGGAATCACCTCCGTAAATATTTGCCTTAAAAATAAATAAAAGACGGTACTCCACCCGTCTTCCATTACATCTAAATGAGAATAACCAGAACTGGAAAACTCACTCGACCTCATTAACCAACGTCATGAGGTGAGAAGCGGATGGCTTCTACTTGGCATAAATATTGTACATATATCAATGCTAAATGTCAATCATTGAATTTTTATAATAAAATAGTAGAATAGTATCTTGTAATTTAATTATAGCTAGAAATAAAAATGTACAAAAATATGTTATAGGGATATACTATTTTTTATCGGCTCAACATTAATTCTCAAACTCAGAGGTAGAAAAAAAATCATGCCGGAAACGAAAATACTATTAACTGAAAGTCAAAATAGAAATAAGGATAGTAATAAAAGAAAGTTTATCGGCAGATCCACCCCAGCCAGGATTCTGGCTATCGGGTTTCTGCTCTTGATTTTATTGGGCGGACTGCTTTTGTGCTTACCCATCGCCAGCGAAAATGGAACAGGTACTCCTTTGATCGATTCCCTTTTTACCTCGACCTCTGCCGTTTGTGTGACAGGATTAGTGGTAGTTGATACCGCCGATAATTATTCGAGCTTTGGAGAAATTATAATCCTTTTCCTTATCCAAATAGGCGGTTTAGGTTTTATGACTTTTGCGACCCTCTTTGCCATTATCCTTGGCAGAAAAATCAATTTACGGGAACGGATACTGCTTCAGGAATCACTTAATCAGCTTTCTTTAGAAGGTATCGTCAGACTAATTAAAAATGTCTTGCTGCTTTCCTTTTCAATAGAGGGATTTGGAGCATTGATTCTTTTCTTAAGATGGTTTCAGGAAATGGGATGGCAAAAAGCTTTATACTATGCAATTTTTCATTCAGTGTCCTCTTTTAATAATTCCGGCTTTGATCTTTTCGGTGGGTTTCGAAGCCTGACATCCTTCAGCGGCGATGCTGTAGTAAATTTTACTATCATGGGACTAATTATCCTCGGAGGATTGGGATTTTATGTTCTTTCCGAAATATATACCAAAAAAGGCCGGAATCTTAGTTTGCATTCCCGTCTGGTAATCCGAAGCACCGTCCTCTTAATTCTGATAGGAGCTATCCTGATCTTTTTGTTGGAAATGAATAACCCGGGAACTTTAGGCAATGCAGATTATTATACTAAGATTATAGCCTCCCTTTTTCAGTCTGTATCGCCAAGAACTGCCGGATTTAACACCTTATCTATTGGGGATCTTAAACCGGCTACTCTCCTTCTTATCATAATATTAATGTTTATTGGCGCTTCCCCCGGGTCTACCGGAGGTGGAATTAAAACCACCACTTTTGTCAGTATTATCCTCTGTGTTATCAGTGTCTTAAAAGGAAGAGAAAATGTTGTGGCCCAAGGAAGGACTCTCCCTAATAGTATTATTAGAAAATCTTTTGCTTTAATTGCTTTAGCCATTTTCTGGGTTTCTCTCGTAGTTTTTATTTTGCTAATCACCGAACATGCCACTTTTATGCAAATCATATTTGAAACAGTATCCGCCTTCGCAACGGTGGGGCTTTCCACGGGAATAACCGCTTCACTGTCGATGATGGGGAAAATAGCCCTTATTCTAACAATGTTTTTTGGCCGGGTGGGTTTAATCACCGTTATGTTAGCCATTGGCCTCCAAAGTAATAAGGCGGAGGCCTTATCCCATGTGAAATATCCGGAAGAAAGAATTATGATTGGTTAGGAAGGATTAACAATGAAAAACAAACAATTTGCCGTCATCGGTTTAGGCCGTTTCGGCAAAAGCGTGGCTCAAACTTTGGCTTCACTAGGCTATGAAGTTTTAGTAATCGACAGCAACGAACATGAGATTCAGTCTATCGCCCATGAGGTTACCCATGCCATCCAAGTCGACGCCCGCGACGAGGAAGCTCTTAAAGCTTTGGGAATTCGTAATTTTGACGTAGTCATTGTTGCTATCGGGGATGACATTCAAGCAAATATCCTTGTTACCGTTCTTCTTAAAGAAATTGGGGTAAAATACGTAATCGCCAAAGCAAAAGACAACATGCACGGCAAGGTTTTAGAAAAAATCGGGGCTGATAAGGTCATCTATCCGGAAAAAGATATGGGGATGCGTTTAGCCTATCACCTTGTGACTCCCAATATATTGGATTTTATAGAACTATCTTCCGAGTATAATATTATTGAGGTGGCTACACCCTCAAGTTTCGTAGGTAAATCTTTAGAACAGCTTAGTTTAAGATCGAAATATGGCGTGAGTATAATTGCAATTAAGAAAAAGGACGCTATTATCGCCGATCCGGAAGCTGCATCAGTCATCGAGAGTGGGGATATTCTCGTTTTTCTTGGTAGAAAGAACGCCATGACTTTTATTCCACAAGAAAAAGAAGAGCCTGACGCGAATAAATAGTTCGCATCAGTCCAATTTGCAATGTTAGACTGCAGCCTTTACTTTTTTTGGGGTTTATAGATTTTTCTGTTATTCAGAACCCAGACCCTTTCACTGAAATCACCCGGTTGAATGTCCCCCAGCACCTTACACATATCAAACATTCTGGCATCGAGTATGTCAAGATAATGCAAAATTTCGGCTTCAGGAACCATCGGTCTTTTAGGACTGCCGAATTCAGGTTCATAGTGATGGGATAAAATCATATGCTGCATGATAAGATTAGTCTCCTCGTCTAGCCCCACTCTTTGAGCAGCTTTGTCAATTTTCTTAACCCCTTGGACAATATGCCCCAAGAGCTGCCCTTCAACCGTATAATCCGTAGCCAGTCCTAAATCATTAGCTTCGATCTCGTCAAGTTTAGCAATGTCATGCAGGATAATACCTGCAAAAAGAAGATCCTTATCTAAAAAAGTGTATACCTCAAGAAGTTTCTCGCCTGCTTGGAGCATAGTCAAGGTATGGTACAAGAGTCCCGAACGCAGGGAATGATGGTTCTGAAGAGCGGCCGGATGAGTCAATAACTTTTCACCCGCTTCCGCAATGATTAGTTGCACCGTTTCTCTTAGCGTGTTTTTTTCAATTTTTGTAATAAAAGTCGAGAGTTCTGTGAACATATCTTCAGGAGCATAAGGAGCTACTGGTACAAGTTCATGAAGACTTATACCGTCTTTTTCTTTAACGGGACGGATTCTTTCAATCTTCACTTGTTTTTTTCCCTGCCATTCAATTACTGTACCTTTAATTTTAACCAACATGCTTTTTACATACTGGACTTCGTCTTCGGCAGTACATTCCCATAACCTTGCTACAATCTCCCCGCTTGAATCGCCAAATACTATATCCAAGTACTTTTTCCCGCTGCCGGTGTTTTTGCATTCCACTTTCCGGATTAAGAAAAAAGTAATAAGAGAATCCCCGGTTTTAAATTCATTGATTTTCCTTATCTCCATCTTTTCCTCAAACTCCATTTCCATTTACATTGCCACCATCACCGAAAACAGCTATATAATTTTTTTGCTTTTTATTTCTTCTTTTATCAAGGATGCAAATCCATCAAGGCTCATGGTTATGGTATTCTGCTGTCCATAGCGGCGAACAGACACCGTCTTGTCTTCTGCTTCCTTATCTCCCACTATAAGTGCAAATGGAATTTTTTCAGTTTGGACTTCCCTGATCTTATAATTTATTTTCTCCCGCCGCTGGTCAATTTCTACTCTGACCTTGTCTTCTTTGAGAATAGACTTGACTTTTTCCGCAAATTCCAAGTGCTTGTCACTGATTGGTAAAATCCTCACCTGAACCGGTGCGAGCCAAACCGGAAACGCCCCGGCATAATGTTCGGTCAGCAAAGCAATAAAACGTTCAATGCTGCCGTAGACCACCCTATGGATCATAACCGGGCGGTGTTTTTCCCCGTCTTCACCAATATAGGTCAGATCAAACTTTTCAGGCATCTGAAAATCCAGCTGGATGGTTCCGCATTGCCAGGTCCTGTCCAAACAATCTTTAACATGGAAGTCAATTTTCGGACCATAGAATGCCCCATCTCCCGGGTTGATTTTATAATCCATCCCTTTGGCTTCCAAAGCATCTTTCAAAGCATTGGTGGCTATCTCCCAATCCTTGTCGGAACCCATGGAGTTTTCCGGCCGGGTTGATAGTTCGACATGGTATTTAAAGCCAAACACTTTATAAAAATAATCGACAAGGTCAATAACCCCAATAATTTCCTCTATTATCTGGGAAGGCAGCATAAAGATATGGGCGTCATCTTGAGTGAAATTCCGTACGCGCAGCAATCCGTGCAAAGCACCGGATAACTCGTGCCTGTGAACCAATCCAAGTTCACCGCAGCGAATCGGCAAGTCCCTGTAACTGCGAAGTTTGGTCTTATACATAATCATACCGCCGGGACAGTTCATAGGTTTCACTGCATAATCCAGATCATCAATTTTGGTGAAATACATATTTTCCTTGTAATGATCCCAATGCCCCGATTGTTCCCATAAAGTCCTATTGAGAATGATAGGTGTTCTGATTTCAACATAATCTCTTTTTTGGTGTTCTTCCCGCCAGAACTCTTCTAAAGTATTTCTTAATACCATACCTTTGGGATGAAAGAAAGGAAAGCCCGGCCCCTCATCGTGCAAACTAAAAAGATCAAGTTCCACGCCAAGTTTGCGGTGGTCACGTCTTTTTGCTTCTTCCAATTTATATAAATAATCTTCAAGATCTGAAGCTTTAGCAAACGCTAAACCGTAAATCCTTTGCAGCATTTTATTCTTCTCACTGCCCCGCCAGTATGCTCCTGCTACACTTTGTAATTTAAAGACCTTAAGAACCTTTGTTGATGGAACATGAGGACCGGCACAAAGATCGGTAAAGTTCCCTTGTGTGTATGTCGAGATCTGTACTTCATCCGGTAAGTCCTTAACTAGTTCCGCTTTATACTTTTCGCCTTTGCTGCCAAAATATTCAAGAGCTTCTTCTCTAGAAATTTCCCGGCACTCAAATTTATTACCTTCTTTGGCCAGTCTCTTCATTTCCACTTCGAGCTTTTCGAGGTCTTCCGGGGTAAAAGTATGTTCAGAGTCAAAATCATAGTAAAACCCATTGGCAATAGCAGGACCGATACCCAGCAATGTTTCCGGAAAAAGATTCTTCACAGCTTGCGCCAGAAGATGGGAAGTAGAATGTCTCATTACCCCTAGTCCCTCTTCATTATCCAAAGTCAGAATCTCTATCTGGGCATCTTGTTCGACCTTGAAGTTCAGGTCTTTAACCTGTCCGTTTACTTTTCCGGCAATTGCCGAACGAGCCAATACCTGGGAAAGGGATGAAGCTAACTCCGAGATCGTCGTTCCTTGCGCAGCTTGTCTGACGGATCCATCTTTTAATGTTAAATTAATCATCCTATTCATTGTTCCTCCAAACATATTTAGATTAATTGCCGCTTCTTGCATCAGCCGCATTAGTCAAAAAGCTCCCGTCCCTAATGGGACGAGAGCAAATAGAAACCCGTGGTTCCACCCAACTTCGAGAAAAGTTCTCCTTTAAGCCCTTAACGCTGGCATTACGACCAACCTACTATCTTTCGGCAAGGTACTCAAGGGTGGTTTTCTTCTGAACGTTGCAGAAATGCTTTCAGCCTGGACATTTCTCTCTAATTGCCAAGTTTCGGAATACTGTCCCTGTCATCGCATTAAAAAATTTTTGCTTTAATTAATAGCTTATACTACATGTTCTTCGTTGTCAATCGCTCACCCTACATAGGGGACAGCCGGTACAAAAACTTATTTTATTTTCAAAAACTTCATTTATAATCTGAATCATATCGTTATGATTATCCGTAAAAGAATGAACAACAAGCCGGCGTGGAGCGCATTTTAAAATTGCGCTTATTAGAGAGTCTTCATATAATTCAATATTCGTTTTATCATCACTGGGTATACTATAACACGCTTTATTAATATTTCTGCCCCGGTCGTCAAGAAATACAACCTCTCCCTGAGGTTTAATGATTAAGTGGATCGTTGAAAAAATTGTTACTTGTTTTTGGATAAACTTTTTAAGCATACTAATAAAACTTTGGTGTTCTTGCGCCAGCATATAGCTATTGACCGCGGAGGCAATCTGTTTTCTTACTTCCCTCTTGTACATATCGGCCCGAAAATTCATGAAACCTTCAATATTGAGTCTTTTATTAGAATCTAGAAACTCCAAGATAGACTTTATCAAAATATGTTTTTTAGTTGCCGGCAAATACGTATTATGGCTATTCAGATCCTGCCATGATTTTTCTAAAATCATTTCTATATCTTTATAACTCATACTGTATTCTTTTTTTAATATTTTTTTGACAAATGCCACTTCCCATTGCTTAAAAATAATCTCGGCAAGGGCATGGGCAAAATAATAATTATATATTCTTTGAGCTAAGCGGTCCTCTCCTTTCTTTCCCTTTAGAGTTGAATAGACACAGCGCACAAGGTAAGAGGCACCATTTTTTTGTTCATATAATTCAAATGGGAGTCCCTCTTTTGATCTTAAATCATCGAGTTTACAATAAAGATCATCCCTATAATTGGACGTTCCGACCTCAACATAATATTCCTGCACGAAAAAATCCCTCCCCAGGGAAATATATGCTTTTACTTTCCTAATATTTCCGGAGAAGGATTTTCTTATTCTAACGCGGCTTTTGTTTTAGTATTTATTTTTTTGGGGGGAAGTGAGAAGCACCACACCACAAACTAGAAGCAAACAAACTCCAATAACACCAAATTGAACATAACGAGTAGTAAAAAGAAATTCTGTAATCTCTTCAGACGCAAAATCCGCTCCGAGCACCGCTATGACATTTCCTTGATGGTCTTTTATTTGTTGGTAGCTCGAAACAACTGCGCCGAAAAAAGTATCATGATATTCACCGCGAACGGCTTGCCCTTTTAGGGTTCTCTGAATTGAGCCCGATGCCTGATCCTCTAATTTACTAAGAGGACTATGGGCCGGATCATTTTGCTCCCTGGCATCAACCACATGAAACCATTCGGATTGCGAATTTTTATAAATGATAAAAATGTCGGCAAGATTATGCTCTTTTTTGAGTTTAATAAATTTCTCGCGAATTTCATTATAATAGGGTTCCTTTTCATCCAGGGTTTGAAAAATCTTTTGCATCTTTCCTATATCCAATTGCTGGACCGCGATAGCCATAGTTTGTTCAATCTGCACAGCTGCCATTTCCACTGCTAATTGCTTAGCCCGAAAATTACCTATACCCATAACTATAATAAAACAAAACACCGTGATAATAATAATTGCATACAATCTTTTTCTTGCGGGTGACATTTCTTTACCTCCATCAAGCGCTTAGATAATATATTTTGTACTAATTCTACACTAAAATTACAGATTCTGCATGAATAGAAGTTCATTTTTCTATATTGCTTTACATACTTATCTTTAGAAGGTGTCTGTACTTGACTCTTATTCTTAAGAAGAATTGACCAAGAGGATAGCTTTTGAAAGGAATGGATATAAAAATGAAAAAAGCCAGACAATTATCAGTTCCGGCTATTGCCGCGGCATTTATAGGGACCGTTGTAGGAGCTGGATTTGCAACTGGTCAGGAAGTGCTTCAGTTCTTTACTCTTTATGGCAGAACCGGCTTTATAGGAATTATTCTGGCAACAGTGTTATTTTGTTATTTTGGTATTAGTATTATGAAGATTTCCCGGGATTTAAAAGCAGATTCCCATTTGGAACTTGTAAAGTTTGCTGCCGGACCCAGGCTTGGTGTTCTGTTGGATTGGTTAATAACTTTAAGCTTCATAGGAGTATTGGTGGTTATGGCCGCAGGCTCAGGGGCAATTGCTGAAGAACACTTTAACCTTCCCCCCTTATACGGAAGTTTGGCTATTATTATTTTATCTTTTTTGACTGTAATCTCTGGAGTAAATAACGTGATAAAGGCTATTGGAATTGTTGTTCCTTTCCTGTTGATAATTGTTTTGGGAGTTGCAGTCTTTTCAATTCTTAATGATCCGCTGACCATCAAAAAAATCGGGATTTTAGAATCTCTTGAGGCACCGGTCACTAGAAGCTGGCTGTTTTCCTCCTTTCTTTATGTCTCTTATAATATCCTGCTGGCAGTAGCTATTTTAACTCCTTTAGGCGTTGAAGCCCAAAACAAAAAAAACCTTATCTGCGGGGGAATTCTCGGCGGGCTGGGACTTGGCATTGGAGTTTTGGCCATAAGTCTTGCTATTATAAGCGGTGTTCCTGAAATTCTTCCTTTCCAGGTACCGATGGTTTTCCTGGCCTACCGTCTCAATCCTTTGCTTGCCTTTGTCTATGGAATAATACTTTTTCTGGAAATATATACGACAGCGGTCAGTATTCTTTATGGATTTGTGGCAAGAATAGCCTATACAAAAATCATGAGGTTTATTTGGGCAGCAATTGCTTGCGCGGGAGCAATTTTTGCCGGCCAACTGGGTTTTTCCAAAATAATTACAACAATTTATCCTTTAATGGGCTTTGTTGGCTTATTCTTGTTAGCTAGTATTATATGGTCCCAAATTAGAGAACCAATATCTGTTCTCTTAAAAACATCCAAAAAGCGCAGTTGATTTATACATTTTGAGGAAGATAAACTTGAATTAGGTTTAAAACGTCGGTCTTAACTTTTTCCAGGGTATATCTGATTTCTTGGGAGCTTTCCCCTTTGATGCAAAAGTAGAACCTTATTTTTGGCTCGGTACCGGAGGGTCTGATTATTACAAATCCCCCTCCTTCAAATCGTAGTCTAATAACATTTTCCTGAGGCAATTCCGGTTGTCCCATCTCTTTTTTCAGGCCTTCTTTAGGGAAATAGCTCATTTTCGTCAGAAAATCGTCTATGCTTATAACTCTAAGTCCTCCATAGACTCTTTGCTCTGAGGTTCGGAACAGATCGATAATTCTATTAATGTTGTCTTTGCCTTCCCTGCCTTGAAGCGTAAGCGCATACTGTTCATCCAGATAATAACCGCATAATTTAAAAACTTCCTCAAGGACTTCGGGCAGAGTCTTATTTTCTTTTTCTAAATAATATAAAGCGGCTTCTGCCAGAAGAGCGGCTGCCTCTACGGCATCTTTATCCCTAGCATATGTTCCGGCTAAATAGCCATGGCTCTCTTCAAATCCAAATAAGAAAGTTCCTGATCCGTTCTCTTCCATCTGCTTAATCTGTTCACCAATATATTTGAATCCTACTAGGACGTTGATTGTCCTGGCGCCAAAGTACCGTGCCACAGAATCGCCGAGATCTGTGGAGGCAATTGTTTTAACTACTGTGACATCTTCAGGCAGCTTTCCCAGTCTTTTTTTCTGCGATAACAGATAGTATTCCAGAAGTACTCCGATTTGGTTGCCTGTGAAACGTTGATAAGAGCCTTTTTCATCTTTGGCATATAGTCCGAGCCGGTCGGCATCAGGATCTGTAGCCAGAACAATATCCGCCTGCTGTTCAGAAGCATAACTTAAAGCCATTTCAAAGGCTAAAGGATCTTCGGGATTCGGCAGCTTTATCGTTGAAAATTCACAATCCGGATTTTCCTGTTCAGGCACGATAAAAAGAGAGGTGAATCCTATTTCCTCAAGTACTTGCCGAACCGGCTTATTGCCGGCGCCATGAAGCGGTGTGTAGACAATTTTTAACTTGTTACCAAAATCCCTGGCAAATCCGGGATAAAGAAGCTGATTTTTTATTACCTGCAAAAAAGCTTGATCAATCTCCCGGCCAACACTGAGCAAGAGCCCCCGTTCCCTTGCTTCATCTTGATCAAGCGGTTGGACCATCCAGCTTGTGCGCTCAGCAATTTTATCTACTATTTGTTTTGCTTTCGCAGGTGGAATTTGCCCTCCATCCTCCCAGTATACCTTGTATCCGTTATATTCTTTTGGATTGTGACTGGCTGTGATATTCACTCCGGCAATTGCATGCAAAAATCTTACTGCAAATGATAGTTCGGGCGTAGGTCTTAAGGCATCAAACAGAAAAGCTTTAATGTTATTAGCCGCTAAAACAAGAGCAGTCTCCAAGGCGAATTCTGCTGAATTGCGGCGGCAATCATAGGCAATTACTACCCCTCGGGAACAATCTTCGCTTCCTTCTTCTCGTATGGTATCGGCTAATCCCTGACTGAGTTTACGAATAACGTATTTATTCATACGGTTAGTACCGCTGCCCATAACCCCTCTCATGCCACCCGTACCAAACTCTAAATCGGTATAAAACCGGTCTTCAATTTCCTTCTGATCCTTTATTTCAAGCAGTTCCGTCTTTGTTTCCAGGTCAAAATATTCACTTTCTGTCCATAGTCTAAACTTCTCTTCTATTTTGCCTTCTAACAGCAAATTGCCATCTCCTTCGTTCACTAATAATACTAAATGTCTTAACCGTTTTGTTAAAACTGATTTATAAAAGCTATTCCGATGCTTGATAGAAAATTTCCAATGGCCGATCTTTACTTGTTTCTTTATTTTTTACCTGCCTGATCCCACTATCGGGATTATTAACAAGATGTTGAAGTATTTTGAAAAGAGTCTCCAAATCAACTTCAGAACCTAATTTTTCGGCCAACAATTGAATAGGATATTTATTTCCTTTGTTGGCGTGCAAAAAATCAATCACGCCATTTTTAAGTACTATAACTTCGTCAGCCATTTTTTTACCCAATTCTACAGCCGGCTGGTGATAAGCATTAATATGAATTAATAACGCGTAGATGCTTACCGTCCTTTCAAACAGAGCGAGCAGACCGCCAAGTGTCATTTCATTAATTTCCCGAATAGTTATTGTAATCGACTGCCTGCCTTTAAGGGTAAGCGCCTTTCTCGTACCTAAGAGAAAAGCGTGCAAATAGTCTCCGCTCGTCGAGTTCTCTGCTATTTTGACAGAGGCTCGATCCCTGTCTTTTAGCACTTCGAGAAATGTAACAAAAAAATTATCCGGCCCATCAAGCAGTTGCTGTAGATAAGAATGTTGATCTGTCGAGCCTTTGTTGCCAAAAACCGAAATTCCGTGGTGGATAACTGAACCGTCCAGATCAGTCTCTTTACCCAGAGATTCCATAATAAGCTGTTGGAGGTATTGCGTTAATAACCGTAATCTATCCTTATACGGTAAAATGACCATCTCTTTACCGCCCCGTCCTTCAGTTACTGCATACCACATCAAAGCAAGAAGGGCTGCCGGGTTGTCTCTTGTTAGCGATGACCTGGTTAACTCGTCGCACTTTCTGGCACCTGTGAGCAGCCGGTCTATATCGATTCCCTGCAAAGCTAACGGCAGTAAGCCAACTGCAGAAAGCACCGAAGTACGTCCGCCTACCCAATCCCACATGGGGAAAGCCATCAGCCAGTTCTCTTCGATCCGTTTTAAGTCTAACCTGCTTCCGGCTTGGGTAATGCAAACGGCGTGTTTTGTAAATTCCAGTCCGTTTTGACGGTAAAAAATTCTTGTTTCTTCCATACCATTTCTGGTCTCGATTGTACCTCCGCTTTTCGAGATTACAATGGATAAGGTTTGATCGAGCTCATTTTTCAGATTGTCTAAAACTCTATCCATTCCGTCCGGATCAGTATTATCAATAAAAAAAAGCTCAAGTTTCTGAAGCGGTTTTTTAAAAGCCTCGGATAAAAAACGTGGTCCGAGACTTGAACCGCCTATGCCTATAACCAAAACGTTTTTAAACTGCAGACCTTTTTCACCACGTAAGATTCCGGAGTGAACCTGATCAGCAAATTGTTTTATTGTTTGCAGAGTAGAATAAATTTCCTCAGCTATTTTTTTGGACGGAGCGAGCTCAGGGCTTCGGAGCCAATAATGTCCGACCATTCGCCTTTCATCAGGATTAAATATTTCTCCCCGTTCAAGTTCTCCAATAAGCTTATAAATAGGTTGCATCTTAGTCTCCATCGCGGACAGATACTCTTCCTCAAATTTTACTTTGCTTATATCAAGCTGCAATCCTAATTCTTCGTTATTGAACAGATAGCGGCTAAACCTCAGCCAATTATCTTCCATAAATTTCGTCTCCCTGATTTCATATTTATATTGTCTAAGTTTTTAACTTCTTTTTTACAATTATACTTTTATGTTAAATCTTTGCAATACATATTTTATCAATTCTCTTGCTGGTCTAAAAGGGTAAAGCAGCTTTTTCTGATATAATGCTTTTATAGTCTAATATAAACTTCTACATTATTTATATATAATACTTTTAAGAACTTCTTCTATTTTATGAAATTTGACAAAATCTTATTGATCTATAATTATTATTCTAAACATTTAATCAGGATATCAATTTTATTTTTTGACAGTATTAAAGGAGTATAACATGAAAAAAGTACATGGGGAAACTGAAGGTATAAGAAATTCTCTTTTGGAAGCAATTGCAAACCTATATGAAACAAGTGTGCCCCAAGATCAACTCTGGAGTGGAGAACTTATTGAAAGAGTCTCTTCTCTTTCTTCTGAAATAAACAGGGAAATAGCCCTTTATCTTAACCGTAAAGGGTTTATCACCGACGTCAGTGTCGGTGACCACCAAACCGTTACTCTGGCCGGAGTCGAAGGAAAACGAAGCCTTAACCGTCTTTCCGGCATCCGCTGTATTCACACCCACCCTAAGGGCAGCGGTTACTTGTCCGCCGTGGATATTAACTCTTTGAAACTACTGCATTTTGATGCCATGATTGCGGTTGGTATACGCGATGGCCAAGCTCAGGAACTTTATGTAGGAATTATCGATACGGAAAATGGAGAAGATGTTGAGATCTCGGGTCCATATAAACCAATGAGGAACAATTTCCACGACTTGCTGGAATCTATCTATCAAGCCGATCAAAAAACCAGGAAAACACCCCTGCCCAATCAACCCCGCCAAGAACGGGCAATTCTTGTAGGCTTACAGACTTCAGATTCACGTCAATTAAACGGTAGAAGTGAAGCTGAAGTATCCTTCGCCGAGCTCGAAGAGCTTGCCAAAACTGCCGGAGCAAGCGTTGTCGGACGAGTTATGCAGAATCGTAACAACCGGAACTCGGCGACGATTGTTGGCAAAGGCAAGATTGAAGAATTAAGATTGATGGTCCAGGCCTTGGACGCGGACCTTGTTATTTTCGACGAGGAACTTAACGGCACCCAGCAGCGTAATATCGAAGAAGCCGTAGGCCGAAGAGTATTATGCCGTACTGCCCTGATCCTTGACATTTTTGCTCAGCGGGCAAGGTCAAGGGACGGTATTTTGCAAGTAGAGCTTGCGCAGTTGCAATACCGGCTTCCCCGCCTAACGGGGATGGGCTTAACCTTATCCCGTCTGGGAGGCGGTATCGGGACAAGGGGTCCGGGAGAAACAAAACTAGAAACGGATCGCCGTAATATCCGGACCCGGGTCTCACATTTGAAAAAAGAACTTGAAATACTCCGTAAACAACGGGGAATTCTTAGAGAGAACCGCCAGAAAAATAATATGCCCGTGGTATCCCTTGTCGGCTATACCAATGCCGGCAAATCTACTTTACTCAATTCCCTATGCGCGTCCGAAGTTCTGGCAGAAGACAAACTCTTCGCCACGCTCGATACTACTGTGCGCAAACTCCCTTTAGATAACGTGCAAACAGTCCTACTCACGGATACGGTTGGCTTTATCCGCAAACTTCCGCATAATTTACTCGACGCCTTTAAGTCGACTTTAGAGGAAGCTGTCTTATCCGACCTAATCCTAATAGTTGCAGATGCTTCCGACCCTCAGGTTGAAGACCAAATAAGAATCGTTGATGAGATCCTGGCTGAACTTAAGGCCAATACCATACCGTCCTTAATTATTTTAAATAAAATTGATTTGATAAATGCAGAAAACCCGGTCATCCTATCACAGGAAAACCGGGGAATAGTTGAGATCTCAGCCCAAAATGGTTATGGTTTAGAATCACTTAAACAAGTTATTGAAAATATGATCTTCAGCAACAAAGTCAAGGTCCACCTCACTATACCGTTTGCTGAAAGTGCTGTTCTGGCCTGGCTTCATGCTAATACCAAAATATTAAACCAATCCTTTGGAGAAAGCGGCACATTAGTCGAGGCGGAAATGGAGAAGTCCCTGTTGGAAAAGGTGTCACAATATAGAACTTTCCACTAACAACTCATCTATCATACCTTTTCCCCCATAAGAACCGCCCTTACAGGACCAGCATCAGATCCGGATATTTTTAAAGGTAAAGCCATAAGATAATAGTTTCCTTCCGGAACATCTGCAAGGTTAAGACCTTCTAAGATTGGAATATTCTTCGCTAAGAGAATTTTATGACAAGGATTATCTTCATTGTAAAAATCATCGATTGAAAAGTAATCAAATCCGACAAGTATAACTTTGGCATCCACTAAATATTTTGCTGCCTCAGGACTTAGGTAAATATAGTCGGGATGGAAACTCCGGGCTCTTACAAATTCGGAGTTGGCAGTTTTGAATAAGATCCGATCCCCTTCCTTTATTCCTTTATCGATTAGATGGTGAGGAAAAATACTTTTTTTTGCATTTATCTCAATTACTTTAGCCGGACCAAGAAAACACGTAAGCGGAATCTGCTCCAAGGTTATACCGTCAGCATAAAAATGAGCGGGAGCATCAACATGGGTTCCAGTATGAGAACCCAAGGTAATTGCCGAAACATTGAAACCAGCTCCTTTAGCTAAAGAATAACTGAATTCCTTAGTGAAAAGCGGATCCCCCGGATAGATAACCATCCCGGGATGTAACGGCACGGTCAGATCATATAAAAACCGTTTATCTTCTTCCCCCAACTTAATATCCCCCATAAGTCATAGATAGTCAAATTATTGGTAACAAATGTTACCGCGTACTAATACTTTCTTTTCTATAATTATAACCATAAAACAAACTCTGAGGAATTAATTATAAGCTTTTAATCACGGTAGTAAAATCCTTGACACCATCTTTACCATCGGGAATATGCACCATTCACCACTTGTTCCTCGACCTGTGTGTTTCATGCGGGTATGGTAAAAAACATGGTACGGATACTGGCGAGACAAAATATCATGCTTACACAAAAAATAGAACACATTACTCGTCCTACGACACGAGACAAATTGCTGTCTTATCTTTCGGCTCAGGCGCTGCTTGTAAAGAAAAATGTGTTTGAGATTCAATTTAACAGGCAAGAGCTGGCCGAATATCTCTCAGTCGACCGTAGCGCCATGTCAAACGAACTTTCCAAAATGCGCGACAATGGAATTCTGAGATTTAAACGAAATCAATTCGAACTCTTGAAAACAAAGCAATGATTTCCACACTGTACCGGAATTTCCATATCCTTGAGCATCAGTCCTCCCCCCGACAAGCTTAAGCATAAAAAAAATGTAGTGAGCTGCAGGAGCAATCCCTGGAGCACATTACATTTTTATGTTTGGATTCTGTTTATTGCAATACGATCAGTCCTTATTTATGGATTCAAGTAATTTTTGAAGATATTCCATTTGCTCAGACGAAAGCTTCTTAGCCGTATCCAGCAGGCGGCGAAGTTCCGGTTCGAGCTCGGGGTTTTCTTCAGCAAAAAATTGGGCAAGAGTAATGCCAAGAGCCTCACAGATACGCTCCAAGGACCCAAGAGAAGGTTTGGAATCATTTGCCTCAATTTTATAAATCGTGGTCGGGTCTAAGCAGACTTCTTTTGCTAGCGCATTGGCGGAAATTCCGACTACATCCCGAAAGTATTTTATTCTTCTACCATAATTCATTTCTATCACATCCTGAATTATATTCATGTTCATTATATCCAAATATCAGCAAATGAAATATCATGAATTATGTTCTACTAATATGATTGACATGCTGAATATAATTCTGTAAAATTGTTTTCAGGAGGTGGAAAAATTTGGATAAGAGTGGTGTCCGAATTAAAACTCTTAGAAAAAGACTTCATATGACTCAGAAGCAACTTGCCGAATTGGTTGATATTGACGAAAGTATGATTAACAAAATCGAAAATGGGCATTCTACTGGATCTGTTCAGACTTTAACCAAAATCGCCGCTGCTCTGGGAGTTAGTATAAATAAACTTATAGGTGAACAATCAGACTAAATAACTGGAGGAAATTATGTCCAAGCCGTACCTGAGCGATTTTGAGACAGGCTATAATTATGTTCAAAAAAGATATTCATTTTTAGCTAACCATGGCACCCAGCTTCTTTTGGAACTCGGAATCGCATATTTGCTTGAAAAAGGAGCAACATCTGAGCTTTCTAGAGGTATGGCATTTTTTTACCTGGAATTGGGGATAAAAATGCTTTTTCTGGAAACTACTTTAAATGAACAAAATAGGTATTTAAAGTTTGGCAGAATGAAGGAGCCATTATCCTTGATTAAAGCTAATTTTGATGATCAAGAAGAAATTGGCATTCTTGGGCTTGGAAATTTGGTCGGCAGGATGAAGGGGTGGGAATTACCCTTTTGGATGGAGGCACAGATGGTCTTCCGCTCTTAGAATTTGTCGAGCATCCAAAACGTCTGCTCGTTTTGGCTGCTATTGATGCCGGAAAGAAACCTCGCTTAGAAAAATGGAGTATCAAGAAGAGATAGTTATAAAAACTATCTCTTTATTAATAAGCTATCAAGCTTTCCCTCTGAAGACAAATAAATCTGATTCATTAATTGCTCGGTACTAGTAAAAGTTCCTTAACATAGTTAGGCAGAGCAAAACTCCCTTTGTGAATGTCCGTGTTATAATATTTTGTTTTTAGTCCAAGACTGTCCCACGCCTGGGCATCTATGTTATTTAATGGGTCGTATTTTTTAGAAGCAAACCCAAAAAGCCAGTGTCCCGACGGATAAGTTGGAATGTGAGCCTGATAAACCCTGCAAACCGGGAAGAACTCTTGGATTCTTTTATGGGCTCTTTGCATTGATTTCGCATACGTCTCGTAGTAGGGGCTTTCATGCTGGTTGACAAGTATTCCATCTTCCTTCAATGCCTTATAGCAATTACCATAAAACTCTTTAGTAAAAAGCCCTTCGCCTGGTCCGAACGGATCGGTAGAATCTACAATAATCAAGTCATAGGTGTTTTCCTTAGTACGAACAAATTTCAATCCGTCCTCAAAATATAGCTTTACTCGTGGATCGTCTAGTTTACAGGAAGTCTGGGGTAAATATTCCCGGCACACATCAACTACCAATTTATCAATTTCCACCATGTCAATGTCTTCTATAGAGGGATAGCGTGTTAGCTCTCTGACTGTTCCGCCATCACCGGCCCCAATAACTAAAACATTTTTAATGTTGAGGTTAGTGGCCATGGGCACATGCACAATCATGTCATGATAGATAAATTCATCCTTTTCAGTCACCATCATTAAGCCGTCTAAGGTGAAGAAAGTTCCGAATTCCTTTGACTTAAAGACGTCTATTCTCTGAAACTCACTTTGTTCTGAATAAAGGTGCTTGTCAACTTTGATAGAAAAACGCACATCCTCAGTATGCTGTTCTGTGTACCACAATTCCATGTTTCATTCCTCCACTATTCTTATGTTTTCAATGGACATATCCTCTGTCCCTGTTAAGAAACTGCCCTTAGCCTTGGCATAGGAAATATAGTCAATGATTTCCGCAGTTATCCGCTCTCCCGGCGCCAAAATTGGGATTCCTGGCGGGTAAGCCATAACGAACTCTCCGCTTATATACCCTGAACTGGTTTTGATCGGAACAGCATGCTGCTCAGAATAGAAAGCTTTCTGAGGTGCCATCACCACCTCCGGGTTGATATACTCATGGTCAAACATCCCCGTTTTATCTCTGAAATACAGTCTTTTTATTTCGGACAAAGAAGATACAAGACGCTCCAATGCCAACGCACGGTCCCCAACGGAAATGATGGCCAAAACATTACCAATATCTCCAAATTCGATCTGAATATTATAATCATCACGGAGAATGTCATAGACCTCAACTCCCGCGAGCCCTATTTCCCTTGTATGGACAGAAAGCTTAGTCCGGTCAAAATCAAAAACCGAATCTCCATTAACTAGTTCCGAGGAAAATGCATAGTATCCGCCAATCTTATTAATTTCCGCCCGTGCATAGTTCGCCAGAGAAGCGACTTTGGCAAAAATGTTTTTACCGTCCAGAGCCAAGTTTCGTCTGGAAATATCCAAAGAAGTAAGCAAAAGGTAGGAGCCGCTGGTAGTCTGTGTCAAATTAATAATCTGCCGGACATGACCGGTGCTCAGACGGTCATTGATGAGTAAAAATGAACTCTGGGTCAAGCTGCCCCCTGTTTTATGCATGCTGACCGCGGCCAGATCTGCTCCGGCTGCCATCGCGCTCACCGGCATATCGTCTCCAAAGTAGAAATGAGTTCCATGAGCCTCATCAGCTAAGACATACATATTATTGCGGTGAGCAAGCTCAGTGATAGTCTTTATGTCTGAACAAATACCATAGTATGTAGGGT
>DIWC01000042.1:33922-37983 GCA_002423425.1 Peptococcaceae bacterium UBA6116
TAACACCGGGATTAACATAAACAGGTATAACTCCACTGATTATGAGGGCATTAATAGCACTTTTGTGAACATTTCGCGGCATAATAATTTTATCGCCCTGTTTACATACGCTCATAATCATCGCCTGGACAGCTGAAGTGGTGCCGTTGACCATAAAAAAAGCGTGGTGGGCGCCGAAAGCATCTGCTGCAAGCTCCTCTGCCTCCTTGATTACAGAGACAGGATGGCCAAGGTTATCTAGAGGTTTCATCGCATTTACATCCACAGCAAGGCATTTTTCGCCTAAAAACTCTCTCAGTTCAGGGTTTCCTCTGCCCTGCTTATGTCCGGGAACATCAAAAGGTACGACCCTCATTGATTTATATTTCTGCAGTGCTTCGTAAATAGGTGCCTTTTCTTGCCACGTTAAATGCATGAAGTTCATCACCTTTCAACAGTATAGTCATCTCTAAAACTGGGCCTGTAAGAACTCCCGTTACTTCTTCTCTGCCAGATACTTAATGCGTCTCTCTTCCCACTCCCACCAACTAGAGGGAACATGGAACCACTCGTCTGCAGACACGGGCACCAGTTCAATTGCATTAGTTGGACATTTAATCACGCACACTCCACATCCGATACACTTTGCCCGCTCTACCACTGATGTGCCATTCTCACTCTCGTCAATGGCGTGTATTGGGCAATACTCAATGCATACGCCACATGATAAACATTTTTTTGTCGTAATAATAGCGCGATAGTTTGATTTCTGAGGTCCTTCCTCCAGACCCAGATCATTTACCGCACGTAAAACAGCACAGCAATCACCGCAACAGTTACACGTGCCAGTGAATTGAGGAGTTTCCGCCCCCTTGGTAAATCCATAGAATGCGAGATGAACGAGCCCCATCTCCTCAAGCTCACCAAAGAGCTTTGACGCTGACTCCCGGTCAAGTACCCTATCTGAAAGTGAGGTCTCAGATGGTAATCCTACAAATCCACAACGTTTCATGGGCATCTGACAGCTGTTGTCGCCCAATAACTGCCGTTCTCTTGCCCACCCTCAATCACGAACTGTTCGTAGAGTTCAGCAAATTCTTTGGTGTCCAGCCGTCTCATATTTGCTTCATACCAGCCAACCAGGAATTGACCCAGCCGATACTTATTCTCGCCCTTGATCTGAGAACTCGCATTGTGAGCTTGCCTTCCAGCGTTGTCCATAACAGTTAGTCGTTTGGGCACCAATCTATCCAGGGTCTCTTTCACCTTAGCCTCGTCAAGGTCAACTCGATTCGCAATCTCAGCGACGGTTTCATATTTGCGAGTCAGATGGCTGGCAAGCCAGGCCTCTTCAGGTGTAAACGCCAGCGCCATCAGGCGTAGTTCCATGCCTGATGGTGTCCTTGCAAAGCCATTAGGAAGCGCTTCCAGGGCATCCGCCAGTCGTGAATAAATATCTTCTGATATATCATGATTACTCATTGATAACATCTCCTTTTACTCCTGAAAATCTAATAATTTCTTAACCAATCGTTAAGCGCCCGAAAATCCAGCTTTTACCCATAATGTATAAGTCCAAGGAAACATATCTATTGAGCTTCTTTCAAAAAGGTTGGGCCGGAAAATTCTACCGGTCCAACCCTTTTGTTGCTTAGAGCTGGTTGCTGCAGTTTAATACATCGCTGATCTTGTGCTTAACCATGTTTTTAATGGCTTCTCTGGCTGGCTTGAGGTACTGACGAGGATCAAAGTCAGAAGGGTTGACAGCCAAATGCTCCCGGATGGAAGCCGTCATGGCAAGGCGGAGATCGGTATCAATGTTTATTTTGCATACCCCCATGGTTCCGGCCTTACGAAGCATCTCTTCGGGAACGCCCTGGGCTCCCTTGAGTTCTCCTCCGTACTGATTGCATTTGGCCACAACTTCCGGCAACACAGTGGATGCACCGTGTAAAACTAACGGAAAGCCGGGAAGCAGAGCAGCTACTTTTTCTAGACGAGCGAAATCAAGCTTAGCTTCACCCTTAAACTTATAGGCTCCATGACTGGTGCCAATCGCAATAGCCAGGGAATCACAGCCTGTTTGATGGACAAATTCGGCAGCCTGCTCAGGATCAGTATAGCTGCTATCTTCAGCACTGACATTCACTGCATCTTCTACACCGGCAAGTCTGCCTAATTCGGCTTCCACCACTACGCCTTTTGCATGGGCATACTCTACAACCTTTTTAGTCACGGCAATATTTTCAGCAAAAGGCAGCTTTGAGCCATCTATCATCACCGAGGTAAAACCTCCATCAACACACGACTTACATACCTCAAAGTCTTCCCCATGATCCAGATGCAGGCAGATAGGTAAACCAGTGTCCTCAACGGCAGCCTCTACTAGTTTTATCAAATAAATATGCTTGGCATATTTTCGAGCTCCGGCAGAAACTTGCAAAATCAAAGGGGCTTTTTCTTCCTTGGCTGCATCAACAATCCCTTGAATAATTTCCATATTGTTGACATTAAAAGCTCCGACGGCACATTTCCCATAGACTTTTTTAAACATTTCAGTTGAAGTTACCAGTGGCATATTAATTCCCTCCCAATGTTTTTATTTAGTTTGTATTCTTTTACAGAATATTACCCAGTTGAAAAGTTATTTCCGTTTCTTTTCAAAATTTAGTTTACAGACTAATCAGCTTATCGTCAAATGGTGGCTTTCTATGGAAAAACAAAAACCAACCTATTATGGTCGGTCTCGCTACTAACTCACTGCATGGAATAAGCGTCCAAATGTACCTCTCATTTCATAGTCCCTATCTGGCAAATTATTCTAATAATCAAGTCTATATTAATTGTATATAAACTTCAATAGTTCTTTTTAACCTTTAACGATGCCTTACTTTTAACGAAAGATAAGAATTTCGCTATACTATTTTCTTTAGCCATATTACTTTGTCAATCTACTTATAAATACTTATAAGAATTTAGGTATATTTACAAGCTTATTATTAAATGTCCAACCCCCGTAATAAAATGCCTCTGTCCCCCTGTAACCCCCGGGAACAGGCGTACCCCCGCTGCTACCCTCCGGGGCACGCCTACTAATTTTTTTCTATTTTCAATATAAGCATACCTCCTGTAGTAAATTATTTACCCCTTACTACTTGGCGAAAAATACTTTTATATCCATTTTTCCTTTGTTTTACAACAAAACCAATAATATCAATTTTTCTACATTAATGATTATATTCCTGCAAAAATAGAATTAATATATTAATTTAGAATAATAATTTAAAACTAACTTAATAAAACAAGTCATGCCTATTTACTCATTTCTTGCTTGAGTAATAAATTATATCTATTTAATCTCACTGTACCTAAAAATAATTTTTGCAATATCTATTACCATTCTAACTTCTTCTCGGCTATGGCCTCGCAATATGTAAATCAATTCATCCAGTTCCGGATTTTCGCTTGGGGTGTAATCCTTAACTAAATAATCTAAACTGGCATTTAGAACTTCTGCTATATGAATTAAAGTTTCGAGACTTAATTTCCTTTCTCCCCGCTCAATCTGCCCGAGAAATGAAGCTGATATATTAGCTTTTTCAGCTAGGACTTCCTGGGTTAGTCCTTTATTTAATCGTTCCTGTTTTATTCGTTCTCCGATTACATAATCCACAACCTCAACCCCTTTAATAGTAACTATAAAGGTTGGTCTAAGCTTAATTAACGCTCCATAAGCTTTATTTAATATTGCTATTAGCTGTTATTCGTTTTATACTATTGTCTGTATCAGTCCTCCAAATCGGCAGTTAATAAAATAATTACACTTGAGATAATAAAAATAACCCTAGATAATTCTAGAGTTATATTTTTATTCTTAATATTTGTTTGACCGAATTTTGACCGAATTTTGACCGAATACTTGGAGATATTTAAGGGATATTTATAAGGAATTATAATTATCGTCCAGCCTCACATGATTTTATACTTCTCGAAATCCCTTAAATACGCTTGTTTCAACGTATTTATTCGTTTTAACTTATTTGAAACCATTCTAAAATGGTGGGTTTGAGAGGACTCGAACC
>DIWC01000033.1 GCA_002423425.1 Peptococcaceae bacterium UBA6116
TCTGCCAATTGAGCTACGTCGGCATCGGACACCAATGTATTGTAACAGATTAACTTAGCGGTTGTCAACAAAAAAACCTTTTGTTTTCTATGTATTTCGTGCTGAAGTTTCCAGCCAAAACTTAGAACGCTATTCAAAAGTTTTTTTTTAATACTCAACCCTATGTTCCAGATATCTCTCAAGTTTTCTCTTGACTCTTTGAAGTGCATTGTCAATCGACTTAACATGTCTTTGCAGATCAACCGCAATCTCCTGATATGATTTTCCCTCAAGGTAAGCCATTAATACTTCCCATTCCAGGGAACTTAATATTTCTCCCATTTTTTCTTCGATGTCATCAAATTCTTCTCTGCTGATGATTAATTCTTCAGGGTCGGTAATCTTGATCCCAGAGATGACATCAAGCAATGTTCTGTCAGAGTCCTCATCATAGATAGGTTTATTAAGAGAAACATAAGAATTTAGCGGAATATGCTTTTGCCTCGTAGCCGTTTTAATTGCAGTGATAATCTGTCTGGTTATACAAAGCTCGGCAAATGCCCTAAACGATGATAGCTTGTCCCCCCGGAAATCCCGGATAGCCTTATAAAGTCCAATCATTCCTTCCTGAATTATATCTTCCCGATCTGCTCCTATTAAGAAATAGGATCTGGCTTTCGCTCTTACAAAGTTTTTGTATTTATTAATTAAATACTCTTGTGCAACAGCGTCACCAAATTTTGCTAATTCAACCAGTTCTTCGTCAATTACGGTCTCATTTACCTCAAAATCTTCAGGCATCTCCGATCGGAGAATAAAATTCAAGTCCATCCCTCCCGAAATCAACCCACGAAGGAAAAGGTTGCGCCGCTTGAATAACGTCAATTATTAGTAATTATACCCGAAAGGTTCAAATAGCGTCAAGGCAAAGATTGGCAGGAAATGTCGGACAAAGCCTTATTTCGCTGTCTTCTGACTTCATACATTATGATAGAGCCAGCAACACTCGCATTTAGTGACGATATTCTTCCAAACATTGGAATAGATATAATTTCATCACAGGTGTGCTGAATAAGCCTTCCTAATCCTTTATCCTCGCCACCTATTACTATGACTCTCGGCCCCTTAAGGTCAGTTTGATAGATCTCCCTGCCTCCGGCCTCAGCTCCTGATACCCAGCAACCTTGCTGCTGCAAATATTTGATGGCCTGAACCAAATTCCCTACCCTAGCGACAGCTACGTACTCCACCGCCCCTGCCGATGTCCGTCCGACTGCAGGCGTAATCCCGACACTTCGTCTTTTAGAAATAATTACTCCATGAACTCCGGCAGCATCCGCCGTTCTTAGAAGCGCTCCAAAATTATGAGGATCTTCAATCTCATCTAGAATCAAAATGAATGGGTCTTCTCCTCTTTGACGCGCTATTTCCAGAATATCTTCGGGCTCCACATATTCCTTACCGGCAGTAAAAGCTAATACTCCCTGATGTTTCTCACCAGAACTATATTTGTCCAACACAATACTGTCAACAAACTGGTAAGGAATTCCTCTCTCATTGAGAAAATGCAGAATATCAGAGTTTCTTCCTTCTTTTTGGTTTTTTATCAAAACCTTATTTATGGAATTCCCTGATTTTATCAGTTCAATAACTGCATTTCGCCCACAGACTATATCTTCATTCATTTTTTTCACCCGCATATTTAGTTTTTAGATTTTCATCCATATATTTTTTCCTGTTCATTCATGGAAAGCACGAACTAATTGGTATTACTTTGGGAAACGTATTTGACAAAGCAGTATTGGATTTTATCATAATTTTTCCACTCACTTTGTGAAACTAACATCCACTTCCCGCTTTGATCCATATTCATAAAATATTTATCTGCCGGATAAGTATTTTGAATTTTTGTGACATAGGCCTCCGTACAATGGGACAGCAGCTGGCTATACACCGTTTCCCCACCAATAATATATATATCATCGGCAGAATACTCTTCCAGTTCTTGCAGCAATTGCTCCAAAGTACGGCAGATAATTATTTTGTCGTCATGAAAACTCCCACTTTTACTGAGCACAATATTTATTCTGTCTTTTAACGGCTCTTTTCCAGGCAGCGATTCGAAAGTTTCCCTGCCCATTACCACAACTTTACCAACTGTCATCTGTCGAAAAAACTTCATGTCCTCGGGGATTTTTTGCAGCAGTTCCCCACGGTAGCCAATTCCCCAATTCTGATCCACTGAGACAATCGCCTTCATTATAGCAGCTTCTTCCTTTTAATTATTTTATTATGTTTTTCCTCTCAAATTGCTACAGGAATATGTTTGATCTGTGATCCGCTTTGATAATCTTCTAATAAAAAGTCATTAACTTTAAAGGCATAGAAGTCATTTATATCCGGATTAATTATCAACTTAGGTGCTGGGTATGGAGTCCTTTGTATTAGCTCTGCAATTAACGGTATATGTCTATCATATATATGTGCATCTGCAATAATATGTACAAATTCTCCAACCTCAAGATAGCTTACTTGTGCCAGCATGTGCACAAGAATTGCATACTGTATTACATTCCAGTTATTTGCAACTAAAATATCTTGTGAGCGTTGATTAAGTATTGCATTGAGCTTCCTCCCGGCAACATTAAAGGTTATACTATATGCACAAGGATATAAGTTCATTTCATATAAGTCACTATGATTGTACATATTAGCTATAATCCTTCTGCTATATGGATTATTTTTTAAATCATATAAAATTCTATCAACCTGATCAAATTCTCCTTCACGGTACTTATGCTTTATACCTAATTGATATCCGTATGCCTTGCCTATTGACCCTTCCTCATCAGCCCAACTATCCCAAATATGACTATTAATATCCTTAATATTATTTGATTTCTTTTGCCATATCCACAGCAGTTCATCAATTGCAGCCTTTAAATTTGTTGGTCTTAAGGTGAGGATGGGGAATTCTTCGGAAAGATCATATCTATTAACAACACCGAACCTCTTAATGGTATGAGCGGGTGTACCATCACCCCACTTAGTTCTTACATTCTCCCCCTCTGAAGAAAACCCTTTTTCAAGGATGTCCTGGCACATGGCAATAAAAATATTATCAGCTTTACTCATAATAATGTACCTCGTCACTATTTTC
>DIWC01000054.1 GCA_002423425.1 Peptococcaceae bacterium UBA6116
AAAAAAACTCCAGTCAAAATAGATAACGTTGTGTTTTCCGCTACTAGCAAGTTAATCTCTTCACCCGCCGATATTCGCTTATTTTTCTTAATATGTATATACTTTCATTATGTTGCCTGAATCTTATTTTTTCATCTATATTGATCGATATAGAATAATAATGTGGAGGAAATTTAAAAATGAAAATTGCCGTACTTTCACCGATTGCCTGGAGAACACCGCCAAGACACTACGGTCCTTGGGAGAGAGTTGTATCCCTGCTTACAGAAGGACTCGTGAAGGAAAAAATAGATGTTACTTTATTTGCCACAGGAGATTCCATAACCTCTGCTCAGTTAAGAAGTGTCTGTCCCTCACCCTATGAGGAGGATAAAACCATCGATGCCAAAGTTTGGGAATGTCTTCATATCTCAGCAATAATGGAGCAGGCAGAAGAATTTGATGTGATCCATAATAACTATGATTTTTTGCCTTTATCTTATAGCGGATTAATAAAAACGCCCATGGTTACAACAATCCATGGTTTCTCTTCACCAAAGATTATGCCTGCTTTTAAGAAATATAATAAGAGAACCTATTATGTTTCCATAAGTAATGCCGATCGGAACTCAGACCTAGATTATATACGAACCGTTTATCATGGTATTGACCTTGATAATTTTACTTTAAATGAACAAAATGGGGACTATTTGCTTTATTTCGGGAGAATACACCCTGATAAAGGTACCAAGGAAGCCATCCAGGTCGCGAAAATGGCCAGGATGAAATTGGTAATAGCCGGGATTATTCAGGATAAATCTTATTATGAAGAATATGTTAAGCCTAGCCTGAATGAGGATATTACCTATATCGGTTCTGTCGGGCCGCGTGATCGGGATTCTGTTATACGACATGCCTACGCTCTGCTCCATCCTATTAATTTCAGTGAACCTTTTGGACTAAGTGTTGTTGAATCCATGGCCTGTGGTACGCCTGTCCTTGCCTTTGCCAAAGGTTCTATGCCCGAGATTATTCAAAATGGTGAGAATGGTTTTCTTGTATCAGGCATAGAGGAAATGGCTCATAAGTTAAAAGATGTCGGGACTATCTCCAGAAAAACATGCCGTGAAACTGTTGTAAAAAGATTTTCACAAGAGAAAATGGTTAAAGAATATATAGAAGTGTATAAAGAAATCTTAAATCATTAAGTAATCGCCGGCCTGCTATTAGTTAGGCAGCAGTCTAAGAGATCATCAATTCTGGCAGTTCCTACACACATCACGGAATCAGCGCCTCCCCAATATATTTTCACAGTACCGTCATTTTCAGGAACAGCGCCACAGGTAAACACAACATTATTTACATAGCCGGTTACTTCCCACGGATCTTCAGGCTGTAAAATCCAATGATCACTAACGCCAAGTATCCTAGCAGGATTTTCAAGATCGTGCAAGGCAACCCCTAATCTGTAAACAGCACCCGCCATCGTTGGGAAAACGCCATGGTAGATAGATAACCATCCTTGAGCTGTTTCTATGGGGGTAGCACCTGGACCTATTTTCATTTCATCCCAATGATAAGGCTCAGGTTTCATTATGAGTTCAGATTCTCCCCAGTAAATTAAGTCCTTGGAATAACTAATCCAGATGGACCAGGGTGAGATTTCAGAGTGTGGTCTATCCAGTCTTACGTATCTATCGTTTATTTTCTTTGGGAAAAGGACGACATTGCGGTAATCCGCTTCGGTAATCATGGACATTCTTTCAATGGATATAAAATCTTTAGTTTTGGCCAGTCCTATTCTCACTCCGTGTTTGGAGTAGGCACTATAGGTGATATAGTATTCACCTTCAATACAAGCAATTCGGGGGTCTTCAACACCATAGGCTTCATATTCTTTGAAAGCGCCCTCTTTGGCCGGAGTAATAAATGGAGTATCATGGGCTTTAAACTTATATCCGTCCTTACTCTCAGCTAAACCGATAATCGAACGCCCTGTATCCAGGTGTGACCTAAAAAGCATGTAATATACGCCGTCATGTTTAGCTACTCCTGCATTGTGGACAGTGTATACCGGATAAGGTATATCTTTTTTCGTTAAAATAGGATTTCCTTGATAGCGCTTGACAATTGGATTGGTGATAATTGTTTCCCTCCTTATTCGCTGAGCCCCTTCATTATATTTTAAAATTTGCTTTCAATAATTGTACGCACTTTTTCGTTCAACCCGATAATCTGCTCTTTTGTAAGATCTTATCAGATAAAGCCAAAAATAACCAAACCAAATTATGGTATGAAACATATTTGCACTCCCATCACTATTAGTGACTGTTAATACTTTTAAGTTGAAATTGTTTTGATATATTATATCATTTTACCAGATTCTCTGATTTGTTTTTTTGACGTGAATTTAGACACACAGCTTATTAGACAAGCTTATACGACTCTTGCTATCTCCTGTTGTCAATTATATAATAGGTTTAGTTTATGAAATAGGCGGATTAACAAAGTAACCCGCCCCTTCCCGAACCGTACAAGCGACTTTCACCGCATACGGCTCTCCATATTCCAAATGAGTTATCGTCGTTTCAACTGATTCAACTGAAACCTGTCAGATTCGACATTGGCAAAGCAGTGTCCGCATAAGGATATCTGTCGCCGGTTGATGGCCAGCATAACAGTGACAATCGGAGAGTAGGGCTTAACGAGTATCTTCTTTGGTTTCCGGTGGTACATGCTGACACGAAAATGCGGATTGCCGCAGATGTAGCAGACACGCTGCTGAGTCAGGAGTCCGCGGAGTACCTGGTTACCGTATTTGATGATTTCTTCCGGAGGTTCCCTAAGGAGGCGGGAGATACCGATGGGATAACCGTTGCCTGAACACATACCGTTTTCACGCAGCTTCTTCAGGATACCCTCCGTATTCATGAAGATGGTAACGAATCCGGACGTTTCTGTTGTTCGTCCGTTCTTAAGCAGTATGCAGCTCTCCGACTTCTCGCCATGCGTCCGGCATGCACTTCGGGGTTTCCTTATAGCATCCGTTACTGAAATTGCCGCACAATCTTTTGAAATGGTGGGATGCGGCTTGACCATTTCGACTTTATTTACCCACTCGTCCTGCAAGTGCACTGATTTCAGACATGACGAGATCTCCGTGGGTCACATCGCCATCTTCCGTACCATGCCGCCCGCACACACCTTGGTGCGATGGGTGAACTAGTATCGCCTTCGTCTCCATAGTGCAGACTCGACCTTGCCTCATCTTTGGCCGACCGGTTCGCAAATCGGATAGCTCCGTTTCGCTACAGCCTGGCACTTCTCCTCAAGCCGTGCATTTGCCTCCTGGCTTCCTTCAGACTCTGCCTCACGGCAGACACCCTTGCCTTTGGCTACGGTAGGCGCTCGCCAGCCACCATTCCGGACTTTCACCGTATAGATAACGCCCACGCTGGGCGTACAGTAACTGACCGCCAGCGAAGATGACTTTGCCGGCGGTCTTATCTGAAATTCATTCTATTGACCGCAAATTCTTTCCCTATCTAAATCTGCCATACGATGTAAAAGCGTTTAATAAGAAAAAAATGCACAATTGCATAGATAATCTATGCAAATAATAATCTACCCTTTGGTTCAGGTACCGACCGTCCAATTGATTTAGCTGTCTCGATCCATTCATCAATTACTATTTTTATATTCTTTAAGACTTCCTCATGCGTTTTGCCATCAGAAGCACATCCTGGCAGTTCTGGCACCTCTGCAATATATGCATCATCCTCATTACTCCAATAAATAATAACCTCATACTTATACATCAATCGCACCTCCGAGTTTATACTTTAAAATAATCTGCCGTACCTGTTTGACTTGATATGGCTTTGCCTTTGAACCATTGGGTTGAATGTTGATTATTTCATCTAGCCCGTCCTTATAGAAAATATGATGACTTCCGCTTATCCGCTCTTTGAATTCAAAATCACGCACTACTTTACAAAGATCGTCAAAGTCAATATCCTTATCTTTCGTCCCACATAATATTTTTATTAAAATCTTTTCAAATTGACCCATTCATCAATCCTCCTGTATGAAATTATTATACCAGTTTTTGTAATATAATAGAATGCTATTTTCTCCCCATAGTTTTGCACCTGACTTTTGAATAATCGCGCTTGACCCCATTGACCACTTTTCAAAGCGTGTGGATGTATTAAAGAACCAAAAAGTTGAGTTAATAGCTCCTATAAAGTTGGAATTCAAACACTCTGATACTATCGATCCTACTCAAACCTATTCCAAAAACTTCGGCTATAC
>DIWC01000066.1 GCA_002423425.1 Peptococcaceae bacterium UBA6116
TGATGCTTCAGCTCTGACCAGTGACTTTAATTGTTGACATTTACAATTAGTATGTGTTAAAATATAAACTTGCTTATTTTGGCCTTCTATGATATACTTAACAAGTACTCAAAGGAGGTTACTTTATGTTTCAAGTAGGCGACAAGATTTTTTATCCGATGTATGGAACTTGTATTATTCATGCCATCGAAGAGAAAGATATCTTAGGGGAAAACAAACTCTGCTATATTCTGAATGTCCCCAAAGCAAGAATGCAAATTTCCATTCCTATAGACAAAGCAAAGAAATTAGGGATTCGTCAGGTAGTAAACCCTGAGGTTTTAGAAAATGTACTGAATAGTTTTAACCTTGGGGATACAGACCCAATCATTTTTGAAAATAAACGATTCTGTACGGATATAAACATAAAGAAAATGAAAAGTGGCGACATTTACAAAGGGACTGAAATAATCCGTGATTTGACACGTAAGAGTCAACGAAATAAGCTCGGAATAGATGACGCGAACATGTTGAATAATGCTCGCCAGATCTTTGTAAGTGAACTAATGGAGGTGAAATGCATCGCTCAGGAACAAGCGATAAATTTATTGGATGAAGTGTTATGCTCTAAGTAGAAAATCATTTTAATTAGGAATTGAAAAGCCTCTTTGGTACAACTAAAAGTGATCTCGTCTAACTCACTCAAGAAGTTAGGCGAGATCACTCATTTTTTTATTGATGCCATTCCGTGTGTTACTTATGATAAGGTTCACCTTTACTTATCCTGCATGCTCTATATATCTGTTTGTTTAATCTTCTCACCATCAGCATCTGAAGCCTTTTCAGGACAAGGCTCATCTTCGAGCTCAACGATTTCCAACTTAATATATCTTGTGAGTCGTTTAGAGTATTCATTTATTCCTGCTTTTATGTAATTTTCTTTAATTTTGCCAACAGCCGATATCTTAATTTGCACTTTTCTCTCCGTTGATTCTGATAATTGAAATACAGATAAATAATATACTATATTTTGAAGTTTATGTCTTTGGCTTAAATTAAGCTTATTTTTATTGATCAATCCAATTGTTTTATTAAGAAGCATTTATTACTACGAGAAGAATTAATTAATTAGTCAATAATATCTAATGGAGGTGAAAATATATGAGTGGAACTAATGCCGAAAAAAAGAAACTATTACAACAACTTAAAATGGAAGCTGCTGCCGAAATAGGACATCTGGATTTTGTTCGTGAAAATAACGATCATTACAAAGGTGATGTGACTTCCCGCCAGAATGGTCTTGAAGGCGGACCAATAGGTGGTCAAATGGTTAAAAAAATGGTTGCCTATGCCCAAAAACAAATGATGCAAAATGGGGACTCCTTCTAGGATTTATTGAAATATGATTAAATATGCACTCATAAGTTTAGCGTGGCAACCATAAACTGTTGTCACGCTAAATATTTATATTATACTATTTTGCAGTTATTTGACTCGAAGAAGTATCCTCGTCCGCGGATTGTTTGTCCTGGTAATGTCCACCTGTTTGATCCATGTTTTTATAAGCGACCGAAAGCATTAGCTTGATTCTGTTGATCTGGTTGACCTGACTTGCTCCGGGATCATAATCTATAGGAACAATATTGGTCATGGGATAGCGCCTCTTTAATTCTCTAACCATGCCTTTGCCGGTAATATGGTTCGGTAAGCAGGCAAAAGGCTGAAGACAAGCAATATTGCTCGCTCCATTTTTAATAAGTTCAAGCATCTCCGCTGTTAAAAACCATCCCTCACCCGTTTGATGACCTAAATGCATAATTTCTTTAGCCATATCCGCTAATTCAAAAATCGATACGGGAGGATGGAACCTGTTGCTTTTTTTGAGCTCTCTTTTCATGAACCTCCGGTAGTTCTCAATTCTCCAAATTAGGTAACGAGAGATAATATTTGCCTTAAAGGTCCCCGCCAGTTTTTCCCTGCTATATATTCCATTGTGGGCACAGTAGAGGAAGAAGTCCATTAAATCCGGCAGAACAGCTTCCGCTCCCTCTTTCTCGAGAATATCAACAATGTGGTTATTAGCAAATGGATGGAACTTAACTAAAATCTCGCCAACAACTCCAACTTTTGGTTTGTCAATATCTAAGGTTTCCATGTTGTCGAACTCTTTAATAATCTTGCGAATGTTGCGATGATATTCCCGGATACTCATTTTAGCAATGCTTGGCTTTAAATCTTTAAGCCATTTAGCTAACATAGCGTTGGCCTCGCCAATATTTTTTTCATAGGGTCTGGTAGCATTACTCAACCTCATCAACAAATCGCCATAGACCATGGCCATAACACAACGTTTTATCATCCGGATGCTTAATTTGAAACCCGGGTTTTTTTCTATTCCTACAGTATTGACCGAAACCACAGGTATCTGTTCCATTTCGGCATCCTTAAGTGCTTTTCGGATAAATCCAATATAATTGCTTGCCCTGCAGCCTCCTCCGGTTTGGGTCATGATGACTGCTGTGCGGTTGAGGTCATAACGACCCGATTTTAAAGCCGCCATTATTTGTCCTACTACGATGATCGATGGGTAGCAGGCATCATTGTGAACGTGCTTAAGTCCTTCTTCCACTACGCCGACTTCAATATCGGGCAAAATCTCTATTTTGTAGCCTTCAAGACGGGCTGCCTCTTCAATCAATTCAAATTGAATGGGTGCCATTTGGGGCGAGAGAAGTGTATACTCTTCTCTCATCTTCTCTGTAAAAACTATCCGTTTAGGAATATCATAAAGCTTTTGGGGTAAAATATTTTTTTTCTCTCTTTCCTGCATAGCTGCCAAAAGGGAACGGATACGAATCCTTACTGCCCCAAGATTATTTATCTCGTCGATTTTCACCAAAGTATAGGTTTTCCTGAATTGCTGCAGAATTTCATGCACCTGATCAGTGGTCACCGCATCTAGGCCGCAGCCAAAAGAATTTAACTGAACAAGTTCCAGATCCTTTCTGGTAGCTACAAAACTAGCTGCAGCGTAAAGCCTAGAATGATATACCCATTGATCAAGAACTCTAAGGGGTCTTTCTACTTTTACTAGATGTGCTACAGAATCCTCGGTCAGCACGGCTAACCCCAGACCGGTAATCATTTCAGGAATACCATGATGGATTTCCGGATCAAGATGATAAGGCCTTCCGGCCAAGACAATTCCTTTACGGCCACTTTGCTCCAAATAGGATAGAATCTCTTCGCCTTTAGCCCGAATCTCACTGCGGACTTTTTCCCTCTCAGAGTAAGCCTTATCAACCGCTCTATCCACTTCATGCTTAGAGACTTTAAACTCAGAAAACTCTTCAAGAATTCTAACTTTTATTCTTTGCATATTGTCCATTGGGAGGAAAGGAAATATATATTTTATTTCCTTGCTTCTTAAATCATCAACATTGGCTTTAATCACTTCGGGGTAAGAAGTAACGATCGGGCAATTATAATTATTGTTGGCCTCCATGCTTTCTTTCTCATCCCTAGGTAGGCAAGGATAAAAGATGACTTTTAAGCCTCTATTAATTAAATCCTTGATATGGCCATTGGTAAGCTTTGCAGGATAACACAGCGACTCTGAGGGCACAGTTTCCATCCCAAGTTCAAAAATCTTTTTGGATGACCGGGAAGATAATATAACTCGAAAACCGAGCTCTGTAAATAGGGTGAACCAAAAGGGATAATGTTCATACATGTTTAAGACTCTTGGAATACCAATCTCCCCACGCCAGGCCTCTTCTTTTTTAAGAGGCTTGTAGTCAAATAGACGCTGATATTTATAGGCAAAAAGATTGGGGATATCATTTGCAAACGCCTGATTCCCTGTCCCTCTTTCACAACGGTTACCTGTAATAAATTCCCGGCCGTAGGAAAACTTGTTAACAGTTAGCAAACAGTTATTACTACAAAGTCCACAATGACGCGTACTGGTCTCAGTATGAAAACTTTGGAGTTTTGACTCTCCAAGCAATGTTGACTCTTTTCCGGCTTGATATTTTTCACGAGCTATTAGCGCTGCGCCAAAAGCACCCATAATCCCGGCAATATCAGACCGGATTACTTCCCTGCCTGTAACAAGTTCAAAACTGCGAAGCACGGCATCGTTATTAAAGGTTCCTCCCTGGACTACAATTTTTTCTCCGATTTCCTCAGCGCTATGCAAACGAATAACCTTATATAAGGCATTTTTCACCACAGAATAGGCAATACCGACAGCAATACTGCCAATGTCCGCGCCTTCTTTCTGGACTTGTTTTATTTTGGAATTCATGAAGACTGTACAACGTGTCCCTAAATCTACCGGAGTTTTAGAAAACAGCCCCCTCTGCACAAATTCCTGCACCGATAACCCTAGAGATTCCGCCAACGTCTCGATGAAAGAGCCGCAGCCGGAAGAACATGCTTCATTGAGCATAATATTATTAATGACTCCGTCCCGGATCATCATACATTTCATATCCTGCCCGCCGATGTCCAAAATAAAGTCCACTCCGGGGAGAAAATACTCCGCTCCTTTATGATGGGCTACAGTTTCAATTTCCCCATAGTCAATCCCCAGCGCCGCCTTCAAGAGTGCCTCCCCATAGCCTGTCACCACTGAGCAGCCAATCTTAGCTCCGGCGGGTAAAGACCTATATAACTGCTGCAAGGCGTCAATTGTTGATTTTAATGGGCTTCCCCCATTTTTGCCGTAATGAGAGTAAACCAGATTGCCGGCTTCATCAATTAATGCCAGTTTGGTTGTCGTCGACCCGGCATCAATTCCTAGGAAACACGACCCATTGATCTCATTTAATTGCCTTTTTGACACAGAATGACGGCTATGCCTCTGGCAAAATGTTTGATAGTCTTTTTCATCGGCAAAAAGCGGCTGCAAAATCGTCGTTGCTGTGACGGAATTATGCAAGTTAGGAATCCTATCATAGATAACCTGAAAATTAGTAATTATTTCGTTTTTTGATGCCAACGCAGCACCAATAGCCACAAAAAACTGCGCATTATCAGGAGCTATAATATTTTCCGGCTCTAACTTAAGAGTCTCAATAAAACGCTGCCGAAGTTCTGATAAAAACGACAGAGGCCCCCCTAGAAAAGCAACCTTACCGCGGATAGGCTTACCACAAGCTAATCCGGCGATTGTCTGATTAACCACAGCTTGAAAGATGGATGCTGCAATATCTTCTTTCCCTGCTCCCTCATTTAGTAAGGGTTGAATATCAGTTTTAGCAAATACGCCGCAGCGGGAGGCAATCGGATATATTTCCTTGTGTTTCTTAGCCATTTCATTAAGTCCGTCAGCATCAGTCTTTAACAAAATAGCCATTTGGTCGATAAACGCTCCTGTTCCGCCGGCACATGTTCCGTTCATCCTTAATTCGGGAGAATCTCCAAAATACGTAATCTTAGCATCTTCGCCCCCAAGTTCAATAGCTACATCGGTCTCAGGAATAAACCTTTGTACAGCCTGACTGCCGGCTATGACTTCCTGAATGAATGAAACCCCGATCTGGGCGGATGTCGTTATCCCGCTAGAACCGGTAACATTCATCGTTACATCAGCATCTCTAAGCTGAACATATATTTTTTGCAAAAGGTTGCTTACCGTATGCTGAACATCAGAGAAATGCCTCTGGTAATGGCTCAAAACAAGATTATCCTTATCGTCAAGAATAGCAATTTTAACTGTTGTAGAACCAACATCCAATCCAATATGCAGGACTTTCCTCATTTATCTTTTTCTCCTCTTTATTATAAATCAGAGACCTTCATTAATATATCACGGTCATCTTAAAACATATACATTATTATAAGTTGATTTCTTTAACAAAGCTATTCATTACACACTATTAATACTACATTTTGTTTGATACCTTTTAACAACTGCTTTCAATAAGTAATAACTCAAACTATCATACTTGATTCGTCAAAAAAATCCCGTTAATTATTAACCTTTAACGGAATTTTAAACTATAATTTGCTCAAAGGTAATTTATTCAGACCTTATCTCTCCAAGGATTACATTTACAGTGTTGGTTTTCTCATCACGGAAATAAGTCACTTTTATAATATCCCCCGGCTTATATTTAAAAAGTTGATGTGTTAATTCCAATGAGTTGCCTATCTTAACATTATTAATTGAGGTAATAATGTCTGCCGCCTTTATTCCCGCCTTTTGAGCTGCGCCGCCTTCTTGAACCTTAGAGATATAGCAGCCGGCAGGCCATTCCCTATAACTGGCATATTCTTCGGTGTATCGGTCATCTATGTTAACCTGGAGAGCAGGATGACTGGCATATCCCTTTTCAATTATTTGTTGTATTATCGGTAAAGCATCGGTAATTGGGATTGCAAAGCCCATCCCTTCAAAACCCTGTTGATCGTTTTTGGCTGAATTGATTCCAACCACCTGTCCACTATAGTTTACCAACGGACCGCCACTGTTTCCCGGGTTGATAGCAGCATCGGTCTGAATAAGGTTAAAACTTGCCTCCCCTTCGAGCATCAGAAACCTGTCTGTTGCCGATACTACACCGGTAGTAACTGTACGGGCGAATTCCTTTCCTCCGGGATTTCCTATGGCTACGACATTTTCTCCTACCTTTAAGTTACCGGAATCACCGAGCTGTACTGCTTTGAGATTCTTAGTATCCTCTATTTTGATTACAGCTAAATCCGTTCTCGCATCTTTTCCTACCAAAGTACCGGAAACATCGCGCCCATCAGCGAGGGATATCATCAATTTTTCTGCTTGCTCAACTACATGATTATTCGTCACGAGATAACCGTGCTCCGCGTCAATAATAAAGCCTGAGCCGCTTCCTGCTTCCATCATTCCTCCGGTTCCGAATATATTGCCCCTTGATTGAAAGTTGGCAACTCCTACTACAGCCGGTCCGAGAGTGCTAGCAATTTTAACTACAGGAGATTCCCCTGTCCCGGCAGTGGCTGTAATCTGCGGCGTTTCTCCTTGGTGGAGAATTACTTTATTTCCGCCCGATAAAATGTCATTTTGGGGGTAGACTGATGGAATAATGACTACGGCAATCAATCCACCAAGAATAGCACAAAAGACAGCCAAAATTACGGTAGAAATAATTCTAGGTTTCTGTTCATAATGATGATCGTGATCATAATCCATAAGCAATTCCTCCTTCTTATATTATTCACCGAGTGAAATCAGTTCATGTGGTAAATATCTCGGAGCAACCCTTATTTTTAGATGCGAACATCTTTGCTTAACACTGGAATCTCTTAAAATTCTTATTACGGTGGTTAACGCTAATTCGGGACTATTGTTTTCTTCACTTAGATGAGCAAGAACAACCTTTTGCGTATTCTCCGTAAGCCACTCTCTTAGAGCCTCTGCCAGTTGAATATTGCTTAAATGCCCTACATCGCTGTTTATTCTTTTTTTTAGATATAACGGATATCTTCCCTGCCGTAATCTCTCAAGGTCATGATTGGCCTCAACGACATAAGCGTCGCATCCCCGGAGACTTCTGTGCATTTCTTCTGTAACAATTCCACTATCCGTAGCTATTCCAAGTGAATATTTCTTGCCTGCGACCTTTAAGCCATAACTTTCCCTGCTGTCGTGCGAGGTCGGCACCAACTTGATTTGCATTCCGGCTAGCGCGACTTTTCTTGCGATAACAACTTTCTGTTCGGGCCTTAGTTCCCCTAGGACTTTCTCCATTTCATCCCATATCCCATAAGTCGCATAAACCGGAATTTTAAGTCGCCGTGCTAACGCTCCGACTCCTTGGATGTGGTCGGAGTGCTCATGGGTTATAATGATACCTTCTATTCGTGGGACTGATATATCAATCATTCCGAGATTGGCCAGCAGCCTTTTGACTGTTATTCCACAATCCACTAAGAAATTTCTATTTTCTTCCCCTACCAAGATAGCATTACCGGAACTGCCACTCGCCAGAGTAGCAAAATGCATACTTTTCACCTTCCTACTCCCAATCACCGGAAACGCTGCTTAATCACTTTTTTGTTTGATTGGAATTTATATCCATCCCTTGAACGCGGGCAATCATTTCTCCCAGCCTTTGCTTTAATTCTTGATCATTTGTTAAGCTTAGAGCTTTCTGCCAATTTAGCAATGCTTGCTGATAATCTTCTTTCAAATAAAATAGATACATCCCATTCCCATATAAGCCTTCAGGGTTAGTCGGATCTTTTTGCAGTAATTCTTGATATGTTTTTCCGGCTAATTCTGAATCCTCTGCAAGAAGAGCGGAGTTTGCCAGTTTAAGGAGTACCCCATTATCTTCTTTGTTCTTAAGAACCTCTTGATACATTTTTATGGCATTGGTCAGATCTAATTTATATTCATCGAGGTTCAATTCCTTGGAAACACTGAACTTGTCATAATATGCATTTCCAAGAGCTAACTGTGTTTCCACGTCACTCGGAGCCTTTTCCAGTTTTTTACTCAACAAATCTACTATCTGTTTTCTATCATTATACTCATTTAATAATATTTTTTGGTTTTGATCAGCAGCGGTGGCTTGATTTCCCGGCTGAAAAATTGCAACAAAGGATGATCCTATTAAGGTTATACTAATTAAGGCAATAATTACTATTACCATCCATTTTTGCATTCTTGTTCCCACCTGGTTTCCCCCTTCCTCCCTTAATATTACAAACTGATCTTTAAATTATCCTGAGAAACAATCTTAAATCAATATTTGTTGTTGAGCTTCCTTAACCTTAAGATAGAAAGCTACCTCCAGCCTTTTCTTTTGAAGTTCACAACCTAATGAATAGACTTTAGTCAGTTCTCCGCTAAAAGCCACATTGGCAGCGTGACAGCCGCCGCTGCAAGAATACCGGGCCCAGCAGGAACGGCACTCGACTTTATTATAAATATGTGCTTTACGAAATTCCTGAATAATGTCTTCTTTTAGTTCTGCTTCCAAAGGATAAAGCGAACCTAGTCTATACTTCTCCTGGCCCACAAACTGGTGACAAGGATAAATCCCTCCCTCGGGGGAAATCGCCACATATTCGTGCCCTGCGCCGCATCCTGATAAACGTTTCGGTAAACAAGGACCCTTATCTAAGCCAACATTAAAGTGAAAAAAAGAAAATTCTTTGCCTTTTTGCCTGTATTCAAGCACCTTTTCCCCGAGAATATCGTAGCTTTCCTGAATCTTGGCCATATCTTCTTCTCTAAAAGCAAAAGCATCCTCGGGTGAGGCGACTACCGGTTCCACCGATATTCTTTTTATGCCCAGATCGGCCATATGGAGAACATCTTGGTAAAAATCCGTGTTATAGTGAGTATATGTCCCCCGAACGTAATAGTATTTCCCTATAGCATAAGGTGAGGTATCCGGTCTCTTTCTAGCAAAATTTAGAATTTTTGGAACAATACTATCATAACTCCCGTTGCCATTAGGGTAAGGACGCATCCTGTCGTTTATTTCCTTCCGCCCGTCAAGACTCAAAACAACACTAACCCTTTCCGTTTCCAAGAAATCAATCACGGAGTCAGTCAAGAGAACAGCGTTGGTAGTTAACGTAAACTTTATGCTTTTGCCTGCTTCTTTAGCAATTCTTTTTCCATAGGCTATAAGTTCGCGTATAACTTGCATATTTAAAAGCGGTTCACCGCCAAAAAAATCAACTTCGCATTGTGGTCTGTTGCCGCAGTGTTTTAACAAGAAATCCAAAGCGAGTTTTCCAGTATCAATACTCATTAGCTCCCGATTTCCTCCGAAAGAACCGGTTCCCGCAAAACAATACTTACAGCGCAAATTGCAGTCATGGGCAACATGTAAGCACATAGCTTTAATGACAGGTAGATCCGGATATATAGGTTCCATTTCTAATGCTTCCTGAGAGAAAAGAAGATTATTGGCCTGTAGCTCTCCTAGTTCTAAAAGAATCTCTTCTTTTTCCCCAGCAGATAAAATTTCCTCAGTCTTTGCCATTTCTTTTTGCAAACCATCAATCGAGAGGCAATTATTGTCTTGAATTTCGATCATTTCTTGAATCAAGCAGTAAGTTTTATCATCAAGAACATGGAGGGACCCGGAGTTGACATCATAGGCAATATTGATCTTTCCCTGTCGGTAAACATGGACGTTCTTTTTGATATTATAGTTTTTAATGTTTAACATCTTTTCCTCTTCCAATTGTAAATATTGAATCTTAAATTATACCAATTATTATATCATTGCAAGCATATAAAAAAATAGGACCTTGTATTAACAACATGATCCTATTTTTATTAACCTAAAAAAACTACTTCTCACAAACTTGATTGCCTACTGTACAGGAGGTTTTACATGCTGATTGACAAGATGTCTGGCATTTGCCGCAACCACCGGTTTTAATAGTGGCGCTTAAATTTCCTTTAATTATGGTCTGAATATGTCTGGTCATAAATATCATCCTCCTTATTCTTTCGGCTGACTGAAAAGATATATGACCTTATCATCTTTAGAATAACCAATAATATCCGCATTTACGGACGGTACCTGAGGGCCGCTTACAAAAGCATACCATAATCTAAGCTGGTCAGTATCAACAATCTTTCCTTCTACAGTCTTGCCATTGGTAGTTGTAACTGTAACCCTTTGTATATCTTTATTTATTACCTTGCCATAATATAACGAATATGTTTTCTTATCTTTATCCACTAAATCAGCATAGCGCCACTGCAATCCCTCCGGATAAGTAACAAGCTTTCCGATCCCGCTTCCGATCCAGTCCCAACCAAATGTGTTTTTAATAAACATCCCTGTACTTAACTCATCTTTATGAGTATAAAAAACTATGCCCGAATTATCACTAACCTGTTCAATGTGTACTAACGTATATCCCTTAGGAATCGAAGGTTTAGCCTTTTCCACAGCATCATCTAAAGAATTGCAACCGGTCAAGCTAAGTACTATTGCCATTACCATCAGAAAAGAAAGAACACTTTTTCTAATTCTTTTCATTCGGTAACTCTCAGAACAAGAGTCAGATAACATACCCTGATTTACCCCTTTCGGCCTATACTAGAAACTTCTCAGTTAACACTGCTGACAAAAAAACCAGCCTTCAAGCTGGCTCAATTGCTTGATTGGAGCGGAAGACGGGATTCGAACCCGCGACCCTCGGCTTGGGAAGCCAATGCTCTACCACTGAGCCACTTCCGCATGTAACTGATTACGGTATCTATAATTATATTTATTCTTAGTCTAAACGTCAAGTATCGATCATTTATTCGAATCTTTCCCTGAGATAGTAAACTCCTGCCTCATGTACAGGAGTAAGGTACAGTCTGGTGCCTCAGGACGGAATCGAACCGCCGACACGAGGATTTTCAGTCCTCTGCTCTACCGACTGAGCTANNTCTTAGGCCGCTTGACCAATGGGCCTTATTGGTGAGCCATCCGCGACTCGAACGCGGGACACCCTGATTAAAAGTCAGGTGCTCTACCGACTGAGCTAATGGCCCACACCACGATACAAAATTTTACACGATTGCACTATAGCTGTCAAGAAATTTCTAATAATATTTATTATAAGATAAGCCTAAAAAATTGATGCGCGTACAATGGTTTCTGTTCTCCCCGGTCCAACTGCCAGCATTGTAATTGGTACCTTGGCAAGGCTTTCAATCCGCTCCACATACCTCTTGGCCTGCTCGGGCAGATTGTTATAGTTTGTAATTCCGGTTAAATCTTCTTGCCAGCCGGGTACTTCTTCATAAACAGCCTCACATTCTGCCAAGATATTTAAGCTCTGGGGAAAATTGACCAGAATTTTGCCTTGATACAGATATCCTATACAAATTTTTAATGTTTCTAATCCCGTAAGTATATCAAGCTTAGTTAGGGCAATATCAGAAATTCCGCTAACTCTGACGGCATATCTAAGAATTACAGCGTCAAACCAACCACAACGACGGGGGCGTCCGGTTGTCGCTCCATATTCATTGCCGCGCTCCCGCAGAAGTTCCCCCATCTCACCGGTTAGTTCTGTTGGGAATGGTCCTTCCCCTACCCGGGTAGTGTAAGCTTTGACTACTCCCACGACTTTATTTATTTTGGTCGGGCCGACTCCAGCCCCGATACAGGCAGCACCCGCAATGGGGTTAGAGGAAGTAACATAAGGATACGTACCGTGATCAAGATCAAGCAAGGTACCCTGAGCACCTTCAAATAACACCTTCTTTTTCTCATCAAGATAATCATTAACCATCAGCGAAGTATCTGTTACATAGGGCCTAATCCTCTCCGCATATCCGAGGTATTCTTCAAATATATCTTGATACGCCAATTCTTTTTGGCCATAGATCTTTGTAATTATCAGATTTTTTTCCTGGAGATTAAATTTGAGTTTTTTAGCGAATTCTTCCTTCTCGAGTAAATCCGAAACCCTGATCCCCGTACGGGAAGCCTTATCCTTGTAAGCAGGACCAATTCCTTTCTTGGTCGTTCCTATCTTTTCTTCACCCTTAGATTCTTCCTCTAAGACATCAAAGAGTCTATGATAGGGCATAATCACATGGACATTGCTGCTGATCTTTAAATTAGCAGTACTAACCCCTTTGCTTTCAAGATAATCAAGTTCCTCTATGAGTACCTTGGGATCAATCACCAATCCGTTGCCAATAACGCAAATCTTGTCGGCATAAAAAATCCCTGACGGGATAAGATGCAATTTAAACGTTTCCTTGTTGATCACAACAGTATGTCCGGCGTTATTCCCTCCCTGGTAGCGTACTACCATATCTGCCTTTTCCGCAAGAAAATCAGTTATCTTTCCTTTGCCTTCATCTCCCCATTGAGCCCCGATAAGTACAACAGCTGCCATTGTAATTCCCCCCATTTTTGTCCTAATAACCATGTTAATATTATCAACCCATCTTCTTGTTTGTCAATAAAATCGAACATTTATCTCCTTATTAACCCTAATGTTCGATTTTATTAGGCTGTATTATGTCTCTTATCAAGATTAACAAACTTTGTAAATTCTTTTAAATAGCCTAGTTCCACAGTTCCGACCGGCCCGTTACGGTGTTTGGCAATAATAATTTCGGCAATTCCTTTTTTTTCTGACTCAGGATGGTAATAGTCATCTCTATAGATAAAAGAAATGACATCTGCATCAGCCTCGATTGCTCCTGATTCTAAAAGATCGGACATGATCGGTCTTTTATCCTGACGCTGCTCAACCCCGCGATTAAGTTGGGAAAGAGCAATGACCGGTACGGCAAGCTCCCGGGCTATCCCTTTTAAACCGCGAGAAATCTGAGCAACTTCCTGTTGCCTGCTTTCCATTCTCTTGCCTACCGTCATTAATTGCAGGTAATCAATGATAATCAGTCCTAATCCTTGCTCAAGCTTAAGGCGGCGGGCTTTGGAGCGCAATTCGGCTAAGGAAATGCCGACCGTATCGTCTATATAGATAGGAGACTCAGATAACGGACCTACTGCCTGGGTAAGTTTTGGCCAATCAGTATCTAATAACTCCCCTGTCCTAACCCTTTGTTGATCAACCATGGCTTCTGAACATAACATTCGTTGAACTAATTGCTCCTTGGACATTTCCAAACTAAAGAGCGCAATTGAAATACCGGCTTTAACCGCTGCGTTTTGAGCCATATTTAACACTAAAGCAGTTTTTCCCATGGATGGCCGTCCTGCAATAATAATAAGATCCGAAGGCTGCCAACCGGAAGTAATTCTGTCTAGCTCCTTAAAATAGGAAGGGATTCCAGTCAAATTGCCTTTATTAGCAAAAAGATACTCTATTTTATCAAAAGTTTTTAACAAAATGCTGCGGATAGTAACAAATCCATCTTTAGTCTGCCGCTGGGAAATATCCAGTATCAGCCGCTCCGCTTCTTCCAAGAGGCTGAAAGCTTCTTCCCCTGACTCATACCCTTTTTCTTCAAGATAGCCGGCCATCTTGATCAGCTGTCTAAGCAAAGACTTTTCGGCCACGATACGGGCATAATGTTCCACGTTAGCAGCCGATGGAACTGAAGCCGCTATCTGAGAGATCGTTCCAATCCCCCCGATGCTTTCCAGCCGACCTGCCTGGCGTAAACTTTCGGACACAATAACTAAATCAACAGGATCTCCTCTTTCGAAAGTATCCCTGATGACGAGATAAACGCTCTTGTGGTTGTCTCTATAGAAATCCTCCGGCCGCAGGATCTCAAAAACAACACTGCTTTTTTGGGGATCAAGCATCAGTGCCCCCAACACAGCCTGTTCTGCCTCCAGATTATGGGGCGGAACTTTGCCAAGTTCCATATCTCTTTTCTCCTTACTCTGCTTCCTATCTTACCTTTGCTTATTTCCTGTTTTATTTCTAGTCGGCTCGGGCCACTTTTAAAGCTTCCTCTATCTTGTTAACAGCAATTACTTCAATCCCTTTCAGTCCTGAAGGAACCTCCGCCAGATTTTCTTCGGGAATAATCACGGTGTTAACTCCTGCCTGTTTCGCTCCAAAGATTTTTTCATAAATCCCGCCTACCGGTTTTACTTTTCCTTGAATAGATATTTCGCCGGTAACCGCAACATCCCTTCGAAGCGGCTGGTCCTTAAGCGCACTGTAAATAGCCATGGTAGTTGCCAATCCTGCCGAGGGACCGTCAATTCTACCCCCGCCCACAACATTGACATGAAGATCATAATTCTTTATATCTTCTCCTGTTAAGTTACGAATAACGGCTGCCGCATTAAATACCGCATCTCTGGCCATGGATCCGGCCGTCTCGTTAAAACGTATATTCCCCTTGCCGGCTAGACCGGAGAATACCTTTACTTCTATCTCTAAAATTGACCCCAGAAAGCCTGAAACCCCTAACCCTAAAATCCTGCCGATAACCTTTCCCGGAATAACCTTTTGATGGACGTAAGGGGTTAGACGGGCTGAGCGCAAGACTTCACGGACCTCTTTTCCAGTAATAACAACATCCTTTTCACCGGAGTTCTTAAATCTGGCGAAACCATAAGCATCCAAGAGAATACTGTTAGCTTTTCTGCCTTCAATCACATACTCACTAATAATATCGGGTACGCCTTCTTCTAACTGCACTGCCAGTTTACGGGCGGCCTGTCTGACTATCTCAATAATATGAGACGGTTCCAAAGGAACAAAATAAACCTCGGCACAACGAGAACGAAGGGCCGGATTTAGTTCATGCGGTTCTCTGGTTGTAGCGCCAATCAGAACAAAATCCGCCGGAACACCTTCCTCAAAAATTTTTTTAATGTAGAGAGGACTTTTAGCGTCCTGAGGATCATAATAGGAAGATTCAAAATAAACTCTTTTATCCTCCAATACTTTTAAAAGTTTATTTAAAAGAGTTGGATCCATCTCTCCAATTTCATCGATAAACAGAACACCAGTGTGGGCATCGTTAACCAGTCCTAGTTTAGGCTCAGGTATTCCGGTATCCGCCAGATCCTTTTTTGCCCCTTGGTAAATCGGATCGTGGACCGAACCAAGAAGTGGGTTCGTAACATCCCTCGGATCCCAACGTAAAGTCGTACCATCCACTTCGATAAAAGGTGCATCCGGACCAAACGGAGAATCAGGAAAGGCTTTCACTGTCTCCAATGCTACCCGGGCAGCGGATGTCTTCCCTACCCCAGGCGGACCATAAATTAGAATATGCTGGGGAAATGGTGTGGCAAGTTTAGCTAAAAGAGCTTGCAGGGCACTTTCCTGACCAACGATCTCCTCGAGAGTTTGGGGTTTTAAGATCTCTATCGCTGAAGACACCGGTTTAGTGGCATTCATTTTTTCGAGTTGAGCAAGTTTTTTGAGGGTCTGAGCATTTTCAGGTCCCCCTGTTTCTTTTAGAACTTGGGTTTTTATTTCTTTGATATACTCTTCATGATGCTCCTGCATCTTTTCTGCTACAGCCTGATTAAGTCTTTCCTCGACCGACCTTTTCGCTAGAATCTCGGCAATATGTTCCTCTATTTCTTGGAGAAGTGAAGGAATCTCATCTATTTTTGGAACATTCTTCTCTGTCGGATCGTCATTTGCCAATTTTTGAAGGCCAAGAAGTCTTTCTCCCAAAAGTTCAGAACGCATGAGCCCTAGTGCTTCGAGTTTACTGGCTTTTAGTATCAGCTTATCGGTTCCGTAAATATTGGAAAGCACGACATACAAAGTGTCAATTTCGAGCTTTAACTGGTCTGATGAAACCTCCTCTGGGTTTGCATCTTTTTGTTTAAGGAATTTCCTTAATAAGCTATGCACTTAGGTCACTTCCTTATGTTTTTCTGAATCTATTAACTAGCTACCACCTTAATTATAACATTGGCTGTTACTTCAGGGTGAAGCTTGATTGTTACATTATAGTCTCCAATCGCTTTAATAGGTTCTTTAATATCTATTTTCCTTTTATCTAGTTTGAGTTTATATTGTTTTTCTAATACTTCTGCAATCTCTTTATTGGAAACTGAACCAAATAGTCTTCCTTTTTCTCCTACTTTAACTTTAAGGATTAAGTTTAAACCTTCGATTCTACCCTTTAAATCCAAGGCTGCCTGTCTTTCTTTTTGTTTGCGCAGTTCTTCTTGTTTTTGCTTATGAGCTAAATCCTGAACATTTCCTTCGGTGGCCTCCATAGCAAGACTCCGGGGAATTAAAAAATTTCGGGCATAACCATCAGATACCTCGCATATCTTCCCTTTCTTGCCTAGAGCTTTAACGTCTTCTTTTAAAATTACTTTCACGGTTTTCCCTCCTTGCTTTTTTCGGGAATCTTTCTAAAATAAAACACCATATCAAATAGCCCAACAAATATTAGTCCTGCTAATATATAATAAGAAAAAAATATCGCCCCGATAATTATCATCCAAATAAAAATACGAGGAGTTTTGGGATGTAAAACCACATAAACAAAACAGCAACAGCCTAATAATAATGAAATTGCAGCTATCACCATTATCAAGTTCATTCCAATTATCTTTATAACATTAGCCTTTAAGTAGTCACCACTTAAATAGGCCGATATCCCGATAATCGCAATCCAAACTGCATACCAGGGTATACTCCACTGTGAAAAAGCAGTTATTTCACGCCTGCCTCTTATTGATAGTCGAAAAATTAGATATGCAAAACCCATCTCCATCATGCCAATTATGCCAGCCATGGCCGGCATTAATTTAAAGTAAACCGATACTGCACTCGCAAAATAACTTCGGAAATAGTCTATGGACAACCCTTGTTTTTCAAAAGCACTTAAGAACCCCTGCTGTTCAGCCATCTGCAGTAATAAAGTTATCTGGGCCTGAACATTTTCCGGTTGGAGGGCCACTTTAACTGTTGGAATAACGGGCAGACCACTTAAAAGAGCCACTAATATCAGACTCCAAAACATGCTCGGTCCTGTTTTCATTCCTCTTTGCTCCAACCCCAGTAGTAGAATACCTGCCCAAGGAGAAAATCCTATCTGCAAGAAACTATTGGCTCCGCTAACAACAATAGCTAACAAATAACCTAACACAAGTAAAATAGAAGTCAGTTTAAGACTCGAATTTCTGTAATGGATAAACAAAGCAAGAAAAATAAGAGTCTCGCCAAACCAACTCCAGATATTAAAGAAAGATAAAAGGAAAGGGACAAAAACAAGAATTATCCTGGATGCATATTTAAGCGCATCCTTGTCGCTAATATACATGAAGCTATCTCCTGTATCAGTCTTCCTCGGGAACCAAATAATTGAGCAAAAAGCTTAACTCTCCCCACTCAGATTCCAAGTTAAAAAAATCATCTTTTTGCCACTGGGCCAGTTGTTTATATAATACCCTATCCAACCTGGAAAAATCAAAACCTAATCTGCGCGTAAGCAAATAACTTAAACCGACCAGTTTGGCCATGCTGTCAAGAATCTGAACCTCAGAGGCATTAAGCGTACTGTGTTGGACCAGCCATTGGGCTTTAAGGAGTTCCACCTTTAGCTCCTCAATAGTTTTAGAGCACTTTACGACATCGATTGCCACAGATTCCACTATTATACTACCCCCTAAAATATAAGGTACATATGAGTTCGCGAAAATACATGGAAACTCCTTCTTGTTTTCTCGCCTCTAAGGATGATATATACTTAGATCTATCAGAAAGTTTTTATGGTCGACCAAAAAAGAGGGAGCATTGCTCCCTCTTTTTTACTAGTCGATCATGTAGGGCAGCAACGCTATGCTGCGAGCCCGTTTAACAGCAATTGTAACTTGTCTCTGATGTTTCGCACAATTGCCGGAAATCCTGCGAGGCAATATTTTTCCTCTTTCCGTTATATACTTGCGTAATTTATGAGTCTCTTTATAGTCGATACTTTCAACTTTATCGATACAAAAACTGCATACTCTTTTACGCGGACGGCGTCCTCGATCTTTTTTAACGGCAGCGTTAGCCATTGAACGCTCCTCCCTTCGGACTAAAATGGTATATCATCATCTAAACTAACTTCATGGGCAAATGAACCAAAATTATCTGCGCCTGCGGAAGAACTGGAACTATTGTTATTATCCTTCGGACTTAGGAATCTAACATCATCCGCTACTATCTCTGTCACATATCTCTTTTGACCGTCTTGTGCTTCATAAGAACGAATTTGAAGCCGACCTTCAAGTGCTGCTAATTTTCCTTTAGAAAGGTAATTGGCACAAAGTTCAGCCAGCTGCCTGAACGCGACACAAGGAATAAAGTCAGTCTCTTTTTCTCCCTGGGCATTTTTATAGTTTCTATTTACGGCCAGAGTAAATGTAGCTACAGCTACACCATTCGTGGTATAACGAAGCTCAGGGTCTTTCGTCAATCGGCCTATTAAAATAACTCGATTAAACACCCTATATCCCTCCGTTAATCAATCTTTCTTGGTTGTCAGAAATCTGATAACGGCATCTGAAATTTTCATCAGCCTTTCCAGTTCCTCAACCGTATGAGCTTCACCGGCGAAATTCATCAGGATATAAACGCCTTCATTGAATTTCTTGACCTCATAAGCCAGACGTCGTTTTCCCAAGAGGTCAACCTTAAGGTCTGTGCCCCCATTGGAAGTTACTACTTCAGCAAACTTGTCCACGTTCGCCTTAACTGCCTCTTCATCAAAGTCAGGTCTAATAATGTACATAACTTCGTACGCTTGCATAACTGCACCTCCCCCCGGACTAAATGGCCCCGCAACTTGTGCAGAGCAGGGATAATAATTTACTGAATGATTATACTTCAGCAAATTATTATAACATTGAATTTACTGTTTGGCAATTTATTGAATATTGACAGAAATTTCTAATAATTTCTAATAATTTATTGAATATTGATGTGTTGAATGAGATTTATTGAATGAGGTTTACCAATAATCCGAGATACTATCTGAATTAATAATTGACCTACCAGCAATCCTGCTACTGCAATCAAAAATGCCGCTGCGATACTAAACTCCGAGGATTTAAATATATACAGAAGTATCAATGCGATTGGGCAAACGATCATTGTAATAACTTTCCACATAATTTGCCACCTCCTCCCTCTTGACATTTATTTCAGATTTGAGATTAGACCACAAAAAAACGGACAACCACTCAATGGCTATCCACCCTAATAGTCTTTTTTCAAATAAGAACATCATATCCAAAGGGACTTAGATGACTTACCCCATTCAGCAGGTTTTCACCAGATGAACTTTGACCGAAGAGATTTTTTGAGCTTTTGAATTATCCTAGACATTAAATCTAAAATGGACAATATCTCCATCATGAACAATATAATCTTTGCCTTCTAATCTAACGAGTCCTTTTTCGCGGGCCCCGTTCAGCCCCTTATTGTCCATAAAATGTTCACAACTGACAACCTCGGCCCTGATAAACCCCCGTTCAAAATCAGAGTGAATAGTGCCCGCCGCCTGGGGAGCCTTGGTATCCTGGCTGATCGTCCAGGCTTTCACCTCTTTCGGCCCGGCTGTAAAAAAAGTCATCAAGCCAAGTAGCCGAAAAGCACTGCGAATTAGCTTTTCCAGCCCCGATTCCTGCAGCCCGAGCTCTTGTAAAAACAAATCTCTTTCCTCTTCAGGCAACTCGGCAATCTCAGCTTCTATTTTGGCACAAATAGGAATAACGTCGGCTTTCTCTAAAAGCGCAACTTCCTTTACTTTCTGTACGTATGGATTATTCTCCCCGGAAGCAGCTTCCGCTTCCGAAACATTGGCAGCATAAATTACCTGTTTTAAAGTTAACAGGTTAACACTTTTAATAAGTTCTCTTTCCTCAGGTGATAAGTCAGCCATATTGGCTGGAATCCCCTGATCAAATTCCTTTGCTAAACGGTCGAGAACGTCTGCTTCCGGCTTAGCCTTTTTATCTCCGGATTTAATCATCCCTACCAGCTTAGCCTGCCTTCTGACGAGAGTTTCCATATCGGCTAAAATCAGTTCCATCTTAATTGTTTCTATGTCTCTTACCGGATCTATCTTTCCCTCAACGTGAATGACATTTTCATCTTCGAAGCAACGGACGACATGAACAATAGCATCCACCTCACGGATATGAGATAAAAACTTATTCCCGAGCCCTTCCCCTTTACTAGCTCCTCTTACCAAACCAGCAATATCCACAAATTCTACCGCTGCCGGAACAATCTGTTGAGGATTAACAATTCTCGCCAATTCATTAAGTCTTTGATCGGGTACCTGTACGATACCGACATTCGGATCTATCGTACAAAAAGGATAGTTGGCCGACTCTGCACCAGCCTTGGTAATAGCATTAAAAAGCGTTGATTTGCCCACATTTGGCAAACCAATAATTCCAACATACAAGGACATTAATTTTCCTCCATCATTTGTTTCTGTTTATCACCAGAATAGATAATCTCTTTTATATTTCTTTCTAATTTTATTCGGGTAATCCAAGTCTGATGACCACACTTAAGGCATTCAATTCTAAAATCCATTCCTGTTCTCATTATTTTAAAATCTTGATTCCCACAGGGATGGGTTTTACGAAGACGGACAATATCCCCTATGTCAAGTTTCATCTCTACCCGAACCCTCCCAAGGATAATATAAGGTTAAAAATAGCACTTTACAGAGAAGTCTCTTTAAATATGGGTATGGATTCCAGCGGATTGGTAAGAATATCGCCGGAAAACCCGGATATTACCGGCATAACGGCATCATAACCCTGGATCATCCAGGGATAGAGGAACGAGTCGTTCAGCTTTAAAACGCTAGGGCTGGTTGTCGTAAGAAAAGGAGTTATCAGCCCTAGAATCAGACATAAAACAACTCCCGAACTTAAAACTCCAAAAGCTAACCCGCCTCCTCTATTGACAAGGCTTAAGTTCCTCGCCAGAGGAGTAATAACCATAGCAATAATCAGATTGATTATTAATGATGCTAAGATGAACAATATCAGAATTGAGCCTATGTTTAAGACATAATCGGTTAAGACTTTTGTTGCCTGCGCTGCCACAGGCTGAATTAAGGCATTTGAATTCCCATATCCGCCACCCGCTATCTTTCCTTCCACCATTTTAAGCAGTAATTCTCCAACTTTAGGCGTTATCATTTCCCTAATGCCGACAACTTTCTCAAGCAAACTAAGAAATTGTTGGTGAAAAGCATAAGCGATAAAAATAGCGGCGATCTTGCCAATAAACTTGGAGACACCGGTAATAAGCCCTTTTTGAAAACCGATTATCCCAGCCAAGGCCAGCAAAACAAGAATAATAATATCAAATGTGCTCACCTTTAAATCCCCCTCATTGAGGAATGGCGGGAATGTGTGCGAATCGAACACACCTCGGAACGTTCTGCGCCCCGACACACGGATTTGAAGTCCGGGAACGGCACCAGCCGCCCTACATTCCCCTGCCTAAAGATACTATTTTTATACTTACTAGACTGTTTTATAGAATATCATTCTAACACATTTACTATACAAATAAAATATATTTCGTAACGTTGATCAATCCGCTATTTCCTTGGAATCCGGTCATGGTCTTCAGAGCTTGCCTGATCTCTCCATTGTTTTATTATGTCTGAAGTCCCGGTCTCAGCCGCGATTAAAATTCAGAAGAGATACTAAGTACAAGCTGTGATATTGGCATAAACTAAGTGTAAATCTCATTGTAAATTTGCATGTGAACTTTAATTATTTTTACATGCAAATTCTTTGAATAATCTACACTGCAATTGGCGTGTAATCATTATTCGTACAATTTTCTGATTGATCCTTCTCTTCTTGTAAAATGAACTGTATCAAAGTGTTCCAAAAGAGGTACTGCATACTTTCGTGAAGTTTGCCAATATTCTTTAGCCTCGGAGACTGTTATCTCTCCCTTTTTCAACAGCAACTCCCTCAGCATATCTTTAGCCTTATCTAAAGCTTTAACTGAAAAATAATATGCGTCTATTTTTGCCCATATTCCTTTAGCTGTTAAATACCCTGCGTATTCCCGGGCTTGAGCTGCCGGTATCCCGCAAGATAAAACAGCCTCATGTAAATCAAGCGGGGTTAATCCTGCCTTTTCCCCTGCTGCCATTAAATCTTCTAGCTTTTTCTCCATATTGACAGGAAGTTTGATTTCAGGCAAGGCCTCGATAAGATTGCCCGTTATTTTTAGGAACCCTTTATCTGCTGCCCACCCGAGAATTGATTGCCAACGTTTAAGAGAAAGATTCTTACTTATCTTTATCTTTAATTCTTCACGTCCAATCCCTCCCCGCAGCGGATTTCTCTTTTGATATTCTGCTGCTTCCGCGGAGGCCTCCCGTCCCCACTTTTCCGCAGCACGCCAATCCCAAAACAAATTACTCCCGTCTTCAGAAAGTACGACTATTTTTTCTTCCTCCAAGCAATCTTTTATAGCTTGCTCTATTTCACTTTTGCTGAAATTTATTACTTTGGCAATTTCATTTATAGCAGCCGGATAATTCAACTCTTTGACAATTAGTTCCTTGACACTTCTTTTAGCTTTTAACTGTAGTTCTGCTATAACTTTCTCCTTAAACCTCTTCCTTTTTAAGGATGTAATGCCAAGTACTGTTCCGCCGCCAATCGTACTAACAGGGGAGTAATACCTTATTACAAAACGGTCGCCTGGTGCGGCCAGAACCGGTCCTTCCAAAATGACCTGGGCTATTTGTGTTTTCCCCGGTACTATCTCTTCTTGTTCCAACAGATGGATTCGTCCTAATATTTCTGCTGTCCCTAGATGTAAACGTATCCTTTGTCTTTGTTTGATGCTTCTTTGTTCGCTCGCAAGGTTCATTAATTCAACATCTAAAATCTGCCCAACGGTATACTGTCCGGGAATAACCAACGAACTCCCTTTATCAATATCCTTTACCGCCAACCCGTTTAAATTGATTGCACCCCTCTGACCGGCTGATACTTCCGTAACTTGTTCTCCGTGAACCTGAATATTTCTGATTTTAGCTGTCCGATCTCCTGGTTCAATCTTTATCTCTTGTCCTTTGTAAAAAACGCCTTCTTTTATAGTTCCTGTTACCACTGTTCCAAATCCTTGTATTGAGAAAACTCTATCTATCGGCATCCTTGCAGGAAGATCTGTCTCCCTCTTTTTAGTATTATCCAATGTCTTTATTATAGTTTGCTTAAGTTCGGGTATCCCTTCCAGGGTAATCGATGATACTTTGCAAAGTGGGGAGTCTTTTAGTTTACTATCTTTTAATTTTTCTTTCGTATCCTGTTCAATCATTAGAAGCCATTCTTTATCTACCATATCTATTTTTGTAAGCACAATGATTCCTTTGTCGATATTCAACAGATCGAGAATATCTAAATGTTCTTTTGTTTGAGGCATTACACCCTCATCAGCTGCAATAACTAAAAGAACGATATCCATTCCGCTAGCCCCGGCCAACATCTGCTTAACAAATTTTTCATGTCCTGGAACATCGACTATTCCAGCGCTTCTTCCATCCGGAAGAATTAAGCTGGCAAATCCTAGTTCAATCGAAATTCCTCTTTCTTTCTCTTCTTTGAGACGATCAGTATCTATCCCGGTTAAGGCTTTAATTAGTTGGGTTTTTCCATGATCGACATGACCGGCCGTTCCAATAAGCAGGTGATTCTCTTTCATTTTTATATCCATTCAGACTTAACCTCATTTAACATATATACTTTTTTCATATATGGATTATTATGTGTATAGAAATAACTAAATATGGAAATAAAATTAATGAATAGATTTTTTGGGGGTATTCAATTTGAATCCGCTTTCCTTATTTAGTGAAAATCAGGATATTAGAGCGCATTATAATGATAATCAAGGCATGGCCTATCTTCAATCAAAACTCAAGAACCATCTTAAGCAGGCAAAGGATAGACAAGTAATCCTATTATGCATAGGAACTGACCGCTCCACCGGAGACTCCTTAGGTCCGCTGACAGGCACAAAAATGAAACAGGAATTCCTGCCTGGCTTGACGGTTATAGGTACCCTTGAGGAGCCAGTCCATGCCGAAAATTTAAAGACAACCCTTCAGCAAATCCGCTTTACCTATGATGATCCATACATTATTGCTCTTGATGCTTGTTTAGGTCATCTTGATTCGGTAGGCTTTATTACCCTAACTGACGGCCCGCTGAAACCGGGCACAGCAGTGAAAAAAGAGTTGCCAGAAGTAGGAGAGATCCACTTTACCGGCATCGTTAATATCAATGGTTTTGCGCAATACATGGTGCTGCAAAATACTCGTTTGAATATTGTCTGGCAAATGTCCGATGCTATATGCAGCATATTCTATAAAACTTACCTTGAAACTGTCAGGTAAAGTACTAAACTTTAATACTGTTACAGGCTTTTTCTATAGCAAGCTTTTCTTCTTGACTTAATTTAACCGAAGCTTGTCCATGATCTACTGCTTTTGCATATAACCTGCATTCTTCCACACTGTGAATTCCGGTAAGCAAGACTCCGGTCTCTTGCTGGTTTAGTAAAGCAAGGGAAAAGCTCAGTTCCGCTCCCATATTAGCAAATGAATTGAATCTCACAAGCGCAGCACTGTCAACAGCACTGCGCATTTTACTTTCGAGGCGGTCTAATCTCGTATCTTGACTTGCTATTTTCTCGTTAGCTTTCATGATCTCGCTCAAATTGGCTTTAATTAAGCTTTCAAGACTGGCTCCTGACATAAAGGTCTGCATACTAATATATGCTTTTTTAAACTTATTCATCCGTGCCAACAAAACAAACGTCAAACATAAGGAGATTACAGCCAGCAAACTTACAATAAAAGTAATTATTGATAGTACTTGTTCATTAATATTAAAATCCAAAAAAAATTCCCCCCATAAAAATCAATTCCCTAATTATTGTCTATATTATTTTCATTAAGTTAAAATGAATCAATATTCTATTTTTTTAAATGTTCTACTTTTATTATTTAGTGTTTTACTTTTCTCTTGTTTAATACATGCCAAAATGCTGGAGTATTATTACTAATGGAATTGCAATAAAAATACCGGGAAGCAGATTGCCAATCTTTATTTCTTTTATTCCCAACATGTTTATCCCGATGCCCAAGATAAGCAGCCCTCCGACAGCACTTATTTCTGTTACTACCGGATCAGATAGCACTCCTTGTAACAGTCCTGCAAAAAGAGCAATGCATCCTTGGTATAAGAATACCGGAATAGCAGCAAATAGTACGCCAATACCCATTGATGAAGAAAAGATAATAGCCGTAATTCCATCTAAAGCGGATTTGGCAAAGAGAATACTATGATTATTTTTAAGTCCATCTTCCAATGCTCCGACAATAGCCATTGCCCCGACGCAATAAATTAGACTTGTGGTGACGAAGGCTTTTGTAAATTTTCCTTGGCCGCTGCGTGAGAAAGTCTTTTCCAGGTATTGGCCAAAATTGTTCAGCCGGGCCTCAATGTCAATTGATTCTCCAATAATACCTCCCAAAACCAAACTAGCTATGACAACCAAAATATTGCCTGTCTTTAAGGCCATTTGCAGTCCGATCGCTATGACCGTTAACCCTAGTCCTTGAATAAGGGTAGCTTTTAACTTCTCCGGAAAAATCTTGCCGAATATTATCCCCGCGAATCCTCCAACAATGATAGCAAAAAAATTAACCGTGGTCCCTAACACTTTTCTTTTTTTCTCCTTTTCCGCTATGTTCTACGTGGAACTTATTTTTATATTTATTGATTAGTGTTCCACGTGGAACACTAAATTTCGATGTTGAATGTTTCCAGAAGACGATTAAACTCATCTTTTGAGTAATAATCGATTTCGATTTTGCCTCTATCAGCATTTCCCTTAATGGATACTTTGGTTTGGAAAAAGTTACGAAGCTTTTCCTCAATATCGATATATTCATTATAATCCTTTTTCCTCGTCTCCATAGGCTTACGCTGAGACTTATTTTGGGTACGATCATGAATATTATCTTCTATCTCTCGCACCGAGAGTCCCTCAGTAATAATTTTATTGGCAAAACTAATTTGCTCCGCCGTATTATCCAGAGAAAGCAAAACTTTGGCATGTCCTAAGGAAATACTGCCTTTCTTTAACAAATCAAGTACTTCGTCCGGAAGTTGAATAATTCGCAAGAGATTAGCAATAGTCGGCCTGCCTTTACCTACTCTCTTCGCCACTTGTTCTTGTGTAAGTCCATACTCCTCCATTAAACGGGCATAGGCCAGCCCTTCTTCAACCGGTGAAAGATCGGCGCGCTGGATATTCTCAATTAAAGCCTTTTCTGTCATTTCCTGAGCCGTGCAGTTTCTGACAATACAATGAATGCGGTCCAAGCCAGCCAATTGCGATGCGCGATAACGTCTTTCACCGGCGATGATATGATACCTGCTCCCTTCCGGTTTTACGAGAATCGGCTGTAATAATCCATTTTCACGGATCGACTCCGCAAGTTCTCGAAGTTTTTCCTCATTAAAATCACGCCTGGGCTGCTCAGGGTTAGGGAGAATATCCACAAGCATTATCTCTTTTATCTCACTGCTCTCAGTTTCCCTATCGGTAATAAGTGCGCCTAAACCACGTCCCAATCCCTTGTTAGACACGTTCTAAGACCTCCTTGGCTAAATCTCTATATACTTCCGCCCCGCGTGATTTTCCATCATATAATACTATTGGCAAACCATGACTCGGTGCTTCGCTAAGCCGGACGTTCCTTGGAATGATAGTCCGAAAGACTTTATCTCTGAAAAAATTTTTAACCTCATCAACAACCTGGATAGACAAATTTGTTCGGGCGTCAAACATTGTCAGCAACACTCCGATAACCTGAAGATCTCTATTGATTGATCGTTTGACCTTATCAAGTGTATTGACTAGAAGGCTTAGCCCCTCAAGTGCATAATATTCGCATTGAATAGGTATCAGTACATCCGTTGCAGCACATAAAGCATTTAAAGTAAGAAGCCCTAATGAAGGGGGACAATCTATCAGAATAAAGTCGTAATCATCTTTCACTTCATTCAATGCCGTTCTCAACTTTCCCTCGCGATACATTTGAGAAACAAGTTCTATCTCGGCACCGGCTAATTCTATACGTGCAGGAGCCACCTTCCAGTTTTTCATTTCAGTCTCTACAATGACATTGCTAATTGCTTCTTCATTAATAATAACATCATAGATACAGCGCGTCAGCTTATGCTTCATAATACCGCTTCCGCTCGTTGCATTACCTTGAGGGTCAAGATCAACGAGGAGTACCTTTTTCCCTTTTTCCACGAGACTTGATGAAAGGTTGACGGCTGTGGTGGTCTTGGCAACACCTCCTTTTTGATTCGCAATGGCAATAATCCTAGCCATATTTTTTCCTCCTCCGCTGATAGACAAAAGAACCTTATTAAGGGTTTATCTTATAACATTAATATTATACTATCAAATCAAATCAAAAAACAAAAAAGCATCTTTTTAAATGCTCTTATATAATAAATAATATAATAGGCAAAACAAATATGTTAGTATTTTTAAAGAGGATTTCTTTTCGGTTTTCCGGCCTGCCGTGGATATTTGCCCGGAGTAGGGCCGGTCTTTTTAATAATTAACAAAGATCGATAGTCCGCCCCATCTGCCAGACGATACTTAGCAAAATACTCAACCTCGCAGTTCAGAATTTGCATAGCTTTTTGGGCAGCCAAAATTTCACTTTCAGGATCCAGCCCTTTAGCGGCAAAAAAACGCCCCCCAACTTTCAGTAAAGGGGAGGAGTACTCAAGAAGAACTGGAAGCCCGGCCACAGCCCTTGCCACAATAAGATCAAAGGTTCCGCGATATTTAAGATCCCGGCCAAAATCCTCGGCTCTGGCATGATAAGTTTCTACACCTAACAAATTTAGGCTTAAAGATACTTTATTTAAAAAGTTAATTCTTTTTGCCAGAGCATCGATTAATACTACGTTGATCCGAGGCAATAGAATCTTAATGGGTATTCCCGGAAACCCTGCTCCGGTCCCTAGATCGCCTAGAAGTATCTCCTGCTGCTGCGGATAATATTTTTCCAGCCATTTTACGAATACCAAAGAATCTAAAAAATGTTTAATAATAATATCGCCCGGTTCAGTTATTGCTGTTAAGTTAATTCGCTCATTCCACTCCAATAACAAGTCTATATAAACAGAGAACTGGATCAAGTGAGCATCCGTCAGCTCTATATCCAGGCTTTCCCTAGCCATATACCTTAGAAGTTCCAACTGGTTAGCAATATCATTCGTCAGTCCCTTATCCGGCATCGCCCATACTCCTTCGCCTTTGTTCTAAATAAATAAGGATAACGGAAATATCCGCAGGATTGACACCACTTATTCTCGAGGCCTGTCCTGCATTTATCGGGTGTACCTCTTTTAGTCTCTGCTGAGCTTCATTAGACAAGCCACGAATTTGTTCATAATCTAAATCAAATGGAAGCATTTTTTCTTCAAGTTTGATAAATCGCCGTACTTCATCCAATTGCTTTTCAATATATCCCTTGTATTTTAACTGAATAGAAGCTTGCTCCAATACTTCATTATTGTAATCATTCATCTCAGGGATTAGTTGATAAAGGTGTTCAATTCTAAATTCGGGTCTCTTAATCAATTCCCCGGCTTTGGCAGCGCTCCGTAAGGGAGAAGAACCGATTCTAATAAGAAGTTCTTGCACCTCAGCATCAGTTGACGAGAAACTAGTTGTTTTCCATTTAGTTAAGATTTCCTCTAATTGTTTTCGCTTATTCTGAAAGAGTTGCCATCTTTGCTCATCTACCAACCCAATGCTGCGTCCCTTCTCCGTAAGACGAAGGTCGGCATTATCTTGTCTCAGCAAAAGCCGATACTCAGCTCGGGATGTTAGTAGTCTATAAGGTTCTTTGATTTCTTTATTGACCAGATCATCAATCATGACACCAAGGTAACTATCGGAACGTTTTAACGTAAAAGGATTTTTACCCATGGATTTTAAGGCGGCATTAATTCCGGCGTAAAGACCCTGAGCCGCTGCTTCCTCATAACCGGAAGTTCCGTTAAGTTGTCCTGCCGTAAATAAACCGGGCAAAGAACGAACCTCTAAGGTTAAAGAAAGCTGATAGGGTTTTACGTAGTCATATTCAATAGCATATCCGGGTCGCAAAATCCTAACCTTTTCTAAACCAGGGATACTACGGAAAAACATATGCTGTATTTCTTCCGGAAAACTAGTGGAGAGCCCTGCAGCATACAATTCTTCACTATTAGCCTCTTCAGGTTCCAAGAATATTTGATGTGCCTCTCTTTGGGCAAACCGGACTATCTTAACTTCAATGGACGGACAATAACGAGGACCAATACCTTCGATTACTCCGGTATAAAGGGGTGCACGGTGTAAATTCTCCTGAATAATCGCATGCGTTTCCTTTGTAGTATATCCTAACCAGCATGGCAATTGTTTAGCAGGATCTTTGCCCCAAAATATACTTTCCGTCGGCATAAAAGAAAAGGTTTTTGGAATATTATCTCCGGGTTGTATAACAAACTTCGAGAAGTCCACCGAGCTTTTTTGAATTCTAGGTGGGGTGCCTGTCTTAAACCGTCCCATATCTATACCTAAATCTTTAAGATTCTGAGATAAGGTGGATGAAGTAATATCTCCTCCCGGTCCGCCTTCATATATCGCTTCGCCTATAATAATCTTACTTCGTAAATAAGTTCCGCTGGTCAAGACAATGCAGGCTGCCTCAAACTTAGCGCCCGTCCTGGTTACCAGTCCATTGATGATATTATTTTTTAGAACAAGTCTCTCCACCAGTGCCTGGACCAAAGTAAGTCTGGGTTGTTTATAAAGCACCTCCAACATTCTGCGATGATATTGCTTTTTATCGGACTGTACTCTAAGCGCATGGACTGCCGGACCCTTCCCTGTATTTAAGGTTCTGGCCTGGAGAGAAGTTTCATCAGCCACAATTCCCATTTGCCCGCCGAGTGCATCAATTTCTCTTACCAGATGGCCTTTTGCCGGGCCACCAATTGAAGGATTACAGGGCATATGGGCGACCCGGTCTAAATTAATTGTAATCAATAGGGTCTCACACCCCATACGAGCTGAGGCAAGAGCTGCCTCACAGCCGGCATGCCCCGCCCCTATGACGATAACGTCATATTTTCCTGCAAAGTATTCCACAATAAACCTACTTCCCTATACAGAATCTTGTAAAAATATTATTTATTAAATCTTCCTGAACGCTATGTCCTGTTATCGAAGATATTTCTTCGAGCGAGGACCGAACATCAATTGAAACGAGATCAAATGGAACATCGGCATAAACTGCTTCCAGTGCTTTTTCTAAAGAATGAATACTATTTTCTAAGGCTTGAATCTGGCGAATATTTGAAAGAAACGGCTCCGGAGATATCGATGAATCACCTTCATAAACCCTATGCAAGATTTCCTTTTCCAAATCGCCAAAACCAAAATGTTTTTTCACGGAAAAGGGTATAGCAAAGACCTTGAGCGGAAGAAATGAATCGACAAATTCATAGTCAGGAACCATATCGACTTTATTTATAAGTACGATGGTCTTTTCAGCGTATTCTTCCAAAATAATTTGTTCCTCTTTTGTCAAGCAGTGAGAATTATATTCCGAAACATCAAGCAGAAGAAGAATTACATCAGCCATATTCAAAGCTTTCCAAGTTCTTTCGATACCAATCATCTCCACAGGGTCTTCACTCTCTCTTATACCGGCAGTATCTATTAAATGCAGGAGAACTTCACCCACTTTGATGTATTCATGAATCTCGTCTCTCGTAGTACCCGGAACATCAGTAACAATAGCCCTATCTTCATTTAAGAAGGCATTAAGCAAGCTTGATTTGCCTACATTAGGCCTGCCTGCAATAACAGTAGAAAGACCATCTCTTATAATCTTTCCCGTCTTACTTCCTTTAAATATTTCAACCGCTTTTTCCTTTGTCTTAATTATTTTCTCTGCTAATTCAGTAAGGGCAAGATCATCTATTTGATCTTCAGGAAAGTCAATTGTCGCCTCAATAAAAGATAGGATATCCAAGACATCTTGTCGAATATCGTCGATTTGGGAAGAAAGGCGTCCTCTAAGTTGGAGCAAAGCCAAGTCAGCAGACAATTCAGTACGAGCCGTAATTAAATCCACTAAGGCCTCAGCCTGAATTAAATCCATCTTACCATTGAGAAAAGCCCTTTTACTAAATTCACCGGCTTCTGCCAAGCGGGCACCATGGTGTAGGCAGGCTTCGATTATTCTCCTGGCAGAAAGCATTCCGCCATGACAGTTTACTTCAAATGTGTCTTCTCCAGTGAAAGAAAATGGAGCTTTCATCCTGGCAACCAAGACTTGATCAAGCTTCTTCTCGCCATGATAAAACCAGCCAAGATGAAGCGTGAAATTAGTTTCATCCTGCCATCTCTCCATTTGTTGAGGTGAAAAACAAGATTCAATAATTTTGGAAGCTTGTTTACCACTTAAGCGTACAATATGTATAGCACCCTCTCCAGGCGGTGTAGCCAAAGCTACGATAGTATCCTCCATAATAATCCTCTCCAAAAAATGAAAAGTTATCTTTTGAAAGTATAACCTATATGATAGCGTAAAAAGGGGTTACCCCCTTTTAAGAAACGTCTTTATTACTGCGTTTTAAGGAAATAACTACTCTTCGGTGAGGTTCCTCCCCTTCACTGAAAGTTGAGACTTTCCATTCATTCTGTAAAGCAGTATGAATAATCCGTCTTTCATGGGGACTCATCGGCTCTAAGATAATGCGGCTGCCTGTCTTCTTAACCTTATCAGCTAGTCTTTTAGCGAGCTTAATTAAAGTTTCTTCCCTGCGCTTTCTATATCCTTCAACATCTATAATAATTCTAATTCTATTTATTAATTTTTTAGTTACAGCTAAATTAGTAAGAAACTGAATGGCTTCCAACGTATCGCCTCTTCGGCCAATAAGAATTCCAAGATCAGAACCGGTTATATTGATCAAAATATGGTCTTCACTGCGAAACACTTCGAACTCAGCATCAACATTCATAGCCGATATAAGTTTTTTCAGAAATCCACAAGCAAGAGAACTCGGATCATCGTCATAAGACACTTTTACTTTGGCCGATTTACTACCGAAGATTCCAAGCAATCCTCTTCTACCCGGTTCTTCAAGAACTTCAATAGAAACTTGATCTCTTCTTACACCAAGTTCTGATAAACAGGCTTCGACCGCTTCATCTAAAGTCTTAGCGGTTTTTTCAGCAACCTTCATTAAGTAATCCTCCAGTGTCAAATAATCGTTATTCGGTCTTTAATTTTGCCTTATTTTCTTGCCTTTTAAGTACAACTTTATATATATAGACAGTTTGCAAAATAGACATAATATTCATTGTAACAATATAGAAACCGAGACCAGATGGCAAAGTTATAATAATATAAGCCATAAAAAAAGGCATTATATACAACATCATTTTTTGTGTTTGTTCCGCACTTGCTCCTAAAGAACTAGAATTATCAGTTACTTTTGGAGTATTGGACATAGAAACTTTGGTCATATAATAGGTTGTTACCATTGCCAGAATTGGCAAAATTAGATGAAAATCGAAAGCGAGACCGTAAGTCTCCGTAATATTAAAACCCAAAAACCAGAAGCTTGGATCACCACTGGCTCTAGCCGTAAGTGCATATAAGGTTTTGTAAAAAACCCATAATATAGGTAATTGAATAAGGATAGGCAAACAACCGGCATAAGGACTCGCCTTTTCCTGGCTATATAATTCCATAATTTTTTGGTTTAACTTTTGCTTATCATAAGAATATTTCTTTTGCAGCTCTTTAATCTTTGGTTGTAATTCACTCATTTTACGCATTGATATCATTTGTTTTATGGTCAATGGGTAGAGAACTATTTTAATAATAATAGTAAATAGAATGATAGATACGCCCCAATACGGTAACCCAACCATGGAAGATAACTCAAATAACCATTCCAAAAATATAGTCATTGCATTAACGACTGTAGTCACAAAAACCCTCCTTAAACAGGATCGTACCCTCCAGGATGATAAGGATGACATTTACATATCCTTATTATTGCCTTTCCTGTCCCTTTCAGTATACCATATTTGTTAATTGCCTGAACGGCATATTCCGAACAACTTGGATAAAATCTACAACAAGAAGGTTTCAAAGGTGAAATAAATTTCTGATAAAAAACAATCAGCCTAATTACTATTATTTTCAGAATTCCTTGTATTTTTTTCATCATTATAGATTCCAGCTTTTCTCCAAATATAAAGAAGCGAATTTTCCACTTCCTGCAGGGATGCGCCGTTTATTCCCAGGCGGGCAATAATAATCATCTGGCAATCAACTTTTAACCTTGCCAAGTTTAAACGAACTACCTCGCGCAACAACCTTTTGGCTCGATTTCGTTTGACAGCATTGCCAATTTTTTTGGAAGTAATAAAACCATATTTAACTGGAATACATTTAAAAATATATATTACTGCATGTCTTGATGTATAACTCTTACCATTGGCAAAAACTCTCTTAAAGTTAGATTTCTTTATCATTCTGTAAGTTCTAGGCAGCATATCGCCCTCCTTAGATATTTAAGGGCAAAAGAACAATATATTTGAAAACTTGGCTTTCGCCAAGCTTTTCAATTGCCGGCCGGCTTTCGACAATCCAAGCTGTACTTATGTCTATCATAAATCAGCTCTCTTCTGCTAGACCAAAAAAGCGCGACCCTAAACAGCTATCTTTTTACGACCTTTCAAGCGACGACGTCTTAGCACATTTCTTCCGCCGGTAGTTCTCATTCTCTCCAAAAATCCATGAACTCTTTTATGGCGACGGGACTTTGGTTGATATGTCCTCTTCAAAGCAAACACCCCCTTATTTTCTATGGTTAAAATAATTTTTTTAAAATAATAACAGACTACAGAAAATTATACTCTAACTATTTTTACCGTGTCAAGAAAATAGACCTGTACATAAGGGAAATTACTATTGATAAAGCTGTTATTAAACGATATGGGTACTATGAAAAGAAAAGATTACCCTTAAATTATTGTTGATAACCCTAGGAAAAATTGTTATGATTATTTTGCGTTTTCAGTAATTATACTACTTTATCCACAAAACATATTTTTTTAAAACACACATATAAATGTGATTAACTTTCAGGAGGTTATCCGATGTCTCCTAATACAATATATATTGACGCTTTTTGGGAAAATATTTTGGGAAAGCTTGAGGACGAGCTTTCGAAGAACAGTTTTGAAACATGGCTATCTTCAACAAGATTAATAGATTTTTCAAATAACAACTTAACAATTAATGTTTCCAATGAATTTGCTAAGGATTGGCTCGAAAGCAGATATTCTACTTTAATAAAGTCTACCGTTCAAAATTATTTAAATGTACCCGTAACCTTAACCTTTGTTGTTGAGCAGGATCAGGTTGAAAATTCACCGGTCCATACCACAGGAATGAGCTTTGGTACCTTGTCTCATTCTATAAACCCTAAATATACTTTTGATACTTTTGTAATTGGCAACGGTAACAGATTTGCTCATGCTGCCGCTTTAGCTGTAGCTGAATCACCTGCTAAATCTTATAATCCATTATTTCTTTATGGCGGAAGTGGTTTGGGAAAAACACATTTAATGCATGCAATCAGTCATGTAATCAGTAAAAACTTCTCTTCAATAAAAATTCTTTATGTTACCGGTGAACAATTCACAAATGAACTTATCGATTCCATTCGTTATGAAAGACAAGTGGAATTTCGCAATACTTATCGTAAAATTGATGTTTTACTTATAGATGACATTCAATTTTTAGCAGGAAAAGAAGCAACCCAAGAAGAATTTTTTCATACCTTCAACACTCTTTATGAAGCCAATAAACAAATTATTATTTCTTCCGACCGTCCACCAAAAGAAATTCCTACCTTAGAAGAAAGACTTCGGTCTAGATTCGAATGGGGTCTTACCACTGATATTAATCCGCCTGATTATGAGACAAGAATAGCTATTTTAAGGAAAAAAGCTCAACTTGAAGATTTTATTGTTCCCGATGAAATAATAATTTTTATTGCTTCTCAAATACAATCAAATATTAGAGAGTTAGAAGGTGCTCTTAGTAAAATAACAGCTTACTGTATGCTTACCAATCAGCCGATTACAGTAATTTTAGCTGAAGAAATTCTTAAAGATATGATTCCTCCCAAAAACCAAAAATTAATTTCATTAGAACTTATACAAAAAGCAGTAGCAGAACATTATAAGATGTCCGTTCAGGAGTTTAAAATGAAGAAAAGAACAAGGATAGTCTCATTTCCCAGGCAAATTGCCATGTTCCTTTGCAGAGAAATGACTGATTTATCATTATTTCAAATTGGCGAAAAATTTGGCGGTCGTGATCATACTACAGTAATCCATGCGTATGAAAAAATTAATGATCTTAAGAAAAAAGATCCTTTGGTTGAAAAAAGTATCAATGACATAATAACTAAAATTAAATCCAATTAAATTAAGATGGTAAACATGAATTTTTTTATTTTTCCACAAGATATCAATATCCTTTTAATTTAAAAAAACCATGGATAACCTAACTCTATAATATATATCCACATTTATTGGAGATATACTACTATTACTACTAAATTAATATCTTATTATTAATAAAAAAAAATATGACAAAACTGCAAAAAAAAAATCCTGCGGCTGTGCATTTCTATCGAAGAAATATTAGGAGGTAAAAATGAAAATTCTATGTAAAAAAGAAGATCTCCTTGTCGGCGTTAATACTGTTCAAAAGGCCGTATCCGCAAAAAATACTCTTCCTATTCTCCAAGGAATCAGACTGCGGACAGAAGGAGAAAGCATTTGGTTTGAGGCAACTGATTTAGAAATTGGTATACGTTGTCAAATTCCTATGAATATTTTAGAAGAAGGACAAGTAGTATTACCCGCTAAGCTGTTTTCGGAAATTGTTAGAAAACTACCTGATACAGAAATAAGAATTGAAAGTATAGCTAATAATATTGAGATTTACTATGAAAACTCCAATTTTGCTGTAAACGGTTACGATCCGGAAGAATATCCTGAAATAACGGAAATACCTTCAGCTGATAGAATAGAAATTCCGGCAGTGATTTTAAAGAATATGATTAGGCAAACTATTTTTTCCTGCGCCTCAGAAGAAACCAGACCAGTTTTCACTGGCATTCTTCTCCATATCGAAAAAGAAGTTATTTCTCTGGTTAGTACAGATACGCATAGATTAGCACATAGTAAATCATTTATTTCAGAAAACGATAAAGAATTTAAGGGAATTATTCCTGCTAAGACAATGCAAGAAATATATAGGCTTATAAATGACGAAGAAATAATAAATATTCAATACAATAATTCCAGGATCATCTTTAAATTTAGAACAATTCAAATTTTTACGAGATTAATAGAAGGTCAGTTTCCAAGTTACAAACAAGTTATACCACAATCCTGCAATTCAAAACTTCTTATCAATAGCCGAAAATTTTTAGATACAGTTGAAAGGGCGTCGCTTCTATCAAAGGATAATTATTTAAAAACGAATACAGTACGTTTTAATATTGAAAATTCAATAATTAATATTAATCAATATTCAGAAATGGGTAAAATATCGGAGCAAATTGATATAGAACAAGAAGGAGAAAACGTCGTAATATCTTTTAATGCTAAATATATTATCGATGTTTTAAAAGTTGTAGAGACCGAAAATATTGTTATGGAAACATCGGGAGCATTTAGTCCTTGTGTTTTTCGTCCTGAAAATAATGACGACTATCTTTATCTTGTATTGCCGCTTAGAAACTGAAACAATATTTAATACAGAATATGATTATAAAAAACTTCAGTTTATATAATTTTAGAAACTATAACGAACAAAAAATTGATTTTCAACAAGGAATTAATTTACTTATTGGTTCCAATGGACAGGGGAAAACCAATATCCTTGAGGGAATCAATTATTTACTTACTGGAAAATCCTACCGTGTAAAACAAGAAAACGAATTAATCCTCTGGGGAAAAGATAAATTTTATCTTCAAGCCTCCTGCTTAGTAAATGACCGCTTGATTAAACTCGAGAGTTATTACGAGACAGGAAAAAAAGTTATGAAAATAAATCAATTGGCTTGCAAACGTCTTTCAGACTACGTTGGTACTGTAAACGCAGTCTTTTTTTCACCTGATGATTTGAATATAATTAAGAAAAGTCCAAATGAAAGAAGGCGTTTTCTTGATATTTTAATTGCCCAAGTTAAACCGGCACATGTTTCTTTGTTAAATTCTTACTTAAAAATTATAAAACAAAAAAATATTTTATTAAGACACGAAAAAAGAATAGATTTACTTAAAGGTCAAATTCAAGCATGGAACGAACAATTAGTTGAAATAGGTTCTAAGATTATTATCAACCGTGGCGTTTTTACAGAAAAACTGAATAATTATTGCCGTACTATTTTTAAAAGTATTTTTTCTGTAGATGATGACATTGATCTAGTATATAGTTCCTTGGGAAAAAAGGATATAAACGAAGCTTTGAGTATTTTTCCGGAAATATTAGAAATTAAAATGATGCTGGAAATAGAGAAAAAAACAGTAATAATAGGTCCGCACCGAGATGACTTACTCATTGATCTAAATGGCAAAGCCGCTAAATTATTTGCCTCGCAAGGACAACAAAGGTCAATGGTTCTCTGTTTGAAGCTAGCAGAAATGGAAATAATACTAAAAGAGAAGGGAGATTATCCAATACTGCTTTTAGATGATGTTCTTTCCGAATTGGATGAATTCCGTAGGGAATATCTTATTGAATATATTGATTCAGCAAATAAACAGACTATTATTACGATGACAGGAGCAGACCAAAAAATCGTCAATAGAAAAAAAGCTGTTTATCAAGTTACAAATGGTAGTATAAGGAGGGAAGAATAGAATGTTTCTTCATTTAGGCAATAATTATATGGTACGAAAGGATAAAATAATTGCTATTCTAGATATGGAAACCACAAAAAATAGTCAGATATCACGCAATTTTTTAAGCAATATTCTCAAAAACAATAGAGTTCAGAGAATCTCCGAAGTAGGCAAAGAAAAATCCATTATTATTACTGATGATAGTTTTTATTTATCGCCTATTACGTCTTCAACTCTTCAAAAGAGATCAATTACCGATATAAAATTTGACTACATTTCATAACATGCAAATATTCATGACAATTTTTTATTTATTATTACGTAAAAAATATATGTAAATTGTCTAATGTATTTTACAAAATTATTGTCTCTCTCCCCGGAGAGAGGTTTTGCATATTTGAAAAAAAGTAATTTTTATTATATAATATTAAGATTATTAGGATAATTCTGGGAGGAAACTGTTTTGCAAAATAGTTCCGAATTTGATACAACCAAAGAAATTGTTTCCGATTATAATGCCGATCAGATTGAAATTCTCGAAGGATTAGAAGCTGTTCGCAAACGCCCCGGCATGTATATTGGTTCTACCAGCAGCAGAGGATTGCATCATTTGGTATATGAAATTGTAGACAATAGCATTGACGAAGCCATGGCCGGTTATTGTGATGATATTCAAGTAATCATTCATCAAGGAAATAGTATTACTGTTAAAGATAATGGCCGAGGCATCCCTGTTGATATTCATCCCAAGACGAATAGACCGGCATTAGAAGTTACCATGACTGTTCTCCATGCCGGAGGAAAATTTAACAATGAAGCTTATAAAGTATCCGGTGGCCTGCATGGGGTTGGAATGAGCGTGGTAAATGCTTTATCCAGCTTGCTAAAAGTAGAAGTCAAAAAAGATGGAAAAAAATATTATCAAGAGTACTCACGAGGTAAAGCAACGTGCGACCTTAAAGAAATAGGTACCTACCGAGGCAGATCCGGAACAATAATTAACTTTCAGCCTGATCCGGAAATCTTTGAGGATATAGTTTATGACTATGAAATCCTCGCCCACAGGCTAAGAGAGCTATCTTTTTTGAATAAGAATATAACCATTACCCTGACTGATGAAAGGACAGATACGACAGAAGGTTACAGCCATAGTGGCGGTATCATTGATTTTGTAAAATATCTAAATAATAATAAAGATGTTGTTCATCCTATTCCTATCTATTTTGAAGCCGAGCGGGACACGTCGCAGGTAGAGATTGCACTTCAATACAATGACGGCTATACGGAAAATTTATTTTCGTATGCCAATAATATTAATACTACTGAAGGTGGAACCCACGAAGCTGGATTTAAAGCCGCCTTGACTCGTATTATCAATGACTATGCCCGTAAGAATAATATTCTTAAGGCCAATGAAAACAATCTTAGCGGTGAAGATGTCAGAGAAGGGCTAACGGCCATTCTTTCCGTAAAAATCAAAGAACCCCAATTTGAGGGTCAAACCAAGACCAAGTTGGGGAATAGCGAAGTAAGATCCATCGTTGATAATGTAGTGGGAGAAGGTTTATCTACTTTTCTTGAAGAAAATCCCGCTATCGCCAAAAAAATTGTGGAGAAGGGGCTACAAGCAACCCGGGCACGCCTGGCGGCACGTAAAGCGAGAGATCTTACCCGAAGAAAGAGTGCGTTGGAAAGTACTTCCCTTCCTGGAAAACTTGCGGATTGTACTTGGAAAGATCCCCGTTATTGTGAAATATACCTCGTAGAAGGAGATAGTGCAGGGGGTTCAGCCAAGCAAGGCAGAGATCAAAAGTTTCAGGCTATTTTACCACTTCGTGGTAAAATTCTTAATGTAGAGAAGGCCCGGCTAGATAAAATTTTGGCTAATAATGAAATCAGAGCGATGATCACGGCCTTTGGGACTGGTATATCTGAGGATTTTGATATAGAAAAAGCACGATACCATAAAATCGTGATCATGACGGATGCTGATGTGGATGGGGCTCATATTCGAATTTTGCTTTTAACTTTCTTTTTCCGCTATATGAAACCACTATTAGAGAATAACTTTGTGTACATTGCCCAGCCACCCCTCTTTAAGATTAAGAAGGGTAAAGATATTCAATATGCTTATAGTGATCTGGAACTTAGTCAAATAATTGAGAAAATAGGTAGGGAAAGAACAGAGATTCAACGTTATAAAGGCTTAGGTGAAATGAATGCCGAACAGCTTTGGGAGACAACAATGGATCCTGAAACCCGGACTATTCTTCAGGTAAAACTAGAAGATGCTATGAAAGCTGATAATTTATTTACTGTCCTTATGGGTGAAAAGGTTGAACCTCGTAAAGAATTTATCCAAAAACACGCGAAGGATGTACGAAATCTAGATACCTAAGAAAAGGAGCGGAAACTTATGTCCATGGAACTTTTTAATGGCAAGGTTCTGCCGATCGAGATTTCGGAAGAACTTAAAAAATCATTTATAGATTATTCAATGAGCGTAATTGTCAGCAGGGCACTTCCTGATATTCGGGATGGACTGAAGCCGGTTCATCGCCGTATTTTATATGATTTACATGAATTGGGGATGACTCCCAATAAATCCTATAGTAAAGCTGCCAGACTCGTCGGAGATTGCATGGGTAAATTTCATCCTCATGGGGATTCTTCGATATATGATGCTGTTGTCCGCATGGCCCAAGATTTTTCCAGCCGTTATCCGCTGATTGACGGTCATGGCAATTTTGGTTCGGTTGACGGAGATTCTGCGGCGGCTATGCGATATACAGAGTTGCGAATGGCCCCTATAGCTACTTATATGCTGGCAGATATTGAAAAGGACACGGTCGATTTTGTCCTGAACTATGATGAGAAAGAAAAAGAGCCGATAGTTTTACCCGCCAAATTCCCGAACCTTTTGGTGAATGGATCTTCGGGAATTGCCGTAGGGATGGCTACCAATATCCCACCTCATAATCTTGGCGAAGTCATTGATGGCGTAATGTATCTGATCGATAGCCAGGATGAAGCTGGGGATGGAGCTGTTATTGAAATCAAAGATCTGATGAAATTCATTAAAGGACCAGACTTCCCAACCGGCGGACAGATCATGGGTACTGAAGGGATCGTCAGTGCTTATACCACAGGTAAAGGCTCGGTCAAAACGAGAGCAAAAGTTGTTATTGAAAAAATAGAAAAAAATGGAAAAATACAGATGGTAGTCACAGAAATTCCTTTTATGGTCAATAAGTCGAGGCTTATCGAAAAAATTGCCGAACTTGTCCAAGAAAAGAAAATAGAAGGCATAACCGACTTGAGAGATGAATCTACCCGCAAAGGGATGAGGATAGTTATCGAACTCAGGAGGGATGTCAATCCCCAAGTAATCCTGAACCAACTTTATAAGCATACCCAAATGGAAGATAGTTTCGGTATCAATCTTTTGGCTCTGGTTGATGGGGAACCTAAAGTACTGAACTTAAGGCAAATGCTTGATTATTTTATTAATCATCAGAAGGAAGTTATTGTCAGACGCAGCCGTTTCGAGCTAAAAAAAGCTGAAGATGAGGCCCATATTTTAGAAGGTCTGCGGAAGGCCTTGGATTATATAGATGAAGTTATTGAAATGATACGTTCATCACAAGATGATGAGACTGCCCGAACTAGGCTAATTGAAAGATTTGACTTTAGTGAACGACAGGCTCAAGCCATCTTGGATATGCGTCTAAAAAGACTAACCGGTCTTGAGCGGGAGAAACTTGACGCCCAATACCAAAAACTTTTAGATGAGATTGCCTATCTTAAGGCTGTCCTTAGCTCAGATAGAATGGTTCGCGAGATTATCAAAACAGAATTGAAAGAAATAAGAGATAAGTTTGCGGATAAGCGTCGATCAGAGATCACCTTTGATGCTAGCAAGATGGATATTGAGGATCTTATTGCCGACGAGGATGTTGTGATCACGGTCTCCCACAGAGGGTATATTAAAAGATTACCGTTAACAACTTATCACAGTCAAAAACGGGGTGGCCGGGGAGTCAGTGGGATGTCAACAGGTGAGAATGATTTTGTAGAGACATTATTCATAGCTTCCACCCATCATTTTATTCTTGTTTTTACCACCAAAGGTAAAGTTTATAGACTAAGGGCCCATGAAATACCCGAGGCCAGTCGGACTGCCAAAGGAACGGCAATTGTAAATCTCTTAAATCTTTCGCAGGATGAAAAGGTAACGGCAACAATTGCCATTAAAGAATTCAAGGGTGATTATCGATTACTTACCGCTACGAAGAAGGGTATCGTAAAAAAAACAGCCTTGCAGGATTATGATACGAAAAGACGTGATGGGTTAATTGCCTTAACTTTAGATGAAGATGACGAATTAATCGGTGTACGTCTGACCAAGGAAGCGGATGACGTTATTTTGGCTACCCGACGGGGTTTGGCTATTCGTTTTCCGGAAAGTGATGTCCGATCTATGGGTCGTACGGCACGCGGAGTTAAGGGGATAAACATTGGGAAAAAGGATTATGTCATCGGGATGGATGTAGTAGACCAGGCAAGCGAACACTTGGAATTGCTTACTGTAACGGAAAATGGCTTTGCCAAAAGAACGTATTTTAAGGAATTCCGCAAACAGGGCCGAGGAGGTAAAGGAATTATCGGCCATAAAGTCAACTCGAAAACCGGACCGCTGGCAGGCATAAAAGTAGTAACTTCAGATGAAGAACTAATGGTTATCACAGACGAAGGAATCGTAATTCGCCAGGAAGTAAGCGGTATATCGGTTCAGGGAAGATCTGCCCAGGGTGTTACGGCCATGAGGACTGGGGAAAGTAAAGTAATGGCAATAGCAAAATTTGTGAGTAAAGAGGAAGACGAGTAAACCCCGAAAGAGTGACATTTTTAGAATAAATGGGAACAATATAATTAACAGATCTATTTAGGAGGAATCATCATGGTTGAAGTCGCATCTTGGAAAGTAAAAACCGGGCTGGCGGAGATGTTAAAAGGCGGAGTTATTATGGACGTCACTACACCTGGGCAGGCTAAAATAGCTGAGGAAGCCGGAGCATGTTCTGTTATGGCTTTAGAAAGAGTTCCTGCCGATATTCGGGCTGCTGGAGGAGTTGCCCGGATGGCGGATGCTACAATTATTAAGAAAATCATGGAAGCAGTGACCATTCCGGTAATGGCCAAAGCAAGGATAGGACATTTTGTTGAAGCTCAGATTCTTGAAGCTTTGGGAGCTGATTATATTGATGAAAGTGAAGTTCTAACCCCGGCCGATGAGCTTTACCACATAGATAAAAATAGATTTAAGGTACCGTTCGTTTGTGGGGCGCGCAACCTTGGTGAAGCTCTGCGGCGCATAGGCGAAGGGGCGGCAATGATCAGAACCAAGGGTGAACCGGGAACAGGCAATGTTGTTGAAGCCGTCCGGCATATGCGTACTGTCATGGCCGAAATTCGCAGACTGACTACCATGCCTAAAGAGGAATTGATGACGGCAGCCAAAGAAATGGCAGCACCTTATGATTTGGTACTTTATGTTGCCGAGCATGGCAAACTGCCTGTTGTAAACTTCGCTGCGGGCGGAATTGCAACCCCCGCCGATGCTGCACTCATGATGGAGCTAGGATGTGACGGCATCTTTGTAGGTTCCGGAATTTTCAAATCGTCCGATCCCGTTAAGATGGCCCGGGCTATTGTCCTGGCAACAACCCATTATAATGATCCGGATATGTTGGCTAAACTCTCTGAAGACTTGGGCGAAGCTATGCATGGATTGGAGATATCCTCTATTGCACCGGCCGAACGGATGCAGGAGCGAGGCTGGTAACAATGAATAAAAGGATTGGTGTTCTGGCAATTCAAGGCGCTTTCCGGGAACACCGCAAGATATTAGAGAAGCTTGGGGTAGAAACTGTAGAAATCAGGTCACAGGAAGATCTTTCAGGTATTGACGGATTAATAATACCCGGCGGTGAAAGCACCGCTATCGGCAAACAACTTGTGATTGATGGGTTTGGAGAAAAGATTATAAAAATGGCACAGGAAGGCTTCCCTGTTTTTGGAACTTGTGCCGGGATGATTCTTTTAAGCAAAAAGATTGATCAAAGTGAACAATATTCTTTAAAGTTAATGGATACCCTAGTTCGAAGAAATGCTTTTGGCCGGCAGATAGCAAGCTTTGAAGCCGATCTAAAAATTAAGGGTTTTGAAGGCGATAGGGTCAGGGCGGTTTTTATCCGAGCCCCGTTTGTTTTAGAAGCCGGGGCGGAGATAGACGTACTTTCTGAGTATGAAGGAAAAATCGTATTTGTCCGTCAGGATAATCTCCTGGCAAGTGCTTTTCATCCCGAATTAACAGATGATTCCAGAGTCCATGAGTATTTTTTAAAAATGATTCCATAGGATCAAAAACAGGAGGGGCCCGTTATGCTTGACCTGAAATTTGTGCGCAATAACCCTGATATTATTAAACAGGCTTTAGCCAAACGTCATTCAGATATCAACTTAGATGATTTTCTCCTACAAGAAGAAAAGAGAAGACAAATTTTATTCGACGTAGAAAAGCTCAAAGCTGAGCGCAACAAAGTTTCTGAGGAAATTGCCAGACTTAAGAAGAATGGTAGTAATACCGAAGATTTAATTATTAGGATGCGGGATGTAGGCCAAAAGATTAAAGAGATGGATGATATTTTATCTGAAATTGATCAACAAATGCAGGAAGTGCTTTATCTCCTCCCCAATATCCCCAACGAGGCTGTTCCTGTAGGCAAAGATGAAAATGATAATATCGAAGTACGTCAATGGGGAACTCCCAAACAATTTGCGTTTAATCCCCTAGCCCATTTCGAATTAGGTGAAAAACTTGATATTCTGGATTTTGCCCGTGCCGGGAAAGTAACAGGGGCAAGGTTTACTTTCTATAAAGGACTCGGAGCAAAACTCGAAAGGGCTTTAATTAACTTTATGCTTGATCGCCATAGTAAGAAGGGATATACTGAAATATTCCCACCTTTTATGGTCAACCGGCAATCCATGACAGGGACCGGACAGCTTCCCAAATTTGAACTTGAGGCTTTTAAAATTGAAAACACAGATTATTTTCTGATTCCTACGGCTGAAGTTCCGGTAACCAATCTCTATCGGGATGAGATTTTAGAGGCGGAAAAACTTCCACTTTGTTACTGTGCCTATAGTGCCTGTTTCCGGGCCGAAGCAGGAGCGGCAGGCAGAGATACAAGGGGGCTTATCAGACAGCATCAATTCAATAAAGTCGAGCTTGTTGAATTTTCCTTACCAGAAAATTCATATCAAGAACTCGAGAGGCTAACAGCTGATGCAGAAGCAATCCTGCAGGAGTTGGAATTGCCTTACAGAGCGGTTGTTCTTTCTACCGGAGATTTAGGATTCAGTTCAGCCAAGACCTATGATCTTGAAGTATGGCTTCCTAGTTTTAATACCTACCGGGAAATCTCATCCTGCAGTAATTTTGAAGATTTCCAAGCCAGAAGAGCTAATATTCGTTTCCGCCGGGGGCTCAAGGAAAAGCCCGAATTTGTTCATACTTTAAACGGCAGCGGTTTAGCTATTGGCAGGACAGTGGCGGCCATCTTAGAGAACTACCAGCAAGAAGACGGCCGAATAAAAATTCCTGAAGCCTTAAAGCCGTTTATGGGTACAGATTATATAGGATAGATATACAACGGCTAGGTACGGCAATGTTTATTAAAAAATGGTTCTAACTGCTTCTTGTCTAGAAATCAAGATTATGTTATACTATCTAACGTCTCACTGCGGGAGGGGTGTCCGAGTGGTTTAAGGNNCGTGGGTTCGAATCCCACCCCCTCCGCCAATCTCGAAGCGCGAAATTTGAGGCACAAGGAACAACACAAGCTTCGAACCACGAATATCGAACCTCGAACATCGAAACGGCCTCGTAGCTCAGGTGGATAGAGCGGGGGTTTCCTAAACCCTGTCTTGCGGGGGTTCGAGTCCTCCCGGGGCCACCATTAAACATGAGATAAGTGCTGAAGCTTATGGCGGGAAGCTAGGCTAAAGGGCTTGGCATCAGCCAAGCTTTTCTTCATAACTGAAGAGTGAAAGGGGTCTGACGCGCTAGGAATGAAACACGAAGACTGGATGCGCCTTGCTCTTAATCAAGCTGAAAAGGCAGCTGAGGATGATGAAGTCCCGATAGGGGCAGTAATTGTCCAAAATGGCCAGGTATTATCGATAGCTCATAATCAAAAGGAACAAGAGCAAGATCCGACTGCTCATGCTGAAATTATTGCAATTAGGCGGGCTGCGGAAGCAGTTGGGCACTGGCGTTTATCAGAAGCCGTTCTGTATGTAACGCTCGAGCCATGTCCGATGTGCGCCGGAGCCATCATTCAATCCAGAATTAAGCATTTGGTTTATGGAGCGAACGACCCAAAAGGCGGTGCAGTTGAGTCCGTAGCCAAGCTGCTTAGGGATAGCTTATGGAACCATAAAGTTGAAATTACGGCGGGAGTGTTGGAAGAAGAATGCTCCATACTTTTGAAAAATTATTTTAAGAGAAAAAGAACATGCTAATTGATTGGTATAATTAAACGTAAAAATAGCATGAAAATATACATGGAAAATTACCTGCGAATAATGTAGATCATACAAAAGTAATATATTATAATAAAGATGTAAAAGGTTGAACGTAGTTATGCAGTAATTAAATCTGTTTATTTATGGAGAAGTAGCGAAGAGGCCGTAACGCGCCGCACTCGAAACACAGTGATATAATTGGATAGGTAAAACCCTAAAATCCTTGTAAAATGGGTATTTCTGCGGAAAAGGAACAACTTAATATTTGTTATGTCTGCTCTAAAGGTCTGTCATTTTTCCGAATGGCCTTAGAGAAAGATCATATACACGGAGGTGTACCGAAGTGGTCATAACGGAAACGACTCGAAATCGTTCGGTCGGCTTTAAAACCGGCCCGTGGGTTCGAATCCCACCGCCTCCGCCACTTATAAATGAAGCAAAAGAACTCGAACCCTCGTGGTTTAAGTCCTTTTGCTTGTGTATTACTTATGATATACTGAATACAGATCATTTATATCAGGTGAAAGCAAAGATCAAAATGAATAAAAAAATAATATTATCAATAATTACAGTCTGTTTTCTCTTAACGGGATGTGTAAAAGAGGGTATATCTCAACAGATTGGGCAATCGTCGTCAGCCTCGGCCATGACAGGCAGTGCAGCTTCTTCTGAAACCGCCGAATCACAATTAAAGTCTGTCCTTGCAAAATACACTACAAATCAAACTGTGTTTTTTCAGAGCATTGCGATTGGTGACAATCAAAATGCCGCCTTTGCAATCTCAGGAAGTGATGTTTGGTATATCACTTCATCCGGTGCTCAAAAATTGAAAAGTGGGATCGGATTTCCAGAAGACAATCAGTCTAACGCACCCGTTCTCTGGACAGTGGGCGACACCAAAATATTTAAATGCGAAGAGATGGGTGGCAGCAGTTCAATGTCATACGCCTGGTATGTAAAAGATGGGAAAGCAGTTGAACTTCCCTCTACAGGTATGCGTCTTTCTTATATCGGTAACGGCCAATTCACAACAATTGGCGAGGCTTTTGATTTGGGTTTTACAGATGGGGTAGGCGCAGGGCATACCTATAAACCCTATTATCTTTATTGGACAACAGATGGTCTGAAAGAATACGGCGGGTTAAATATCACTCAGCAGCAGCTGTCAAAAGTGACGGGTGCCTAGGCGGTCATCGATGTGATTACCAAATCAGGCCATACTGTCGACGAAATTTACTATCGTGCCAACAAACTAATAAACATTAATTATCATTCCGGCGATAAACAAAACGGTGATTTTGGCAATGTAACACTCGTATATAAAAATAATATTGTCACTCCTGAATTGGCTTATCGAAGCCCCAATAGTTCTAAAACGGAGAGCCTTAACGAGAAGAATTTAAGCGATTTTTCTTATGGCGGTATTTATCAGGCAACGTTTTTTCAGGATATCGCGACTTATCCGGATCAATATTTCCAATGAATTAAGAAATGTGCCGAATGAGCATAATGGGACGCTTCGAATTGGCATCTATATTCACCTAACTTACCATAATTTGTCTGCAAACCCGCTATTCATGCGGGTTTGCGGTTTTTTGAAGCAATTTTTAAATGGTTTTATGACCGTCTTTTTATTTACAGCTTAAAATTGAAAAAAAAGAAAGCCATTAAGCCTTCATTGCTGTCACCAGTTTCTTTGTTCCCACCATATTGATGGCCCTTTTCAAATTGTATGCAAGAAAACTAAGCCCCAGTTCGCCTGTGGCTTTTTCTATTCCTTTGCATAACAGGTAATGGGCTCCATGGTACCATTTGACGGTACCAAAAGGATGCTCCGACAAACATAACCGCAACTTTTGGGTTGGTATATCGTCTAGGGTCATAGGGGGGCCTTCCTGTGTCAGCGGGTTCAGCATGAGTCAATCCCAGTTCGGTAACATTGAGATGATCGACAAAGGCATCGATGACGCGTACGGGGTTATTTTCGTCCAGCAATTCTTCCAGGGTTGCAGGGTAGAGCTGCAGTTGGTTTCGGTCTTCACCGCAGATATATCCCATAGTTAGCCTCCCATAATTCCAAGATAATGTCAGATTATATAAAGATTATACCATAAAGTGGGAAATAATGGAATATAGGGACGACTTTTCGGACAGTCTGACCAATCAAACACAATGCCAAAGGACTTGAACCCTCGTGGTTTTTAGTCTTTTGGCTTTTATAATTTTTATGCGACATTAATAATAACAGTAGAGATTTTTCTGGATAAGCACAATCAAATGTAATGGATAAAAGGCGATGGTATGGGAAAAAATATTGTGCGTTTTTGTGCGGGGTTAACGTAAACGGTATAGCATGAGATGGAAAGAGTGTCTATCAAGTTATTCTTGAATGGTTAGCAGTGAAAACAAATGATAGATTTCATTAAGATATAGAAATTGTTTCAATGAATTGACCTCGCTTTCTTTTTCATATGCGTGTCCATGGGCAATTTTGTCACGAGATTGGTTAGATGCCTTATCCGGGTTGGAATGTTCAAAGCCCTCATTAAAAGCATCCTCAATTCTTTCGATGATGTCACCGAACACTTCATATTCATATATTGATAATTCCTCATTGTTATCTAACTCTTTCTTAATGTCTTCCAACGCTCTTTTAACCCTAAACCTCGGATTTTGTAGACGCAGCCTTACAAAATCGGTTATTACTCCCTCTGTATGGACGATCAGCAAAGTTGTTGATGTATTAAAATACCTCCTCGAATGGTTTACAAGAGCTTCATGAAATACCGCTGCTCGATAGTAGAAGTATGTCAGGTTGTTCCAACTCTTGACAATACGCTTTAATTCTTTGCACCTATCCTGACGGAAGTACCCAACAATAATCTCATCCACATCATTCGCCGTTAATTCATCCCGCTTTTCGTGTATTTCATTAATTAGTTCATTGGGAAGTTCATCCAAGTAGAACCAGCCATACTTTAACAATGTCTCTCGCTGTTTACTCCACTCTTTACGATATATTAGCAGCGAGAAATCAATTGAAGATAGCAGAGATTGTGTTGATTCTGCCATTTGTAATAGCGGTGCTTGTAGTGCCTGTGCTAAGCTTTCGTTGACAAGTTGGGCCCTTTCCACCATAGCATGAATTGGTGCGACTATTTCTTGAATATTAAAAACAGGTTGCGGTATATTTGCCAAAACAGAAGCTATTTCAGGAAAGTTTATTTTAGATACGCTCATGAGTGTAGATTGAAATTGTGGAAAATTTATCTTCTGTATTTCAGCTATAGTGGAAGATATCTCTGGGATTGGTATCTGCGGAATATCGGCAAATACAGATTGAAACTTTGAGAAATCAACCGTTGGTATATTTGCCATTGCAGAAGTTAATTGCGACAAGTCAACGGTGGGCAAAATTATGTTATTCATTGCACTATTTAGCGATACCAGCAGAGGTTTGTTTAGCGCTTCAANNGACCTATGGAAGCATTTTCCCGCCCTGGCGTGATAGCGAGCTGGAGCGCGCGAAGCGCGCCCCTCATCTCCACCACACATTGTCTGAAAACCTTCTTAATATTAATATCGAGGGTTCTAGATATTTTTAAGGAGAACAGCAACGGGATTCTATCACTAAACTGTTGAAATCCGGTGTTGTTTATGCTCTTTTGGTTTCGGTAAGCAATCTCTCAAAGTACTTTTTATTATAAATTACGGAGGAGTTATTCGGTTTATACTCCCCTGCTTTATTGTTGTATTTTATGGCTTCCTGAATTTTGCCGAGTTTGTCATAACAAACCGACAACTCTATACACGGAATGTAGCCCCAGAACTCATGCTGAATAAAGCCCCAACTATTTTCCGGCTTTTCAAGCTTCGTTGCAAGTTCAAACCAAAAGATGGCACTCTTGTAGTTTTTTAGGCTTTTATAATAGTAGCCTATTTGACAGCATAATTCAGCGCGTGGCATATCATATTTAAAACTTCGGAGCATCGATTCAAGGGAATTCTTGCTGTCATCTATTGCGCTGTAGCATCTGGCCAATGCACTGCATGCGCATATATTATCTTCGACCCATCCTTTTTCAGAATCCAGGAATTTATTAAAATACAGAATTGCATCTTTATACCGGCCGTTCTCGTGCAGCTCCCGGGCGTAATAATAAAGGCCTCGAGGAGATAATTCATTACCTTCCATTAATAGTCTTTCATATATTTTTAAATTCCTATCTGACTGAGTACGACGAATCTTTGTATGCGTTACACAAATCTCAGTATTAATAACCTTTTCACCTTTCGCTAGGTACTCATGCACCGGTTCACGCCATTGAAAATTACATGACCTTTTGGAGAGCCTTTCTCTATAATAGGAAAAGGTTACATTTCCGTGGGTGTCAAAACCTACATTGTATTTCATCATTACATTATCGACTGAAGCATCAAGTATACTTTTAAGCTCCTTGAACTTCATCCTGTCTTCAGGCAGAAGGACATCATCGGCGTCGAGCCAAAGGATATAGTCCATACTTGCCTTACTATAAGAATAATTTCTGGCCGCTGAAAAGTCATCCACCCATTTGAAATCAAATATTTTATCAGTGAATGATGCTGCAATTTTTTTGGTTCGGTCCGTTGAACCTGTATCAACAATGATGATTTCATCTACTAACCCAAGAATTGAACCAAGGCATTTGGCAAGAGTGACTTCTTCGTTTTTGACGATCATACATAAACTGATTGTAATCATAAAATACCCTCTACTATTACTTTATCTATAATATGGAAGGTTTATTGAACTTGTTAAGCTTATTTAGTATTTGGTGCGAGCTGCGAACGCAGCGGGTAAATAGCCCGCGAGCGCTCCACTTGCTTTAAATATAATGAAGAAGCAATTGTAAGCTTCTGAATCACAGTGGATATATCCACCAGGTAAAGCCCAACCAGCAGCCTGTACCTAGTCCTTGGATGCGAAACGGTAACGTCAGCATTAAGCGTAGGGCGGGAAGCAGACCGAGCCGAAAGCGTAAGCTGAAGTGATTGAGCCACGAAATAAATAAAATGACGAAGAGGCCGATGTTGTCAAGTAGACAGCAGGCAGTATCAGCACATGCGAAATGGTGAGTATGTGCTGGCTCTTCCGGGGTCTAAGAACTTGGCGAGGCTGCAGAGGGATTCAGGAGAACAGCTGAGACCCTGATGGGTCTGCCATTGGCAGTATGGAAAAGCAAATCCAACAAAGATGAGCCAACCAAAAGCCCAACAGGGAGTCCGACCACCTCATAGTACTGTAGAAGTCCGTGAAAGCGGATGGGGGGAAGGGGGTGGCAACAACTGCACTGTGCAAAGAAAGGTTATTCCAGACAGGAGCTGAGCAAGAGTGACAACAGAACTGCACAGGATAAGCGAAATTGCAAACAGGAACGTAATAGTACAAAATCTGGCACACCTCATAGACGAAGCAAGCCTTCTTGCCATCCATCGAAGGATGGATGGCAGGAAGGCTAAGGGCATCGACAAAGTGAATAAGGCTGAGTACGCCGAGAATCTGAACGAGAATATTGGACGGCTAGTTTTGCGTATGAAAAGACAGGCATATCAGCCGCAACCCTCACGGAGAGTCTATATAGACAAGCCAGGTAGTAGCAAAAAGAGGTCATTGGGAAGCTCTTGCTACAAGGACAAGTTGGTGGAAAACCGGGTTGCCGAAATTCTATCTGCAATATATGAGCCAAAGTTCCATGAATTCTCCTACGGATTTCGACCGGGAAAGAACTGCCATCAGGCGGTAAAGAAGTTGATAGGATGTATCCGCAAGAACGTCAGGTATGTCGTTGAAGCGGATATACGGTCATTCTTTGATACCATCGATCATGAGTGGATGCTCCGATTCCTCGAACATGACATAGCTGATAAGAAGTTTATAGACCTTATCAGGAAAATGCTGAAAGCGGACGTGTTAGACGAGGGGAAGTTATTAGAACATGAGGCTGGCAGCCCACAGGGTTCGCTATGCAAAGCTTAGCATAGACCGCCTTGCGGAACGCCTGAAAGGTTGTGCTGCTTGGATTATAAACAGCGGAGATCAGCACATTCGTATCAAGCATTACTTTTATCGTTTGATGCGCGCTCATAGACCTTCAATCTCCGACTTGGGGTTTTAGGGGGTATCCCCTTAACAAACGAATTTGGGAGACCAAATTCAGTGCTTGCTGAAACACGAGACACCGGTCTTATGTTGTCATGACAGTTATGGTTGGTTTCAGATATTACCGACCGAAAAGAAAACAGGAAGTCATAGCTCCTGCTCGCGTCACTTTTGATTCCGTTTCATCCACCCATTTTCTTTTCCCTTGTGGCAAAAGTAAGAAGAATCGGCCAATCTGGCAAGCCTGCGCATCGGCAAGGATAGCTATAAACGTGTGAACAGTTTTAAGATGGAGCGCCTCCACGGAAACATATTTATTTTGTAATACTTGCTTAATTAATGGCAACTTAAATTATCATTAATTTCCTTTTAATATTTGATAACCTAACCATAACAGTTATGGGTCAGTTCGTTGTTTAGATCTTTAGCGAAGTTGAATTACGTCATTGTCATAATTATCTTCACCTTGCCTTAGTCATTTATATTTTTTCTAGAACTATCTGTAACGATTATCTTTATTTTCCATGTGTAATTTGTTTAATTTAGTCAGAAAATACTTTAGCGGGAAATGATTACTGGAGGTTCTCAAAATGGCATCTTGGAGAAAAGATTGGTTCATAGTCGGAAGCTTAGCCGGTGGATTTGCTTCTATTTTAAAAACCATTGTGGACCTTGGTTCTACTAAAGCAGGAATAGCGAAACTACATCATGTGGATATTGCAGGCGGCTTTATTCTTGGTATAAGAGGCGGTCCAAAACCAAGAAAACCTTTAGAAAAAGGTTTGGGTGCAGTGGCAGATGTTTTACTCGGTTCACTTTTCGGCTCAGGTTTAGCTCTTCTAATTGCTAAAACACCAAAAGGATTGGAGAAAACAAAAGGGACCATATTTGGTACAAGCTTATGGGGTACAACCTTAGCTTTAGGAACTCTGCTGCAAATTAACGGTTTATCAAAGCCCGACCCAAGAAGTATGTCATCCATGCTTTTTACCAGTACACTCTTCGGCACTCTCACTGGGGCTCTTATTAAGCGAATAGCAAAATTCGATCAGGCCGAACCTTTCCAACCTACAATAGTAAGCCTTAAAGATAATACTTCGGAGAACATTGCGAAGGTAAAGCATGTTCAGTGAGTAATTTTTCTACTCGAAGAGAGTCAATACAAACAAATAGGGAGGAATCACAAAATGGAAAAAATAAAAGATAGGGAAACACTTTCGGTTGTCTCGGGTCTTATTGGTTTAGCGGGAATAATACTTGTTGATGAAACATCCAAGCGCGCAGGCCTATCAAAAAGATCATATCGGGAAGCTGCCGCCGGAATGTTTGTATCAAAGGGTGAAGCAACTGGCGTTAAAGGACAGGTTCTCGGTTCGATTATGAACTCTGCCGTGAGCATTCTTGGAGCAAATTTTATCATTAAGCGTATGTCGCAAAGCGGTCGTGACAAACTTTTCTTTAAAGGAATTGTGTCTGGGGTCACTATTGGTGCGATCTCTACGACCATTCCAAATGTTATTCCGAAAAACCGCGTTAAGCCTAAAGATGCTGCAAGTAATCTTTCATATGTTTTCAGTAACATTGCGTACGGAATGCTCACCACTTATGCAGCTGCTAAGCTTGGACATGATTCATTGTTCGATGTCATACCTCAAAACGACTACTTAAAACCGACGGAAAAAACTAGCGAACAAGAAAAACTATCTGCTGCGACACACTAATTCTTATTTGTAAAGGATTTCTAGTCTATAAGGAACTATTTGTCTAAATCAAAACAAATTGCAGATAAACAACTAAAAGCTCTTGGTTCCTTTTTAGAGGCTGAGGATCTACCTCAACCGGCAATCTCTGAAATTTTGGTTACAGCCTCAAAAGAATCTCCTTTAAGTGATAAGGCAATCTTGAGCCATATCACCGCAGTTGCAGCATTTACCATTGCTGCATACGGACTTGCCTTATCAAACGTTGTATTGGCTTTCCGTGATTTTGTTACTGGGCTTCTGTCCTTAGCCAAGGATGGAGCAGAATTGATGATTGAATGCGGCTGGCTGGAAAGAATTCCTGAAACCGCAGACCGTGAAGAATTAATAAAACACTAACGGGTAAAGAACGAAGAAGTGTGGATGAAGTTGATTACAAAGATAAATGGGAAACAAAAAACCCGATCAAAATGTCTGATAATCAGGTGACTTAATACAAAAATGAATTTGTGATCCCTGAATCACTCTTCACCAAAATGATAGTACGCCGACTAGGATACAAGCGATTCAATAATTAGCTTTACGGCATCCTTGAAGCCCTTCTGATAACAAACCTCAGAGGTAACAGAGCCTATACATAATGAAGCTCGTTCTATCTTTTCTACTAAATCCTTTTGCTCCTGGCTGATACCCGTTATTATTAACTCTTGCCAAGAATCGCCGGCCTCATCTAGATGTTTGTGGTATTCAGCCTTGTCTCTAATCATTTGATTTAAATTTTCTTCATGATTTTTTATAAGGCTTAAAATTGACATACATATTCTCCAAAAAAATTTATTTTGATCTTGAGTTTATTAAATATACCTTATGACAAGTTGTAGAACTGGTCAATGTTGCAATGAAGATATTATTAACAGCACATATTATAAGCGCAGAAGCAGTTAAAAAGGCGCTGATTTTCTCAGTGCCTTAATTATTGTTATTTGTGCTTTTCGCTTTTTTAGGACTTCACACAATTTTTTATTTTAATGTGATTATGTTAAGTTCACATACTTATATAAATAATCCAAATAAACTCTAAACTTCAATAATTTGGAGTTTTGTTGTATCCCTTAAAGACCAATTTCTTTTACTTTTCCTGAAGTTTGCTCACCTGATTTCTTTCTTAATGCCTGATCTTCCACAGTGCCATTGGATGTGATTTAATACGATCTATAAAATCAGCATCATCGAACAGCAGCTCCGGCTTATACTCTTTTACCTCAAACCGCTCTAAGCATTCCTGTTCCTGTGGTGTTACTGCCATTAATTCTGATATATAATCCTTTGCGGCTTTTTTAGCTGAATTCAAGTCGAATGGATCTTGTTTAGTCAACACCGGAACCAAATCCGTCCTGATTTTATATTTTGTAATGAGGTCAATTGCCCCTGTTTCAAAGCTTTTATTTATTCCCCTGGCTGATATTGCAGCGTAGAATACGACACATTTTCTAAGAAGCTGTTCCTCACTCTCATCAAAAAGCCTAAATTTAATCATATTGTAAACATCATATAAATCTCGTGCCGCAGCTCTGCTTAAAAGGGCATTAATCTTGCTGCCGAAAATCTCAAGAGCATGAAGGCAATTCAAATAATATTCACTTTCAAAGTGTTCTGTAACGATTTTCATTTCTTGAGCCGGGAAAACATGCGATCTTAAAGAATAGTTGATCTCTATCTTAATGGTATCCTTGTTGCCGCCGCAATTAACATACTCATAAATCCAAGAATCGAGACTGTGCGGTGTTTTCGTTTTGGGACTGAGCTTGTAACCGCTAAACTCCATAAATCTGGCAAGAGCTGTATTTATTATCATTCTGTTTTGCAGCATTTCTTCTCTACTGTCATTGCTTAAATAATCAAAGTCAATATCGACAGCTAATCTTGGTAGATTAAACATGGTTAAATTTATCGCGGTTCCGCCTTTTAAAGCTAATTTACCCTTCAATATGGGATCACTGTTCATATATTCTAAGATATCCGCCAAGCGATATACCTTTTCCAAGGTATCCCGGATAAATCCAAAGTTGGACGCTCTTTGAGCGATATAATTTTTATCATAGTTATACAAGGGGCATTCCTCCCTGCTCTACCATTTGAAACATACCGTCGGGAACAACCAATTTCCATTGATTATTGTACTTGGTACTATCTTTCGTTAAATATCTGGTGCTTTTTCCGATTTTGCTTTTACAGTAATCTATAAATTCACCGGAAAGATGCAGCTGATCTTTATAATGCTCCAGTATATATCCTGTTTTCTGATATAAAAACCGCATGTCATAGGCAGACAAGAAATTGATCAATTGATTCTCATCCAAATAAGGTATTGAAGCGATGCAATTCAAGAGTTCTTCCAGTCCTCCTATTTTTTCAAAATCCTTTATACTATCTACTACAGTACGTTCCTGCGAGGTAATCCGGATTCCCTTTGTGTTTTTGGGAAGGATTACTCCCGCATCAAATTGTGAAGGAACATACCTATAAGTTATGCCTTCGAATTCGAAATCCGTAAACCTTTTCGAAGATGATATATATATCTCGTAAAAAACCTGATTGGATATCCCCATATATTCGAAAGCGGAATGGTGCGATAGATACGCAGTCTCATTGATTGCACAAGCGATGTGATACTTGGAGGCTATTACTTGCCCATCAGCTACGTTAACGCAAGTATATAAATTATTTCTTATTTTTTTCACAAACCTATTTTTTAAAAGTCTTTGCACAAGGGAAGAAGCCGTTTTTTTATTGCCTACAAGATTGCAGACATCATTTAAAGTAAAAGTATTCATTTTTGCAAGCTCCGCATAACCGACCATGTTAATCACCTTCTTTAAATCTGACGATATTTTCTTTATTTTTAAAGATTTTCAATCAAATATTAAATATATTATTTCTTTAAATATATCACGTTATTCTTTATATGCAAAGAAATTTTGTCAGATTTTAAAGTAACAACAGCAGATGACCTAGCCTATTCGCGTTCATGCCTTTGCCGTGTCTTTAAGTTGATTTTTAAATAGTCGTTATAATCCTTCCCCCGTTCCGGCGGCTCATTGGAAACAGTGTAATTAGGCTGAAAAATGGTTTGAATAGTTTTTGCAGCCAGTCCCTGCCGGCAAGCAGTTCTAACGTGCAATAGGATATTAAATCAATGGCACTTTCAAACAGATGAAGCTTACTGCTTTTACTCCTTGCCGGGATGGAAAAGGAAAAGTGCTTGTCGCTCCCGTTCACCTCACCTATAAACCTTCTCCGAGATGTCCCCCGGAGCGATGCGTAGCGTAGAATGCCTTGACGGTCAAACCCGACAAAAACAGCGTTCTGGTAACGGCTGCTTTCATACAGCCGTTTGGTTTCGATGCAGTAGTCGATGATTTCCCGATGAATGCCGCGCACTGCCAGGTAGGCAATAACCCGGTCATTGTTTTCGTTTTTTTCCGATTGTTTTTATCTTCCAAAAATCAATTCATCTTTATTGCCATTCTGTTATCAAATCTGGTTCCAGATGCCAGCTCCGAGTAGCTTCCAGCAAATACCCAAACAACATGATTGTTAATGTGATTTTTATAGTACTCAACCTGTGAATCAAAGCTATTTTGCTGTTCTTCATAGACATACCTCTTATATCACATCATCCATGCAACTTTTCGTTAAGCGTTATTGTCCATGCGTCATATTCCAATATCCCATCTTTACGCATTTTGATCAGCTCTCTACCAAGTGAGGACCTTGGTATGCCGAATCTTTCAGCCAACTCTTTTTTTGAGATTGGCAGTTTAATCACGGTATTTCCTTGTCTGCTTTGCTCCTGTCGTAAAAAATCCAAGATGTATTGTCTGATTGTTTTTCGGGAAATCGCATTTATCTTCTCTGTTAAAATAATCGTTTTATCCGATATCTCATTCAACAAACCAACCATGAAACACGTGTTTCCCTGGCTCATCTCTAGGATCAACTCTTTTTTCATCATCAGGACTAATGTTCGAAGTGATGCAATAGCTGTCATTGGATACATATTTTTGCTGGAGAACATCAAGTTCGCCCCGATGATATCGCCACCAACAAAAGTATCAATAACAAGCACATTCCCATTTTCATCAATATTCTGAACAATCACCTTACCCTCTAGAATGATATCCATGAATTGACACACTTCATTTTGCATATGAAGGATTTCATCTTTCCCATACTCTCTAATTTCATATTTTGAAGCATTGAGAAGCAGCATTAGACCATCTCTCGAAAAATCCTGAAATAGTGGTAACCGAAGCAAAATATCAAGCGATCGCTCAATATCAAATAAAATTCTTATTTTTATCACCCCCAAATTAGTTACATCGGTAACTTTTTCTTTTATTGTTTTAAAGTATACTATCCTGAGTTTTGCAGCAAAAACAGTAAAAAAACCCCTTTAAATCCGCATGAATACTGGTTTAGAGGGGGTATATTTTTGTCATTTTTGTGTAGTGTAATTCACTTCTTTTTTGTACTGCAAAATTTTTTTATTTCTCGGGTAGCCATAATTTTATTGCCAAGATTTAAGTCGAAAATTTTCTCTGCTGTTTTTAGGACATCATCCCTGTAATCAAATAGGTAGTAGTTTTGGTCAAGGTGTGAGCAGGAATACTGAATTAAGCTGTTTCGAATTTGTTTGATGGAATACTCCTTCTCCATCAGATACTCCAACACCCGCATGATCAAGAGAGAGACGAAGCAAATGAGGAAGTGAGCTTTAATATGGTTCTCAAGCCGAAGATATACGGGTCTTGCCTTGAATTCACTCTTGATTACTTTAAAGGATTCCTCGATTTCCCATAAACCTCTGTAGATGTCACGAATTTCTTTGTCTGTTAGATGCTTTTCACTGGTTACGATGGAGTAGTAGACGCAGACATGATCTATCTCTTTAAATTGAGTTACATTAGCGATGAGAGGAGTTACCCATTTTCTGAGGTAACTTGGAATATTTCTATTAATAAGACATTCTACTCCTTGATAAAAACATAACACATATCCCCATCTTTTCTTTCAATAATATCCATCATAAATGCGTCTTCATTTCCGTTTGAACTATTTATCCAATTACGAAAGGTCAGCATAGCCTTTCTGCCGTATTCTTCATTATTAAAGATCAATGCTATTTTTAAAGGCTGGTTCACTAATACATTCTGTGGAATACTAATATAGCCTACACCAAAAATGCTTGCCTTGCGTATTAAATCAGGAAATTCTATATCACCTACTATCATTATTTTGGGTTTTATAGCGTAATCGAATCCAAACATGCTGATTCTCCTCTTCCAATGATTTAGATTTCAGGAGCTACAGTAAACAACCATATTAAAAAATAGACCAGCGGTTGCTTGGTGGTTAAGTTTTATCACTTTATCCTTAAATTACTGAAAAGGAATTGTGGACTTTCGATTGATATTTTAATGAGTACGTGATTATAACAGCGTTAACAAATCCTTCTTAAGACAGATCTATTTGAGCAATCTTAAATATCTCAGTACTTCCAATTATAGACATACTACGCAATTAATAATTTAGCCTTATTAACCTAATGTAAAAATGTTTTTAGAAAAAAGATTTTATCAGTATCTGCCTTATTCATCGCCGATAAATTGCTGTAACTCCCACTATTTTTATAACACCTCTAAATAGCGATCCAGTCGTTCCTCCACATATTGGCTGATCATCATCACCATTGAATCTACATCTCCATCCCGGTAGTAGTCATCGAATGCATCATAATACCGTTTTCGGTCTGTAAATTTAATATTAACCGGTGGGTAGCCGTTTTGCATCAAGTCGAAATTCATAATCAGCCTGCCTGTACGTCCATTGCCGTCGATAAAGGGATGGATGCCTTCAAAAACGAGGTGGAACCATGCGATTCTCTCAAGGGGATGCATTGTTCCTCTTTTTTTGTTACAATCCTCAAGCAACCGCTCCATCTTCTTCGGAATAGTATAAGGCTGCGGCGGCTCATGGGCTGCCCCCATGATGCGAACCGAAATACGGCGATATATTCCCTTATCTTCAGGACGATCCATCAGTACGAGGGAATGTATTTCTTTTATAATCCTTTCTTCTAAAGGAACTTTATTACTTACAAGCTGCTGTATATATACAAAAGCATCCCGATGCCCTACAGCTTCCAAATGGTCTTTCAGTGGTTTTTGATCAATGGTAATGCCTTCTAAAACCAAAGCTGTTTCCTGGAGCGTAAGGGTATTACCCTCAATCGCATTCGAATTATAAGTAAACTCAATCATAAATTCATCGCGTAAACGGGCTGTTTCACCCGGCGTCAGAGGCCTACATGCATCAAGCTTTTCTTTTTTTAAGTCAATTCGAGTAAATAGCGAACGGTACTGTACCGGCACGGCTTTACCCCGTAGTTTTCTGCCGTCTATGGGCTTTTCAGTATCTGCAGGGATCAAATAGGAACGGCCTTTTTTTATGACGCCGTTAATCCGTTCCTGTTCGCACAAGATACGCACGCGCCGATCAGTAAGCCCCCATTTTTCAGCGGCTTCTTTGACTTTCATGTATTCCATACCGATACACCTCATATTAAGATTACATGTTTTTCCAGTCATTTAATTATAGCATATTATCGGAATAATATACAAGCAATTTACACAATAAACCGGACTCAATTATTCCTTTTAATTTAGCATGTTAAAAGCGTGCTTACCAATCTCAGAGCTAAGAGATGTTCTTTTCTTACTATTCCGCCTTAGGTTACTATGTATCAGTGTGCCTGGTGAAAAGCGAACTATGTAATTCATCAGGCGCAACGTTGTGGAGAGGAGGAATAAAGTTGACAGGATTAAACATCGACAGTGCTTATAACTTACTTTTTCAGGGTTATCCGGATGTTCTCGATATTAAACAATTGAGTAGAGCACTTGGCATAAGCCAAAAGACTGTATATAAGCTGTTGCGTGAAAAAGAAATTCGTGGCTTTAAGGTGGGACGTGCTTATAAAATCCCAAAACTATTTGTTATGCAATATCTGGAGATGATCAAGCCAGATGAATCAAAGGGAGCAAATAATCAGATGATTGTATCCAAATAAAAAGTGCAACACGTATAGACATAATCACCTGCTATTTATAGTATTGCATTGTCAATGGTAGGTGAAATCTATCTGCATGAATGGAGGAGCAGCCAGAAAATCAAGAGGAAGCTTCGGAAGGAATCACTCCGCAGTATTCAAAGCGAAGGTTCTCTACATTCAACAAATCCATCCTGCAATTCAAACAGTGGTTAATCGATAACAACTGCTTTGATATTTGCATGGAATCTACGGGGAAATACTGGACTCCCATCCACAATCTTTTGGAGGATACCATTCGAATTACAGTTGCCAACCCTAAGTGGGTTAAAGCTGTGAAAGGCAACAAGGATGATACCAAGGACTCCAAGTGGATTGGTGACCTATTTCGTCTTGGCTTCGTTCCAGGTAGCTATATTCCTGAAAAACCAATACGCATTCTTCGTGAGTACACCCGTTACCGGTATAAGCTTGTTTCCTGTAAAAGCAGTGAAAAGAATCGTTTTCAAAATGCTTTCACAGTTTGCAATGTAGCCCTTGATGCTGTCGTTTCCGACATGTTTGGCAAATCTGCCTCATCCATCACCGACTACCTGATTTCCACCGATGCCTTTGACCCAGAACACTGCACATCGCTTCTTAAAAGATCCTTGAAGAAAAAAGCAGATACCGTAATTGAGTCTATAGAAGGTTATCAAATGACCAAGGAACAAAAGGATCGTATGTTAATGGTTCGCTCTCATCTTGAATTTGTCCAGAATTCCATTGTTAAGCTGGACGAAAAGCTTGATAAGCTGGTTGCTCCTTTTGAATCTGAGATTAATCTTCTTTGTACCATTCCCGGAGTCGACAGGAATTCGGCAATAACCATCATCTCCGAGATTGGCACTGATATGTCTCAATTTGCCAACTCCAAACGGTTGTGTTGTTGGGCGGGTTTAACACCCGGCAACAATGAATCTGCCGGTAAGAAGAAGTCTATTAGAATAACACGTGCTGGTGTTTACCTCAAACCTGCATTGGTACAAGTTGCCCATGCAGCCGTGAAATCGAACAGCTCTCCTTACTACAAAGTCAAATATGAACGCATTAGTAAAAGAAGAGGCAAAAAGAGAGCCATAATCGCTATCGCAAGGATGATACTCACCGCAATATACCACATGTTTATTACGGGCGAAGTGTTCAATCCCAGTGATCTGTATAAAGTTGATATGCCACAAGAAATGGTGGAAAAGCAGAAAGAGAAAGCTATTAAACAAGCCACAAAACTTCTGATTTCCGTTGGTCTAATAAAAGCTACTGACATTTCTGTAGCTTAACCTAATCCCTAATTTTTTTTGGGGGGCCGTTAAGGCCTTATTTTAGTGTACCCTTTTTTACTACAATCCATAGTATTTTTCAAGCTACACCTCCTTTCTTATATTTTGACATTTAACAGTATTGCGGACCCATAAGTCACTGCACTCAGCAATCCGGTGCTTAAAAATGTTGTTGCTAAACCTTGACGCTGAATTGTGTTTGCTAATAACCCAGGTACAACAATACCAACTGCCGCCAACCCAAAGATATTACTATAATCAAATGGTAATATGGCATGTATTATAAACTGTAACACGATTGCTACTGTTATCATGGCTGCAAATTTTCTTTTGCCGTATAGAATTGTAACTTTACTCACTCCGAAATAAACGATTAAATATGTTAAAATGCTAATAAAGAATGTTAAGAATATAGCCTGGGGCTGTTTTATAAGTAAAGCTAAATATCCGGGTACAACCAGACCAGCAGGTAAAACTCCTGTGATTTCAGTAAATAACAAACTGAAAATCACACCCAAAATTAGAACTGTGTCAATATTCGTAATTAGCAACTGCTTACCTCCTTTATTGGTATTTACTAAAGTAATTGTGGCACTTGATCCGTTTCTAGATTAAATTTTTCGTTAATGATTAGTTCAACTAATTCTTCCCCACCGCCGTGAATGTTTCCAACGCCAAAAATTATTCTGTTTATAAAATAATCCTTAATTATTTTATAAACCTCATGTGGAGATAAACCTTCAGCATTGATGTATTTCTGTGGAGCTATTTTTTTCGTATTGACGCCTTCGGTAATTGGGTTCACCGTCTCACCCATGGCGACGAGAATATCAATATTCATATTCGGCAAGACATCTTCGGCAAACTGTAATGTTCTGTCAACTCTATCAGGTCGGCAATTTACAATTACCATGGGGTTTTCCGTTGAATAGCCAATCGCTGTGATATGGTTCCAAATCATTCGTGTTGAATTTGGATCATTGGCGGCAAAGCCATTGACAAAATAGGTTGGGTTTTTGTTGTCTAATGGATATATCATTAAGGCTCCCGGATCAGGATTCGCGTTTAACATTCCCCTCAACGCAGTATCTTTGTCAATGTTTAGTGCTTTAGCTACAGCCAGCACAATCGCAATATTTTCCGGGAAAACTACATATCTGAATTTTTCCAGATAACCATCTGGGATTTCTTTTTCATTGGCAATCAGTATTTGGCTGTTTCTTTTCTTGGCCTCTTGCGTAAAATAGTCATTATAACTACTATCAGCAACAATAAGGGTTCCGTTTTTCGGAATTGTGGCTATAAAGGACTCTGCAATAAAGTCCAATGTCGGACCACACAGATCCATATGGTCTTCACGAACATTAACAATAACGCCTATATTTGCTTTAACAAGCTTCTCCTGAAACGTAATCTGGTAATCGGGATTTACGGCCATACACTCTGTTACAAATGCAGATGTACCAAGCTTTGCTACTTTTTTGATGACCGTTTTTTTGTTCTATAATATTGGGCCCTAGGCGGCCTCGTTTGATTGGTTCTTCTTCCTTATTCCAATAAATAATTCTCGCGCTGGTTCCCGTCGTTTTCCCGACGACCTTGACCCCTGCTTCCTTTAAGATGCCGGTAATCAGTCTTGTTGCAGTTGATTTACCTCTTGTGCCGTTTACATTAATTCTAAGATTGATAAGGTTTAAGTTTTTATTATGTTTTATTTGTTCATAAACACCTAAGATTAAAACAAAGATAATAAGTGCTATAGCAAACTGCAAATTTATCCTGTCCTTTCTTTAATAGCAATCGATTACATTCGTTTCCACGCTTTGCGTCCTAAGCTTTCGGTCAGTTTGCCGAACATTAATTTGACAAAAGGTTGTCCACTGTTGAATAAACACAATAGGGAAAATATCTTCAATGGCACCTCCTTTTGTAGCCAATTATACTGAATAAATATGAACCAAGGTTTTCCGGAACTAGAACATTTATTACGAAATTTTGAACAATTGTTACACAGCAATCCCGAAAGCAGCCTTTAGACAATACAAAAATACCAACAGCTTCCGAATACTATTCTTCGGAACTGTTGGTATTTTTCTAAATAATGACCTTATTTGACCGAATCAGGCAATAGGCTAAGCTATTATGCACCCGCCTAACATTTCACGCATGGTTTCCACATCCAGAACATCGGGGTAATCTTTGAACATCACTTTGCACAGTCTAATGTGATTCTCGAGCTATTCATTTTTCATATCAATCAATCCCTTTAAAAAATATTTGTCTAAACATCAAGCATCTAGAGTTTTTCCTCGTACATTTTTACGCTCACAATGACCATATTACCATAGCCGTTTTTGGTAATATATATCGGCTCGGTTGCCTCCTGGCACATTTGAGAGATTTTGCTTACCTTCCTACAAAATCTTACCTTCCTGCAAAATCATATCTATGTTTAACATAAAAAACATCTTATCGCTCAAGCAAGAGATCAAATGTACCTTTTAAATTGACGGAGATGAGGGGAATCGCTCCACTGACCCCTTACATGCAAGGCAAGTACTCTCCCGAGTCGTGCGTAAAGCATTCCCAATATGATTGTTGATCTTTTATATTTAATGCTTTTTTCCAGAGAGATTATATGGAAATTCAGGGCAACATTTCCTTTCCTCTCCAAAAAGTTTACCCTCATTTCCCCCACTTTCATTTTCAGATAGTCCTTTTGTAATACTTCTTAACTTTTCATTTTATCCAAAATTATAAAATTTTTTTATTGATAGATAACGTAACACTTTGTCCTTTTCTTCATAATATATTTCAAGGACAAACCTAACTAGACAAATTTGCAAATCTAAAACATTTATCTTCATTTTTCAGTATTGCTGCCACCATGAACTAAAGGTTACTCACATTTTCTTTTATCTTATATCGATTCTAAGTATCAGACATCTCAAGTGATGATACCGAATCTACCTTCATGTTAAAAGGAGTGACCAATTATTTGAAAAAGTCTCTTGCAGCCATCTATAAGAAGAGGATGAGAAAAATGAAGAAATGTGGCCAATATCATCATGGTCGTCTATTTAGGAATAGCAAATGTCACTGTAGCAGAGTTGTGCCCTGTCCAATTGTTCCTCTAAGGTCTCCCACAGCAGTCTGTCCCACCGGTCCTAGTCTTAGAGGAACTATTGATGCCACTCAATATAACCTTGATGATCTATTTATGGCCGAAAAAGGCCTCTGCGGTGTCTTTTGTTGTCTATTGTTTGTTTGTCTAGGCAAAAAAATTCTCCGCATAGTTACGCCGTGCCCAATTGTTCCAGGGCCTACAGGACCTGCCGGACCTGCCGGGGCTACTGGTGCCACGGGCGAC
>DIWC01000007.1 GCA_002423425.1 Peptococcaceae bacterium UBA6116
TATTTATTTGTCAAGACACTAGTGGATATGCTATTGATTATTCAATTCTCAAGGCTTGTCCTAATGGATTGCCATCTGATGATTGTTTTACAAAGGATCAGATTGAAGTGATAAGAAGTTTTTATGAAGGAGTATCTGTCAATGGTTCGGTAATTTACCCCGGATTCCCACTGGGTAGTGAACCTGGCTGGTATTTCCCTTATTTAATGACCGATACAACTTTAAATAAATTTGGACAAAATACTTTTTTCGGAGCTTTGGGTGCTCACTTTTTCAAATACTTTGTTTTCAGCGATCCTGATTGGAATCTTTACGATTACAATTATTCAAATTTTTCTAAGGATACAAAATTTGCTGCCTCATTTCTAAATTCAAATTCTACGGATTACAGGGAATTCAAGAAAGCCGGAGGGAAGATGATTATTAATCAGGGCTGGGCTGACTTATCTATGAGTGCTTTTAAAACCATTCAATATTATAACGATATTAAAAATGCCGATAAAGAAGCAGAGGACTACATTCGCCTGTTCCTGCTGCCTGGTGGAGGTCATTGTGGCATGGGAGATGTTGGTCCCACAGATACTGACTGGTTAAGATACTTGCGCGACTGGGTTGAGAATGGCAATCCCCCTGAAAAAGTAATAGTTACTAAAAGTGAGAATAACAAAATAGTAATGACTAGGCCAGTATTCCCATATCCATCTAAGGCAATTTATAATGGCAATGGGGATCCTAATGATGCGAATAGTTTTATAGAATCCAGGAGGTAACTGTCATAAACCTGGTTCCCAAATGTTCACATAATGATTTCCTTTAATGTCCTCCAGATAATAGCCAGCGAGATAAATTAGGGTTGACTTGATTGATATTTAAACAAAATAATAACGAAATAACTTCTACGAACGCCTAACACGGACGGTATGTTTAATAGGCTTGTCACGGTTTTTGCTTAGCTCCTGCCCTCAAGACAAATTTGTAATGGTTCTTGCATCCGGATACGCACATCTGCCCGCAATAAACTTTGTACCCCATGACGCTCGCTTCGCTTCGGTCAGGGCCTTCGGCGCGACACTGCGCCAGTGGTCCCAACAAGTTTTGTAACGGGGGATAACCTCTTGGCTTCGATCAACATTGTACCGCGACACGCGTAGCCCTCACAAAAATTTGTACCTGGATGCCAAAAACCGCGCCAAACCCTCCTTGCACCGTGACAGCTTTCTGGCCCCGCTGGCGCGGGGTACTGGATTCTGCTCGGTGCTGTCGTCGGGTTACGCCTACTAAAACATACCGCCGGGCCGTTAGCGTGCATTAGCAGCATAACTGCACAACTGTAAAATTAAAGAGAAATGAAGGCTGTAATAACAATCATATTAGTCTGGATTTCCATTAGTTCATTCGGACAAAACGGAATAACTTTTAAACTTGAGAATCTGCCAAAACCAGAGAGGTTATTGCCTCTACAATCGTATAATGATATTTACAAATCTTTGATACTTAAAGACGCTAAACTCTCTAAATGGGATATCGAACAAATCGGGATAGATTTTGAATATAATATACTGGCTAAAAGTCAAGCTCCTAATAGTTTAGTAAACTATGGATTCAATTCCTTTTTCAATGGAATGTATCAGGCCTATGCTGATCATCGGCCATTTGTTTTATCTCCTGATATGATATGGTTATTGATAAGTCAAGGCTTTGCAAGACATGTTAACGCAAATCCAGAGAAATTGCGTAAATACTTTGTTGATTTTTCAGGTAAAGTTACCTTGGTAGTAAACTCCGACAAAGATTTACTAAGAGACTTATCAGATTGGGAGGAAATATTCCCTCAATTTACAGCTTACATAGCAGAACATACTGGAGAAGAACTAATTAATACATTGACTTCTGACTTTTCAACTACAACACAAATTGAGAAAGTTGCCTCAGAAATTACAATCATGGAGGCAATGGAACCATATTTTGAGTTTGTGGTAATGTATATTGTTTGTGGAATTCCTGAGATTACCTTGCAAGGCACTACAGAAGACTGGCAGAAAATACTGGATAAAACCAAAAAACTTGGGGATTATGACTTAAAATGGTGGACTAATGAACTGGAGCCAATACTAGAAGAATTTATTGATGCATCAAAAGGTGAAGTAGACAAAAAATTTTGGAGAAACATGTTTAAGTATCATTCACAAAAGAAATATGGTGCTCCAAATATTATTGATGGTTGGATAGTCAAATTCTTTCCATATGATAAAGATGGTAAACGTAACAATTTGGATGAACTAATTGGTGGAGGAAGTTTACCTGAGGAGATGGTAAAAGTAGATTTGAAGTTTATAAAAACTGATGGAATTTATTCGGAAGAAACTTTGCTAGAATTGTGGGCAGGTTTTATAGGATTGGAGCAAAATGCCGAGACATTTGCACTTACGCCAAAAATCAGTTGGATGATTAAGATTAAAGACACTAATCAAACAGGAATCCATCAAAAGCTAGAATCAGAAAACATACCAAGTAGTGTAGAAGGTGGTATAGAGTTAATGATCAAAGATGTTCCCGAAAGCTTAAGAAAGTTTAAAGAAATATATGCTCTAAGCCTCCATTTTAAAAACAACGTTCTAATTCCAGAATGGCTAAAGGACATTCGAATTGGGAGGCTTTCAATCGAAGGAAAAATAGATGGAGCTGAGAAAGAGAAAATTTTAAACTGGTTTCCTCATACCGAGCTGACAATAAATGACAAAGAATATAATAAAGGAAAAAACGGTTGGGTATTAGTCTCGGGCAACACAATACCAGTTGAAGTGCTTGAATTAAAAGAAATTTGGATCCTTGAGATTTGGAATATGGAAGATGAAGATGATAAATTAATAATACCGGATGCATTAAAAGAAATAAGGATAGATAACTTGTCTTTAATGAGTTATACGTCTCGGACAAACATGGAAAAAATCAGGGAGCTCTTGCCAAAGACAAATTTATATATGCAAGGAAAGAAAATAACTAACGCACGCTAACAGGTCGGTATA
>DIWC01000011.1 GCA_002423425.1 Peptococcaceae bacterium UBA6116
CTCCGGCATATAAGCCAAACGGAGAGCCGTATACTCCGTAAAATACAAGGGACTGGTACTCGACCGTGTAGAACGGGGTGCCAGTCCTTTTCTGTTCGCTTCCGCAGAGTTTTGAAGCTGTGGGTTACACCTCCGAGTGTTCAGCTTCGAGGATATAGTACGCTGTGAACGGCATAATACTCCTCATTCCGTCCTTTAAGTCTCTCGAAATAGAAGTCAAGCAATGCGGTGACATACATGCGGAAAAGACCATAAGTTTCATTTGCTTTATACCGCAGCGCGAGGATCTGTTCTTCGGAAAGATTTAAGATGTCGGCTGTGATTTGTCCCATGGGCAGATTTTCTCCGTCGAGGATTACTCTGTCCTTCCAGAAGTGAACGGTGAACACGCCTGCGTGATAAATGCGAGTACGATATCAAGCATTTGGAGGGCGTTCAAAAGTTTGAAGCAGCGTATAACTTCCAGCATGAAGGCGAGGGTGATAAATTATGAAGCCACAACAAGATGGACATAGCCGGTAAAAAGTTTCTTGTAAGCTCGGTGTTCCCGAAAACAGCAGACTGAGCCAGGAGGACGGGCACGACGGCGAGTCATCCTTACAGTCTCAGTGCCGCAGTTCTGTTTGTAATCCTTCTTGTTCTCGTTATTTTAGGCGCTATCTTATAGCTTTGGTCACTGCAGCACCTATGAGCGATTTTATTATGTCCCCGGCTATAAACGGAATATATCCAAGCCAAAGGACACCGAAAAGTGTCACTTCCTGTCCATTCACCAGTCTAAGCCATAAAGACAAGTGAATAAGACCGGGAATATATACTAGAATGAGCTGGGAAAAAAGGATTACCGCCGTCATCGGCAATATTCTTCTGGCTTCGGCCCTGGCATCAAAGACGCTCCCCATAAATAGGGCCGCAATAATATAACCAAGCACATATCCTCCCGTCGGACCGGCCAGAACCGCAACCCCGGCGTTCAAACCGGCGAACCAGGGAATTCCTGCCGCGCCACCAAGGGCGTATATCAACATGCTCATTCCGCCCCATCTTCTTCCTAAAAGTACCGCCGCCAAGATTACCCCAAGCTGGGAAGCAACGATAGGCACCGGAGTCCAAGGCAAGAAGACCTTTACTTGGGCCAGCAGGCCGGTTAGACAAGCCAGACTGCAGGCAAGCGCAATTTTAGCTAATAGACTTGATTGGCTGCGCCATTGGTAGTAAGACATTTTTTTTTGACGATATTGATCTACAAATCCTAATTCAGAGTGCATTAACAAACCTCCATCCAATAGTTGATTAAAAAATTAAATTATAACTGGTTATGTTCTTCGAAGGGAAATCTCTCCTGAAATGACAGAAGTGACCTTCCCATTAGGAAGTCTTACAACTAGTTCCCCATGAGTCCCCAAATCCAGCACTTCTGCCTCCTGCTTTTGTTCTTGGTCAACAAGAATTACTTTCTGCCCGATAACAGCCGACCGTTGGCGGCAGATTACCAGGGATTCACTAATATTTCCTTGCTCAAGAAAATTATTATATAAGCTTTCTAAAAAATTAAGAATTTCTGCGGTTAGCATTTTGCTGTCATAGTATTTGCCGGTCTCCCGAAGAAGTGAAGTGGCTTCCTTCCCAAGCTCCGGGGGAAAATCTTCTTCTCTCTGATACAAATTGAGGCCGATTCCCAAGACTATTGACTGTACAGTGTTGGCTCTTATCTGCATTTCCGTTAGAATCCCACTTAGTTTTCTCCCATTGAGAAGTATATCATTTGGCCATTTGACAGTCACTTGACCACAAAGCGAGGCATCAGCCTTTTCCAGTGCTAAACAAATTGCAGCGGCCCCGGTCAAAGTAAGCTGGGGGATTTCAGCCGGAGAAAGATCCGGTTTGAGAAGAACAGACATCCAAATGCCTTTGTTTTTAGGAGCAAGCCATTCGCGGCCTAGACGACCTCTGCCACCGGTCTGCTGTTCGCTCAGAATAACAGTTCCTTCTTCTTCTGCACATGCTCTCCTGCGCAATTCACTGTTAGTAGAATCAATAGTTTCCAAACATATAATCTTGCGGCCTATTACTTTCGTATGAAGATATTGAGCTATTTTTTTACTCAAGATAAGCCCCTATCTTTCTATATTTAGCATATCTTTGGTCAAGAAGACCGTCCCTATCGTTAAGCATGGTCTTAAAAGGAACCCTCATCAGCTCTTCCTTGATGACCGTGGCCATTGTCTCCAGATTGGTATGGGCACCGCCGGGAGGCTCAGGCAGGATTTTATCTATTAAGCCAAGTCCCAATAAATCCTGAGCCGTTATTTTCATCTTATGGGCAGCTTCCTTTGCTCTGGTAGAATCTTTCCAAAGAATACTGGCAAATCCTTCAGGGGAAAGTATAGCATAAATGGAGTGTTCCAACATCCAAATCTCATCCGCTACGGAAATAGCCAGGGCTCCTCCGCTGCCCCCTTCGCCTATGACAATAGAGATAACCGGCGTCCGTAAGTTGACCATCTCCATGAGATTCCTGGCAATTGCCTCTCCTTGACCCCGTTCTTCTGCTCCAGCCCCCGGATCTGCTCCAGGAGTGTCAATAAAACATATTACGGGCCTTTGAAATTTTTCGGCTTGTTTCATTAGCCTTAGTGCTTTGCGAAAACCCTCCGGGTTAGGCATACCAAAATTTCTTTTGACATTTTCTTTAGTATTTCTACCCTTCTGCTGGCCGATTACTGTGACCGCCATATCACGCAGCCGGGCGATCCCGCCGACAATACTCGGGTCATCACCAAATTTTCTATCACCATGAAGCTCGATAAATCCATCAAAAACCTTATCGATATAATCCAAAGAGGTTGGTCTTTCCACCATCCTCGAAAGGGTTAGCTTATCCATTGGACTCAAATTAACAATGGTCTCAGCTTTCATCTTTTCCAATCTGGCCTCTAACACATCGATTTCCGCAGAGAAGTCCGCTTTCTTTTCCTCAGCGAATTTCCGCAAGTCCTCTATTTTATTTCTAAGTTCATTGATATCTTTCTCCCGTTCTAACATCGGTACACTCCTAAGGCCAAATATGCAATCTTAGCAAACGGGATAAAGTCAGTTTGAGATTATCCCTAGATACTATTTTATCAATAAATCCATGTTCCAATAAAAATTCAGCTTTCTGAAACCCATCAGGCAGTTTCTGTCTAATGGTTTGTTCCCCGACCCGTTTACCGGCAAATCCTATTAGTGCCCGGGGTTCCGCCAGGATAATGTCCCCCAGCATAGCGAAACTGGCCGTAACTCCGCCCGTTGTCGGATCGGTCAAAACTGAAATATAGAGTCCGCCTGCCTGGTTATGTTTAGCCACGGCTGCCGAAGTTTTAGCCATCTGCATTAAAGAAAACATCCCTTCCTGCATCCTGGCTCCTCCTGATGCAGTGAAAATAATTATTGGTAACCCCTTTGAAGTGGCGTATTCAAAAGCCCTTGTTATCTTCTCACCAACCACCGACCCCATACTGCCCATCATAAACCTGCTATCCATCACCGCGATCACTGAGTTATGGCCATGAATCTTACCGTATCCTGTAACGATCGCTTCGGTTAGCTCGGTTTTTTCCCTACTTTCAGCCAGTTTAAGGTCGTACCCTTCAAAACCCAATGGATTGACGCTTTTCAGCTCCGGGTTTATCTCTTTGAATGTCCCGGTATCCATAATTAGATCGATTCTTTCCCTGGCATTCATCCTGTAATGATACCCACAATTCTGGCAGACCTCATGGTTCTGACGAAAGTCCTTATTATAAATGGTCTCACCACAGTTTTGGCATTTAAGCCAAAGCCCATTCGGAATAGCAGGAAGAGCAGGCTGTACTTCTTGATTTTTCTCCGCCTGGCCTTCTTGTGAAGTATTCTGTTGTATTATTAGATAATGCGGTTTTTTAAAAACCTTATTAATCTTAAACATTTACACCAACCATATTCCTTTAATAGTTAATTTGCTTAAAATATTTTTTGAAATTGCCAAGTGAACCTTTATAGCAGAGAAGCGTCGGGAGCAAAGCTGATTGAGCGTATAGCTGCGCCGTCGGTTAACGGCCACGGATGACCTAATGCGTGAAGGCTTTAGATAGCCTTCACGGGTGCCATGGATGCGTGAAGGCCTTAGACGGCCTTCACGGGAGCGGCAAGTCAGGTAGTACCCTAAGGTTTGGCGCAGTAGCAAAATTAGCAAAGTGAACAGCTCCGGCGCGTGGTGAGCGGGTAATTGCAAAAAATATCATGCGCTAAAATAATTATTTCAGGTTAAACTCTTTGGCTATAAATGAAGTATCTATCTGTCCCTTGATAAAGTTATCATTGTTGATTATATGAAACAGAAACTCAATATTGGTATCTATTCCCTCAATAATAAGTTCGCTAAGAGCCCTGCGCATTTTATCCAAAGCTTGATTTCTGTCTTTGCCATAGGTAATAAGTTTGGCAATCATCGAATCATATGCATACGGGATTTCGTAGCCGTTGTACAAAGCACTGTCCAGCCGGACTCCGTTTCCTCCGGGCCAAAGAAGAACATTGGCTTTTCCTGGTGACGGTCTGAAACCAAGATCGGGGTTCTCCGCATTAATTCTGCATTCTACCGCATGCCCCTTAATGACAATATCTTCCTGGGCTTGAGCCAGCCTTTCCCCAAAAGCGATTTTTATTTGTTCCTGGACAATGTCTATCCCTGTTACCATTTCTGTCACTGGATGTTCTACCTGTATCCGGGTGTTCATTTCCATAAAATAAAAATTTCCGGCTTTATCAAGAAGAAATTCCACTGTTCCGGCGTTCTTATAGCCGACAGCTTTGGCAGCTTTCACAGCAGTCTCGCCCATCTTAAGCCTTAATTCAGGGGTGAGAATGCATGAAGGCGCTTCTTCGATTACCTTTTGATTTCGACGCTGGATGGAACAATCCCTTTCGCCTAAGTGTATTATATTGCCGTAATGATCGGCAAGAATTTGAAACTCAATATGCCTTGGCTCCTCAAGATATTTTTCCAAATACATGGAATCGTCGTTAAAAGAGGCTTTTGCTTCGGACTTGGCTGTGTCAAAAGCTTTTTTCAGCTCATCTTCGGTTCTTACTATCCTGATACCCTTGCCGCCTCCGCCTGCCGAGGCTTTGAGCATTACTGGGTACCCTATGTTTGCAGCTGCCTTAACCGCATACTCATAATCCTCGAGCAGCCCGTTTACCCCGGGAACAATAGGTACTCCCGCCTGAGCCATAGTCTGTCTCGCTTTGGATTTATTTCCCATGAGATCTATTACCTCAGCGTCCGGTCCGATAAAGGTAATATTGCATTCCTTGCACATTTCGGCAAATTTGCTGTTTTCTGCCAAAAAACCAAAGCCCGGATGAATAGCCTCCGCGCCGGTAAGAACGGTCGAGCTTAGTATATTCTCAACATTTAGATAGCTGTCCCTGGATTTAGCCGGGCCGATACAAACAGCCTGGTCGGCAAGATCAACGTGCAGGGCATTGCGGTCAGCTTCCGAATATACAGCAACTGTTTCAATCCCCATTTCCCGGCAGGCTCTAATAACCCTAACTGCAATCTCTCCGCGATTGGCTACAAGAATTTTATTGAACAAAATTTCACCTACTCACCTTATGGTGTGAAAACAAGCCTTGGCTTGCCTTATCCAATGAAAAACATGAGTTCAGCCTCAACCGCAGTTTTGCTGTCGACTGAAGCGACTGCCTTGCCGATTCCGGCTGGGCCTTTGATTTTGATTATTTCTACTTCCAGTTTAAGGACATCTCCCGGAACAACTTTTTTTCTGATCCTGGCTTTGTTAATTCCAGTAAAGTAACCGATTTTACCCTGAAATTTAGGCATCTTCAACATCGCAATCGCCCCCGCCTGAGCCAAAGCCTCTATGACCAATACCCCCGGCATGACCGGTTCCTGAGGAAAATGCCCTTGGAAAAAGTATTCGTTCATAGTTACATTTTTATAGGCGACGACTCTTTTACCCTCTTCCAGTTCTTCAACCTTATCGACTAAGAGAAATGGATAGCGGTGAGGCAGAATTTCCTGGATTTCCTTAATTCCGAGCAACATATCTTTACCTCCATTAAGACTATCATTGAGTGGGACAACGGAACCGTCCCCTTGTCTCACCCTTGTCTCACCGCAAACAGCGGCTGACCGTATTCGGCCATCTGTCCGTTTGTTGCTAAGACTTCCAGTATTTCCAAATCTTCCTCCGCTTCGATTTCGTTCATCAGTTTCATGGCCTCAATGATACAAAGAACATCTCCTTTTTTGACTTTTGAGCCCGCCAGAACAAAAGGACTTTCTCCTGGTGAAGGAGCAGTATAAAAAGTGCCAACAATAGGACAATCAACAGTCTGCCGGTCTTTCGGCATATCAGAAGTCTGAACTAACGCTTGCGCGCTCATTTGTCCGCTTGCCGGCTCCGTGAAGACCCCTTGTTGGACTATTTCCCTGGAATAGATTTTTTGGACCTCTTTTTGGAGAGAGAGTCTAAAACCTTCTTTTTCCAACTCGAATGAAGTTAAGTTGGATTCATCAATGATTTTTATTAATTCCTGAATCTCTTTAAATTCCATATTAATTATCCTCTGTCCATTTTTTTAGGATAATAGTTGCATTATTTCCGCCGAAACCAAACGAATTGGACAGCGTATAGTTAACACTGGCCTTTCGCCCGATGTTGGGGACATAATCAAGATCGCATTCCTCATCCTTAACCTGATAACCAATTGTTGGCGGTATATAATCTTCCTGGCTCGCTTTAACACAGATAATAGCTTCAATCGCGCCTGCCGCACCCAAAAGGTGACCGGTCATAGCTTTTGTTGAGCTAACAGGGATCTTGCAGGCTGCTTCGCCAAACACTCCCTTAATTGCCTCGGTTTCATATTTATCATTATACGGGGTACCTGTCCCATGGGCGTTGATGTAAGAAATTTCTTCCGGTTTTAACCCGGCATCACCCAAAGCTATTTTCATTGCCCTGACACCGCCTTCCCCGCCTGGAGCGGGTGCGGTCATATGATAGGCATCGCAAGTTGCACCATAACCTACAACTTCTCCGTAAATTTTGGCATTTCTCAGCCTGGCATGTTCCAACGACTCCAGCACCAGTATTCCAGCTCCCTCACCTATGACAAATCCGGTCCTTTCCTTATCGAAAGGAATAGAAGCCCTTAGTGGATCAGTGCTGGAGCTTAAGGCTGTCATAGAAATAAACCCGGCAACAGCCAAAGGAGTTACGGGTGCCTCTGCTCCGCCGGCGATGATAATATCCTCTTCGCCATTTCTGATCTTATGGAAGGATTCTCCTATAGCATGAGTACCTGAAGCACAGGCCGTGACGATAGCGGTACAGACTCCCCTGGCATTAAACTTGATAGCGACATTGCCGGCTGCCATATTACTAATAGCCATGGGAATAAAGAAAGGGGAAACTCTTCCCGGTCCCTTTTCCACAAGCCGGGTGTGCTGTTCTTCTATGGTTAAGAGCCCACCAATCCCTGAACCTATTATGACTCCAAATTTTTCCCTGTCAAGTTCAACTGTATCCAATCCAGCATCTTTATATGCCTCTTCCGCCGCGACCATAGCCAATTGACAATACCTGTCCATGCGTTTAGCCTCTTTTTTATCCAAAAGCACTTCGGGATCAAAATCTTTGACCTCAGCAGCTAGCGATGATTTGAAACCTGTAGTGTCAAAGGCTGTGATATTTGCAACTCCACATTTTCCTTTTTTGATGTTTTCCCAAAAACCGGCTGCGGTATTACCCACAGGAGTAATTGCTCCCATGCCTGTAATTACTACCCTTTTCATTTACATTTCCTCCTAAAAAGCCATTCCGCCATCAACACTTATTACTTGGCCGGTGATGTATTCAGCCATATCTGAAGCCAGGAAAAAAACTGCATCGGCAATATTGGCCGGCGATCCAAGTCTTTTAAGAGCTATGTTTTCCTTCGCTGCCTCCTTTATCTTCCCGGACAGCACAGAAGTCATGTCGGTCTCAATAAAACCAGGAGCTACCGCATTAACAGTAATTCCCCTGCTGCCTACCTCTTTGGCCAAAGATTTGGTCAGTCCGATGATCCCGGCTTTGGAAGCTGCATAGTTGGCTTGTCCGGCATTCCCTACAAGGCCTACTACGGATGAAATATTTATTATTCTGCCGCCGCGCTGTTTTACCATTGTGGGAACAACATGTCTCGCGCAGTTGAAGGCTCCTTTAAGGTTAACCTGAATGACCTTGTCAAAATCTTCTTCCGACATTCTCATAATTAAACCGTCCTTGGTAATGCCGGCGTTATTGACCAGAATATCTACGGTGCCAAACTCCTCTTTGGCCTTTAACACCAAAGCCTCTGCTTCAATGAATACGCCGACATCGGCATGTACGGCCAAAGCATGTCCGCCGAAACTTTCTATTTCCTTTACTAGCTCTTCGGCAAGGTCTTTGCTGTTCGCATAATTAATTACAATATTTGCCCCATGTCCAGCCAATTTAAGAGCAATGGCTTTGCCAATTCCTCTGCCGGCTCCGGTAACAACTGCGGTTTTCCCTTTCAACATAATTTAACCTCCAGCTACTTTCTGGTGTCTTTACTGAGTCAATTTTTTTTATCCATTATGGGTTTAAAAATTTAACGGTTGAGTTTAATGATGACATATCTTCAACATTCAGGAGAGTCGTATTTTTATTTATTTTTCTGACAAATCCCCTTAAGGTGCTGCCGGGTCCAATCTCGATAAAAGTATCGACTCCATCGGCGAGCATCTTGCGAATAGACATTTCCCAAAGGACAGAGTTCATCACTTGCCTGGGAAGAAGCTCGGCAACATGTAAAGAATCCTTAATGTAATCCGCCGTTACGTTAGAAATTATCGGATACTTTGGTTGACCGAATTCAAGGAGGGATAATTCCCGTTTTAGTTTTTCGGCAGCCGGCTGCATAAATGAAGTATGGAAAGGGCCACTTACTTGAAGCGGAATTACCTTCTTGGCCCCAAATTCAGCCAGCTTGCTTGATGCAGCCTCCAGGGCCTTCTTTTCCCCGGATATTACTACCTGGCCGGGACAGTTATAGTTTGCAACCTTGATTACGGCTTCGTTACCTACTGCCGTGCATGCTTCTTCTACTTTCGAGGTATCCATACCTAAAACCGCAGCCATTCCTCCCTGACCCTCGGGTACAGCTTCCTGCATATATAGCCCTCTTTTACGGACCAATTTTACAGCTTCCCGGTAATTGAGGACTTCGCTGCAAACCAATGCTGAATATTCTCCTAAACTAAAGCCGGCTATAACATCAGGAAATATGCCATGACCCTTTAATGCCTCGAAGGCAGCAATACTGACAGCTAATATTGCGGGCTGGGTATTCTCGGTCCGGTTCAGTTCTTCCTGAGCACCGGAAAAGCATAACCGGCTTAGCCCATAACTCAATTCACTGTCGGTCTGATCAAAGATTACACGGGCCGCGGGGTTATGATCATACAGATCCTTTCCCATCCCTACATATTGTGATCCCTGGCCAGAGAACAAAAAAGCAATTTTGCCCATTCTTTTTTCCTCACGGGACGAGGGGACGAGGGGACGGTTCTCTTGTCCCACTCCTGTTGTCCCTGTTCTTGTGTTTTTAATTTAATTTATCCAATTGGGACAAGAGAACCGTCCCCTCGTCCCGAAGGCAGCTTTTGGCCTGAATAAATAATTCTTCAATAATTTCCCGGCATGGCTGTTCCTCTTTCATAAGCCCTGCGATCTGACCGGCCATGACTAAACCATAGTCAATATCCCCGTCTTTTACAGCCTTGCGTAAAGCCCCTATCCTGAGTTCCTCATATTTTTCGGCAGAAGCACAGTTTCTTTCGAGGTCTTCAAATTGCCTGGTTAGCTTGTTTCTCAATACTCTTACCGGATGGCCCGTCGTCCTGCCTGTAACAACAGTATCGGTATCTTTGGCTTTAATCACTCTGTCTTTATAGTTCTGATGAACCGTACATTCCTTGGAAACGACAAATCTGGTGCCCATCTGGACTCCGCTGGCCCCAAGCATAAAGGCGGCGGCAATACCGCGCCCGTCACCGATCCCTCCGGCAGCAATAACCGGTAGCCGGACAGCATCGACTACCTGGGGAAGTAAGGCCATGGTTGTGAGTTCACCAACATGCCCTCCTGACTCTCCTCCCTCGGCAATAACCGCATCTGCTCCTTCTTTTTCCATTCTGCGGGCCAAAGCGACGGAAGGGACTACTGGAATTACAGTTATCCCATGATCCTTCCACCTTTTAATATATTTGCCCGGACTGCCGGCACCGGTAGTAATCACTTTGATGTTTTCCTCACATACAAGTTCGGCTATCTCTTCCGCAAATTCGCTTAAAAGCATAATATTAATTCCAAAAGGCATAGCCGTAAGTTTTTTGGCTAGCCTTATCTCTTCTTTAACAAACGCAGGGGGAGCGTTACCGGCTGCAATAATGCCGAGCCCACCGGCATTGGAAACAGCTGCAGCTAATGAACTATCTGATACCCAGGCCATCCCCCCCTGGATTAGAGGATATTTTATTCCTAAGTTATGAAAAAAATCGAATTTATTCATTCTTTCTTTCTCCTTTTTACACAATACTTTTTTTACTTCCATCAATAAATTATCTTAATTCCCTAAATTCTTATCAGCTTATCCTTTGGTCAATATAATCAACCAGATCGGCTACTTTTTTCATACCTTCAATGTCTTCCGTCGGAATCTCCAGTGAGTATTCGCTTTCTAATTCCATAATAATCTCAAAAATATCGAGAGAATCAATTTTTAATTCCTCAGCAAAATAGGAATCTAAAGTTATGGCTTCTGTTTCCAGACCGGTCTTTTCAGCGATTATCTGGGCAATCTTTGTATAAGACATAATTTAACCTTTCGTCCATTTAATAAGCTGGGCTCCATAGGTATATCCGCCACCGAAACCGGCAATTATTATCAGATCGCCTGGCAGCAGCAACCCCTCCCTCGACATTTCGTCCAGGGCCAGCGGAATGCTCGCACTTGAGGTGTTACCATATTTTTGAATATTCATATAGAATTTTTCTCTGTCCACATTTAATTTTTTGGCAGCGGCATCAACAATCCTTACATTGGCTTGATGCGGGATAAAATATTTTATGTCATCAAGGGTGTAACCTGTCCCTTCAAGTACTTTTAAAATGCACTCCGGCATCATGTTCACTGCAAATTTGAATACTTCCCTGCCGTTCATCGTAGCAAAATTTGGTTCAATATCTCTTGTAGGCATAAATCTGTTGTGCAAAGGTATAGCCGGGCAACGCAAATTTTCGGCACCAGTGCCATCCGAACCGGTAATTCCGGAAATAATACCGGTCTCCCCTCTTTGCAAAACGGCAGCACCTGCTCCATCGGCAAAAAGCACACAGGTATTGCGGTCACTCCAATCGGTAATTTTGGACAGGACCTCGGCACCAATCACTAATGCTGTTTGATACGTACCGTTTTTGATAAACTGAGTGGCTATGCTTAAGCCAAAAATAAAGCCGGAACACGCCGCGCTGATATCAAAACTTGTTGCCCCTTTGGCCCCGATTCTGGCTTGGACAAGACAGGCGGTAGCCGGGAAAAAGTTATCCGGAGTTACAGTGGCCACAATAATCAAATCCACTTCTTCAGAAACCACCCCCGCATTCTCAAGTGCTCGGGAAGCTGCTCGGAACGCTAATTCTGTGGTATCTTCGCTAACCGAAATCCTCCGTTCCCTAATTCCCGTCATTTTTGTGATCCACTCATCACTGGTATCAACAAAAGCAGCCATGTCGTCATTATATATTATGTGTTCGGGAACACAGCTTCCGGTACCGACCATTTCTACATCAAACATTTTTTCAGATCCTTTGTTATTTTTTTTAAATTAAAAAATAAATCCTTTTAGCTATTTAATAAATAATTGGATTTCATAAATCGGGTCAGTTTCTGCAAAGACTCAAGTAAAATACTTTCTTTTTCTGCCAATCCTTGAGTAGTCTGGCGTATCAGATCCAAATGAAACTTTTCATGGATTCTAAAGGCAATTTTTCCTTCCTTTGTTAAGCTAATATTGACAATTCTTCTGTCTTCATCATCCCTTTTCCTGCTAACGTAACCTTTTTTTACAAGATTATTGACGGCCGAATTAAGTGTTCCCAAGGTTATGCCCAAAACAGACGCCGCCTGGGACATGGTACTTGAGCTATACATACCGATAGCCTCTATGGTATGAATTTCTGAGATCGATAGATTATGTAGCAATCCCCTTTTGATTTCATATTCTTCAATAGCAAGAATATCATTCAAGGTTCTGACCAAAAGTTCATTCAGCACCAAACAAACCGACTTTTCCATTACCACACTTCCCTTTAATACTTATAGAAATATTACCCTATTTATAATTTGGTTGTCAAATAGTTTCATAATCAAACTAAGTTAGGAAATGTCGAAAAATAAATTTGCTCATCGTTTGTTATTTGGTCAGACAGACAAGTTGCGGCAACATAAGATAAAATAAAATACATTGATACAGGAGTGAATTTAATGTCGCCATGTCCGAGAGGAACAATTTCTTATCGCATTAAACCGGGTGACACTTTTAATGACATCGCCAAGAGGTTTAATACCACTGCGGCATCTCTTATCTCTTTAAATCCCGGAGTAGACCCCAAGAATCTTCGGATTGACCAGTCTATCTGTATACCTGTAAGAAGAAGTGTGGTTCCCTGTTCTCCGGAAAACCGGTATATTATCAAAGCCGGAGATACGTACTCCAAACTTTCTCAGAAGTATGACCTCTCCGTCGATACCATTACTGCTTTAAACCCCGGTGTAAATCCAATAAATCTTCAAGTAGGGCAGGTCATCTGTCTGCCGGCAAGAAGACGCCGGCGTCCCAAATAATTTTTTTCTAATATGTTTTTGAGGGGTGAAGCCCTAATCCGTTTTTGCTTCACCCCTTTTACCTTTTCACTTTTTATTTAGGAAATTTTAATTTAGGATAAGAGAGCAACGATTAAAGTGATAACAAATAAGTTAAATAAAGTTTCGGATGCAACCAAAACCTGGACACCGGTATCTTCCATATCAATATTAAAAGTTTCTCCTACCGAGATTGTTCCAATGGCCAAAGCCAAAAAAGACAGGAACTGGGTAGAACGGGTTTTCCCAATCGTACCGCTGAAAGTACCCGGATAAAGCGAATAAAGTAAATTATAGATACCAGAGTAAAAAAGAATCATAATAAACAGAGGAAAACAGATACTTTTGAATCGGCTATCATCTTTTTTTATACTTAAAAGTTGGAATATATAGTCTCCTGCCAGGAAGGTAGCAATCAGCGCAAATATATCGATAAAAAAGATAAATTTTTTGTATCCCGCTGTAAAAGAATTACCATAAAAACCAAAACCGAGAATAAAAGTTGCAACCCCTCCAAATATTGCCGGGGTTAACAGCAGGATATCAGGAGCAGGTTCTTCAATATGTCTGGCCCAATCGTATAAACCGGTAGGACTGCTATAGGCCTGTTGTTTAAAATTGGGTGAGAATAACGGACTAGGAGTACAATAACGTCCGTTATAATTCAAGAGAATACCGTTCGGGACTTCCATACCTTTCCAAACTCCTTTTTTCTTTATCCCTACATCATATGCATTGAACCCTTCCGGATGTCTATTCAGCAGTAAATTTTCAAAACCCCCACGAATTATTTTATTCCAAATTGTTCCATATAAGGTTTTGATTTCATACTATGTACGGAAATCAATTAAATCAAGGGGGTCTTCGAATGTCAATTGTTGGAGCAGGTGCAGGTACCGCTGGGTTCTTCGGATCCGGATGTGGTTGCGGTATTGCAATCATTGTTGTCATCATTCTCTTATTAATTGCTCTGGGAATCGTATTCTAGTTTTAAAAAAAAATTGAGGAGGAAAATAATAATGGCATATGGATATGGTGGTGCTATGGGCGGCATAGGAGTAGGAATCATCGCAATTGCTGTATTGATCTTAATTGCTTTAGGTCTAATCTTCTAAATTCCGAGTTCGTTTTAGCTTTCTTAATTTAAGGAACTTAAAAGGAGCTGTCTCACAAGGAATATAATCGTTACGTTGTGAGACAGCTCCTGACAAAATTTTCATCTTACAAACTAAGTAACATAGGCATTATCTGTCCATAATAAGATAGCGTTTGTTTTTTTAAACTTATAATTTTAAGGAGGCTAAAAAAATGAGTAAGCTTAAATGTTCCGTCCCCGAATGCCAGTATAATACGGATGTAGTATGTGATGCACCGATGATCCTTGTAAATCATAGCGGCGCGAGAACATCAAGTGAGTCCGAAGAAACCCAATGTGATGCTTTTCTTCTTTTCGATAGACTGTCCCTTGAAACATAGGGCAATAAGCGTGCCGGGCTGTGCTGTTTTAGTGTTTTAGCTTTTCCTTCTTTGGCTTCTACTATCTCAACCCCGACGTACGAAGCAAAAGTGTCCTTTTTCATTAGTTCCAAAACATTTTCTGCCATAATTACCCTCCGACGGCCATGGATGGCCTAGTGTCGCCGTAGTCATGGATGACGTGAGGCGACCTTGTTTTCTTAAGCGTACTTAACTGCCGATAGTTTTTCAACATATATATGTGTAGGAAGAAATTTAATATTGTTTCTAAAGATATTTTTCCTAAAGAGGAGGTTTTACCTTGGGAGTTCAGGATACAGGTTGTTTGAGCCACGTTCCTGCCGGTTACGGCCTGATAAGAGAGTATAACGGCAGGTGCAGTTATTATCAGGACAGCCGTTATGTTTCTCCAAACTTCAGGCAATGCGGTATTCGCTGGGAGTCCCTATTAAAATCATCGGCGGTTACCGCATTGGTTCTACCCATTGGAATCTGATGAGCGTCGGCGGACACGTTCACCTTGATGTCTACGATGGCAGCGGCAATACCACAAGCGGCACTATCTACGACTGCCCCACTTGCAGTTCTCGTCCTTGTTTTCCTTGGTATGCCTGGGGAACATCCGAATCCTTGTGGAGTACGAGTCAACCCAATACTTTTACTCAACTTATGGCCAACCTCAGAGCAGACCGTGGAAATACCGGGTACATGGGCTGCTAAAAGAGTCTGCATTAACCTAATATGGAAGCTATATGGGCAATTTTCTCCCTTATTCCGACCAAAATAATAATATCATTCGCCTCAATTTTGGTATCCCCATGTGGATTCAATAAAGTCTCCGAGTTACGGCGAATCGCTAAAGCTGATACGCCGTATTTTTTTCTCAGCTCAATATCGGCAAAAGTTTGGCCTGCAGCAACAGATTCTTGCCGGATTCTTAAGGAATAAATTTCTATATCCGGTAAATGCATCTGTAAATGATAAAAATGATGATCTTTTTTGTCAATGCTTCTTAACATCTCATAACTTTCAGCCCTGATTTCATTAATAAATTGTTCTATCTCTTCTTTGGGAATCAGGTACTTTTTTAATACTCTGGTAAAGATTTCAATCGACGTTTCAAATTCTTCAGGTATTACCTCATTTGCTCCTAGCTCATACAAAAACTCTAGCTCTTTAACATATCTGGTGCGGACAATAATGTATATATTTTTATTCAGTCTCCTGGCCAGTTCCGTGATCCTACGGGCTGCCAGTCTGTCGGAAATCGCTATAACGATAATCCTTGCCTCCTTGATGCCGGCATGCTTAAGCACGGCCTCCTGTGAAGCATCCCCTTGAAAAATCGGTTCCCCTTTTTCTCTTTCCTCCCGTACAGCGTCGGGATTCATTTCAATGATCAAATAAGGAATCTCTGCCGCTGCGGCAGCCCGGGCGACATTTTTGCCATTAATTCCGTAACCGATAATTATGAGGTGTTCCTGCATAACTTCGGCTTTTGTTTCGGCGCAGGGACAGCGCCCCGTCTTGAGTCCGGACGGCATAGGCAAGGTAAGGATTCTGCCCGCTAACGCGGGAGCTAAAGATATAATAAATGGTGTTAAAGCCATTGAAATAACAGAAACAGCCAAAAATAAATTATAAAGATCCCCTGAGAAAAAACCGTATTGCTCAGCGGACTTGGACAAAATAAATGAGAATTCTCCGACTTGGCTTAAGGTAAACCCTGCCAGCAAAGCACTGTGCAAAGGATATCCGATGATTATGGCCGATATGGAACCGGCAATTGTTTTTAAGAAAATCAAAACTAGGACCGCTGCTAGAATTAGCCCTAAATTATTTACCACAAAACTGAAATTGAAGAGCATGCCTATCGAAACAAAGAAGAAACTGGAGAAAACATCTTTGAAAGGCAATATGCTGCCCAAGGCCTGATAACTATATTCGGACTCGGAGATAACCAGTCCAGCCAGAAATGCTCCCAAAGCAAGAGAAAGACCCGCCTTAGATGTCAGCCAGGCAATAGCGAAACACATGACCACGATACTTAAAAGAAATAATTCCCTGTTCTTAGTTTTCACTATCAGGTAAAGCACCCGCGGGATGATGAATTTAGAGCTTATCCATACCAGAACCAGGATAGCAATTCCTTTTAGCATAACCTGAAGAAGGGAAGAAGATACTTCCCCTTGGACTCCTGCCAGGATCGGAACGAATAACATCATTGGCACGGCAATGATATCTTGAAAAATAAGAATCCCGAGAACTGCCCTGCCGTGAGGGCTATCCATTTCCGCTCTCTCTTGGACAATCTTGAGAACAATAGCCGTACTGCTCAAGGTAATTAAAAATCCGGCGAAGATAGCCAGGTTGATACTAAATCCTAAAAGTTTGACCAGTAATAAGGAAAATCCGCCAGTAAAAAAGAGCTGGAAAAATCCTCCCAATAATATCGGTTTTTTTAGCCGCAGGAACTGGTCGAGCGAAAACTCAATACCAATTGTAAACAGTAAAAGAATAATCCCGATCTCGGCCAGGATATCAACTTCATGGACTTCCTGGATAAGTTCAAAGCCGTAAGGCCCGGCTATAATACCTGTAATCAGATAGCCTACGACCGACGGAATTTTCAGTTTGTGACAGACAAGAATAACGAAAATAGCCAGAGCAAAGATAATTACGATCCCCTTAAGCAATGGTATCTCCAAAATATCACCTCTCTACTATCTATATCTTTCTCCTTTGTTTTTTCTATTTTTATTTCTTTTTATCCTTCTATTTCCTTTTTAAATCACCTTGGCAAAGACGAGCTGGTCAATCGTTTGTCCGAATTTTGTGATGCTTTTTTTTAACCTTCCTTCAAAGACATATCCGGCTTTTTCAAGTACGCGGACCGAAGCAGAATTGGTAGCAAAAACTCCTGCCTGCATACGGCAGAGATCAAAATTACCGAAGGCAAATGAGGTGACTGCTTTTACCGTTTCCGTCATTATTCCTTTACCCCAGTAATCTTCTCCGAGCCAGTAGCCTATCTCGGCACTGCGTCTGAAAATATCTCCCTGAGATTCGAATCCTATACCCCCTACGGCTTTATTTTTAACAACGATCGCAAAATTAGTTTGTGGAGATTCGATTGTCACTAAACTAAGCCAATTATTGGCAGCCGCTTCATCATAGGGATAGGGAAAACGGTTCTTAACCATTTTTGCTATGTTAAGATTATTGGCATTTTTTATAAGAGCGTCTTTATCCTCCCAACGCCATTCTCTAAGCAGGCATTTTTTCAGAGCTATATTCATATCTTCGAATTCTCCCCAATTTAGTTTTTTTTCTCTGATTCTATTATATGATTTATTATATGAACAATTTTAGCTCTCAATATCCATACTCAAAAAACGCGAACGCAAAGCCAGATTTTTCTGGTTCGTTTGTAATTTTTCTTCTTGTTTCCCTGCTGCACAAAATCACTTAACCAAGTGACTTTTTTTATATGCCAACATTACGATCATCACCGCCAGCACACCTATTACTCCACTGAGCGAGATACTCCAATGGGCGCCGAAGTTATCAGCTACTTTACCGGCAAGAATACTGCCAATCGGAGAAACCCCACCCAGAACTAAGGAGAAAACACTCATTACCCTTCCTCTCATGCTGTCTTGCGAATTCAGCTGAATGGTAGTATTGACTAAGGCAATAAGGGTTAGACTGAAAAATCCAATAATAATTAACGTCAAACAGGAAAGCAGGTAATGCCTTTCCATCCCTAAAATGATCAGAAAGACAGAGGCCAACAAAGCTGCCCCAAAAAGAACTTTCATCCCCGGACCTTTTCTACTGTTGGCAGCAAGTACAATTGCCCCCAGTAAAAAACCTGCCCCCAATGAAGTCATTAACAAACCAAGCCCCAAAGCATCCATTGAAAGGCTTTCTTTGGCGTACACCGGGATTAGAACATTATAGTTCATTGTGAAAGTACTCATCAGTGCTAATAATAACAGCGGAAATAACAGGACCTGCTTAGACCTGATATAACTAAGTCCTTCACCAATCTGGCCAATTATATCCTTTTGTTTTTGCCCCCGGACATGAGGAGCGATTTTTATAAGGATTAAGCCAATGATAGCCGGAATAAAGCTCAGCGCATTAAGATAAAAACAAGTAGACATACCAACCAAACCTATTAGTAACCCGGCAACAGCAGGACCAACCACTCTTCCGAGGTTGAAGACGGTTGAATTGAGAGCGATAGCATTCATCAGGCTTTCCTTCCCTACCAGTTCTATGACAAAGGATTGCCTGGCAGGTATGTCAATAGTATTGGTTAAACCGAGAAGAACCGCCAAAATAAGAATGTGCCAGTATTTAATCCAGCCGTAAGCGGTGAATGTTGCCAGTGTTAATGCCAGGAACATAAAACTAAATTGGGTACAAATTATTATCTTTTTTTTCGAAAACTTATCGACTAACGGCCCTGCAAAAAGCGAGAAAAAAGTTAATGGCAGGAACTGAAGAGCACTTACTACTCCGAGTTTAAATGCTGAATCCGTTAACTGCAGAACCAGCCAGGCCTGACCAATATTCTGCATCCACGTACCTATCAGAGATATAAGCTGACCTGTCCAGAATAATCGAAAATTCCGATAAGACAGGGCCTGAAAAGCGTCAAGAATTTTTATAGAAAATTTTTCTTTTCCCATGTTCTGTAATATTAACTCCTATAGCTTGAAGAATAAAAGGCAGTAAATCAGGACCGCATTGCATATGATCAAAATCAGAACATCAAGTTCAGTAAGGTAACCTCCTGTTATTTTATCATGCATCCATTGAATATGTAAAAAATGTATTTCATTGCCAGTCCAGCCAATCTATTTAGCAAGGAAATAGGTCGGCTGCTCTTTTATATCTGAAAGGATGTGCAGATTATTAAGCCATTTTACTATTTTGTACTTACTTCCTTGCTGTAGGAATTTATATCGGTAATTATGTCCAAAATATACAGAGTACGGAGAAATATGAAACTGGTGAAGAATTTTGAAAAAAATAACGATACTTATCCCCGCTTACAACGAAGAGGAAGTACTTGATAAACTTTATGCAAGGATTAACTATGTTTTAGCAGATCTCACAAGTTATAATTTTGAAGTCCTTTTTATTAATGACGGCAGCCAGGATCATACTCTGGAAATAATCAAAACTTTCCGGGATCATGATCCCAGGATTTCTTACGTGGACCTCTCGCGCAATTATGGCAAGGAGACAGCGATGATAGCCGGATTGGACTACGCGACAGGCGATGCGGTAGTGCTTATTGATGCCGACCTGCAGGACCCGCCGGAGCTTATTCCCAAGATGATTAAACACTGGGAAGCCGGATATGATGATGTCTATGCCAAAAGGAGAAACCGCCTCGGGGAAACATGGTTAAAGAAATATACAGCTAATACCTTTTATAAAATACTGCATAAGCTCAGTAAAATTCCGATCCAAGAGAACACCGGAGATTTCCGCCTCCTCGACCGGCGTTGTGTTGAAGCTCTTAAGCAGCTGCGGGAAACCCAACGGTATACCAAGGGCATGTTCAGTTGGATTGGCTACAACAAAAAGGAAATTATGTTTGACCGTGACCCCAGAGCGGCTGGTCAAACCAAATGGAATTATCCCAAACTTTGTGATTTGGCAATCGAGGGAATCACTTGTTTTACAACCACTCCTCTTCGTTTTTCGAGTTGTCTTGGCGCCCTTATTTCCATCTTTGCCTTCATCCATATGATCTATATAGTAGTTAAAACGATTGCTTATGGCGAGACAGTCCAGGGCTATCCCTCCCTAATGGTGATTATACTTTTTCTTGGAGGAATCCAGCTGTTGTCCCTCGGGATTATTGGTGAATACATAGGCAGAATTTTCAATGAAACCAAAAGGCGTCCGCTTTACTTTGTCGATGAGTATAATGGGGAAAAAATCTGATGAAAAATAATTTTATTAAAAATAACAAAGAGATAATAAATTACATTATCTTCGGAATTTTAACCACTGTTATTAATATTTTCAGTTATGTTTCCTTAACAAGACTATTCTTCGCCGATTATAAAACCGCTACAACCATTGCTTGGGTTATGTCGGTTATTTTTGCTTTTATTACAAACAAATTATATGTATTTCAAAGCAAAGAGACGAATATCTTAGTAATATCCAGAGAACTAGGTTCTTTTTTATTGTCAAGGGTGCTGTCCTACGGCTTGGATATCTTTTCTATGATTCTCTTCGTCGGAATCATGAAGGCCGATGACCTTATCTCCAAAGTTCTCATCAACATCCTTGTTATTATATTTAACTATCTGGCAAGTAAGTTCTTTGTTTTCAAAGGATTGACCGGGAGAAATCATGAGTAAATCAATGATTTGGCAAAATATTGTAAAAAGCAGGAAAAATATGGCGGTATATTTTTTTTCCTTTTTTATTCCTCTTACTATTTTACTGATAGTTTATATTGAGCTTGGCATGGTTCCTTTTGGGAATAAGACAATCTTGATTTGTGATATGAGTGGACAGTATGTGGATTTCTATTCAACTTATTACGAGATCCTGACCGGTGGAAAGAGCCTTCTTTACTCCTGGCACGCCGGATTGGGGCTTAATTTCATCGGCATTTTTGCTTACTACCTTTCCAGTCCGTTCTCACTGTTGATTGTATTGCCAGGCAAAGAACATCTGCCTGAATCTCTGATGCTTATCACGTTATTAAAAGTAGGTTCCTGCGGCCTGGCCTTTGCAATCTATGCCCGGAAGACTTTAAAACTTTCCCATATTCCAGTGATCATCTTCTCCTTGCTGTATGCCCTTTCAGCATACTCCATCGTTTACACTTTCAATTTGATGTGGCTGGATGGTGTGATTTTTCTGCCGCTGGTTTTACTGGGTGCGGAAAAGATCTTGCAGGAAAACAAGTATCTGTTCTTTCTTTTTTGTCTGCTCTATATCTTTGTCGCCAACTTTTACCTAGCATATATGGTATGCATTTTCGCCTTTCTCTATTTCCTGGCTGCTTTCTTTGCCAATCATGCTTTCTCGGAAATAAGATTATTTCTGCGGAAACTGTTGCTGTTTGCCTGTTCTGCCCTGCTGGCGGCGGGATGTGCCGCTGTTTTGCTCATCCCTGCTTATTATGCTCTTAAAAACGGTCAAGGCGGTCCCGACCTGTCTCTCTTCCATTGGAAACTAAACTTTGATTTATTGGATTTATTCAGCAAGACCCCGCTGGGTGCCTATGATACACTTAAATATGACGGATTGCCGAATATATATTGTGGTCTTGTCCCGCTTCTCTTAGCGCCTATATATTTTTTAAATAAAAAAATCCCCGGCAAAGAGCGGATCATTTATGCTTTACTCCTGAGCTTTTTAGTAATCAGCTTTAATTTTGCCAACTTAAATTTTGCCTGGCACGCTTTTGACCGTCCAGACTGGTTTCCTTACCGTTATTCTTTTGTTTTCTCTTTTCTTCTTATTCTTTTATCCTGCCGAAGCTTTTCTACACTCGAACGTTCCGATGCTCCGATGATCTTTAAAGTAGGCGCAATCTGGATATTGATCATACTTATCATGCAAAAGATGAATTACCCTTATTTATCGGACCGTTTTCTAACACTCAGTATTTCCCTTTTAGGTTTCTATGCTTTGCTGCTGGCGGGATTGGTAACTTTAAAGTCCCGGAAGAAAATGCTTTTGTCCTTGCTTTTTACTTTGGTTTTACTGGAAAGTTCACTCAGCAGCTGGTATTTAATAACCAGGATGGATCAGGAATTTTCCTATGTAACCACTGAGGAATATAACCGGACTATAAATAACATTCATGATATCCAGAACAGGATCTACTCCCTGGATCAAACCTTTTACCGTTTGGATAGAATAGGCGGCAGAACTTTCAACGACCCCATGAATCTTAATTACAATGGAATTACTCACTTCAGTTCGATGTCCAACGCCGCAATGAACCGGACTTTACGTCAGCTTGGCTTTTTGACCACCGCCGGCTACAAGTCGATTAACTTTGCAGGTTCGACTCCGTTAACTGAGTCCCTGCTCGGAATAAAATACGTAATTGCCGCAGCCGATAAAGGATTGGGATATAAAAAAACCGTCAGCAGCGGCGAATACAGTGCCTATCTCAATAATTACTCCCTGCCGTTAGCCTTTCTGGCAGACAAGTCGCTATTGGAATTTGACCCCAGCAAAGAGGATAATCCTTTCCGGCTCCAAAATAGTCTGATTAATCTGGCTTTGGGAAATACTGCAGCAGCAGGTTATTTCCTTCCGATAGCAGCTTCCGGGATTAACTTAAACAATGTCGCAGTAACTAAAGAGGCAGTGCGCGGAAAGGAAACCGAAAAGTACACAAGAATCAGCAACAGCATTGAGGGATCAGTTGAATTTACCTTGATCAATCCTGAAGACCAACAGGTATATACATGCCTGCAAACGATTGAAAATGATGTCCGCATCTTCGTCAATGGGGAAGAAATTAAAGGCTATTTGCCTGTCTATAATAAGCGAATAATTGACTTAGGTTATCACCAGCGTAATGAGCAATTGAGGATAAAAATTACTTTCCGCAATGATGGTTTTTCTTTAGCACAAAAATATTTTTACGGTTTAAATGAAACGAACCTGGCCAAAGCCCTTGCTCCGCTGCAAAGCGGAAAAATGAAAAATATTGAAGTTACTGATACATCTGTTAAGGGAAAAGTCACGGTCAAAGATAAAACTCTGCTCTTTACCTCGATACCGTATGATCAAGGCTGGAAAGCAATGGCCGATGGTCAGAAAGTAACTATAAGTAAAATTGGCAATGCTTTTATTGGTGTGGAACTTCCGGAAGGAACGCATCAAATATCTTTTATCTTTAGGCCTGAGGGATTCAGACTAGGGATGGTGATTTCGGGCATAAGTCTTGTAGTGCTCTGTTTCGTGGTTTATCGAAAGGTGCGGAAAAATGCATAGTCACCGCTAAGCGTTAGACGTTCTTTGCGAAAAATAGGACAAGAATCATTGGTAAACTCCTACAAACTCTCCAAAAAACTTATTTCCGGAGCATGATCTGCTCTTTTTTTACTCAAATCACTTTCGCGTCGAACTGCTTTTGGTTTGTTAACCGCTTGCGTTTTTCTCGAGCGCATTTGCTACTATGCCAGAGTTAATGAAACCTTTCAAGCGCACTTAATCAGTATTAAGCAGAACTATTGTAATTTAAAGTATCCTTCGTTTTAAAACAGAATACGTCAGATATCTAAAGGATAATCACTTTTTTTAAAAATATTCGTTTTTTATTCCTATTTCTACTTCCTTCGAGAATTTATAAACTCAGTCCGGATAAAATCTGAACTGAGTTTAAATTTATTATTAAGCTTGTTTGTTGTTTGTTATTCTTCCCGAGGTCTCATTGTTGGAAAGAGAATAACGTCGCGAATTGAAGCAGAGTCAGTAAGAATCATAACAAGCCTGTCAATGCCAACTCCAAGTCCCCCAGTAGGAGGAAGTCCATATTCCAAAGCTTGAACAAAGTCCTCATCCATCATGTGAGCCTCTTCATCTCCGTTTTCTCTTTCGATGACTTGTTTTTCGAATCTTTCTCTTTGGTCTATCGGATCATTTAGCTCGGAAAAAGCATTGCCCATTTCCCTGCCGTAAATGAATACTTCAAATCTATCAGTATATTCAGGCCGAAGAGCATTACGTTTAGCAAGAGGAGAAACCTCAACAGGATGCCCAATAATAAAAGTCGGCTGAATAAGTTTGGGCTCAACGAATTCTTCGAAGAACGCATTGATGATTTTTCCTCTGTTATCGTCTTTTTTTATCACAAGGCCTTTTTCTTTGGCAACTTTCCCGGCGTCTTCATCAGTTAATATGCTTTCAAAATCAACGCCGGCGTAAAGCTTAATTGCTTCGAGCATCTGCAGCCTGTTCCATGGCTTGGCAAAATTGATTTTCTCCCCTTGATAATCTATTTCGAGCCTATTATGAACTTTTTGAACTATGTAGACCACCATATCTTCCATGAGTTCCATAATATCCTCATAGTTGGCATACGCCTGATAAAGCTCCATCATAGTGAACTCGGGATTGTGTTTAATGGAAATACCTTCATTCCGGAAATTGCGACCGATTTCAAAAACTTTTTCAAAGCCACCGACTATTAGTCTTTTAAGCGGAAGCTCTAAAGCAATTCTTAAGTATAAATCAATGTCCAAAGCATTATGGTGAGTAATAAAAGGCTTGGCTGCCGCTCCTCCAGGAATTGTCATCAGGGTTGGAGTTTCAACTTCGAGAAATCCTTTTCCTTCAAGGTACTCGCGCATAGTTCTGATAATTTTGCTTCGTATCATGAAGGTTTCCCTGACTTCAGTGTTCATTATTAGATCTAAATATCTTTGACGATATCTGATCTCAACATTAGTTAAGCCATGAAACTTTTCCGGAAGTGGCCTTAATGACTTGGCAAGTAAATCAACTTTCTTGGCTCTTATGGAGATTTCGCCTCTCCGAGTGCGAAAAACAGCGCCTTCTACCCCTATAATATCTCCAATATCAAAAGTTGTTATTAACTCAAATGTTTCTGTTCCTACCTCGTCTATTCTAATATAGGCCTGAAGACGTCCATCCATATCCTGAATATGAACAAAGGTAACCTTTCCCTGGTCACGTTTGGACATTATTCGCCCGGCAATAGAGGCCTCCTGTCCTTCTAATTCCGCAAAATTTTCTACTATTTGGGCAGACGTATGAGACCTGTCATATCGATCCGCATAGGGCTCAACCCCTGATTTTCTCATGTCCCGCAATTTTTCCATGCGTATCAGCATTAGTTCATTGTAATTGTCCAAATGACCATCCATTGTTATTCCTCCAACCTTTACTACTTTCACCATTATAACAGATAAAAAACAACATAACCATGATATAGACAGAGCCCGCAATACCCTGCCAGGGCATTACGGGCCGAATTTTGCAATGCAATACTTGTCTTGTCTAACGGATATCCATAATTTCATAATGTAAAACCCCTGCGGGTACGTTTACTTCCACAACATTTCCTTTGGCGCGTCCGAGGACGGCTTTGCCTACCGGAGATTCGTTTGATATCTTCTTTACTGCAGGATCGGCCTCCGCCGAACCGACAATTGTATACTCCTCTTCATCACCAAATTCTATATCCTTGAGTACAATCGTACTTCCTACCGATACGTGGTCTTTTTCTTCATTATCATCAATAACCTTGGCATTTCTGAGCATCTTTTCTAAGGTTATTATTCTCCCTTCAATAAAAGCCTGTTCTGTTTTAGCATCCTCATATTCTGAGTTCTCAGAGATATCTCCGAATTCTATGGCTTGTTTAATTCTTTCGGCTACTTCCCTTCTTCTCTGAGTTTTCAATACTTCCAGCTCTTCTTCAAGTTTCTTGAGTCCATCAAGTGTTAGAATTACTTCCTTTTCGGGCATAAAAAATACCACTCCCTCTTCCCTTCTTGAGACCGCTTCTTAAAATCTTAGTATGTGAGACATTATATACATATACAAAATAAAATATACACGTTCAAAATCTCTTCATTTTATAATACTCGTTATTATAAGTAACCTCTAAATCATTGTCAAGCAGAAGAAGTACAGCAAGTTTAAATATATCCTCGTTGAGTAAAATTGCAAAAGTTTTTACTTAATCTTCCTGAGCGAAAATTTTTGCAATTATCATTTTGATGCCTTCAGAATTATGAGTGTTCATAATTTTATTTCTATATTCTGCCGTCCCTTTTATCCCTTTAAGGTACCAGGCAGCATGTTTACGAATTTCATTCCCTCCTATTCTTTCGCCCTTATAAGAAAGAAGTTTTTCAAAATGAAATAAAAATAATTCATACTTCTCCTTGTTACTTGGTTCCGGCAATTTTTTTCCTGTATCCAGAAAGTATTGAGCCCTAGCAATAGCCCAAGGTCTGCCGAGTGCTCCTCTGGCTATCATTACCCCGTCACATCCGGTTTGGTTCACCATCTTTTGCGCTTGATCAGGGGTAAGAATATCCCCATTTCCTATTACAGGTATCTTAACTCTTTCTTTTATTCTGGCAATCCATTCCCAATCAGCCTTTCCAGTATAGTGTTGTTCCCTTGTTCTGGCGTGAATAGTAACCATGCTGACCCCCACCGCTTCTAAGCGCCGGACCAGTTCGGAAGCAATTATGGCGGAACTATCCCATCCTAAACGCATTTTCACAGTAACTGGAACACTAACATTTTTAACTACATTTGCTGCAATATTCTCTGCTAAACAAAGGTTTTTCAGCAGAGCAGATCCTTCACCATTTTTTACAATTTTGGGCGTTGGGCAACCCATATTAATATCAATAACATTAGCTCCATAGGTTACCGCAATCTTTGCGGCTTCAGCCATAGGTACGGGTTCAGCTCCGAAAAGCTGAACAATACGTGGTTCATCTTCTTCATTTAGATCAAGCATCTTTACTGTTTTAGGATTACAAGACAACAGTGCCTTATCACTGACCATTTCAGTAAAAGAGTATTTTCCGCCGGCCAAGCGAACAACTTCCCTAAAAGCTTTATCCGTGATCCCAGCCATTGGTGCCATAAACACGGGAGTCCCTAAATTGTATTTACCGAGCCACATCGTTCCTCCGCAATCAAAATATGAGCACTTTTATGCCCGTACAGATAAACAGGTATCTTTAATGCCGATTTTTTTCGTAAATAATTATTAACCCCTCCAGCGTTAAAAAGGGATCAATTACCTCTATCTTTTTAGAATCACCAGCAATTAACTCTGCTAATCCTCCGGTGGCCACTATCTTTGCTTGTCCGCCCAGCTCTTCTTGCATAAGTTCAACTATGCGGTCAACTTGCCCGCAAAAACCATAGTAGATTCCTGCCTGCATGCCATTAACCGTATTTTTGCCTATTATACTTTTCGGCTTTACAATTTCTACTCTTGGCAGTTTTGACGCTCTTTGGAAAAGCGCTTCGGTTGAAATTCCTATACCGGGAGCAATCGCCCCCCCCAAATACTCCCCTTTTTGACTAATAGCACAAAAAGTAGTGGCCGTTCCAAAATCCACAATAACTAAAGGACCGCCATATTTATTAAAGCCTGCAATCGCATTAACAATCCGATCGGCACCAATCTCCCGGGGATTATCATAGGCAATGGAAAGTCCAGTCTTTATTCCAGGCCCTACACTTAATGGAGTTACAGAAAAGTACTTTTCTACCATCATTTCCAAGATAGGCGTAACCGGAGGAACGACCGAGGAAATAATTGCTCCATGAATGTCATTAAAAGAAAATTTGCTTAAATTAAAAAAACTTCTAACAATAACTGCATATTCATCCATAGTCCTGGACTTATCAGTTGAAATCCTCCAGTGATGAACAAGTTTTTGTTCCTTATAGACTCCTAAAACAATATTGGTATTGCCTATATCAATTACCAGAATCATAAGTTCATCCCCTGTTCGTTACCGTAAGTGACTAGGCCTAAATCTTTTTGGCCGTACTTATCTGCTTTTGAATAGATGGTTTCATATCATCTACAACCAGCGAAAAATCAACTGCTTTTACCGAATGTGTCAGTCTTCCCACCGAAATAATATCTACTCCGGTTTCAGCTATTTTTCTAATATTATCTTCAGATATACCACCCGAAGCTTCGACTACAGATTGGTGATTTATTATCTTTACTGCAGTCCTCATGTCCTCTAAAGACATATTGTCAAGCATGATCACATCTATTCCACATTCCAGCGCTTCATTAATTTGTTCAATAGTCTCACATTCAACTTCGATTTTTACCATATGGCCAATTATGGTTCTTGCCTTTTTGACAGCTTCCTTTAATCCCCCCGCAATTGCATGATGATTATCCTTAAGCATGACCGCATCATATAAACCAAAACGATGGTTATACCCTCCGCCAACCGTTACCGCATATTTTTGCAGAATCCGCATCCCGGGCAGGGTCTTTCTTGTATCTACAATCTTAACTCCTAAATCAGCAACTAAGTTAACCAATTTTCTAGTGTAGCTAGAAATTCCTGATAAATGCTGCAAAAAATTTAGTGCTGTTCTTTCGGCCTGAAGTATCCCCGCTAAGGGACCTCTAATTTTCATGATCAGCATTCCAGGATTTATCGAATCGCCATCTTTAACTTTAGCTTCGAACTCAATTCGAGGATTAACCTTTTTAAAGACCGTTTCAAAGAATTCGATTCCACAGATCACACCGTTTTCTTTGGCGTAAAGTCTTGCCTCTCCAAAATAATCATCAGGAATGATTAAGGTACTAAGATCCCCTGTCCCAATATCTTCTTTTAAAGCTCTCTCAATTAACTCTTCATATTGAAACATAGCTAACATCAGCATCACCCCTCTTGATTACAGAATGCCTCTGCCACTTATTATCCGGAAGAGGGAAATCACTGCGGTAATGACCTCCTCTGCTTTCCCTCCGTGCTAAGGCGGCCTTGACTATTATCAGGCTTAGAGTTAGCATATTTCCTAACTCCAGCTCAGAAGTATTTAACTGTGGCCAGAATTCTTGCCGATGCTTCCCGAGTTTAGCTTCAGCATCCAAAAGACCTGCCTCATTACGAATGATCCCGGCCTTTGCCCACATTATTTCCTTTAACTCATTATTTATCCTATCCATATTTAATATATGATTATTTTCACTTAGCGAATCTGTTATAAATGGCTTAATATCATCCCACTTAGAAAATATACCGATTTTTTTCTTTATTCTTTCCGCGATTTCCGAAGCGAAAACCAGTCCATCTAATAAGGAATTACTCGCTAACCGGTTAGCACCATGTACTCCGTTACAGGCACATTCCCCACAGGCATAAAGATTCGGAAGATTTGTCTCTCCCTCTGTATTAACCCTAACTCCTCCCATAAGATAATGAGTAGCCGGACCTATGGGCACGGGTGCAGAAGAAATATCTACGCCATATTCGAGACAAGTTTTATATATTCCCGGGAATCTGGTACGAACTAGTTGCTGTCCAATACTACTAAAGTCAAGGAATACAGGACCGTCGTTCATCTGTTCCCATATAGCTCTGGCAACTACATCCCTTGGGGCTAATTCCCCGCCCGGCACCTTTTGCATAAAACGTTCGCCTTGGGCATTCAAGAGTTTTGCTCCTTCACCCCTCGCAGCCTCCGAAATCAAAAAAGTTGGAGCCTCCGGCAACAATAAGGCCGTTGGGTGAAACTGAATGAACTCCATATCCATAAGTTCCGCTCCGGCTCTATAGGCTGCAGCAATCCCATCTCCTGTTGTGACCGTAGGATTTGTCGTATACTTGTACAATTGTCCAAGGCCACCGGTTGTCAAAATCACTGCCTTAGCCAGCCAGGCTTCAAGTTTAGATTCAGTTTCATTCAAAACCAGCGCCCCGGCCACTTCGTCTTTATTATTTTTTAAAAAATCGATAACAAAAAAATTCTCTTGGACAGAAATCTTATGTTCGTGAACACAAGCTACCAATGCCCGTTCTATTTCTCCGCCGGTAGCATCCCCTCCGGCATGAATAACGCGCCTCTTACTATGAGCTCCCTCGCGGGCAAAATCCAATTTATCTTCCTGCTTATCAAATTCGGTTCCAAGTTCGATTAATTGTTCTACACACTCCGGTCCTTTTTCTGCAAGTATTTTAACTGCTTCCAAGTTACATAGTCCGGCTCCGGCTTTGATCGTGTCTCCTACGTGAAACTCCGGAGAATCAAAATCGTCCTGATTAAGAGCAACCGCAATCCCTCCTTGGGCATGTTCAGTATTACTCTCCATAATGTTCTTTTTGGTTAGGACAGTAACATCAAATTGATTACAAAGATTAATAGCAGCAAACAAACCCGCAATGCCGCTGCCAAGAACAAGTACTTCCGTAAAATGCACCTTGAGTTCATTCTTGTCCCAAGGAATTAGATAATTACTATCTTTCATTCTCCTGATCATCCTTAAATAAAATAAATTAATTTGTAACAGCCAACATTTTTTCTAGAGCATCTATAGCTTTCTCTCTTATTTCCTGGGACACAGTAATACGTGGGGAGAGATATAATAGCGAATCTCTAACTTTTTGCAGACTGTTTTTTTTCATGTTAGGGCATATCATATTGTCAGTAACAAAATAAAAATCCTTATTAGGACACCGCTTCTTTAGTTCATGAGATATTCCTGATTCCGTACCTATAATAAATTGCTTATCCGGCGAGGTTTCTGCATATTTTATTATCCCGGCAGTCGAGCCAACATAGTCCGCCTCGCGCCAAACCTCTTCCCTGCACTCAGGATGAACCAATACTTTGACCCCCGGATGCTGCTTACGTCTCTTGCTAACATCTTCCTTCTTCAACCTGTGGTGAGTCGGACAAAACCCAGACCAGGGATGGATAAAACGGTTCGTTTTGGCTGCTACATATTTTCCGAGATTACCGTCCGGAACAAATAAAATATCCTCTCCTTCGAGGGAAGCTATAACTTTCTCGGCATTTGATGAGGTACAGCAAACGTCACTTTCCGCCTTAACTTCGGCTGAAGAATTAACGTAACATACTACTTTGACTCCGGGAAGTTTTGCCTTTTCCTCCCTTAGTTCACTAGCATCAATCATATCGGCCATTGGGCAACCCGCACTAGGTTCAGGCAAAAGAACAATTTTATTCGGAGACAGAATAGCTGCGCTTTCAGCCATAAACTGTACTCCACAAAAAACAATAACATCCGCTTCGGTAGCGGCAGCCTTTTGGGCAAGCTGCAAAGAATCCCCGACAAAATCAGCAATATCCTGAATTTCCCCTGGTTGATAGTAGTGAGCAAGAATTACTGCATTTTTTTGTTGGCGCAATAAATTTATTTCCTCAATCAGCTGATTCTCGCTGCCTTCACCACTCATCAGCCTCTCCTTTCCATTTTTCAACATCTTTTTCTAAATTTTATGCTTGTATCCTAAATGTGTCAAGCCCGTGTTCCGTGCGTTTCTTTCTGAGCTATCTCCATCGGGCGGTTTTTTTCATCAACAAAGACAATCGTTGGTGAGTAATTACGAGATTCTTCCCCGGAAAACATACCATAGGTAATAATGATAATCTCATCACCAACCTGTGCATTCCTGGCGGCTGCGCCGTTTAAGCATATCATTCCTGAATTCCTTTTGCCGGGAATAACATAGGTTTCCAATCTTGCACCGTTATAATTGTTTACAACCTGTACCTTTTCATTGGGGAGAATATCGGCCTTTTCCATCAGTAAACTGTCAATGGTTATACTGCCAACATAATTCAAATTAGCTTCGGTAACCCTTACCTTATGGATTTTTGATTTCATCATTGTTCTAAACATCTTTACACCTCCACTAAGACGTTGTCAATCAGTCGGGTTCTTCCAAATTCAACCGCTAGAGCGATTACTACCGGACAGTTTATCGTATTCAATTTTGCAAGATTGTTAGCTTTCCGTACTTCAACATATTCAATTTTCCCGTTTGATTCATTCCTTATTCTTTGCATTATCTTTTCTCTAACAATTTCAGGTTGTTTTTCCCCTGCGGCAATTAGCGCAGCTCCTTCCTGCAGAGAACGGAAAAGTACAGGCGCTTCTTCACGTTCCTGGGGACTAAGATATAAATTGCGTGAGCTCATGGCGAGCCCATCCTTTTCTCTAACAGTTGGGAAAACAATGATTTCTACCGGAATGTTCAAATCCTCGGCCATTTGTTTCAGGACCGTAACTTGTTGATAATCTTTTTGGCCAAAATATGCAAAATCAGGCAAGACAATATTAAATAGCTTATTGACAACAGTTGCAACTCCCTGGAAATGACCGGGACGGCGGACACCGCATAACTCATCTGTAATACCGGAAATATTAACGGTTGTTAAGTTCTGCCCTTCAGGATACATCTCATGGACTGAGGGCGTAAAAAGCAAATCAACCCCGGCTTCGCCGGCTAACTTTGAATCCCCCGCAAGATCACGCGGATATTTTTCATAGTCTTCGTTAGGACCAAACTGTAAAGGATTAACAAAGATGCTCATTACAATATATAACTTACTGCGGCTGTTATCCTGTCTCCTGGCATGCTCCGCCATTGAAAGGTGCCCTTTATGAAGAAATCCCATGGTCGGAATTAGAATAATTTTTTTACCTTGATTTCTAGCCTGTTTTATATTTTCTCTCAAATCCGTGATATGTTTACTGCAATTCATTTGGCTTTCCTCCCAAAATATCACGTTAGTATTTTAGTCAGGTCTCGAAATGCCTCTAAGTCATGACTTTGTCCTTGTCCAAGCTTCTTATCCTGACCCAGTTCTAAAGCAAGTCTCCCTAACCCTTTATATGTATCTAAAAACTCATTGGGAATCTCTCTAAGCTGTTTAGCAACAACCTCAACATCCCCTCTGGCAATAGGTCCGGTAAGTGCTCCGGTTAAACCTTCCTCGGTAATATTCCTGTAAGAACCGGCAATAAGAGGAAGTAAAGACTCTAACGCATCCTCTTGTTTTATCCCCGCCAGCTTTAATAGCTTAACAGCTAAGTAGACTAGAGAAACCAAATAATTTGAGGCTACTACTGCCCCGGCATGATAAAGAACTTTTTTTAAAGGATCTATCTTATGGGGAATCCCGCCTAAAACCCCAACGAGAATTTCCCCTAATTTTTCACTTTCATCGTTATTACCTTCTATCCCAAAGTGAGTTCCGTTTATTAAATCTAATGCACTTTCTATGGTCGCGAAGGCTTGAAGGGGATGAACAGAAAGATATCCAACTTCCAGAGTACTGTCCTGACACATCACCAGTGACTGTACAGAACCAGAACAGTGAATCCAGATCTGGCCGGCTTTTCTTTCTTTACATTTCACTAATTGCTCAGCGACTTTTTCGATAGCACTATCTTGGGTAGTAATAAATATCAGATCAGCCTGGCTGGATATTTGTTCAAGTCCAAGATGTTCTTTCCATAAGTAATGGCAAAACCGTTGGTACGAAGTTTGACTTCGCGTATTGACGCCAATACATTCTAAACCGGCTTTTTCAAGGAGAATTGCCAGTGATGTGCCGACCACCCCAGCGCCTATAATTGCAAATTTAAAATGAAGGTTCAACGAAAAATACACCCCCCCCGGTGGTGCAGGTGTATTGTCTAAGCAAACAATAATTACTCTGCCTTCACCGTCCCAGTATTATAATCCAAGCGGTTTATGCATGATACATTAAAGAAATAAAAAGTTTTCCTAGCAAGATTCTACAGTACAATTCCTTAAGGATATTGCCCATATTGTTGTTGCTAATTATAAAGCATATTTTCCTTTTTAGAAAGATATTTTTTTTACTTTTCCTTCGCCTTTTACATTTTTGGCAATTTTTCCCGATGGTAAAAGAAAGCCGGGTACAATCTCTCTAAGCGGGGCAAGAACAAATTCCCGCTGTTCCATATAGGGATGAGGTATGGTCAGCTCTTCCGATTGAATCTCGAAGTCCTGATAAGAAAGAATGTCGAGATCAATAACTCTCGGTCCCCAATGTATTTCCTTTTTTCTGCCAAGTTTATCTTCTATTTCCTTGCATTCTCGCAGTAACTCCCAAGGTGTAAGCTTGGTATCAAGCTCCAGAACCAAATTCAAGAAAGGTTTTTGTTCTACCCCCCCCCAAGGCTCTGTTTCATAGATACTGGATATTTTTACAACCGTAACACCGGAGGTTTTTTGTAAAAGGGCAATAGCCTGATCAAGATTGAACTTCCTGTCTCCTTGGTTACTACCAAGACTCAAAAAAGTAGTCATAACTATTTCTCTCTCATGACTTCAATCGAGATATCTGCAAATAGCCCTGGAACGGGTGCTTGAGGTTTATGGACCTCTGCCCTGACTTTAGAACATTCGAATTCTTCATACAGACGGGAAACGATTCTATCAGCGAGGGATTCGAGCAATTGAAAGCACTCTTTTTCCACACATTCTTTAACCACCTGATAAATATCAGCATAGTTAATGGTATCAGCCAGGTTATCGGTCCTTTTAACTTGTTTTAACGGATAGAGGTCTACATCGACCACAAACCTCTGCCCGAGAACTTTTTCTTCTTCCAATACCCCATGATAGGCATAAAACTCCATCCCGCGAAGATGAATAATATTACTAACTTTCATCATTTTCTCCATATTTACAACGCAAAACCTGATCTGTCATCAGAGCCGCCTTTTTATTTTGCCAAACATCGTGTACCCTGAGAATATCCACTCCGGCAGCAATTCCTAAGGTTCCAAGGGCTATCGTAGGTTCCAGACGTTCTTCCACAGGTAGGCTTAGCGTATTTCCTATGACTGATTTGCGTGATACTCCGAGGAGAAGTGGAAACCCCAGAGATTTTAATTCCCCTAGTCTGTTAATTACCTCTATGTTTTGTTTCGTGGTCTTACCAAAGCCAATACCTGGATCAAGTACGATTTGATCTTCCTTAACCCCGCAGGTAAGAGCAAACGCAATACTTTTCTTAAAAAATTGAATAATCTCTCCCACCAGATCCTGATAGTTGGTATTATCACGGTTGTGCATCACAACTATAGGAGCTCCATAACTTCCAACCACTTTGGCCATCGATAAGTCCTTCTGCAGTCCCCAAATATCATTAATGATGTGAACTCCGATCCGTAATGCTTTCTCAGCAACAATTGACTTTTGAGTATCTATCGAGATAGGAATCCGAACGTTCTTAAGCAATTCTTTAAGAACCGGTTCGAGTCTTGCCCACTCCTCTTCCGCACAAATTTCCCTATGCCCGGGACGAGTGGACTCAGCACCAATATCAAGGATATCCGCACCTTCGCTAATCAATTGTCCAGCATGCTCAAGAGCTGTCTGCGGACTAAAAAATTTCCCGCCGTCGGAAAATGAATCCGGTGTGACATTAACGATGCCCATAATCAAGGTTCTTTTCCCGAGTTCAAGTCCGACACCCCGGCAGTTAAGGCTTCTTATAGATCCACTTGTATTCTGCTCTTTAATCATTTAATACCTTCCGCTTTCACAAAAGTCTTTATCAGGTGCTTCTTCTTTCTCCGCCGCGAGCTCATGGATGAGCAAGAGCGGTCGAACAGGTCTGGCGCGGGGTGAGCGGACAATGGTTCTTGCCGCCTTTAAATTAGAATAACCCTGTAATTTTTCCTTCAGCATTAATATCCATATTAACTGCCGCCGGACGTTTAGGTAACCCCGGCATGGTCATGACAGCACCGGTAATAGCCACCAGAAAACCGGCTCCCGCCGATAAGCGAAGTTCGCGGACTGTAATTGAAAACCCAGTTGGACGTCCAAGTTTAGAAGGATCATCGGAAAGAGAATACTGAGTCTTGGCCATACATACAGGCAACTGACCATAGCCCAATTCTTCATATTTTCTAAGCGAAGCTTCAGCCTCTTTGGTAAAGGATACGCCGCCGGCACCATAAACCTCCCGGCAAATCTTTTCAATCTTGACAGCAATAGGGTCTGTCAGCTCATAAAGAACTTTAAATTTCGATTCCTGTTTTTCCAATGTCTTAAGTACAACCTGAGCCAGCTCTAATCCACCGTCTCCACCTTTTGTAAAGACTTCGGATAAAGAAACCTCAACTCCTAGCCGGTTGCATCTTTCGCGTACAAAGTTAAGTTCGGCCTGGGTATCCGTCGGAAAACGGTTGATTGCAACTACAACTGGCACACCAAATTTATTTACGTTTTCTATGTGTTTTTCCAAGTTCGCTATTCCCTTAGACAAGGCTTCAATGTTTTCAGTATTTAAGCTCTCCTTGTTTACGCCGCCATTGGACTTAAGCGCTCTAACCGTTGCCACGATAACGGTCAGGTCTGGTTCAAGTTCAGCATAACGGCACTTGAGATTAAAGAATTTCTCAGCGCCTAAGTCCGCTCCAAATCCAGCCTCGGTAATAAGATAGTCGGTAAGTTTTAAACCTAATTTTGTTGCTATAACACTATTACATCCGTGAGCGATGTTCGCAAACGGACCTCCATGAATAAAAACAGGAGTATTTTCCAAAGTCTGAACAAGATTCGGCTTGATCGCGTCCTTCATGAGAAGAGCCATTGCTCCCTGGGCCTCAAGATCCCGGGCAGTCACAGGTTTCCCCTCATAGGTATAAGCTACTACTATTCTTGCAAACCTTTCTTTCAAATCCATAAGATCTTCAGCCAAGCAGAGGATGGCCATAACTTCGGAGGCAACAGTGATGTCAAAACCATTTTGCCTGGGAACACCGTCCGCCTTACCGCCAAGGCCAATAATAATATTGCGTAATGATCGGTCGTTCATATCCATAACCCGACGGAAGACAACCTGTCTGGAATCAATATGTAGGGGATTGCCCTGTTGAATAGAATTATCGATCATAGCTGCCAGCAAGTTATGGGCTGAAGTAATTGCATGGAAATCACCCGTAAAATGCAAGTTGATATCTTCCATGGGAACAGCCTGAGCATATCCTCCTCCGGCAGCTCCTCCTTTAATGCCGAAACAGGGGCCAAGCGATGGTTCACGTAAAGCAATCATTGCTTTTTTACCTAGTTTTACCATAGCTTGTCCTAGGCCAACTGTAGTCGTAGTTTTCCCTTCTCCTGCCGGGGTTGGATTAATGGCTGTTACTAAAATAAGCTTGCCATTCGGGTTTCCCTTGACTCTTTGCCATACGTCCAAGTTCACCTTGGCTTTGTATTTTCCGTAATATTCGAGGTCATTCTCCTTAAGCCCAAGTATGGAAGCAATTTCCCCAATAGGTTTCATTGTCGCCTCTTGAGCGATTTGAATATCCGTTTTCAACTTTATCAACTCTCCTTATAACCTTTACAAAAAAATGCATTTATTTTATTGCTTATTGCTGTGTTTTTTTGGCATAGTCAAAGGTGTATCCGCCTTTATAAGAAGGTATCGTAACTATTTCTCTTAGTATATCAACCTGCATTCCGGCTTGTTTAAGCGGTATTGCTTCTAATTTTGTCAGAAAATCAACCAACGTATCCTGTTCACCTATAGCCAGTATTTCATAAGCCGTTCCGCCAACTTTACTTATCGGTACAGAATTCACTAAAATAGTCGAATTCCCGCTCATAACAATTGAAGTAGACGTAACAATTCTTTGACCATTGATACTAACAGCCTCAGCTCCGGAGAACCGAAGTGTATTGATAATCCTCCTTAAATCATCCGTGTTTAAGGGCAAGAGCACATGAATGTTCTGGCCGTTATCCTTAATTACCATTCTTATCCCCGGTCCTTGAACCGAAATTGTCCCGTCTGAAATCTTAAGTTGATCCAACTTAGCAATTAGAAATGGATTATTAATTCCCTTATCTTGATATTTGTTGATCTCATTGTTAATTCTAATTTGTTCTTCACGTAGTTGCTTGTTCTCATTCTGGAGGGTGACCAGTACTGATTTCGTTTGAGCAAGTCTTTCCTTTTGAATGTTCTCGGCTGTATCTACCTCCCTTTGAGTTTGAAATTGAAGGGAAATAAGAAACCCGATAGCTATTGCTGCAATAGTTGCTACTGTAACAACATGCTTATTTAACCTTTTCATTCTTACCCCTCCTTGAGCGGCTGAGTATACTTATAGGTGAACTTTTTAGCAGCCGGAACTGTAAGAGGTTCTTGTGGTACTTCAAGATTGCGCGTTATCCCATACCGCTCTTGGTATTCTCCTAATTTATCCCAAAAATAGAACTGAAGAGCCGACTTAAGGTTATCTTGGTTGCCGATGGCAACGATATTGTATGGCGGCATTTGTCTGGTCCCATTAATCTGAATATATGCTCCGCTACAGAAAATTTCCGTATGGGAAGTAACTCGTTGATTATTTATGGCAATAGCTTCCGCTCCCCCATTCCATAAAATATTAACCAAAGTTCTGAGGTATTCTTCATGGATAACATAATTCCCGTATTCAGCACTCCGGTCTTGTTTGGAATCATCAAGGGTTATCCTAATTCCAGGACCGGAAAGGGCAACTAAACCAGATTTTATGCTTACATCTTCCAGTTGCTGAGAGGCAAGTACTGCCGCGCTAACTCCGGCCTGTAATTTGGTTAGTTCTTTGTAAAGGTTATTATTCTCTGTTACTAATTGTTCGTTTTCCATTTCTAACTGTAGCAGGCCGGGAAGGTTAGCCTCTTGACGCAGTGAATCTTTATTATTTTGATCATAAGTTTTAATGATAACAACAGAAAAAAAACCAATCACCAACATACCTAAGGTAATAAGGCTTATAGCAAGATTCTTTTTGGCCTGCATCTTTTTCACCCCTACTGATTTTAAAAGGACACCCGGTTACAGGTGTCCTTTTAATTATTGGCTCAACCATTCTTCCCCGGTCTTCAGATAAGATAGGATCTCATCCTCACGAAAGTACAATTTTATTTCCCTTTGGGCACTTTCGACCGAATCCGATCCATGGATCACATTTCTACTAATATCCATAGCATAACTTCCTCTTATTGAACCCGGGGCTGCCTTGGCTGGATTTGTGGCACCCATCATTTCTCTGGCGAGTGTGATAACATTCTTTCCTTCCCAAACCATAGCAACAACAGGAGAACTTATGATATATTTTACAGTCGGTTCAAAAAACGGTTTCCCTTTGTGTTCTTTATAGTGCTCTTCAGCAAGTTCTCTTTCGATCTTCAATAGCTTGAGCCCCACAAGTTTAAAACCTTTTTTTTCAAAATCAGCAATAATCTCGCCAATTAATCCTCTTTGAACCGCATCCGGTTTTAACATTAGAAACGTTTTTTCCAACTATTGTTCATCCCCTATAGGATTTTTTTCGTGGGAAGCGCTTTCATTAAGTTTAACCCCGATAAACTTTTCTGCCGATTTTTCATTTTTCTCATCTGAAGCTGTACTCAAAGCGTCACTCTTTTTTTGGTTTCTCAGCTCAATAAGATCCTGCTTCCTAGTGTCATCAAAACGAGAAATTATTTCCAAAAATCCTTCGGCATCAATAGTCTCATTCTCCATTAGTGACTTGGCAATAGCATGCAGGATATCCATCTTTTCAATAATAATGTCCTGAGCTTTTTGGTAGGACTCATCAATGATTCTCCGGACTTCGTTATCAATCGCCTGGGCAACAGATTCACTATAATTGCGATCCTTTGCTATATCCCTTCCGAGAAAAACTTGTTCTTCTTTATGGCCAAACGTAACAGGACCAAGTTCCTCTGACATCCCTAATTCAGTGATCATTTTCCTTACAATGCCGGTTGAACGTTCCAAGTCATTTGATGCTCCGGTGCTAATTTCATGAAGAACCAGAGCCTCCGCTACCCTACCGCCTAACAGCATGGTTACTTGGTCAAGCAATTGGGATTTTGTCGCATAGTTCCGGTCTTCTTTGGGTAAAAGTAAAGTATATCCCCCGGCTCTCCCCCTTGGAATAATGGAAACCTTGTGCAATGGATCCGTGTGGGGCAAATATTCTCCTAAAAGAGCATGTCCGGCTTCATGATAGGACACTAGCTTCTTTTCAAATTCACTAATTACCCGGCTTTTCTTTTCCGGACCGGCAATGACCCTTTCCACAGAGTCTTCAAGTGCTTTCATATCGACCTTTTTAGCATTGCGACGCGCCGACAATAAAGCAGCCTCATTTACGAGGTTAGCTAGATCGGCTCCTGTAAAACCTGGCGTTCTGCGGGCCAAAACTTCAAGATTTACATCTCCGGCTAAAGGTTTGCCTTTGATATGAACCTTAAGAATTTCTTCCCTGCCCTTGACATCCGGAACCATAACCACAACCTGCCGGTCAAAACGTCCTGGGCGAAGCAAGGCAGGGTCGAGAATATCCGGCCGGTTCGTTGCAGCGATAATGATAATGCCTTCAGTTCCATTGAAGCCATCCATTTCCACTAATAGCTGATTCAGGGTCTGCTCACGTTCGTCGTGCCCTCCTCCGAGCCCGGCACCACGATGACGGCCAACAGCATCAATCTCATCGATAAAGACAATACAGGGGGAATTCTTTTTGGCTTGTTCAAAAAGATCCCTCACTCTCGAAGCTCCAACCCCGACAAACATTTCTACGAAATCCGATCCACTGATGCTAAAGAACGGAACTCCGGCCTCTCCTGAAACTGCTTTAGCAAGCAATGTCTTACCTGTTCCCGGAGGCCCAAAAAGCAGAACACCTTTTGGAATCTTCGCTCCGATTTCATTAAATTTACGGGGAGTTTTAAGAAACTCCACGATCTCCTCTAGTTCTTCTTTTACCTCATCCGCCCCCGCTACATCTTTAAAAGTAAACTTTTTATCATCTGTTACCAGGCGGGCTTTGCTTTTGCCAAACTGCATAACCTTATTGCCGCCGCCTTGGGTTTGCTGCATCATATAAAAGAACAAACCGAAGATGAAAAGAAGCATTAGCAAATTAGGCAGAATAGATAACCACCACGGCATTGTTTCAGGCTGACCAAAACTAAGATTGATATTCTGTTTTCCTAAGTCATCCAGCAGCGTTTGATCGCCATTAGGCCCAGTCACTTCGTAAATCTTTTCATTTTTCATTTTGACAGTATAAACATTAACAGTATTATTTACCACCACCGAAACCTGGCTTACTTCGCTTGCGGCGATAGCCTGCTTAAATCCATTGTAGTCAAGACTTGTGTCTGGTTTGACAGAAGGATTCGCAACTTTAATAAGCATGACTGCCAGTAAAATAATGAGTAGGTAAATGGCGACATTTCTAAATATTTTCAATCCGCAGATCTCTCCTCTCTTACGGAAAAAATATATCATATTAACCTTAAAAATAACATAGAACATTATAACATGACACTATTTCCTTTACAATCAATTCAAAATAANNAATCAATTCAAAATAAGAATCAATTCAAAATAAGAAAAGCCCCTCTATTTTTTGGAAACTAAGCCGTAAAATTTTGACAAATGCCCCCTGTCTGGAATAAAGCTATCGCTTCGGCAAACTCCGGGAATCCAGACAATGTTATGTTCATGAGCGAAAAGCGGAATTAATCCTCGTTCTTTAACAGATATCTTTTTTTCCTGAAAAACTTTTTTTATGTTTTTATGCCCAAACTTCTCAAAATACATTCTATCACCCGATCTTCTCATTCTGCAGACCAAAGGAGAATCCAGCGCCAGAATCTTTTTCATGTCAAATTCAGTCGAATATAGAATCTCCTGCTCTGATAAAATTTGATCAAAAATCCCTACTTGAATATCAATCCCCGGGAGAGAATACCATTTTCGCGGCAATAAGGGGATCTCTAAATTCTGTGGGACCCCGTCAAGTAAACAGTAATTAATTTGTTTATCCTTTAGTACTAATTCTCCCCGAAAAAAGAAAAAGCCATTCCTCTGAGATTCTACCTTTATTCCAGGTAAATCTTGACGCCAGTTGGTTTTTTTTCCTTCTTTCATTATCATTTTTACATATTTATATTCAAGTCCCCGTGGTTCACCGCTAATTTCCGCTGCGGCTTTGCGTAATAACCTGGAAAGAACAGCTTCGGGTTGATCCCAAACATCATGAGCAAGGACTACATAACCTTGTTCTGTGACCCTGGAAAATTGGTTCCAAACCTTTTCAACTTGGGAACTTATATATTCTTCATCCCAGCGTAGGAGTTCGGCCGTTCTGCCGAGCGCTTCCTGGATTTTATAATTGTATTCCTTCTCTAGTTGAGGCAGCAGTGTAAGCCTTATTTTATTGCGATCATATAGAGGCTCGAAATTGCTTTTGTCAATAGCATAAACAAGTCCTTGAGCATGACAATAATCAATAATAGCTTTTTTGGTCACTGATAGAAGGGGTCTGATAATTCCGTCCTTACTTGGATAAATACCAGCCAGCCCAGCCGTTCCGCTCCCCCGAATCAAACGGAAAAGAACAGTTTCCGCTTGGTCTCCTAAATGATGTGCGGTTGCTAAAAGATTACACCCCCACTTTTCCATGTCTTCCTGCCAACGGGCATATCGCCATTCTCTGGATGCTTCCTGAAAACTTTTCCGGCATTTATAAGCATTGTCTTTAGAATCAAATTCATGAAGAATAAAAGGAAACCCCCACTGTCCGGCGAGCTTTCTTACCAGCTCCGCTTCATCTTCAGCTTCCTTTCTTACTTTATGGTTAACATGGCTCACTATTATGAAAAGGTTTTGATCCGGATTATCTCTCCGGTAACATCCCAAAATGTGGGTAAGCGCAACAGAATCCGGTCCTCCGGAAACAGCAGTGAGTATCCTTGAATTAGGCGGAATAAGCTGCGGCAGTACTTCCGCATTTAAAAAGGAATACATTCTATTTCCTCCTGAGAAATTTTCTACATATATTTTCTATTTATTTTCATGTTTTGTCAAAGAATTATAGTTTCTCTAATTGTTCTTATGGCAAATGTTTTTCTTAACTACCAAGACAACCCCATCATCTTCCAGATTTTTACCCGCAAGCCGTCTAATTTCATTTATTATGTTATCAGCCAATTCCTGTGCCGACAAACTCTTAGTACGTTCGAGGTATTCCTTTAGCCAGTCTCCTCTTTTATTTATTACATCTAATACTCCATCCGTAACTATAACTATAGTTTTATCTCTAAACTCAACATCAATAACCGGAATGTCAATATCATTAAGAATCCCTACCGGCAAACTTGAGGTTTCCACCAGTTCCACTTTTTCTTTTCCCACGATGTAGGTTGGTGCGGCCCCAATTTTTATCAATTTTGCCGATTCGTTTTCCATATCAATGACTGCCATATCTACAGTCACAAAACTTTCTTCGGGTGAACGAAGAACCAAAATTGAGTTTAAGGCTTTTACAGCACCTTCGGGTTCAAATCCCGTACTTAACAACTGTTCCAGAATCGTTAAAGCAGCTGAACTCATCCTGGCCGCTTCCTCTCCAACTCCCATGCCGTCACAGACTATGAGCGCGCATTTAGTAGGGGATAAAGGCACGGAACTAAAATTATCTCCGCTTATTCCGTTTCCAGTTTTTATAAAGGTACCTGCCCCTATATCCATCATCTGCCTGTGCTGACGGGACCAGACTAAAGGCTTACCTTCCTCGAGGTTATGACGGGAATGTAGTTCTTTGGCAAGATGACCGATCACTTTAGATACGCTGTGATACTGTCCTGCTATCGCATCCCTGTTTAATGCTAAGCGATTCTGCCATACTTCCCTGTCCTTTTGCTGTTCTAAAATGAATCTTGCCGCCAGCATTACCTCCTGCAATCTGCTGCAATACTTATTCCACTCTGGCGGAATTTCTTCTGCATAATCCGGAGAACTTATTCCTTCCTCCTGATAAGCGAATAAATCAAACATAAAATTATAGGTTCTGTAGAATTCCCTTTCCCAGCAATAATTGACCGTAGCACAGTTCTTGCAAATTCTATCTACTAAAATATTCATTAGTTCAGGAACTTCGGGTCTAAGCTTGGACTCTAATCCGGCCGCTTCAAAACCAAAAGCAAGTTGTTCAAATATTTCCGCTAAAGTTTTTACCTTATTTACTGTGGTCTCAACCTCAGACATAACCCTTTTTTTTATAAAAACTTTACTCTTCTTTTTTCCCGGCAGAAGAATAAAAATGAATAGCCCTAGACCCGAAGAATAAAGATGAGAAGATAAAAACTCTTCATTAACAAAATAAGCAACTATTAAGACTGTGGCCGTAAAGGAAACGGCAAGTCCAAGTTTTCCGAACCTACGGAACCCGCCACAAATAAAACCTAACAACCCATAAATTCCGGCATCCGCTAAATTACCGATCCCGAAATTCCATTGAAGCAGAAAACCTAAAATTGCCCCTGCTCCAGCACCGGATCCGGCGCCAAATCTATCCGCTATGTAAAGAATAAAAAAGCTTAGAACTGCAAGCTGCAAGTTAATTTCCCCAATAGTAATATTTTGCAGCCCACTCAAACACACTGAGAGTATTAGAATCCATACCATAGCCTGTTCAGGGTTAAAGCTTCCTTTCATCAGACAATCCTTATGAGAAAAGGCATAAAGAAAAATCACCACAAATCCTGCCGCCAGGGCACCTTGGACAATCAACGAAATAATAGCCTCTTCACTTACTCCGCTCGTAAATAATAAGGTTAAAATTGTTGGCAAAACAGAAAACAGAACCGTCAGAAATGTCTGAAGAAAGACTTCCCCCTTACGGTCTTTAATAATTGGCATAATTAGGGAACATAGTAATACACTTGCCATCACTTCCATAAATAATAAGAAATTTTGAACAGATACGAGACCAATAGTAATGCCTATAAGACCGGGAATCATTTTCTTATCCTTCTCCATCGCTACTACAGCTATATAGGCAACAGCAAAAGGATAAATTCCCATAATATTGGCCCTAGCAATTAAACAGCCTAATCCGGCAATCAATAAATAATTACTTAGAGAACCCGAAAACCTATTCATAATTTTTCCAGCCTTTAGCGTAGCCCATTCAGACATAAAGCCACCTCTTCCATTTTATGGTAACATTATAGCTTATTGATCCTGCGAAGCTTGTCTAAGCAAGGAGCCGACCTGCCCCACGATAGGCTTATCTTCTGCAATAACTTTGAATAAGTCAGATTCTACAAGTATTAACCACTTTAAACCGACAATATTTTACTTCCAATCTTTTAAAAATTATATTAACAACTTCAAAACCTGCTTTCTGACCGAACCCCTTGTTTTTGGCGGCGGCTAGCTTTACGAGCCTAAAAAAAAGTTGCTTCCACGCAATCCCTGCAATGGAAGCAACTTTATTAATATTTAAGTTTAATATTATGGTTCCCTAGGAGCAATTAGTATTTCTCCCTTTCTGACCAAACCAAGTTTTTCTCTAGCCAATTGTTCGATGTAACTTGGGGTGTTGAGGTTCTCTATTTCCTGTCGCAGATTATCATTTTTAGCAATTAAAGTGGTTTTTTGTTCATATAGCATAGCCTTTTGCTTTTCTATAGACTGGTCTATTTTAAATAATTGGACTGACCAGCTGCCAGCTAAGAACAAAGCAATTCCAATGACCAAAATAAACAAGGGGTTGGCTCTCTTTTTTCTTTTTCTGGAGGTTTTTCTATTAATCATCTTCTTTATTATCCTCGACCAAAGAATTATGAAAACCTAACTCACTATCGGTTATAATTGCAACAATTTGATATCCTTTAGCTTTAGCCCTGGCCAGCATTGTGGAGACAGAACTAACGCTTACCTTAAGTATTCTGGCAATATCTTCACTGGAGTGTCCGCTCTCTTTGAGCGTAACAGCTTGTCTCTCACGAAAACCAAGTTTTTCCAATCCTCTTATTTCCCAATGCATGTTGGTTTATTCCTAACAAAATTTATATACGTATTAACTACAGAATATTTACATATTAAGTATTTGTTTTGTTATTATATACTTTTTAAAAAGTAAAATCAATACTTATCCTACTTTTTTCCTTTTAGTCCTATTATTGTTTAGGATTCTTGGTTATTCTAGCCCTGACTTTTGTCGCAGATTCTTTTGCTATTGCTTCCCCTATCCGGAAAAACAACAACCCTGACCAGCGCAATATACCGTAAGGCACTGCCATCATTAAAGTTAAAATATTTGTAACTCCATACCCAAATGCTGTAACCGCCTTGATCATTAGATTCCATAGTCCAACGATTAACTCTAATAAACCGTTAAAAATCTTTGTAATATAAGAGCTAAAGAAATAGAGGTAAATTATTAATCCCAGCAGATTGCCTCCGAAAAGGTAAAGCCGCCATTGGAGGTAATTAGCCTTCTGCGCAAAATAATAAATAATAAGTAAAGAAGCCGCGGAAAAAAAAAGATCCCCAAGGAATGTCAGAATTTTATTTAAACCCAATCTCCGCCTGAAAATCCTGTAAAAATCAAAACAAAAGCCGATAATTATTCCACTAAGCATGACTTTATATAAGACAACTAATTCACTAATTGGATCTCTCTCCTTTCCCCACAAGACTCATTTGAAAATTCTTTCCCACATTCCCCTGGATGCCTCCGGAGACCGGTTTGTAGCATACGCTAAAAGATCCATACGCCCTTCGATTTCTAGTTCGGATTGTTCTAGGTTAAGGTTTTTGACTCCTAGGTCCTGCCCTTTAATGACAAGACCACCTTCCAGCGTATCCAGATGTATTTCTTTAGGATCAAATGATTTAACTTTTTTTACTCCTGTAATAATCATCCGGTTTCTATCCTCAATAAGTATTTTATGATTTGTGTCTTTTTTTTCAGTCATCCTACTATCCCCCCCGTATCCCCTTCCTGACTAATCAATATTCCTTTTTTTCATCCTTTAGAACATCAAAAAGAGTATGCGCTTCTTCCGCTTTTATACTTGGAGGCGTGGCCAGCACTTTTACTTCAAGAATATGATTTCTCATATCGACAGTAATAATATCCCCGGGCCTAATTTCAGCCGCCGGTTTAGCAACCCTATGATTAATACTTACTTTCTGTCCTTGGCAGACATCTTTGGCTACCGTTCTTCTTTTGATTAGTCTCGATACTTTCAAAAATTTATCTAGCCTCAAATCAAAAAACCTCCTTAAACTACCCTGAAATCTATTTAAAGTCAAGAAGCTTTTACCTAGCAGGGTAAGCGGGTAATGCTTCTTGCCTCTTAACCCGGATAAAAAAACAAGGTTCCGAAGAACCTTTTACTTTGACCTGTGAAAATAAAGAAGTTTTTTTATTGCACTGTCTCTTTTAGGGTTTTGCCAGCTTTGAATCCCGGAACCTTGCAAGCAGGAATAACAATTTCCTCTTTTGTTTGAGGATTTCTTCCTATACGTTCTTCACGTTTCTTAACCTCGAAAGTCCCAAACCCCACTAGTTGGACTTTCTCTCCACCTGCAAGAGCCTGGCTGATTGTGTCAAAGACAGCAACTACAGCTTTTTCAGCGTCTTTCTTGGTGAATTCAGCTTTTTCTGCTACAGCAGCAACGAGTTCTGCTTTATTCAAAAGTCTCCCTCCCAAATTTAATATAACAATTTAGCTCTTATATTCGCTATCAAACCGGGTTTTCCTTCTTCTAATTAGTAAAATAAGCCATTCATCCCATTCTTTTCTCTTTTTTAGCTAAATCCCAGTAAAAATTCATCTCATTTAAAGATAATTTTTCTGTATTTATCTTTTCCCGGTCAATCAGAGCAAGCATTTGATTAAACCTCCTCTGGAATTTTTTTGTTCCCTGACGCAGGGCCTCCTCGGCATTTAGTTTTAAAAAACGGGAAAGATTTACAATAGAAAAAAGTAAGTCGCCAAGTTCATCTTCAAGATTTCCGTTATTTCCTATTTCTATTTCCAGTTCAGTCAGTTCTTCATAGACTTTGGCAAGCGGCCCTTGGTAACTGTCCCAGTCAAATCCTATCTTTGCCGCTTTTTTTTGAGTTTCCTCAGCCGTAAGCAAGGCAGGTAATCCTTTAGGAATATTAAAAAAATCGGAGGTGCCGGTTACTGGCTGGACGGCTTTTTCCTGTTTTTTAATAATATCCCAATTGAGAAGAACCTCTTCGCTGGATTTAGCAATTACAGACCCGAAAACATGAGGATGGCGATGTATTAGTTTATCGCAAATTCCCCTAATAACATCTCTAAGATCAAATAAACCTGATTCTTCAGCTATTCTGGAATGAAAGACCACTTGCAATAATAAGTCTCCCAATTCTTCACAGAAATTATTCATATTATTGGTATCAATGGCATCAATAACTTCATAAGTCTCTTCAATAAGATATTTTTTTAACGTTTTATGAGTTTGTTCTTTATCCCAGACACATCCTGAGGGAGAACGAAGTTCCGCCATGATCGCGGTAAGTTTTAACAAAGAGTTGTCTGCTGCTAAAAAATCGGTATCAATACTAAAAAACTCAGAGAGAGCTGCTTGCAAGGAAGTAACCAATTTGCCCTCGCCAAGTGGCTGCCCGGGTAAAGCCAATACTGCCTGTTCAATTTGCATGTTTCCATCAGCTTGATCGAGTAAGGTGAGAATAGCTTGGCCGATTTCCAGACCATTTGCATTCTCTGAAGATAAATGAAGTTTTTGACAGGGAAACCCTTCCTCAATCATTTCACTTACAGCCAATTGATCCGCGGCTAAAACGTAAATGACCTTCACTTTTGTCAGCAGTCTGTAAATTTCCAAAGGAAGCTTCTCAAAATGGTCGTTGCCAACTCCTATGATATGTAAAACAGGTTTCAAGTCTTATGACCTCCTTTACTGAGATTATAGCCGGAAAGTCTTATAGATGCAAAGCGATAACATTCTGCCGCGCGAAAGCCGGCAAGAATCATTGCCCCGCTCACCCCGCGCCAGATCTGCCCGACCGCTCTTGCTCATCCATGAGTTCAATAACCGAGAAATATAATGCCCGGTTCCCATCGCCACATAGTTTACACTTAAGGAAAACAGAATTCCTCTGTTTCAGTCATGCATAGTCTACGCAACCAGTATCTGCGGTTAAGCGAAGCATGGAGGCGTAGACTTACCTGGACTAACTACATAAGGTTAGCTTAAGCAGGCGCCCCGTTCCGCGTTGTGTGCAAATCCACTACTGCTAAAACAATAAGAGATATCCCAAGAATACATGCTTCTGGGATACCTCTCTTCTTTTCAGACATTCTACCAGCTACTGCTCCATTTGTTTAGCCAAAAAGCCCGCGGCCGTCTCCACTAATTTAGTTTCTAACTCACCCATCTTCATGTTAGGGTCTTTAGACATTAGAATTACTACGCCAATTGGATCTCCTTCAGAGATGATCGGAGCAATAACCTGATTTGAGGCTTTCCCCTTATCATCGCCATCGTTTTCCTTAAAAACCGATATTTCTCCAGTTGTGAACATAGTTTTTCTGTCTTCCATCGCTTGCTCCGCTCCCGGACCGAGCGGTTTATTCAAATACTCTTTCTTTGAAGCGCCTGCTACCGCAATGATAACATCTCTGTCGCCAATACAGGCAATATGACCTGTTGCTTCAAACAAGGAGTCGGCATATTCCTTGGCAAAATCGCCCAGCTCGCCGATAGGCGAATATTTCTTAAGTATTACTTCGCCTTCTCTATCCACGAAAATTTCAAGTGGATCGCCTTCTCTTATCCGTAAAGTCCGCCGAATTTCCTTGGGTATCACAACACGACCAAGATCATCGATTCTTCTAACAATTCCGGTTGCTTTCAATGAGCTCTCCCTCCTTTTTCCAAAGCAACTGATTCAATCTTAGTATATATCCAGAGTTGTTTTATTATTCATATTTTTCCATACCATAAAAAAAAGAATAACTTCTACTTTCGCCTTTTTTTACAAGAAAGGCAAGCGAAAATAAGAAGTTCAGAATTACTCGCAATAGGTTTTAAACAGAACCTAAATTATTTTGCACTGCTAGGCTTCAAATCCTCAGCATATTCTACTTTGGCATCATGTCTCAGTTTAGTATAATAACTTTGGATTTTTTGGGTTTTAGCATATGCTAAAGCATCTGTTTTTACATTGTCTTTAACTTTTTCAAAATCAGGTATAACAGCCTGTTTATGGTCTTCTACCTGAATAACATGATAGCCGTATTCCGTTTTTACAGGTTTATCGGGAATCTCATTAATTTTTTGGCTAAAAGCTGCAGCTTCAAATTCCGCGACCATCTGTCCCTTCGGAAAATAACCAAGGTCTCCACCCGCATCTTTGGAACCGGTGTCAATAGATTTCTCTTTAGCCAGCGTGGCAAAATCTGCGCCGGCTTTTAATTGTTTAATAATATCCAAAGCTTCCTGTTCTGTTTTCACCAGAATATGACGAGCTTTAACCTGCTCTTGCTGTCCTCCGTAATTAGAAAAATTAGCATCAAAATACTGCTTTATCTCCTGGTCTGTTACGGTCACATCTTTAGCTGCATTGGTAGTAAAGGTATAGTAATTTACAACATCCCCATTCGTTATTGCCTGTTCGTCGAGCCAGAATTTATAATCTTTATTAGGTAGTTGATTTTTCAGGGCTTCAATCTGTTTCGAAACCTCCAGATTATTAACATCCCATTTATTCTTAGCTATCTCCTGACTTATTAACTTGCTGCTAATCAATTCTTCAAGCACCTGACTTTGAACATTAGCTAGAGTTTCTTGTCCTTGCTCATTGCTAAAGTCAAGCCCTTGTTTCGTATAATAGTCCTTAGCAACCTTAAGTTTTGCATTATAACTTTCCCTGGAAACAACTTGACTATTTACTTTAATTGCATAATCTTCCTTCTTCGCACAACCGCTTAGCAAAGTCAATGATATCAAGAATATTAAGGCTGCTATTGCTAATTTTTTCACTAATTTATCACTTCCTCATATAGATCTGATAAGACATTATAGCAAGGATTGTCCTCTAAATCAATTTAAACATCAGGTATCATACCGGGCCTGAAGATAGACCCTTTTATCATAGAGAGAAGATCAAGTATAGCTTTAAAAATATCCTCTATACTTAGGAAACGGAGGCGAAGATTGAATTCGAGCTTTCCCTGTTGATTTGCAGAAAAAGATAATGGATATGGAAATTTTGAGGCAATTTCCATCAGTTTTTCACCTGTTAACCCCGGGTCGGAAGCAAACTTCAGGCTGATATTCTGATTTTGCTGGACTATTTGTTCCACCTTAAAGGCTTTGGCCTGAATTTTAATTTTAATAATTTGTATTAGATTTTCAACTTCTTTGGGAGGATTCCCGAATCTGTCGATTAATTCATCAACGATAGCACTTAGATCTTCATCACTGTTAATTGCTGCCATTCTTTGGTAGAGTGCAGCTTTAGTTTGTTTATCAGCAATATATTCGTCCGGAAGTATAGCCTTGACTTGGATATCAATTGTTGGTTCAACTTCCTCTTCTACGATTTCTCCCTTTAACTCTTGTACAGCTTCTTTAAGCATCCTCATATAAAGACCAAATCCAATGGCTGCTAAATGCCCATGTTGCTCAGACCCTATGAAACTCCCGGCTCCCCTGATCTCTAAATCCCTTAAAGCGATTTTAAATCCTGAACCAAACTCCGTAAACTCTCTGATGGTAGATAGCCTTTTCTCCGCCTCCTCAGTCAGCACCTTTTGAGGCTGATAAAGGAAGTAGGCATAAGCTTTACGGTTCGACCTTCCTACCCGGCCACGCAGCTGGTATAGTTGACTCAGCCCAAATCTGTCGGCTTCATCGACAATCAGGGTATTGACATTTGGCAGATCCAAACCCGTTTCGATGATGGTGGTGCAAACCAATACGTCCTTTTCCTTGTCCAAGAAAGAAATCATTTCCCTCTCCAGCTGGGTTTCGGCCATCTGTCCATGTACAACTCCGCAACGCGCTTCGGGTACAATATTTTTAATAAGTCTAAGTACTCTATCAAGGGTATCTACACGGTTGTGAACGTAAAAAACTTGGCCGCCGCGACTTATTTCCTTTCGAATTGCGTCTCTAATCAAATCGGAATTAAATTCGGCTACAAAAGTCTGAACCGGGAATCTGTCTTCAGGGGGAGTTGCAATTACACTCATATCCCTTAGTTCAACCAAAGACATTTGAAGTGTCCTTGGAATAGGTGTTGCTGAAAGGGTAAGTACATCGACATTTGTCTTAAGAGTTTTAATTTTTTCTTTGTGGGCTACCCCAAACCTTTGTTCCTCATCAATAATCAATAGTCCAAGATCTTTAAAACTTACTCCCTCGGAGACTAAGCGATGCGTACCGATTACAATATCCAGAGAACCGTCTTTAAGACCCTGGAGAATCTGTTTTTGTTCCTTGACACTCCGAAAGCGGCTGAGCATTTCTATTTTAACAGGATAATCCATAAACCTCTCCCTGAAAGTATTATAATGCTGCTGAGCCAGGATAGTAGTCGGCACGAGAATTGCTACCTGTTTGCTACTAGACACGGCCTTAAAAGCCGCTCTAAGGGCTACTTCGGTCTTGCCATAACCAACATCTCCACAGAGCAAACGATCCATGGGTCTACTATTCATCATATCGCTTTTGACTTCAATAATACTTTGTCTCTGGTCGGGAGTTTCTTCATAGGGAAACCGCTCTTCAAACTCTTTCTGCCAGGAACTATCCTCAGGAAAAGCAAAACCCACAGCCTTCTCGCGCTTTGCATAAAGTTCCAAAAGGTTAATGGCCATTTCTTTAACAGAATTCCGTGCTTTAGTTTTCGCCTTATTCCATTCATTGCCATTTAGTTTATGAAGCTTGGGAGTACTTTCTCCGTCCGTGCCAAGATATTTTTGCAGAAGCTGCAGCTGATCGATAGGGACATAAAGCTTATCCTCACCTGCGTAGCGAATTGTAAAATAATCTTTATCAATACTATCTACAGATATCTTTTCAATGCCAGTAAACTTTCCAATACCGTGATAGTAATGGACAACGTAATCACCTGGCTTCAAATCGCCAAATCTGAGAATGTCGTTATTTGACGTCTTTCTGGGTTTGGATTGAAATTTGGATTCCCTGTTGTAAATCTCGGTTTCAGAAAAAATTACAAGCTGGCTGGCAGGAAGTTCAAAACCTTGTGCCAAAGAATGAGCAAAAACATAGACCCCTCCGGAATCAATACTGCCTTTCATTTCTGATAAGTGGGAGACTATCCCTCTATCCTTTAGGCCTTGGATCAATCTATTGCTGTGTTCTTCATCACCTGCAAAAAGAGCAACAGCATATCCTGATGCTCTCCACCTTTTAATTTCCCCGACAAGATTTGATGTCTTATTGTAACCGGCTAGAGGGCGGGCCGTTCCAGTTGCTGCCCTTCTCGTTTTAAATCCCGCTATTTCCCGCATAAGATTTGATAAGCCCAAAAGCAAACGGTCAGTGTCTAAGACCAGATCCTCAAATCCTAGAAAAAGACTTTCAGGATTAATAAATTCCTCACCTCTTTCGAAATTGTCCATAAACTCACTCAATCTCTGGTTATGCTGAAAATCTAATTGTTCCTTGAGTCTTAACGGTTCATCAAGAAATACGAGACTGTCTTGACCCAACCAGTCAAAAAGAGAAACATACTTCTCCGGAAGCAGACTTAAATAAGGATAAATATTTTCATCCAACATCCCTTCAGCGAGCCGGCTTTCCAAAACTTCAACTTTTTTTTGCAGCCGTTTAACCTGTCCGTCTCTTTCGAGTCTTTCCAATCGTCCGACTGCTTTGCGGGACCTTTCTTTTATCTCCCATTTTAGATTCTGTTGCTCCTTGGCACTAATAATGTATTCCTGGACAGGTACAATTAAAACTTCAGAAATATTGCCAAGCGATTTTTGAGTTTCTAAGTCAAAAATCCTAATAGAATCTACTTCTTCATCAAAAAACTCAATTCGTACCGGTTCGTGGTCGTACGGAGCAATATCCAATATTCCGCCCCTAAGGGCGAATTGCCCTTGACCCTCGATTATCTCCTCCCGCTTATATCCGGATTCAACCAGTAAGTTAATCACTTCCGGCAATAAATATTGTTGTCCAATTTTAAAGTTAAGGCAATGTTTCCGCCAACGGTTTGGATGAAGCAGTTTTCTTATCGCGGCCTGAATAGGGGCTACAATAACTTCCCCCCGACAAGCATCCCTATTTTCCTCTAGTAAGCTGCTTAACACTTTAATCCTCTGAGCTGTTGTTTCCCTGCTTCTGCCTAACACTTCAAAAGGAAGCCATTCCGTTGGGGGGAAAAGCAGGATGTTTCTATCCGGCAGCCAAGTCTGAAGATCGCTTACCCATTTCTGAGCCTTCTCTTCCGTATAGGTGATGATAATTGCCTGTTTATTCTCTTGGAGTATTTGAGCCGCAAAAGCGGCTTTTTGGCTTCCTGTAATATGATAAACCATTTGCGGAGATTCTTTTCTGTTTAAAGCGGTAACGACTTCTCCAATATCAAAACCCTTGTACAAAAAATCATTAATAGAAGGCATAGAGTCCCCCTGCCAAAATATCTCGGCTGCTTAAAGTTAATCTTTTAATTTACTGGTAATATGTCTTGGTATTAATATCTAATTCCTGCATACAGCGTGAACAGAGAGTATAAGCAACATTTCCGACAATCTCCAGAGAATAATCCATACCCAAAGCCTTAGAATCTTCTGCTTCCAATTCACCAATTATACTGTCGCAACAGCGGCATACCTTAAGTAGATACATAGAAAAATACACCTCCGTGTAATAGGCTTGCCTTTCCTCTGGAAGGTTATACAAACTGCAGTATTTATTACCTCAATATTCTATAATTCTTCAGTTAAAAGTATTCATGGCTTCCATCCCTCTGCCCTCGATCCAGAGCAATACAATTTTATAAGCAGCGCTCAATACTTCAGAAAGAATTATTTCTTCCTCTTTTTTAAAAGATGAAAGAACATGATTGGTAACATCCAAATCTTCCTTTGGTCTGCCTACCCCAATCTTTAGCCGCCAAAACTCCTGTGTTCCTAATTCCCCGATAATGGATTTCAAACCATTATGTCCCCCTGAACTTCCTTTAGAGCGTAAACGAAGCTTTCCCAGCGGAAGATCCATATCGTCATGGATAATAAGAAAATCGTCATTGGAAATTTTATAATAATTAATTAATTGATTTACTGCCAAACCGCTAAGATTCATATAGGTATAGGGTTTTAAAAAAATAACTCTCTTGTCGTTTAACCTTCCTTCAGCAACCTTACCACGAAAATCATCACGGTAAGGATAACCGGCTTCTTTAACAATCGTATCAAGCAGTCTAAATCCGACATTATGTTTCGTCTGACTATATTTAATACCGGGGTTACCCAAGCCGATAACAGCTTTCATATTTTCTCCTTACCCAACATAATCTTCTTAATAAAGAATAGATTTTATTGAAAACCCGGCAATAAAATTTTAGCTAAAGGAGGAATAAAAATGCTGCCCAGCAAAAAATTTTTATCTCTACCGATCATTTCCTTGAAGGAAGGGCAACAGATTGGGTTTGTCCGCAATGTTGTTATCGACCCGAAAACGAGAGCTCTAGCGGCATTGATTGTTGATCCGAAACGGTTCTTTAAAGAGCAACGCATTATCCCTTTTAACAGGGTCGTCAGCATTGGCGAAAACGCTATAACCGTAAGCACTGCAAGTCAAGCCGAAAAAGCAGCAAATCTCCCTGATATATTGCATTTAATTAAAGAAAAAACTGCTGTTATCGGAATCAAAGTCCTTACAGCCGACGGCAAGACTCTTGGAATCGTCAATGAATTCTATATTAACAAAGAAGACGGTTCTATTGCCAGCTTTGATGTCTCATCCGGCAAAATAGAAGGCCTTTTTTATGGCAAAGCTAGATTAAAAGCCGACGAAATATTAACTATGGGTTCAGATGTTTTGGTTGCTTCTGAAGGCTGCGAAGAGAAACTTGAGGTATTTTCCAAAGGAATTAAAGGAAACTTCAAATCTTTTTTCCAGATTGCTTCAAGTAAAGCTACTCAAAGAGGTCAAAGAATAAACACATACTGGGAAAGTAAAAGAAAACAGAAAATAGAGAATTTAGAAATACAAGAGGTAATTGAAGAACAATCTTATCCTGCATCCAATATATCAGGCGAAAAAGATAACGATCTCAAGCCGGATTTTATCTCAAATGAGCTTGAAGAAAATCATGAGACGAAAAACGGAAGGATCTAAGTCCTAAAGTAAACAGCAAAAAAAACACTAACTAAAAAGCTTACTCACAGATAAATCCTCATGGATACGAACAATCGCTTCCCCTAATAAGGGAGCAACAGAAAGAACTTTGATTTTTTTAATTTGTTTTTCTTTTGACAAAGGAATTGTATTCGTAACTATAACTTCCTTGATCACGGAGCTTTCCAATCTTTCTATAGCCGGCCCCGATAATACCGGATGAATACAGCAGGCATAAACCTCGTTAGCACCTCTCTCGATCAGGGCACTAGCGGCATGAGTCATTGTTCCCGCGGTATCAATTATATCATCGATTAGGATAGCGGTTTTGCCTTCTAATTCGCCAATAACATGCATTATCTCGGATACATTTGGTTCGGGCCGGCGTTTATCAACAATAGCAAGCGAAGCCCCTATTCTTTCCGCAAAATTACGCGCCCGGGAAACCCCTCCTATATCGGGTGAAACAACACAAATATCCTTCAGTTTTTTCTCAATAAAGTACTGCGCTAATATAGGTACCCCCGGAAGATGATCAACCGGAATATCGAAAAAACCTTGAATGGCGGGCGCATGAAGATCCATTGCTACTAAACGGTTTGCCCCTGAAGTTGTAATAATATTGGCTAGTAATTTTGCCGTTATTGGTTCTCTTGCTCTGGCTTTTCTTTCCTGTCTGGCATAACCATAATAAGGAACCACAGCAGTTATTCTGTAGGCCGAAGCCCGGCGCAGAGCATCCATCAGGATCAACAATTCCATAATATTATCATTGGTAGGTGCACAGGTCGGCTGAACTACAAAGACATCAGACCCCCTGACGCTCTCTTCAATACCTATGCTAATTTCCCCGTCCTGAAAAGTCTTAACATTTGCCTCCCCAATAGTAATTCCAATATAATCGGAAATTTCTTGAGCTAAATCCGGATTGGAATTACCACAGAAGATTTTTAGTTCTCTTGTAGCCATAATTATCCCCCTACTTATCTTTGGCTTTCTGCCAGTTATTAATAATCTTTTGTTGCGCTCTTTCTATAGCCAGCGCGTTGTCCGGAACATCTCTGGTTATGGTAGATCCTGCTCCGATGACAGTATTCTTGCCTATTTCCACAGGTGCCACAAAATTCGTATTGCTTCCGATAAAAGCATTATCACCGATTACTGTCCGGTGTTTGTTCTTACCGTCGTAGTTGCATGTTATGGTCCCGGCACCTATATTGACATTTTTCCCGAGAGTTGAATCCCCTATATAACTGAGGTGAGGAACTTTGGATCCTTCGCCGATAAAACTATTTTTAATTTCCACGAAATCTCCTACTTTTGCTCCCTTAGCCAATACCGTCCCAGGTCTTAAATAGGCATAAGGCCCGATCACGCAGTTTTCCCCAACCACCGCATCTCTGGCAACGGAATTCTCAATCTGACAACCCTTAAGGCAGTTACAGTTTTCCAAAGTGACTCCAGGCCCAATTTTTGCCCCCTCTTTAATCGTTGTCCTCCCTTTTATTATTGTGAAAGGATGTATAATGACATCCTTGCTAATCTTTACTTGGGCATCAATCAATACTGATGATGGGTTTACTATGGTTACTCCTTCCATCAACCAGTATTTTCTAATTTGATCATAAAATATATCTTCGGCCTCGGCTAATTGCAAACGATTATTGATCCCTAAAGCCTCTCTATTGTCCTGGGTGCAAAACGTTTCAATCTTGTGACCTGCAGAAATCAAATTATCAAAAATATCTGTAAGATAATATTCGCCTTGGGCATTTTTAGGGGTAATAATTTGTAATCCACTCTTCAAGGATGCTCCTTGGAAACAGTACGTACCCGTATTAATCTCTTTGATCTCTTTTTGGCTGGAATCAGCGTCTTTTTCTTCCACAATACTTTGAAATATCCCGTCTTTCTTTACTATCCGGCCATAACCGCAGGGATCATCCATTCTTGCAGTAAGAACTGTTGCCGCCGACCCTGATGCCAGATGCCATTCGAGCAAGGATCTAAGGGTATTTAATGATAAAAGCGGTTGATCACCACTTAAAACCAGAATACAGCTATCCTCCTTTAGCCTAGGGGCCGCTTGCATAAGAGCATGCCCTGTACCAAGTTGTTCTTCCTGAATCGCAACCTCGGATCTATCAGCAATATGTTTTGTAACAATATCCCGCCCATGACCGACAATTGTCAAAACTTCTTTAATTTCTAACTTTTCAACCTTATCCAGAACATGGTCGATTAATGGCTGTCCAGCCAGCTGATGCATCACCTTAGGCAGCTCTGATTTCATACGGGTACCTTTACCTGCTGCCAGGATCACACAAGATATTTGGGGCATTTTTACAATCCACCACCTAATTAAATACTCAGCGCTAGTTACTATTATAACGAATTTTCTTATAGAATAACAAAATAAATTTTGTATTTTGCTTAAAAATATGTCAAAGATTGTACCGATACCGGATATTATCTATAGTTCGCCAAACACTATGCCACCCTCGGCACCCACTGAGCAAAATAAAAAAGAGACCCTCGTATAGCGGTCCCTTTTAATAAAAACAAATTATTCCATGCTTTTCCCATATTCTTCCAAAACTTTAGTCTGAATTTTTTCTCTGGCCGCAGATGAAATCGGGTGGGCAATATCACGAAAATCGCCTTCCGGTGTCTTACGGCTGGGCATAGCTACAAATAGGCCATTAGTACCTTCAACAACTTTAACATCGTGTACTACGAATTCATTATCAAATGTAACCGATATAACGGCCTTCATCTTGCCCTCAGCATTCACCTTACGGACTCTGATGTCAGTAATCTCCATTCAAGAATCACCACCCTTCCCCTCTGCCTGAAAAATCCTCCTCATTTTTTATTCTATATCCAGCAAAAAACTCCTCCTAGAAAAAGAAAAAAATTTCCATTTATAGATCTATTTGACGCAACAAATGAGTTTTGGCTTAATAATAGTGTTCTCTGTCGAAGGATCTCCAAATTGCAGAAGGGCAAGATAATCGTTAACAAGTCTGGAGGTGTTCCAGAGTGCATCCTCCATGAGAATTCCAAGTCCTACTACTTCGGCATTAAATTCCTGCATAAGACTCATAATCCCCTTTGCAGTCCCCCCGGCTTTGATGAAATCATCAATAATCAATACTTTTTTTCCCGTTCCTAAAGCCCTGCGGGCTAAAGACATCGTCTGGATTCTTTTGGAAGAGCCGGAAATGTAATTAATACTTACGGAAGAACCCTCGGTAACTTTATTGCCATGGCGAACTATAACAGCTGGAATTCCCAGGGAATCGGCAGTCATCAAAGCGAGCGGTATACCTTTGGTTTCTATGGTAACTACTGCTTCGGGTTTTTTTTCTCTAAAAATACTCGCAAATATAAGCCCCAGCGGCCTTACAACGGCAGGATCATATAGAAGATCAGCAATATACAGGAAACCTCCGGGAAGCATCCTATCATTTGTATTTAAAGTTTCAGCAAGCAGCTCTAGAAACTGGTTTGATTCTTCTTTAGAAACTGCAGGTAAAAATTTTACCCCTCCAGCTGCTCCTGGAACTGTTTCTAAAAAACCTCTGCCCGTAAGCCTAAGACTCTTCTTTATCTCCATCAAATCTTCGCTAATTGTAGATTTGGCGGCATTAAAGTAATCAGCAAAAAAACCCAACGTCAGAAGCTCGTTTGGGTGAGATAAAAGAATTTCTGTTAAAGCAACCATTCTTTCTGCTCTTTTCATTACAATTGACCTCCAGAAAAACCCTAATGACCGCTGGATTTTTCCCGTAAAGCCTCGAACATAACATTGGCCGCGTTTTCAATATGAGCAGTCGCTAAAGTCTGGGCTTCTTCGACATTATGCCTAGCCACAGCATCGACAATTTCTCTATGTTCCTGAATTGCATACTTAACCCTGCCAGGAACCGCTAATGAGGTAGTCCTGAATCTTTGGAGCTGTTCCCGCAGATTAGCTAAGATCCCGATAAGTCTTTCATTTCTACTCGCTTTGTACATAAGTGCATGGAAATCCGTATCGCTCTGAACCATTTCCTCCAGCGAATCCGGTTCTTTTTCATAGTACAGTACTCTCTCTAATTGTTCTATTTCTTCATCCGTCACCTTTTCGGCAGCTAAGCCTGCGGCCAGTCCTTCTAACGCTGCACGGATCTCAAATACATCTTTGATATCCTTATAGGATACTCCCGCGACGTATGCACCTTTACGCGGTATCATGACTACAAAACCTTCTAATTCTAATTTGCGGATAGCTTCACGAACAGGGGTACGACTGACCCCCATCTCCTCGGCAAGCTGTATTTCCATAAGACGCTCTCCCGGCTCAAGAACCCTGCCGACAATTGCTTCCCTGAGCGCTTCAAGCACAATTTCCCTTAACGGTTTGTAGCTATCTAATTTAACAGGTACGAGTTTTCTTTCCAAGTCTCTCACTCCTTTAGTTATAAACAATTATCCCTATGACAATTAATTGTCTTTACTACCCACGTATTATAGAAACCGGCAGAAGCCAAAAGCCCGGATATTTTCTTCCCCTGACCTGTACTCCGAAGTATCCCGAAAACCGCTGATCCGCTTCCCGACATTAATACTCCCGAACAGCCGTTAGCCAAAAGCAATTCCTTAACCTTCCTTATTTCAGGAAGCAATTGAAAAGCGGGTATCTCCAAAGAGTTAAAAAGGTTTTCTCCTATTGTTTTGATATCTTTTTTATGTAATAGCTCGGTCCATGAATTTGAACTTAATTTGGCATAATCACCGATTTCATCAAACATACGATATGCTTCCGCTGTATCTACTCCCTGCGAAGGCTTAACGACAATAATATCCATCTCCGGCGCAGGCGGAAGTTCATATAAATCTGATCCTGTTCCTTCCCCCCACTGTGTTCCCCCTTTTAGGCAAAACGCAGTATCCGATCCACATTTACGGGCAAGTACTAATAGCTCATTATAAGAGAACGGACAGGAAAAAAGAATATTCAAACCTCTAAGCACTGCAGCAGCATCACTGCTCCCACCCGCAAGCCCTGCCTGCAGTGGAATATTCTTTTCTATTGTTATCTCCACACCGGCCTCGTTATTTGGAGAAAACATTATTTGATATTGTTTTAAGAAATAATCTGCAGCCTTATAGGCAAGATTTTTTTCGCCGCTTAACTCCCCACAATCACAGACAATTCCCCGCTCTCTAAGTCTAACCTCCACCCGGTCAAAAAGAGCGATTGATTGGAATACAGTTTCAATGTTATGAAAACCGTCATCCCTTTTTTTACTTACAGCCAAAGCCAAATTGATTTTGGCTGGAGCCAAGACTATCCTTGCTAAATCTGTCATAGTTAACCTGAATTATAACATTATTTTCCTGCATTTGTATTCATTATATCTGCTTTACTCTCATACTTCCAGATAAATATTATAATCTCCACTTTCCTTCCCTGCAAGAATTGCCTTATTCCAAGAAGCTTTCATTTCATTAATAACTTTACGTAAAGGTTCAGCCTTTTCATAAAAAATAACGACGATGTCACCCTCTTTAGCATTAAGTAGTGCTTGTTTAAATGCTTTTTTCTCTTTGAGAACGATTTTTATGTTATCGGAATTAAATCCTTCGGCAGCAGCCTGTCTGGCGATAAGCGCTGCAATCTCACCAGGTTGGCGGCCCCGAAGATCATGATCTTCTTTAACATACAATAAATCAAACCCTTTGGCCGCTTCTTTAGCAAAATTTTTAACTATTTGATCATTGCGATCACCCGGTAAGCCAACACAAGCAATAATCCTGTTATGCTTTATTTGTTTTAAAGTTTTAACTATTTCTCTTATTCCAGCTGGATTATGACCATAATCAAGTATAACCTTTATTCCTTGGAGTTCATAGTATTCGAGACGACCCTGGTTATCCCTGGTATCCTTGCCAAAACCGCAGAGTGCTTTGCGGATCTGCGTCGCATTATACCCCAAAGCCCAGCAAGCTCCAACTGCCGCCAAGACATTTTGTACATTATGTAATGCCTTTCCTCCCCAAGTAAGCGGTATTTTGGAAATATGACTGACAAAAAAACTGTTAGTGCCGTTGCAGACATATATTTTTCCTCGATCCGCTATAACAGCAGTCCCTCCTAAAGCCAAATGTTTACAAACCATTCTGTTTCCCACTTTGGTGCTGAATAAGATAACCCGCCCTCTTGTTTTGCCGGCCATCCCGGCCACATGATGATCATCAGCATTTAATATGACATAACTATGTCTTTGGACCATCTCAGCGACCAGGCTCTTGACTTTTGTCAGATCTTCAATATCGTCAATACCGTACTGGCCAAGGTGATCTTCAGAAATGTTGGTAACAATGGCCACATCGGCATAATCGTAACCTAAGCCCGAACGAAGGATTCCTCCCCTGGCTGTCTCAAGTACCGCCACCTGAACATCCTTATGCCTCAATACTGCCTGGGCACTTTGTGGTCCGCTCAGATCCCCCTGAATTAATATTTTATCGTTAATAAATATTCCTTCACTGGAAGTCATCCCAACCACTAAGTTTTGTTTTTGCAACATTTTACTGATAAGACGGACAGTGGTTGTTTTACCATTAGTCCCGGTCACAGAGACAACCGGAATTCTTCCGTTTCCTTGGGGAAAAAGCATCTTCACGATCTCTTGGCTAACATCTTTACCTTGGCCGCCATTCGGACAAAGGTGCATCCTAAGCCCTGGAGAAGCATTAATTTCAAGGATCTTCCCATTTTGTTCCCGATAAGATCTTGCGATATCGTTTATGATCATATCAATACCTGCAATATCCAGGTCCAGGACTTTTGCTGCATAAACAGCTAATTCTGCATTATCGGGATGAACATTATCAGTGACATCCAATGCCGTAGAACCTGTGCTTAGATTGGCGCTTTGTCTGAGCACTACCTTTTTACCCGCTTCAGGAATAGAAGAAATGGATAATCCTTGACGGAACAGATCGATAATCATAACCGGATCCGCAATTATTTTAGTTAAATAGTTTTCATGCCCTTCTCCCCGTAAAGGATTTTTATTTTCTTCCTCTATTAACTCTTCAATCGTTGACTTACCGTTACCGGTGACCGTTGGCGGAATTTTCTTAGCCGCCGCTATTAATCTGTCACCGATAACTAAAAGCCTATAGTTATTCCCTTTGACATACTCCTCAATAACAACTTGGGAATCATAAACCTCCGCCAGACGAAACGCAGTTAAAACACTGTTTTCACTGCTCAAATCCAGAGAAACCCCTTTCCCTTGATTCCCTTGGCAAGGTTTAACGACACAACTTTGTTCCCAGTCCCGGAAAGTTTCAAGAATTTCTTCTTCGGTAGAAACCACTTTACCAAAGGGAACCGGAATCCCTGACTCAGACAAAACATTACGGGTAAGCTGTTTATCTCCGGCTATATCAACGCCGATACACGATGTTTTATCCGACATTGCGGCTTGAATTCTCCTTTGAAAACGGCCATAGCCCAATTGATACAGACTATTTCCACTGCCTAATCTCCGGATAGGAATCCCCCGGCTTAAACAGGCATCTAAAATGGCCTTGGTAGAGGGGCCTGGTAAATATTTTGATCTGATGTTTTTTATTTTTTCAATCATTGCAGGAATATCGGGATTATTTTGATTGCGTAGTTGATTCATGATTTCCTCTGCTAAAAAAAATGTCTTAATAGCGGCTTCTTGGCATTCATATTGGTAAATGACTTCATATTGGCTTTTCTTCTCATCGAGGAGACGGGTTTTACCGTAACCAGTTTTTTCTCCGGCTAAAGTCAATAATTCAATAGCTACATGTTCGAGTACATGCCCAGGCAGGGTGCCTTCTATAAGCCTATCAACAAAACCCCCTGGTCTGCCGAGTGAACATGTATGGCTGGAGAGGGAGGGTAAGACATTCAGAAGCTTTTCATTAAAATCTCCAAGTTCTTTGGTTGTTTTTCCGAGCCATTCTGAAATATCAATAACCCCCCGGATCACTGGCCGATAGCAGAAAAAATTGGCACCCTCTATTGCCTTGACATGAAGTATTTTCATTGACGGGTTATCCTCCTGTTAAGTTTTTCCTACTTAACTATTTTTTCCTATTTATTAATTTATATTCCTTAAAAAGTTGAGTCCTGATAACTTACTCGCTCCACGATATCAAATAAATACCCTCTACTTAAAACATGCACTTTAACCGGTGCCAGGGTCAAGGTCCTGCCGGTAAACAACTCATCAACATTGGATACTGTAACATTGGAAGCATCGACTATTAATGCCGTACCCCTGCCAATTACGCGAAGTTTGCCATCAGCCCTGACATGTACTGCCGTATCCTCATCAATTCCGATTCCCAGTACATATGGATTCAGGGCTACGGCTGTCAACAATCTTCCAATCCGTCCCCTTTGGGCAAAATGCTGGTCAACAATAACTCCTCTTATCAGGCCTAATCCGGGTGCCATCCTAATAATATCCTCTCCGGGTGTATCACCCTGTCCCCCGATAATCATATTGTCCGACATGACCGAGGCACCGGCACTGGTTCCGGCAATAATAACTTTGCGTTCATACAAATGCTGCAAAGCCTTTCCAAGCGCCGTACCTCCCAACATAGCTGTAATTCTGAGCTGATCGCCTCCAGTGAAAAAAATTCCGTTGGACCGGAAAATCTTATCAACCATTACCTGCGAGTTCCCATCATTACGGGTATAAATGTTCAAGATCTCCAAATCTGTACAGCCGAAACGCCTGAAGAGATCTTCATAGACCTTTCCGGCCTGCCCGGCAGTATTAGAAGCTGCAGTTATAACACAAATTCGGGAATCCCGGCCCCCAGCCTCCTGATAAAAATGTTTCAAGATCGTACACTCGTTCTGCTTGTCCTCTGCTCCGCCAATAATAAGCAGATTCCCATGATTATGCTCTATCATAAAATCCCTCCGCTGTTTAATCTGTGGAAATCTGCTTAAATTATTCTATAATCTAGTTTTTTTTGGTATCATCAAAGTTCTACTCTGGGATAGCCTTTGCGCATTTGCCCCCTGGTCTCAATCCCTCCAACTCCGTCAATACCTGTTACAGTATGCGTAATAATCTCTTTTAACGATACCATACGGTCAATCGGCGTAAAGGCTATACTCTCTACAAGGAATACCGGATCTAAGGCATGGATTAACATTCTCTTGGGGGAAGAAGCAAAATTTGCCCCGGCAGCTATTATGGCTTCGAAATTCGACTGACAGCCTCCTGCAAAGATCACAAGAGAATCTCTATTAGGCTGGTATTTTCTCGCTTCAATCACCGATTGGACGAAATAAGCAGAACTACGGTAACTCTCAAGACTTTTTAGATCTTTTTTCCCTTTAAGCAGAGAATCATGACCGGTAAGCACCAAAATATCAGTAGGATATTCTTTGAGAATTTTGGTAATTATTTTCGGTTGCTCTATTTCCGATTTGCATATTCCTTTGGCTTGCAACCCTAGTTGCTTATACGTTTTAAGGCACTGTCCGAGATATTCTTCATCCCCGTCTAAATGAAGAATTTTGCCCGGAATTTCAAAATACTCTTCTTCAACTTTAAATTTGCGGTCAAAGTTTACCTTTCGAAATTTTTTATAGACTTCTTGCGAATCGGAAAGCTGGTAATATACAACTTCCTTTTCATTCTTTATAACAAGATCATCAAGCAAAGCATCCACCACAAGGCGGTAATTGAGCCCGCCAAGTATTGCAACCCTCTTCCCCCCTGTTCTTTTAATATCAAGAACCTTAAGAAAGAGATCCTCGTTATAAGAACGGCGGGCTACAATATCCCCAATGTTTATCATTTTTGAAACCCCCTGCTCTTAAACAATTGTAATTCATAAGAATATATAATTATTGTATGTAATAAAAGCCGTTTTGTTTAGAAATAAGGAAAAAGGCCGCTAGGGGACTAATCTCCACAGCGACCAAAGATTCAGAACAATATTACACTTAAGACAGGTAATGATTATGTTCCTCTAAGGATAAGACAATTTTTTGATAATCAAGGATACTGAGTTCTTCAGGTCTGAGATGGGTATCAATATCTGCAGATTGAAGCACTTCGGCCATCACTTCTTTAGAAAGACTTAGGCCTGAAGACAAAGTGTTAAGCAATGTCTTCCGCCGCTGTGCGAATGCTGCCCGCACCACCTGAAAATAAGCCTGGCGATCGGCCACAAAGTCCGGAAAAGAACGGATATTTAATTTCAAAACAGTGGAGGTTACTTTTGGCTGTGGCCAAAAAGCTGAAGGAGGTACATCAAAAAGCTTATTAATTTCAGCCGCTAACTGAATGGCAATTGACAATATGCCATAGTTTTTCCCCCCGGGCCTGGCTGTTATCCTCTCGGCCACTTCTTTTTGAACCATTACAGTCATCCCTAAAAGGGAATCCTTTTGATCGAGGAAATGATTAAGGAGCGGATTCGTAATATAATATGGCAGATTACCTATAAGCCAACCTTTTTCCCCGCCCCAAAGATCGTACAGATTCAGTTTAAGTGCATCAAAATGCAAAAGAGTAATGGCTTGCCCGCCAAACTCTTTCTGCAGAAGCTCTATTTTTTCTCTATCGAGCTCTGCGGCCCAAAGCCGCTTCGTTTTTGTTAAAAGTACCCTTGTTAACCCTCCGGGTCCCGGGCCAATTTCTATTACAGGGATATCAAGATCCGGAACTCCTTCTCCGACAATACTTTCAATAACATTATCGTCAATCAGAAAGTTTTGCCCCAGAGACTTTTTAGCCCTGCCACCATGCCTAAGCACTCTAAGTGTATATTCTGCCGCAGTTTCCTGTTTAAAGCTACTCAATTAGTCTTCTGTCCTTTCTCTTAATTCTACTAAAGTATGGAGAAATTCTTCCCTACTGATAGCCAAACGGTTGACTCTGTGTAAAAATTGTTTAGCATTTGTATCCCCAATCCCGAGTACTTTCCCTACTTCAGCTCTTTTGGCAGCCGAACCCGGATGCCCTATCAATCCATTATTCAACATATCTCCGATAGAAATAAAGTCTTGATCATCCGGGCTTTTAGCCATAACTACGTCCTTCGCCAACACTTTAGAAAATGCCTTCCTGATCTCCTCCGGGGAAACATTCTCCAGACCAATGTCATCACCCTTAGCGGCAACATCTTTAGAAAGATAAACATGTCTGGCCTCAGGAACACTTTTGATAAGACGTTCCCGGATTTGTCTTCCGGCAAAATCCGGATCGGTACAAACGATCACTCCACGTGTTTTGGCCATTTTAGAAATAAAATACAGTTTCTCCTCCGTCAGCCCGAATCCCTCAGTCCAGACCACATCGACTTTTCCAAGAGCTCTGCGGACAGCATGGGCATCATTCTTACCCTCAACAACGATCAATTCCTCAATTCCAAATTTTTTATCCAAAATTTACCTCTATTTTATAAAAATATATTTATCTATATATTAAATGAACCAACCATATTATGTTATTTTTCTAAGTAAAGATCCAGCTTTTAATCAATTTTTACCGGGAAGGACCTTCGATTTGCGGGTAACAGACATATATATATCTTTTTCCATGAATGCACTCCATTGCTTCCCGGCTACATTTTTGCCTCATATTGTTTCTTTTTATTCTCTATAACTAATATTTTCCCTTTAAATTAGGATTTTATGAAGAAAAATTAACACTCCAGTACCGCGTCGGTATTCCTGATGATATAAAAGCTGCCTCTGACTTTCTTGGCTTCTTTTTTTAAATTTGCAATCTTTTGAGCAAAAACTTTCGGAGAGTTAAATTTAAATAATTCCCCATATATACCTACAATAGATACGGATGTCAAACCGACCTGCTGTTTATTGCCCATCCTATCTTCCGCCTCAATAAAACCCTGGGCCTTGTCTTTATCACCAAAGAAATCAAGAACCTGTTGATCGAAATTTGCTATTATATCCTGACAAATTGACGGGTATTTGTCTGGATTACTTTCAACAATAAATATAAAATCATCACCCCCGATATGACCCACGAAGCTATTGTAAGGGAATAAGCCCTTAACTGATCTCTGCAGAATATCGGCAGTGAGTTTAATTATTTTATCGCCATTTTCAAAGCCATAGACATCATTATATATTTTAAAATTATCCAGGTCCAAATAATAAATGCATTGTTGTCCTCCATAAAACAAAGTATCCTGAATTACTCTATTGATTATCGTGTTTCCTGGGAGAAATGTCAGCGGGTTCAGTTCCCTGGCATAATTTTTTTCACAATTTAGCGTATACTCAACCAATTTTCTCATTGGAACAATACCGGCGTATCTTAATCCTTTGGTCACGATGATATCATCATAGATATTCTCTTCCGTCCTGGCCAGAGAGCTATTTGCAACTTGATAAACAGGAGTATAGCAATCAACAATCAACGGATTTCTATCCATCATAATTGATACGGGTTTCTGGGCATAAAGTGCATAGCCAAACTGCTTTGCCATCTGTGAATTAAGAGTATTCCGCATTATCAAACCAACAGGATAATTTTTTTCAACAATGCATACTCCGGAACAAGGTGTGGTGTCGAAATGCTCTTTTATTCTGGCACATTCTTCGTTCGATTCAAAAGACTGTTCATCCTGAATCAGATCGGAAATGTAGTGGTAATCCTTACTATAAGTCTTAATATTATTGGCCATTAAATTATATTGTTCAATAACGTCCTTTATCCCATCTGTTAATTCGGTAAAAAATGCTGCGGGTTTTTGCAGGAAATATCCCTGTGCGGAAGTTACCCCTAGTTTTATTATTGTTTTTAATTCTTCAGCAGTTTCTATTCCTTCGGCAATTAGCATTATACCCGCATTATTGGCAATATCCACTAAAGCCTTAACCATAGATTGTTTAAACGGATCCATGTTAACGTTGCGAATCAGATCCATATCGATCTTCATAAAATTAGGCCTTACCTCATTGATTGTTTTAAGTCCTGAATATCCTGAACCTACATCATCAATAGCAATCATATACCCCTGTTCGGTATAATGCCTTAAAATTTCTCTGAACTGAATATAATCTATAATTTCCGTTCTTTCTGTTATTTCGAAAACAACAGACTTTGGCGAAATCCCGTATTCGAGTAAATATTCCTTGGTAAATCCTTTGCGGAAGTTAATATCTTTCATTATATTTGGATCAACATTAAGAAATAAAAGCTTGTCCTTGGCAAGATTAGCAGCTTTCTCCAAAGCTTTTTTGCGAAAAAGGAGTTCCGTTTCCCATAGCCTGCCCTCACTTTCTGCAACTTTTAATAATTCTAGCGGAGAATTCAACGAACCCTCAGGTCCCCTGCTTAATGCTTCATAACCAATAATCCCGCCGTCTGCCAAACGTACAATTGGTTGGAAAACCACAGTTACGGCTTGCGTTAATAGAATTTTCATAAAAAGACTCCTTTGTCTACTATGCTCTTCTATATTCGCTAAATGCATACTTAACTCCTTAAAAGAAAATAAATATTTTACGCAAATGTTGTCGTCTTATAAGTAAATGTTACCATTTATGTGTAAATTTTTCATTAACTTGGAATTAATTTTTTTTTGCATCCTAATAAAAGATAGACCCTGATTCTCATCAAAGGTCTATCCCTTAAAGACAAACGGTTTTTAATTATAATTGTTTGTTGACGCTGCCATTGTTTTATTATCAACCAAATCAAAAATCCTGCTTAAGATTTCTTCATACTTTTCGTTGGCGGCGGCAAAGTTCATATTGGGAACATAGTATTGTTCCAGCGCATCGTGTTCTTCCTTAGCCTGACGAATATTATCAATGCCTTTATTGATTAAACTCTGAAGCAATTGACTATCATCTTCAATCACTTCGCGGAAAGACGCGATCATTTTTTTATCCAAGTACTGGTCCAGATTAATGGTCGCTTCATTCTTGCTTTTGAATTTTTCACTCGTCGTAATAGCGATATTCAATTCTTTAATTATAATTGCGCCAATTTTCCTGGGCATAAGCGGCGTATGGTAGATCTCAACATTTAAGCCCTTTTCAACAGCACTTGAGACAATCTTCTGCATTAAGGTAGTTTTCCCGGTTCCCATATTACCTTCAAGATAGTAGACTTTAGCAAGATCAGGCATAATGGAATCGGTAAAATCCACAAAACCTCCGGGTGTATAAGCGCAAGAAAATAAGTGTCTTTCCCTACCTATCTTCTCTCGTCTGTATGTACCGTCCAACATACTCTGCAATATTCCCGAAATTTTGTTTGCCCCAGCATAGTCCATACAGCTTTGATGCATAACTGAGATATTGTCGGCAATAGTCCTTGCCGACTTAAGAAACGAGTAGGCTCTGGTAAAAAGACGGCTGACTTCATTGGTCGAAGCAATAATCTTATCCCGGAGGATTTGCATCCCATCCACATTCCAATATTCGCCCATATTCACGATCTCATCAAGACCTCCGGGATATTTGGGATCTACAATGTGGGGAGCTGTTCCATCAACCATTACGACTCCGGTATTAAGAACAGCAATTCCGTCTAAAGAATTATTGTCGGAAGAACAGTAATGAAATTCAACGTCATACCCCTGATCGACCATTTTTTGCCCGATTTTTTTCATGAGTGTAGACTTACCCACTCCCGGTCCACCCTTAATTACAAAAATTCTTTTAGTCCCTTTCTCCAGTAAGAACGAATAGTAAGAATAAAAACCTTCGGAAGTATTTCCCCCGGGAAAGACTTTAATTATACGTCCTTTCATTTATACACCCCTCAGTTTTATATGTATACACTCCAGTTTATTGCTGATTTATAGATAGGTGCCTGTCCCTAATGTACTCAGAGCTTGAAAAATTAATTAAAAAGCAATAATATACGTCAAAATAACTAGTGATATCTTTCATCTATAATACTAATTTATTATTTTCGACTTTTTTCATGCAAAACTTCATGCAAATATCCATTCTTATTCTGCACAAGAAGTATTGCAATCTTAGGTTGAGTACTTTATAATTTATTTGTATAAAAATATATCTTGGGCAGAATATCGTTTATTTCTATTGGAGGATATTATGGATCTTCGCAGAGTTTTCGATTGTATGATTTCAGTCTCAGAATTAGGACGAGGCCAGGCTTCTAAGGTGATCCAGGCTGTAGAAGATGACGGCAGCCCTTATATTGTCGTGAAAAACAATAAGCCTCAAGCCGTAATTGTTTCTATTAATGAGTATACAGAACTGCTGCGTGCCAAGGATATCCTGGACTCTCTCAAAGGACCGGCTCCAAACCAGCTTTTAAACAATTTTGCATCTGATAATAGTTTTTTACCAAATATTAATTGTTCCCGCCAAAAGACTGATTCCTTAACTGAAGATGAAATAAACATTTTTCTCCAAAATGAGGAAAACGATTAACTTCCTGAATCCGTGATAAGTATATAATCTTAAGAAATAATCCTGCTCTTTGCAGGCTTTAAATGCAATTCATCCGGGAATGTCTGCGGGGCGCAAAAAGCCGCGCTTTGCAATCCGTGCTCCGCTCGCCGTGGTACTGTGCCCCACAGACCGGTTGCCGGATTGTTGGTGTAATCTAAATTTGCCTGATGGGAAACGTTCCAAATCTAAGTAGGTTGCTCTAATCTTTTAACCTTCAGCCGATTAATAGTTATTTCATTACGGATTCAGGAAAATCATATTTTATTTAAACATATGTCTTTATAGACTCGAAGTATGGTAGTTTTATTTATCAAGTGTATTATTTAACAAAAACTATCCTTTGTGGTAGTTTTTTGCTATTTATAATGAGATGTTCACCATAGAAAGGATGCCTCTAAACCTATGAGAAAACTTCTTACAGGGAATGAAGCTATTGCCCGTGGTGCCTGGGAGGCAGGAGTAGTGGTTTGCACGGCTTATCCTGGTACTCCAAGCACTGAAATAACAGAAAATGCAGCTAAATATATTGAAATGTACGCTGAATGGTCCCCTAACGAAAAAGTCGCTCTGGAAGTAGGTCTCGGAGCGTCAATCGGAGGCGGCAGAGCACTCGTCGCTATGAAACATGTCGGCGTCAACGTTGCTGCCGATCCTTTATTTACCTTGGCCTATACCGGCATAAACGCAGGTCTCGTGCTGGTTTCGGCTGATGATCCCGGAATGCACAGTTCGCAGAATGAGCAGGATAACCGCCATTTTGGCAGAGCCGCCAAGATTCCTGTTCTAGAACCTTCCAACAGCCAGGAAGCTAAAGACTTTACTAAATTGGCTTTTGAGCTTAGTGAAAATTTTGATACGCCGGTAATGTTACGAATAACAACCAGAGTAGCCCATTCCCAATCTTTGGTTGAACTCTGGCCTCGCCAAGAAGTACCCTTAAAGAAATACGAAAAGAATACTCAAAAATATGTAATGATGCCGGCCTTTGCCCGGTCGCGGCACATCGTGGTTGAATCAAGGCTGGAAAAACTCAAAGAATATGCCGAGACAACTTCATTAAACCGCATCGAATGGAACCATACAAAAATCGGAGTTATTACTAACGGAGTTACTTACCAATATGTTAAGGAAATCTTGCCTGATGCCTCGATTCTGAAACTTGGCATGACTTTTCCCTTGCCGCGGAAGCTAATAACCGATTTCTCAAAAAAGGTTGATATGCTCTATGTCATTGAAGAGCTAGAGCCTTTTATCGAGGAGCACATCAGATCCTGGGGAATCGAAACCCACGGCAAGGATTTATTTCCTGTGGCCGGTGAATTGCTTCCTGGGATCATAGCCGAAAAGATGGGGGCTTTACCCCATCCCAGGAATGTTCTCTCTCCTGCAGCTGACACTCTAACTAATATTCCGCTTCGGCCTCCGGTCATGTGTCCGGGCTGCCCACACCGGGGACTATTCTACATTTTAAATAAATTAAAAGTAACGGTAACCGGTGATATAGGCTGTTATACTTTAGGAGCCCAAATACCCCTAAATGCCATGGATACAACGATTTGTATGGGAGCAAGTATTGGTACGGCCATAGGCATGGAAAAAGCCAGAGGTAAAGAGTTTGCCCGCAACCTGGTTGCTGTAATCGGTGATTCGACTTTTATTCATTCGGGGATTACCGGACTCATTGATGTAGTTTACAATAAAGCCACCACTACTACTATTATTTTAGATAACCGTACTACGGCCATGACCGGCCATCAGGATAACCCTGTTACCGGTTTTACCGTTAAAGGTGTTGCTACCAAAGAAATTAACCTCTTACTCCTAGCAAAAGCTGTTGGCGTGGAAAGAGTAGTCGAAATAGATCCATTTGATTTAAATAAATTAGAACAAGTAATTAAAGAAGAATTAGCTGCAGAGGAGCCTTCCGTTATTATCACCAAACGCAAATGTGCTCTGATAGAAAAAAATAAACAGACTACCCCGTGTATTGTTTCGGAGGAAGTCTGTACCGGTTGTCTGCGTTGTATGAAGCTTGGCTGCCCTTGTATTATTAAAAAAAACAAAAAGGTCAGAATCGATACTGCGCAATGCGTAGGCTGTAGTCTCTGCGTCAATGTCTGTACAAATGCCGCCATAAGAAAGGTAGGTGGCACTAATGTCTGAGACAAAAAATATTCTAATAGTAGGCGTAGGCGGACAAGGAACAATTCTAGCCAGCAGAATACTGTCCGTAGTCCTTCAGAAAATAGGCCTTGATGTTAAAGTCTCCGAGATCCACGGTATGGCGCAACGAGGGGGTAGCGTTGTCACCCAGGTCAGATATGGCCAGGAAGTAGCTTCTCCCATTATTCCCGAAGGGCAAGCGGATATCATCCTTGCTTTTGAAAAGCTCGAGGCTCTGCGGTGGCTGCCTTATCTTAAAGAAAACGGCACTATTTTAATTAATGATCAACGTATTGATCCTATGCCCATTATTATAGGCACTGCTGTTTATCCCGATGCTTTGGCTATAGTACGTAACCAGAGAGAAAATGCCATTATCGTCGATGCTCTAAAAATAGCCCAAAACGCCGGCAATTCCAAAGCTGTAAACGTAGTCCTGCTTGGGTTCTTATCCAGGCATCTAAATATTCAGCAAAACCTCTGGTTGGAAGCCATAGGAGAGACTGTTCCGGCCAAGTTCTTGGAGGCAAATCTTAAGGCTTTTGCAGCAGCAATGAGTTAGTGAGGTAATATGAAAAACAAAAAAGCGCCGCCTCACTTATTTGTTTTTTTTATTTTAATAGTGTTTATCTCTTGGCTGTATAGCTTTCATACTAATTCTTTGCAAGATATGCCAGATAGTAGGACAGTACAAACTGCGGCACATATTGGACAAAAATCTTCTCCGCCTGTTTCCCCTGAAACAAATTTTAAACTGGTATCTCTTCGGAAACTTAATCCCGGGGCGGAAGCAATCCTACCCCAAGGGAACGTCTCTAAGGTTAAGCTTAACACCGTCACCACAACACCAAAAATCCTTAAGCTTTTAGACAATAACCAATCCGGAATTATTCTAACTTTCGATGATAATACTGTGGACGAATGGTCTTCCTTTTTGGCTTTTAACAAAGAATATAAGGCTAAAGCAACTTTTTATGTCTGCAACTTCAATAATTTTACTAGTAATCAAATTATGAAGCTGCGGAATTTACAGAATGCCGGTAACGAGATTGCTTACCATACTTTAAACCACCTTAATGCGCTTCAATTAATAAAGGAAAAATCCTTGAATTACTATATACAGACAGAAATCTTTCCAGGAGTCGCGATGATGGAGGAAGAAGGTTTTCATGTCAAAAATTTCGCCTACCCTTATGGAGCAGGGAACAGAGAACTAGACAATGAGCTTCTCAAATATTTTGATACTGTTCGCTATACATTCGATTCTGGAAAAAATGAAAAAATCTCTAATATCCGCTCCATCTACATCCAAAATAACAAAACAAGCGTACGCGAACAAAGAGTGCTCCATGCTGTTGGTATAGATAACGCATATGAGTACGACCTGACTGAAATATTTCAAGGGATTGACCATGCTTATAATAGCAATCAATTAATTATTTTATACGCACATGGAATTTCAGATAAGCCGGACAACTACGGCACCAATCCGGAAAAACTTAGGGCTATTATTCAATACGCTTACGATAGAGGCATGAAATTTTATACAGTATCTGATTTAGAAAAATTGGTTGAAAATTAATTAATCCATCTTAGTAATATTTCTAAGTATTTTGGCTGCACCTTCGACATCTTTCTCCGCTAAGATAGCTGAAACTACCGCTACCCCATTGATTCCAATATCCATTATGCTTTCAATATTGTTCTTCTTAATACCGCCAATGGCAACAACAGGTATTGAAACAGCTTCTTTTATCCTGCGCAGTTCCTCCAGGGTTACAAGTTTAGCATCGGTCTTGGTCCCCGTGGCGAACATCGCACCGGCGCCAAGGTAATCGGCACCCTGTTTTTCTGCCAGGATTGCTTCAGAAACATTGCTGACGGAAATACCGATTTTTTTTTCCTTGCCTAAATATTTACGGGCAATCTCTATGGGCAGATCATCCTGTCCGAGATGAAGGCCGTCGGCATCAACCGCTAAAGCGATATCGAGGCGGTCATTGATAATTAAAGGGACTTGATAGCTTGAGGCTAAGGCTTTAAGTTCTACTGAAAGTTCAAAAAATTCCCGGGATGAGGCCGTTTTCTCGCGAATCTGGACAAGCGACACGCCACCTTTTATGGCCTCTTGCACGCAAACGGCAAGCTTGCGCTGTCCTATATAGCTTCTGTCCGTAACAAGATAGAGGGAATAATCCCAGAGCAAGTTATTCAATTTTCATGCGGCCTTCTTTCCTAATAGTCTCTTCAGTAAGATTATAGATACTGTCAAAAAGTCTCATCCTGAAGGTACCCACTCCTTCATTTTCTTGCAAAGCCTTTTTAGCAAGCTCCCCCGCCAGGCCCATGGTCGCTACCCCGGCAGAAGCCGCAACAAAATAATCCGGCGCAGCTCCGCAATATGTTCCTACTAAAGCCGTAGTCATACATCCTGTTCCGGTAACCGTTTTTAGCATAGGATGCCCATTCTCAATCAAGCAGACTCTTTGTCCGTCAGTAATTATGTCTGTCTGACCTGTGACTGCAACTACGCAATTCATTTCGGCTGCAAAACCTCTGGCCGCTTCTGCCCCGCCGGCTTCGTCGGCCACAGAATCTACTCCTTTGGTTTGGACCGCTAAACCACTTAAAGATTTGATTTCCGACATATTGCCTCTGATCACGGCGAATTCAATCTCATTTAGTAATTTAGCCGCAATACGGTTACGATATGACCCCGCCCCGACTCCAACAGGATCAAAGACCACCGGCTTATGCAAAAGGTTGGCTTTTTTGCCGGCCTTGAGCATGCTGGACACCGTTCTTTCATTCAGAGTTCCCATATTAATCACCAAACAAGAGGAAATGCTGACCATCTCCTCTACCTCATTAGACTCATCCGCCATTATAGGGGATCCCCCGATGGCCAGAATAATGTTGGCACAATCGTTGACTGTTACATAGTTCGTAATGTTATGGATAAGAGGTTTCTTTTCTTTAACACTTTTTAACGCTGTTGCGCACTCTTTAATAATGTCCATTTTCTTACTACTCCTTTAAATATTATGCATAATAATCCTGTTATTACCATGACAGGCAATGTACTCCCAAGAAAGAAATCAACAGTTGAAAATTTTTGATAGATTACTACCCCCAGTATCCAAATACAAGTATTTGTCACATAAAAATTTTTTTTATTATCAATATAGGTCTTTTTAAATATAAAATAGTCCGTCAAGAGAATTGCAAAGAGTGGAGCAAAAACTGACCCGATGGCATAAAGAAAGTTTTGGTACTGTTCAATCGGAATAATGATTGCTACCAAAGTGCCTAAGACGGCCATTACTAAAGCGGTTAGTTTTTCGTTGGCATATGTCCGGATATTGATGAAACTCACACCGGCGGAATAAGCATCAAGAAAAGTTGTCGTTACTGTGGATAAAACTACGATAGCTAAAGCTGCTATCCCAAAGTTTAGTGCCAAAAGTATGCTCGAAGGATCTGAACTTCCCGTAAATATTGCTGCTCCCAGTCCAATAATATACATCCAGCAGCTGCCAAGGAAATAGCCTCCGGCACTCCCCCAAAAGCCACCCTTCCTGCTGCGTGAATACCTGGTATAATCGGAAATCAACGGCAGCCAGGATAAAGGCATTACTACGCTTAGTTCCACAGCAGCTCCGAAAGATATTCCGTCCCCAGCCATCGAACCTGTTACCCCTGGTGTTCGAAATATTACTATACTTAGGAAAACGGTTAGAATAAGAAGCAGTCCGACTGCTATCAGATTAACTTTATTGATCTTTTTGATACCTGCTAAGATCCATAGACATATAAGAAGCCCAATAATGACACTCCAAAAAACCTGATTATTAAAGTTCCATAGAATCTTACTTATTTCATTTACCGAGCGTGCCCCGGAAATTATCATGACTCCTGTCCATCCCAGAAGCTGCAAAATATTTAAGATTGAGAAACCGTAGGAACCGTACCGGCCAAAAGAAATTCTCGTCGAAACCAAAGCGGGAATCCTCTTGTCCGATCCAATAATTCCGGTCAGCCCCAGAATAATAACCCCAATTAAATGCCCAAGAAGAATAGCCTGAACTCCTCTGCTAAATCCTAGAGGAGCAAGAAGTGACCCGGTAAACATTTCAGCTATGGAGACTGCCGCCCCAAACCAGAGAATAAAAAAACCAAACGCCGATACTCTTTTTTCGTCTGAACTATTATCTTTCACCTTACTCATAACTTAATCCCGCCTTCTTATAAAGCTCATAAAAATGGTTTGTGGGACCTACCCCTTTGCCTATTGCCAAAGAATGTTCAATTGCCATAGTTATATATTTTTTGCTGGCCTCTACAGCTTCGACCACTGCCATACCATTCGCTAGGTTTGAGGTTATTGAGGCCGAAAGCGTGCATCCGGTTCCATGAGTATTTTTGGTATTCACTCTTGGCGCTTTCATTTCGTAAAATATTTCCCCATCAAACAGGATATCGGTCGCCTCTTCCGCCCTATGACCCCCTTTTACCAGAACGTAGGCAGGACCCAGAGAAGAAATCATCTTTGCCGCCTCTTTCATATCCTCCAGGCTTAAGATTTTTTTCCCTGTTATGGTTTCAGCCTCAGGGATATTAGGGGTCGTAATGGTAGCTAAGGGCAGTAGTTTGGCAATTAATGTTTCTCTAGCTTCTACCTGCAATAAGGGAAAACCGCTCTTGGAAATCATCACCGGATCAAGCACTATATTCTCAGCTTGATATTTAATAAGTTTTTCAGCTATCGTTTGAATAGTTCCACTAACTGAAACCATACCGATTTTTAGAGCAGCCACTTCGATATCTTCAAAGATCGCATCAATTTGTTTAGCAATCATCTCCGGCATAATGTCCTGAACATCATATACCCTCTGGGTATTCTGAGCTGTCACGGCGGTAACCACACTCATCCCGTAAACACCGTGAGCGGCAAATGTCTTTAAATCAGCCTGAATTCCCGCGCCGCCACAGGTATCACTTCCTGCTATGGTCAATACTTTTTTCATTTCTATACCTCAACTTTATTCGATACTCTGTTGGCAATCCTCTTAGGCTGCTCCAATTAAAAAAAACACAAATCCGACATAGATTTGTGTTTTGGCTTTTTTAAGAAACAATAGAATGATATCGCCCTAGCATCTCACCAAAATTTCATCCCTACGCCAGTATTACCTAGATCAGGTACTAGGAGTCAAAGACATCATCGGGTCTTTATCTCAGCCGGCCTCATTCCGGCACCCCTGAAATTATTTGTATTAAGTTTTAATTACCACGCTTTATTATTATAATTGACTAAATAATTTTCATCAAGTCTTTCTTTTTATGTTTTTATATACCTGTGAATGATGGGCCCAATCTGCCGGTCCTATCAACAGCCCCCCCTTTACTCAGGGAACATCGGCTCTATCAGGCTGATTGGCTGCTTCGTTTTGATCATTTTAAGGCTGACGAGATCGTAAACATTGATTTCCCCAGCTTAGACTCAACCTTTGATCCCAAGACAACGTGGGCTCTTAGAAATCTGCACCTTTTCCCTCTCGAAATAAATAAAGCTTCCTTTGAGGAACTCCTCCGAATCCCGGGAATCGGGTTAATCTCTGCCCAGCGAATACTCCAACAACGCAGGCTTGCCCCCATACTCTATGAGCACTTGGGAAAAATCGGCGTAGTCCTGAAACGAGCTAAGTATTTTATAACTTGTCAAAGCCGCTATTATGGAAAAATCCCTTTAGAAGAACCGTTCATCCGCCATGCTTTGGCTCCTGCTTCCCGACCAGTTCAGCTTACTTTATTCTAAGACCTTGCCAACTCTAAACTTATGGGGGGCTGATTAATGGATTATTTATATGACGGTAGTTTTGAAGGTTTACTGACTGCTGTTTACTATAGTTATTATGAAGAAAAAGCTGAAAGAAAACCTTATACTGAAGTACTTGCAATTAGGCTTTAAACTTGGCTCTAAAATTAACTGCTACCATACCCATCCTGATATACTCCCTGTCCAACAAATCGCCAAAAAAGTTACTTTTGAAACTCATCGTTTTCTAGGACTTCTTAGGTTTATCGAGTGCAATCGGTATCTTTATGCAGCATTCGGGCCTGATCATAATATCCTGAGTTTACTGGCAGGACACTTTGGGCAAAGTATTTTACTCATATTGGTATAGCAAATAGGAAGAACAAAAGATTGCAGGCACATTTTGTCCCCCAGCGTTACCGGCATAACCTTCCGGAGTTTAGGAAAACTTTTCATTCTGACTAGTATTCTGCCGATTACTTTTTATACCGGCTAACAATGGGACAAACCGACAGTAGTCATACCATGTGTCTTTGTAGCCTGCGTTCTCCGACTTAGTTTTTTGTCTTACCAACAGACAATATCTGCCCTCTTTAGAGGCGAGCGGCAGGACGAGCCTGCCTTCAGCTGCAAGCTGAGACAACCAAGATTCTTCAATTATCTGAGCACCTGCCGTAACAATAATCCCTTGATATGGGGCACTTTCCGGATACCCTTCTCTCCCGTCGCCAATAATGCTTCGAATATCATAAGGTAGCTGTTGAAATACCATTCTTGCTCTATGCGCTAAGGTTTCAATCCTTTCTATAGTTGTCACTTTCATTCCCATCTCTGCCAGGAGGGCAGCTTGATACCCCGATCCCGTTCCTATTTCCAGTACATTATCTCCCTCATTTAAGGCCAGCAGATCAGTCATTTTGGCAACTATAAATGGCTGGGAAATTGTTTGCTCCTCCCCTATGGAAATAGGTGTGTCTACATAACTATCCTCTTGATACTGTTCAGGAACAAAAAAATGTCTGGGAACAGCTTTCATCGCTTCCAAAATGCGTTTATCATCTACTCCCTGAGGAGCAACAAATTCTTCTACTAATACCTCAGCAAGTTCTTGCCAATTATCCACAGTCATTCACTTCTTTCGTTTAAATATTAATTAATAGTTTGAACATTTTCTTACTGATTATTGCTTTTTTGCAATTGCCGATTTAATTTTATTCTGTTATTGATAAAACTTTTTATGTATAATATATTTAATGCCCGGTTGGGTAGAACATGATCCTTGGGAAATCTGGGAAACTCAGCTTGCCGCGGCTCGTGAAGTCTTAGAAAAGACGGGCATACCATCCAATCGTATAGCAGCGATCGGTATTGCCAATCAAAGGGAAACCACCGTTATTTGGAATCGGCATACAGGCAAACCTGTTTATAATGCCATTGTCTGGCAATGCCGCAGAACTACTGAGCTCTGCGAAAAAATTTTTGATAGCAAGATGTTGGGATATATCAACGAAAATACCGGTTTGGTTGTCGATGCTTATTTCTCTGCAACAAAAATCAGATGGCTCTTAGACAACATTGCCCATGGCCAACTCTTAGCCGAACAGGGGGATCTTCTTTTTTTATTGACAACAATTGCCTAGGGTTTAGATGGTAAAATTGCATATGCTTTAGAAGGAAGCGTCTTCGTCGGTCTCGGTGCTCCTTACTGGGATATGCATGCCAGGGGTACAATCACGGGCCTTACAAGAGGAACAAACCGTAATCATATCATACGGGCAGCATTGGAAAGTATCGCTTTGGGAGCGGCTTATTTTGCTGGATTGGCGGTCGGATTCTGGAAAAACAAAGCGGAACTCCTCAATAACCACCGGGAAAATAATACTTTCCTACCTCAGATCTCCCCAGCAGTTCGTGCGACCCACTTAAATAGTTGAAAGAAAGCTATTGCTCAGACTCTCTCTCCAGTATAAATAAATGCAAAGTTGGAATAGATAATGGAATATCTGAAAATAGGGAATACGGTTATAGAGTACGAGTTGTATACGAGTACTAAAGCAAAAAAAGTTAGCGTTACTATCAAAAACCAAAGAGTTAGGGTTGCCATCCCAATGGGATTAAGCTTAGATTACGCTAAGAATTTTGTAGAAGAAAACAAGGAATGGATTCTAACGCATTTTCAGAAGCATCTCTCCCAGTCCGGGAATTTTTCACCGAAAAAATATGTATCAGGCGAGAAACTCTTCTATCGCGGAAGAAAATACCCTTTGCTAATTGAAGAAACCTCTGAATCTAATTACTATGCTTTATTCATTGGCAGCCGAATTATGGTCTATGTTCCTCCAGGTTTATCTCCGGAAAATCAGAGTACTTTAGCAAAAAAAATCATTGAGGAATGGTATAGAGGACAAGCCGAAAAACTCCTCTCTGAGCAAGTTAGTTACTACTCTAAATTGCTTGCTATCTCTTTCAATAAACTAAAAATCAAGGATCAAAAAACAAGATGGGGAAGCTGTTCCAATAAGGGTAATATTAACCTTAACTGGCGTATTATTATGGCACCCAACCAAGTAGCCGCTTATGTAATAATTCACGAATTAACTCATTTGAAATATTTGAATCATTCTAAAGACTTCTGGAAAAAAGTCGAACAATACCTTCCGGACTATAAGAAATGGAAAAAATGGCTTGCCGGAAATGGTAAAGAACTTAGTAACTAAGTTGTTTTTCTTTATACTAATTATTTTTCGTTCTTTTTATTGTGTTCTTTATTATTACCGGTATTTTTAACCTTTGTTTCAATTGTATTGTTCCCGTCTTTATCTTTTCCAGTTAATTTGTTTTCTATGAGGTTGTTTTGTTTCTTGCTATTGTCATTTTTATTATTCTCAACTGGGCTGTTATTCTTTTGATTATCTATTTCCTTTAATTTTAATTGTATTTTGTTATCTGTAAGCAGTTCTTTGACTTTCATATCTTTGGCCTTCTCCGGTTGAATTTGCCCTCCGGTCATGAGCACTGCTTGGTATTTACCTAAAGATAAGCTGTTTTCTTTTGCTTTAATATAGGTTTGATAGTCAGCCGCAAGGAAAAGATAAGAATACTCGGATGGCAGGTTAACCTGCTCTAAATCAGTAATTAAACTTTGAGACAAATTATTTTCTATATTTTGATAAGCAGAATTAACCGCAGCTGCCAATAGAACCGTATCCTTTTCTTTGAGAAAATTTGTTTCAGATGATTTGTTAATGATCAATTTAAGCGCCACGTCCAGCTTAAGGCCTATAAGATATTGTCCGGCAACCTGATATCCATCTTGATTAAGTATTTCAACTTTAGTTACATATTTTTCTTTATTGATTGATATCTCTATACTTGGGTTGATATCGACTGAAACCACAGCGTAAGAAGCCTTGTCAGCCGGTAAACCAAGGACGCCGCCAAACATGAAGAAAAAGAGAATACATGCTATCATCACGGAAAGAGATACTGATTTTTTCAATATTTCCGAACGCTGCCAGAATCCTTGCGGCTCCTCTATCAGCGAACAGTTTATTAGATCTTCACTAAAAAAGAAAATCCTTTGCCCCACAAACATTCCCTCTTTAGATACTATCTTGCAGTACTGATTATCTTCGGTAATTATTAGTGAATATTTTTTTGTGGTTTTTATTATCAGCCCTTTAAACATCTTAGTCACCTTTATTTAGAATTTTTAACCCAAGACTTAAGTTGGTTAAAGCCGCCGGTCAAAATTACCACCATGGAAATAATAAACTTTTTACTTCTCTTAATTATTCTCAAAGTGGTTTTATATTTAAGGACAATCTTCTTAAGAGGCAGCTTTTTCTTGGTATATATCTCTTCTACTATTAATTTATCTTTACTAATACGCTCCGAAAGACAGACTGCATTTTTACGGGTATCACTGTGTTTAGGGGTTTCTATTACAAGATCTTCCAAGCTAATCCCAAATTTGACCAATTCGGCTTCAAACTTTTTTATTTCCTCTCGTAAGCAAATTAAATCATCATCTATCTCGCTATAAGGTTCAGGGAAATTCCCCGGAGTACTTTGAAGACAATCTTCCAGCGAAATTTCTCTTTGCTCCTTTTGTTTCTTACGCCAGAGATCTTTGAGCCTATTTTCTATCACCAGTTCAGCAAATCCGAGAAAACTTCCCTTGGCAAAATCATATTTATCGATTGCCTCATTGAACGCAATCATTCCAATACTGAACTCATCGCTGTTTTCCGTCTCAATATACTTGTTTAATTGTTTGGCAACCGCCCGGATAATAAACGGTATATAATCCTGAATAAGTTCATTACGGGCCAAGATATCGCCACTGTCTTTAATTATTTGAATGCGTCTTTCCAAAGGATTCTCTGGAGCTGATCTAAGCACGGGCAAGAGAAAACCTCCAATTTATTTGTCTGCGATTTCTCTCAGTCTGAATTTGAGGTACTTTGGCTGTCTTTAGCTTTTCTCCTCTTTTTTTCTTGGTAATGACTTTTTTATATAATTCGAGGAGATTCCTATTTTTAGGGCCTTTTTATCAACCCTACTTGATTCTGATTCTTATTATAAATAATTTATTTGGTACGGCCTTTAAAAAAAGAACAGAAATCTGCTCTTTAGTTATTTCGTTGTCTTAAATAGCCTCATTGAGTTTTCAGTGGCTAGTGTTAAAGCTTTCTCAAGAGGGATAGCCTTTAGTTCTGCTATTTTATTGATTACTTCCTTGACATATGAAGGCTCGTTGCGTTTACCTCGATAAGGTTCAGGCGTAAGATATGGGCAGTCTGTTTCTACTACGAATCTATTCTCAGGAACATTGGCCGCAACTTCCAGAGTATGCCGGGCATTCTTAAAGGTAAGCGGTCCGGAAAAAGACAAATAAAACCCTATTGCCAGCAGCTCTTTAGCCATCTCCCACGAACCTGAGTAAGAATGAAAGACTCCCCCGGCTTGAGGCGGATGTTTCTTGACTATCTGAAGAATATCTCCATGAGCATCCCTGTCATGAATAACAACTGGCAGGCCCATTTCATCCGCAAGCTCTAACTGGTGGATAAATACTTGGCGCTGAACGTCCCTGGGTGAAAAATCCCGGTAGTAGTCTAGCCCTATCTCTCCCCAAGCTACTACTTTAGGGTTTTGTGCTAACTGACTCAGAAGTTCCCAAGTTTCATTGCTGCAATCCTTGGCGTCATGAGGGTGTATCCCTACAGTCGCATAGATATTAGAATACCGGGCAGCAAGACTAACGGCCTGCCTACAGGAAGACTCTGATGTGCCGACATTGACAATCGTCGTTATCCCAGCCTCTTTGGCTCTTTGGATAACGGCATCCCTATCAGAATTAAACTGGCTGTCATCGAGATGTGCATGCGTGTCCCAAATCATTTGACTTGTGCTCCTGATGGTATTTCTTTGGATAGGGCGAGAACTTCGAGCAATTCCCCTTGGGATGCAGCCAGTATCATTCCTTGGGATACTATTCCCCGGAGTTTAGCGGGTTTCAGATTAGCCACAAGAATAACCTTTTTGCCAACCAATTCCTCGGGAGCATAATGTTTAGCTATTCCCGAGACAATGGTACGAATTTCCTGACCCATTTCTACTTCCATTTTTAGAAGTTTATCGGCCTTTTCTACCTTTTCCGCTTTGAGAACTTTTACTACTCTTAGATCGAGCTTAGCAAATTCTTCTATGGAGATCTCTTCCTTTAATGTAACTCCAATTTGCTCCGCCTGAGGTTCATTTTGGGACGGAGTTTGATTTAAGTCTATTCTGGGAAAAATAGGCTCTCCCTTTTGGATAACTGTACCTGGTTTTATTACATTCCATTTGTCAGCCTGCTCCCAATTACTGAAGAAATCTTCTCCCCCGAGCAAAAGTTTAATTTTCTCAGGAACTCCCGGCATAAATGGAGCACAAAGAATCCCCAATATTCTAATACTTTCAACAAAAGTATAAAGTACTGTATTAAGCCTTTCCTTATTGGACGGGTCTTTAGCTAAATGCCAGGGAGCAGTTTCATCGACATATTTATTGCAGCGGCTGACAAATTGCCAGACAGATTCCAAGGCAGCAGCCGGATCACAAGCAAGCATCTTCTCTTCGGTATTAATTTTTACACTGGTGCTGAGAGCCTTAAGCTCCTTTTCCAATTTGGTATCCGATCCCGGACATGGTATTTTGCTGTTATTATATTTAACAACCATGGCTAGTGTCCTTGATACGAAATTACCAAGGTCGTTAGCCAGATCACTGTTTAACCTTTCTACTAGATCATCTTCGGAATAATAGCCATCCGATCCGCATTGCATTTCCTTTAAGAGAAAGTACCGAATAGGATCAGGCCCATATCTGTGGATTAATTCAAAAGAATCCTGAACATTCCCATGGGATTTGGAAATTTTCCCGCCTTCCCGGGATAAGTACCAACCGTGTCCAAAAACCTTCTTGGGCAGAGGGACATCTAAGGCCATAAGGATTATCGGCCAGATAACAGAATGAAAACGCACAATATCTTTACCCATCAAATGCACTTCAGCCGGCCAGTATTTTTTATAGTTCTCACCATCCGGATACCCTAAAGCTGAGATATAATTGATCAAGGCGTCCAGCCAAACGTAGACGACATGCTTCGGATCAAAAGGTACTTTTATTCCCCATTTAAAAGTAGTCCGGGAAACGCAAAGATCTTCAAGTCCTCCCTCAATAAATTTAATCATCTCATTTCGCCTTGAAACAGGTTGGATAAAATCAGGTTTTTCCATAATATGTTGAAGAAGCCTGCTCTGATACTTGGACATCCTGAAGAAATAGCTTTCTTCCTTTAGTAATTCCACATCCCGTCCACAATCCGGATTAGGACATTTTCCCTCTACGAGTTTGTTCTCCGTCCAAAACGTTTCACAAGGAGTACAGTACCATCCCTCGTATTCGGATTTATAAATATCCCCCTGTTCAAAAAGGCGGTTAAAAATAGCTTGTACCACTTGAGCATGGCGTTCTTCTGTAGTTCGGATGAAATCATCATTAGAAATGTTCAATAACTTCCAAAGCTCTCTAAATTTTTCTACTATGCCGTCTACATAAGTATGAGGATCCATCTTATAACTTTCCGCGGTTCTAATTATTTTCTGAGCATTTTCGTCTGTTCCGGTAAGGAAAAAAACATCGTCCCCTTTCATTCTCCGCAGGCGGGCCATGGCATCGGCAGCAATGGTGGTATATGCAGTCCCAATATGTGGACTGGCATTAGGATAATAGATCGGGGTAGTGATATAATATTTCATAAGGCACAACTCCTTTATTTCATTCAACTTAATATACCTCATTTACTATAGGAAAAAGCAGGGATTATTGTCAAGTTTTTGGACAATTAAATTTTCAATACTTATATCCTATTGACTTTTTAAGGGATGATTGGTAATATAAGGGTGTTATGTGTCGAATTTTGTTGCAGAAAGGGGTTTTTGGCTTGAAATCCACAGGGATTGTACGAAAGGTTGACGAATTGGGCCGTGTTGTATTACCTATTGAGCTTCGCAGAACCCTAGGTATTGATGAAAAAGACGCACTGGAGATATATGTAGATGAGGACAAAATTATCCTTAAAAAATATGAACCAGCCTGTGTCTTTTGTGGAAATGCTTCTAATGTTCAAGTATTTCGCGGGAAAAATGTATGTCGTGAGTGTGCTTCAGCAATGGGAGAAGTTGCCGCAACTTCCGAGAGCAAAGTAAGCTAAATTCAAATCACCAGTAATATCTTTATTTAAAGAAGGTAACTTGTTACCCTCTTTTTTTATTAAGGAGAACTATCATATTATTCATTATCTTCCTGATTTAGCCTGGCTTTATATACTTCTCTTTTTGTTACGCCGTATTTCTTAGCGGCAATTTTCATTGCATCCTTACAAGCCATCCCTTTCAGTTCTAGTTGTTTTATTTCCTTAAGCCAATCAGCAGGTTCACTCTGCTCAATCTTTTGTTCCAATGGCGCTAAAAGTAAACAACATTCCCCCTTAGGCGGGATGGCCTGAAATTTTTCCAGGAGCTCACTAACTAAACCTTTATGCACAGTCTGATACAATTTTGTTAGTTCTCTAGCCACAGCAGTATCCCTGTCCCCAAGAATCTCTAAAATATCTTCAAGCGTCCGGGTTACTCTATGCGGGGCCTCATAAATAATAACCGTTGAGGAAAATTCACTTATTGTCTTGAGGACTCTTTTACGTTCATTTTTGTTGGTTGGCAGAAATCCAAGATAGAGAAAACTGTCCGTTGGCATTCCGGACAGAACAAGGGCTGTGATGGCCGCATTCGGGCCTGGTAAAACATCAACCTTAATTTTCTCTTGCATACACCGTCTGATTAAAATTTGTCCTGGATCTGATATTCCAGGCATTCCGGCATCGGAGATAAGAGCCACTTTCTCACCATTTTTAAGTCTTGCGATAATCTCATTTGTTCTCTGCTTTTCATTATGTTGATGATAACTGATTAAAGGCGTTTTGATACTGTAATGTCCTAATAGTTTTCTTGAATGCCGGGTATCCTCCGCAGCGATAAGATCAACATCCTTTAGCGTTTCCAAAACCCGTAAGGTAATATCGCCTAAGTTTCCTATAGGGGTAGCACACACATATAAAGTTCCTTCCTCGAGCATAACACCCTCCAAGTCAGTCTTTCCTCAAGAAGGCATTACAGAAAATACAGCTTCCCTCCATGGGCTCGCCAAAGTAAATATGGCAGACATGAAACCCTTGACTATAAAGCTTTTCTAGATTTTCATGTGCTTCTTTTTGGATTTTGGACGCATTTTGCTGAACCCTGGCCGTATCCGCTTCCGAAACTGCGCAGAGTTGTCTTTTGAGTTTAATATTCTCCTCTTCCAAATATTCCACGTATTGTTTAAGGCTTTTGACTTCGTTTAAAAGCTTCCCAAGGTTCTCTTCAACCTCAGTAATGGCTTGATTTAGCTGACCCACCTTTACTCCTCCGCTTCAAGTCTGCGTAATTCTTCCTTACTTTCTTCATCATAAACTTCGGTATAGACCGGTTTTGGAGTTTCCGTCTGGTTTTGACAATCCTTACACTCGTAACAGCCATTCTCATACTTCAGACAACACATTAAACGACCGCAAATACCCGATATTTTTGCAGGATTGAGAGAAAGATTCTGGTCTTTAGCCATTCGAATCGATACCGGTTCAAAATCTCCTAAAAAAGATGCACAACAAAGTTCCCTGCCGCAGGCTCCTAATCCACCGAGCATCTTAGCCTCATCCCTTACTCCAATTTGACGCAGCTCGATGCGGGTACGGAAAACTGCTGCTAAATCCTTGACTAATTCTCTGAAATCCACGCGCCCCTCGGCGGTAAAGGAAAAAATAATCTTATTGCCATCGAATGTATATTCAACGTCAATCAGCTTCATAGGAAGTTTATGAGCCGTGATCTTACTAAGACAAATCTTAAAAGCTTCCTTCTCCTTATTTTCGTTATTGGAAAATGATTCTTCGTCCTCGGGCGTTGCCTTGCGCAGCACTTCCTTCAAAGGCGAAACAACATCTTGCGAGGGAATCTCCCGTAAAGGAAGAGCCACCTTACCGAATTCCATGCCCCGGGCAGTTTCTACTATGACATTGTCATTAGCTTTTAAATCCAGACCCCCGGGAAGGAAAAAATATATTTTACCAGCTTTTTTAAATCTTATTCCAACTACTTTAGCCAATTCCGTTTCCCCCAAAACTTATATGTTTAAGTACCAGCACTTCTAAGGCCAGCCTATGATTCACCTGTTTACTTATAATTTCTATTGTATTGCCTATCTCTTTGAGAAACCGTGGTGATAATTTCCCTTTTGCTACCATTTCCTTCATTGTTACGGCAAGACTCTGCAAAAAAAGCAAACAATCATCTCTTTCCAAAGGCAAAAATAGTTCTAATGTTTTTAAAAAATCGCCGGATTCAACTATATCCATATACTTTTTAATTAATTCTTTAACCTTCTCAATGCCGTATTCCTCAATCCTGCGGGCTAAATCGGGGTCTGTTCCCCCTAAGCGAAAAGCCTCTACTTCATCCCTCCATGCTGCTTCGTCCGGTGAAGGGAAAAAAACTGCCTGAGCCCGGCTCTGTAATGTCGGGATAACCCCTTCCGCATTTCCTGAACTTAAGATGATTACAGTATTATCAGGAGGTTCCTCGGCAATTTTTAAAAGCGCATTGGCAGCCGGCAAAGTGAGCCTATGCGCTTCGTCAATCAGACAAATCCGATATTTTCCTTCACTAATCTTGCGGTATATTTCCCTTTGCAGAGATAATACCTGTTCTATTCCGATATTTGTTTTAAGGGGTTTAACAATATGGATATCCGGATGGTTTCCTGACTGGATTTTTTTGCAGGCCGGACATTCCCCACATGGTCTGTTTTCCTTAATACAGTTTAACACGAGAGCAAGTTCTCGAACAGCCCCGAGTCTTTCCTTGGCACCGCTCCCGTGAAAAAGCAAAAGGTGCGCCGGCTTGTATTCAACTGCTGATTTTCTTACTAAGTCAAAGTTTAAGCTCATCTTTCCCCTTAAATATCAACAATTAATATCTCACTTTGTCTAAATCCTTGCCAGCCTTGCCATCTATACCTCCCGGCCTGCTCTAAATAATGCAATACACACGGTGTAATCTCTTCTCCGGCTGCTATCAACGGAATGCCGGGAGGATAAATTGATATGGTCTCCCCGGCAATTCTCCCCAGACAGTCTTTAACTTTTATTGCCTTTTTAGCCGCTAACCATGCCTCTCGCGGGGTAAGCCTGACTGAAGGGAGGAACTTGGTCTTAGATAATTCCTTCCAAGAAAACTCATGTTCTTTTCTTATAACTGCTTTACCATAGCCTTGAGATGAAAGGCAACCGAATCGCTTGACAAGACTTTCTAAAGCCTCGCTTAAAATCCGAACGTCTTCCGGTTTGTTTCCTATTCCAAGTAGAAATAAAATATTATTTTCATCCCATAATTCGGGTTCAATTTGAAAGGAAGATCTTAATATTTCCACAAAATCTGAACTGCTTATTTCCAACGTTGATATATTGACCAGAATCTTTGTCCAGTCAACGTCTTTAACTCCAAAATCACCAATGTCCTTTTTGGTCAATATGCGCAGGGATCCGGCGAGTTTTTTCTGCAGCAACATGACTTCTTCGTAAAGATCATCCCAACAATATTCATTCCAGTGACTTACCGCATTATCCAGAGACTCCATCAGCAGATAACTTGGACTGGAAGTTTGCAAAAGCTCCAAAGATTTTTGCAAAGCTATTTTATCAATTCTATTTCCCTGAACGTGTAGCATGGCGGCCTGCGTAAGGGCAGCCAGAGTCTTATGCGTACTATGGACAACAATATCTGCCCCCTGATCTACCGCTCCTTTCGGAAAAAGATCACCCTTAAAATGAGAGCCATGTGCCTGGTCAACTAAAACCGGGACAGCGGGCATTATTTTATCACGCCACTGAATTATAAAATCCAGGTCAATTGCCGTACCATAATAACTCGGATTTGTTAAATGGAAAGCACCAACCTGTTCTGAAATGTTACAGTATTCTTCTCTGTCTAGGCCTAAAGGCAGTCCAAAATCCGGATGAATAACCGATGCGATATATTCAGGTTCCAACCCTGAAAGAATCAGCGCCCCGATCACTGACCGGTGAGCCTTTCTTTCGATGCGGATTTTCTTTCCTTTTTGACCATTCATCAGTGTCATAAACATTGCGTGGTTGCCTGCAGTCGCACCATTTACGAGGAAGAATGTCTCGCCCGCACCATAGATCCCGGCAGCTTTTCTCTGAGCCTCGGCAATCACGCCTTGCGGATTATGAAGCATATCGAGTCCCGGTAACTCTGTCAGATCGTGATCCGGGAAAATAAGGGGAGATAAGATGTCGCTTCTTCCTTTATGACCAGGTGTATGGAAAGAATGCATCCCCTGCTCAGAATAACTTGCAAGTTTTCGCCTCAACGAACCCACTCTATCCCTCCAAGAAAAAGGGTATTTTATTTCATTTTAACATATTTTTAAGTAATTTCACATGCCCTCAATTTTTCTCATCTTATGTCTGATCTTATCAAATATTTTTAACCATAAAGAAGTTTTTTTATGTTGCCAATATTACGATCATATTCAAAATCACCGATATCAGCATGGATTATCCTTTGTTCACACGCCGAACATATAAATTTTTTGCCCAAACGAAACCCATCGTATAAGCCATAACGAGGGTTTGACCCGCATAGCTTACATTTAGGAAAAACATTATTCATTTTTACAATCCTTCTTTCTTCCCGGAAATGTAATGCTCTATAATATATTCTTCCCCAAAGAAAGGGCTATTAGTATTTTTTACCGTTTTTCTTAACGTTTCTTATACTCGTCCCATTGACATATATGCAGTTTTGAATTCATAAATTTTAATAACTGTTTTCTGCAAAATATTCTCATTATCAACGGAAGGATAATTACTTTGATGTACATACTTGTCAAAGAGAACCTGCTGCGCTTAAGCAGAATTCCTTTCTTTGTTACTATACTTTTCTTAAAGGTACTACTTCTTAGGAGCTATGTGTTTCCTGATGCCTGGAATTTACACATTATTCTGCCGGAATTGGCCTCTTTAGTACTTATCTTTAGCTTTTTAGAACTGCTAACCCCTCAAAAAACAATGGTTTTTTGGGTTATGGACTCCCTTTTATCTATATTTTTCTTAGCCAATGTTATGTACTATAGCCACTTTGGCTCCATTTTAGGACTACAGGCGATTTCCCAAGCCGTGATGCTTAAAGATATCGGTTCCAGTATTTTTGAGCTTTTCTCCAGAGTTTATCTATTATTTTTTCTTGATATTTTTCTATTCCTTATCATCAGTATTTTCCCAAAACGTTTTAAAAAAATAACCAGAACCAAGTATCCAATTAACCGGAAACCTGTTCTTGCAGCTTGCCTTTTTACTTTATTCTTTTCTTTCTTTTGTCTCCGAAATTATCCCGCAAAAGATAATATGATAGCCTTAGCCCAAGATACCGGGATATTTAATGCACAATTTTATGAAATATACAGTTCATTTCACAAAAGTAAAGATGTTGCCTTACCGACTAATAAATTTAACCAAGCATCGATTAATGAACTCAAACAAATTGCGCCGGTCTCCTGGCCAAAATATTATGGGGCAGCGTCCGGTAAAAACATTATTTTAGTACAGCTTGAATCTACGGAAAATTTTGTAATCGGGGTCTCTCTTAACGACCAGGAAGTTACCCCCAACTTAAACCGTTTGCTCCAAGATAGTATGTATTTTCCCCGCTTTTATAGCCAAATCGGCCAAGGCAACACTTCTGATGCCGAATTTTTGAGCAACACTTCGTTTTACCCCCTATCCAAAGGATCTATAACCGATACATTTGAAAATATTGAATTTCCTTCCCTGCCGCGTTTGCTGAAGACGAAAGGATATATTTCCGTAACCTTCCATCCTAATGATGTTACATTTTGGAACCGCGATAACCTTTACCCTTGTTTAGGCTTTGATCGATATTATGATAAGAAATTTTACCAGAATGAGGATCAACTTGGCCCCTGGGGTTCCTCTGATGAAATGCTTTTCAAGAAAGCAATTCCTATCTTATTGGATTACAAAAATAAAAATCAAAAGTTCTATGCCAGTTTTATTACCCTCACTAATCATCATCCTTATAATCTTCCGGATAAAAAGAAACGCCTGAAGCTTCCGTCCAGTCTTAGCGGTACGCTCCTAGGCAATTATCTTACTTCAGTAAATTATGAGGATTATGCGTTAGGTCTATTTTTTGAGGATCTCAAAGCAAATAAATTATGGGATGATTCGGTATTAATAATCTATGGTGACCATTTCGGGATTTCCCAAAACGATGAAAATCTATATAAAAAAAAAATTCAGGAATTATTAGGCAGAGAACATAATATCATTGATAGGCTTAATATCCCATTATTCTTGAGGGTACCCGGCCTGAAACCTCAGATTATTAAAAATATTGGAGGACAAGTAGATATCTTGCCTACTCTTGCCAATCTCTTAGGCCTTCCTCTCAAGCAGCGATTAGTTTTTGGCCAGGATATTCTAAACAATGACCATAATTTGCTTGGGTTCCGTTATTTTTATCCCGAAGGCACCTTCATTTCTTCCCAACTATTTCATTTAGGCGGAAAAACCGGTTCTCAGCAGGAAGAACAAAGAATAAAAACGTTAATGCAGCTTTCAGACAGTTATCTCCAGTCATTGGCCAAATAACGTTTGGAGAATTGAAAGCCTGCATTATATTTAGGGTTCAGAATTTTTTGTGTCATACGAGTGTAATACAGAAAGCCTCTAGCATTCTTTAAGAAGTATTATCACCAAGATTCATAGTGACTATATAGTCCATGCGGATTACCAAGTAAGGTAACGTCAAACTTCAAACTAGGTTCTACCCTCGACGATGCATTATGTATTCTCATATTAACAGTCCAGCCCTCATCACAAACAACTTGTATTGTATTGCGTGAACCTGGTCTAAAACCAATATCAAAAAATCTTCTTGGCAACGAAAGTGATGTCAGTCTAATCTGAGGACGGACATTACCCGCATTGCGATTAAGCGTTCCATACAAATTAAAAGCCTCTATTTTTGTTGTTCTGTTATTATCTTCGGTAATGACTTTATAGAAATCATTTGTTCCTAATAGATAGCTTAATAACCTATTAGGAATAATACCCGGATTAAGGCTATCAAGTCTACTTAATTCATTCATAAATGCTTCTAGGAGTGGAACGGAACATAAAAACGTTCTTCTTTATTTTCAANNAAAACATCTCTAACATCACCAGTCATTCCTATTGCGTCTTCTTGTATAGATAAATATAACGGTGTATTCCCCAAAGGATTTTCCAATTGTGGTTCCATACGCAATAATATTCTTATTGCAGCATTTGCTGCCAAGTCCATATCTAATTTTATTGTTCTCCCAAGGTTTAGATAAAAATTCTGAGCTGTACCCAATGCAGCTGTATGTTGAATAACTACTTGTTGATCAGATATTAAATAGTTTTGAAGCGATAATAATGTTGCATATTCGAAAGCCTTACCATTTTCAGTTTGAATTGCCAAAATATCCACCTATTTCTCTCTGATTTCTATAATTAGATAAAATAGAATATACTTCTTTTGCAATTACTTCAGCTAAATTTACGGGTACTGCATTGCCAATTTGCTTATATTTACTTGTTAAATTTCCATGGAAAGCCATGTTTTTAGGAAAAGTTTGAATAGCAGCAGCTTCCTGCCAAGAAAATCGTCTTGTATTTCCATTTTCGCCAAACTTCCATTCATCATCACCAAGTTTAATCATATCAGGAGAACTTGGATGTAACGTAACTTGTTTTGACATAGCTGGAATAGTATATGATACTTCGTTCCATTGTCTTTTTCTATTCCTACTCATATAGCGGGATGAAAACGGTGCACTACAAATATCTTCTGATTTAGGAGTAGGTATATCTCTTAAAACTTCACATAATGGTATTTTTTTTGAAAAAGGTTCAGGAAATTTATATTGATTTATTTCCATGTCTTTTCTAAATCCTAGTAAAATAACACGCCATCTATCTTGCGGTACACCATAATCAGCAGCATTAACAAGGTTTGGAAAAACACTATAGCCTTTTTCGGAAAAATCTTCTATGATAGCTTCAATAATTGTACCATCACCAAGTGTTAAAATACCTTTTACATTTTCCGCTACAAAACACAATGGATTTTTTTCCTCAACAAGTTTAACAAAATATCTGTATAAGACATTTCTTTTATCATCAATCTTTCTTGGACCAGCTAGACTAAACCCCTGACATGGGAAACCCCCAGTAATTATTTCTGAGTTAGGAATATCTTTGAAATCTATTTTAGTTATATCTCCACATACTACTTCCGCATTAGACCAATCTTCATGTGTTTTACATGCGTCTTTATCAATATCGTTAGCCCAAATAGTTTTTAGACCTTGTCGATCAAAACCTTATGTCCAATCCTCCTGCCCCAGCAAAAAGAGAAACAACCCTATATGTATTCTTTTGAAGCAATTCTATAACACTCATTTATCTCGCTCCTTATTATATAGTCTAAATAACCATAAAATATAATCAAATTGGTATCTTACTAAACATAGTAGCCCAAAATAAACACATGTTAAGGTCAATCCCGCCCTTTTAAAACTTTAATTTATATTCGACATAAGTGAACGTTAGTCCTGCGACACCGAACAAGTGTTTTTTTCTTTTTACTTAATTACTATTCCTTTATAGTTTACAAGTTTACAAATACCATCAGCTTTCGGACTTTTTAGGTCAGCGAAAACAACCAAAATATTAGTCCATTTAAAACAAAACATCCATTACTATCCATTACAATGCAATCTTCTTCGCAAGCAGGACACAACTTCCACATATCAGCAATAATAGTCTCCAGAGCTTCTTCAATTGGGTAAAGCTTTAAATCCATACCCCCAAATTTTGCCTTTTTTTCCGCAGGTTCTGTCCAGCCAGTAGTCGTTACGATTATAGCCTTATTAGCACCAACAGCTCTTGCAAGAGCTAATACTTCTTCAATATCTTTAACATCCAAGGGAACTTTCCTCATTTTTGCATCAATGACAATACTAAGTTTATTGACCCTGTCCCAGACCGTTAGACACCTAAAACATCAAGAAACCTTCTTATGACGCAATTATGCTTCTTATTTCAGTCTTCTGTAAATTTTTGAAGTTCCATTCCGCTACGCTCCATTACACTTCAAAAATTTGCGGCGAGCTTCGTATACTCCTCCGGAGTTTTGTATCCGTTGCCGGCATGAAGCCTTTTTCTTCTGTAGTAGACCTCAATATACCAGAATATTTCAGATTTTGCCTGCTCTCGTGTCTTGAAATGCTGATCGTTAAGCCATTCTTGTTTGAGTTTTCCCCAAAAGCTTTCCATCGGGACATTATCCCAGCAGTTTCCTTTACGGCTCATTGAGCAGTTGAAATTATTTTTCTTCAGCAGATTCTGGTATTCATGGCTGCAATATTGACTTCCTCTGTCTGAATGCAATAATACGTTTTTGGGATTGCCGCGCCTTCCTTTGGCCTGATTAAAGCAGCTTATGACTAAATCTTTGGTCATTCTTTCGCCCATGGCCCCGCCAGCTATTTCTCTTCCGCAAAGATGCATAATATGTGCTTTTTGGAACATGAAGTATTCTGCACAGCTTCGCTATTTTATAATTTGCGGATTCAGCCTTGATAAACTTATACTTCTCTACTTCTGGTTTTTTGCGAAGTAGGCTGCCGCCTTTTTTAATATTTCATTCTCTTCTTTAAGCTCTCTGTTTTCTTTTATGAGCCGTTTTATGTCTTCATCTTCGGACTTGACATGGCCGCTGCCGACAAAGGGCTTGCTGTTGTTCTGGCGGTATCGGGAGACCCAACTGTAGATTGTGTTCTCGTGAATTCCTGCTTCCCGAGCGATCGCCGCTACCGATTCTTTGTTTTCTACCACTCTTTTACAGATCTCCAGCTTATACGCTTGATCAAAGTTCTTGGCCATTTACAAACACCTCTTATTTTTATTTTACTTGGTGTTTAGGGTGTCTGTAAAATTGGGTATGGGTCAATAATTATTATAACTGTATATAGGTATTCCTAATAAGGATTACACGTTTAGCGGCAAGCCAAATTTTTGGTTTCTGACTCGCCCATTCCCTATCAATCTGGAAATATTTCCTAAACAAAATTATAGCCTATTAAGCGCATAAATTCATTACTAATTAGGAAGTCCAATGGGAACTGAACCAGTTGATATCTTTCTATTTTAATTTCTCCAAATTTTTCTGATTGCTTCAAATATTGCAGCCTTGTCCGGAATACGGAGCGGGCGAGGGCTAGTGGCGTTAAACGAACGAGAAACCGCAGCGTTAAGGCATGCCAAAGGTTCACTTGCAGAAAGCCCAGTGGTTTTGGCATGCTAGCAGGGATTGGAGTGTGAAACAGTCCACTGGACTGTTTCACCACGATACCGTGCGAACGAAGTATCTGGACGAGGCGGAAATACTCAAGAAGCGGAAATACTCAAGAAAAAGAAAAGACGCCCCAATTGAGACATCTTTTACAAGCTGAATTCCAGCCCCGTCAGTTATATGGCTTTATATCCCAATAATCTGTAATACTGCCAGTACAATAACCCCTGGAAAACCAAGAAGTGCAACTAAACCTACTGTAAACACATTGATCGGTATTTCCAAAGTAAAAACGCTTAAAAGCAAATCTACCAGCCATAACCCAACGATTCCGCCTAGAATATGAATAGCTACCTTAATCAGTTTATTTGCTTTTTTTAATGATGCAACTACTATCAACCCTAACAACAGGATAAATAATCCTAAAAAAATAAGTGTCATGGTAATTCCCCCAAAAACAATCTACTGCATCTTATGCAGAAATTGGACAAGAAAGAACCCTGACACTATATCGGTTTAATGTGCGCTAATAAAATGATTAAAGAGGCCGTCTGCCCTCCAGAGCACGAACTATGGTGACCTCATCGGCATATTCAAGGTCACCGCCTATCGGTAACCCCTGAGCTATCCTGGTTACCTTTATTTCAAATGGCTTTAATAATTTAGATAAATAAAGCGTAGTCGCTTCTCCTTCTACTGAAGGATTAACTGCCAACACGACCTCTTGAACATTTTCCAGACGTGAAAAAAGGCTGGAAAGATTCAATTGATCCGGCCCAATCCCATCCATCGGAGACAGTACGCCATGGAGAACATGGTATAATCCTTTATACTCCCCGGTCTTTTCCAAGGCGATTATATCACGAGGTTGTTCCACAACACAAAGCAAAGACGTGTCTCTGCGTTCGCCGGTACATATTTTACAGGGATCAGAATCTGTATAGTTTCCGCAAACCGTACACTGTTTAATATTAAGAAGTGCATCACTTATCGCTCGTGCCAACTCTTGGGCATCAGCGGCATGTTGGAGAAGATAGAAGGCCAACCTGCCTGCCGTTTTCGGACCAATGCCGGGCAAACGCGAAAACCCAATAATCAGGTCTGACAATGGCTGAGGATAATATATGTAATCCATACTCAAAACCTTAAGCCCTTCTTGTTAATTAAAACAGTCCTGGAATATTGAATCCCCCTGTAATTTTACTCATTTCTTCCTGAACCATAGTCTGAGCATTGCGCAGCCCCTGGTTGACAGCAGCTTTGACTAAATCCTCAAGCATCTCAGGATCTTCCGGATCGATTGCCTCGGGCTTTATTTTGATTTCAAGCAATTCCATCTTGCCACTTATCGTCACTTCAACCATGCCGCCACCGGAGGAAGCCTGAACAGTCCTTTGCTCAACTTCTTCTTTTGTCTTTAACATGTTTTCCTGCATTTTTTGCGCTTGTTTTAACATTTGATTCATATTCCCCATACCACCTGGCGGTTTAAAACCCATAATAACACTCTCCTTTTATTTTAAGCTGGCAACTAATATTTTACTTGTCTTTGTTAACCTGCACAAGCTCAGTCCCAAAAAAGTCCAAGGCTTTTCTGATACAGAGATCCTCTTCTCCCGAAGAATCATCCTTAGAGAAAGCCTGATACTCGTTTTCCATCATCGTACTTAACTTAAGTTTGCAGCCAAGTATTTGTTCTAATATTTCTTCAACAACATCTTTATTTTCGGGCTGATTAAATTTATCCCGGTGGAAGGAGTACCCTTCTTTAAATATCAGGTATAACGAATCGTCTTTAACTTCAACCGGTTTACCCTCCAACAGAAAAGCATGAGTTGATCTTTTTTTATTTTTGACCTCATCCAATATTTGCGGCCACTTAACAAGAACTGAAGAAATAATATCCTCCTTTGAGCTATCTTCACTAGCAGCCTGCTCCTGTTGCTTTAAAGGGACAGAGCTTTTTCTGGTCACAGCTTTATTCGGAGTCTCTATGACCGGGGTCTCTGTCTTAGCTGGCGATATACTCTTGGAAGGGGAAGAACTGCCCTGCCCATATAAGGCCTGAATAATAATCATTTCAGCTGCAAGGCGTGCATTGGAAGAATATCTTAGCTCACCTTCTCCTTTGAGTAGAACGTTAATCCAAGAAAGAATTCTTCCAAGTCCGGCTTTGCTGCTTTGAGCGGCTAGCCTTTGATTCATTTCCGGAGAAAGCATAGGTTCTTGCCCCCCGGCAATATATAATAAAGCTTGCCGCAAATATTCAAGAAGCTCTCTAATAATCTGTCTTGGATCACGGCCTAAGGAAACCCCTTGTTCCAACTTGGATAGGGCTTCGGCATAATCTTGTTCTAAGAGGCAGTCTGTCAGGTCGGAACTGAAAATTTCTCCAACCATGCCAATAACTTGAAAAATATGTTCTTCCTTAATAGGGTCTTCATGCAGAAGACACTGATCAAGAATACTTAGCGCATCCCGTAAACCTCCTTCGGCCTTCAACGCAATAACCTGCAAAGCTTTTTCTTCTACCTCGCGTCCAAGTGTCTGACATACTTCTTTTAGCCTGGCAGCAATTGCTGTGACCGAGATTCGATGAAAATCAAACCTTTGCACCCTTGAAAGAATGGTTAATGGAACCTTATGAGCTTCAGTTGTAGCTAAGACAAATACCACATCGGTGGGAGGCTCCTCCAGAGTTTTGAGTAAAGCGTTAAAAGCTTCATTTGTCAGCATATGAACTTCATCAATAATATATACTTTATATTTTCCCTCGGAGGAAGTAAATTTTACTTTTTCCCGCAGGTCACGAATTTCATCGATCCCACGATTTGAAGCAGCATCAATCTCCAAGACATCCAGAGCAATGCCAAGATCAATATTCCGACAGGATGTACATCTATTACATGGCTCAGCTCCCTCTCTATCGGTACAGTTAAGAGCCTTGGCCAACACTTTAGCAGCAGTAGTTTTTCCTGTCCCTCTTGGACCGCTGAAAAGATAGGCGTGTGCCACTTTATTTTGGATTAAAGCATTGGTCAGGGTAATCGTCACGTGTTCCTGACCAACTATTTCTCTGAAATTTTTAGGCCGCCATTCCCTGTATAATGCTAAATATGCCATATTTCCACCCCTCTGACAGACCAAAAAAGATGGTCAAAAACCACCTTGTATAAATATAGACCGTGCACCTTTGGTCGAATAAAAATATCCGGACGTTTCCCCTGAATCAATGCTCATTTCCGGCCACCTCACGGCACACGAAACAAAACTCCTTAGTGCTGCTTCCGTCAGGATCTGACACGGTTCAAAGCGTTCCGTTGCGTAAGACCAGAAAATCATCACACCAATAACACGGACTGCTCCGACTACTTAACCCTCGTCAAAGGGATTAAACCCTGCTATAGCGGATTGCAGGCTACAAGGAACCGCTAACTCCCCGTCTAGCACAGTCAAACCTATTATACCATTAATATTTCTAAAAACAAAAAGCGACGACGGTCATGGATGCGTGAAAGCCTATACATGGCTTTCACGAGTGTCGCGATGCCATGGATGGCAAGGAGCGACCACTCTTAAGCTTTTTAAGAAAACTAGCCGCGGAGAGAGTGGGATTCGCTCCGC
>DIWC01000012.1 GCA_002423425.1 Peptococcaceae bacterium UBA6116
TTATAAAAAAATACCGCCAGCTAATGATCTTCTCAATCAATCTTTTATTCAGCTTCTCATCAAACTCTATTGGTTCGCCGCACTGATCTTTGAGGAAGGCAGTTATCCAGATCCCACAATTGCAGATGCAATTATGGATAGAGTCATTCATAACGCCTATATCCTGGCGCTTGATTCCAAAATTTCTATGAGAGAAGTGATGGCCCAAAGAATCATCAAGAATCTCTCATGTTATGAGGAATAAGGTTGTGGCTAGTGCCGACTTGTGGACAATTTATTCATTCCCCCTCATTTGTTCATAGATAGCCCGCAGGTTACGGGCAAAGAATTCAAGTAAAAACCCTTGCATATACTGCGCCGCTTTCCATTCGCAGAATTCTTTCATGTCGTCGGGGGCTTGCTCCTTTTGCCCGTACCAATTCGCCGCCTGTTCCATGGACAAATAGAAATCCTTATCCCCGAGAAGACAATCAAGAACGGCGAGCATATAGGGGCTATCTTCAAAATAGCCCTCTTTGACTAACTTCATATTCTGGACGGTATTTTCCGAAAGCCCGAGCAATTCACGCACGGGCTTATTTTCTATGCGCCGACCCGTCATAAGAAAATCGCAGGTAACGCCGAAAAAGTCAGCTATCCTTAAAAGCTGCTCACAATTCGGCAGGCTTTCCCCCGTGCAATAATAGGAAACCGTTTGGGGACGAACGCCCAAGTAGTCGGCAAGGGCTTTTTGCGTCGTCTTTTCGCCCGTGTCCGGGTGCGCGTCCATAAAGGCGCGTAACGACGTAGCGAATAAGGCGTTGTATTTATCAACGGGCGGCGGCGTATCGTTTGTTTTCGGCATCGGCTTTTCCTCCTAAAATATCTCTTTACTTGAACATTGCCAAGAAGCGCAAACGAATCTTGATTTATGCGCTATCGTTTGCTATAACCTATTATAGACAAATGAAACTCAATATGACAAATGGTTTGAACGGGGCTTACTGCGCCTATGCGCGGGCAATTCGATAAACTATTCCGACGTTACGGCGTGGTTTGTGTTTGCGGAAACCGTCAAGGAATATGAACTGTTCCCGGCGTGGGTTTATTACGACAGCTATTCGGCGCGGTATTTTGTTGAGGAAATGACGCTCCAAGGCTTTAATATGGTTAGGTGCATACAGGGCGCGAAAACCCTGTCCCTGCCTATGCAAATGTTAGGCGCTGACTTGCAGGCGCGCAAAATCATTTACAACAATAACCCCATATTGAAATGGTGCTTGACGAATACAGGCGTTCAGACCGACCGCAACGGAAACATTGTACCTATAAAAAAACAATAACCCCGGCAGCGGATTGACGGTGCGGCGGCGTTACTTGATTGTTACGTCGGACTTTATGAGCATTACAACGAATTCACGAACGCAATTTAAGGAGGAATTAGCTTTGAAGCTGAAAGACAAGAAAATAGAGGTTTTAGCCGCGACATATGAAACCGACCCGGAGGGCTTTCAAACAGAAAGCCTTACCCCGATAGCCCCGCCCTTATGGGCGTATTTCCGGCAGCTATCCGGGAAAGAGCTTTACGCCGCCGCAAGTATTCACACCGCCGAGGAAGTCCAATTCGTGATTAACTGGCGCGACGACATCACGACCGCCCAAGTCATACGCTACAAGGGCGTTGACTATGATATTACACGCGTTGACACATTCGAGGGGTATAAGGAGGATTTAACCCTTTACGCAAAACTTAGGGGATAAATTTAGGTATAATATTTGTCCCAGCGAATTGACTTTATTATCCTATGTGTTAAAATAGGTATATAAATTTCCCAGAGGTGATATGATGCCACAACAAGTACATATACGGCTTGACAACCGTATTTATAATAACTTATCCGAATATGCAACCGTTGCTAATAAAACAAGGCAAGATTGCATATTAGAAGCGCTAGCACTCCTATTTGAGAAAAAAACGCAAGAGGAGAAGCGCGGCAATGCAAAATTTAGATTTATTGACCTGTTCGCGGGAATAGGCGGTATGCGCATAGCGTTTGAATCCCACGGCGGCGAATGTGTATTCACAAGCGAATGGGATAAATACTGCCAACGCACATATTTTGAAAATTTTGGTGTTATGCCTTACGGCGATATTACGGAAATCAATGAGTATGACATACCAGACCACGACATACTTGTTGCGGGTTTTCCTTGCCAACCATTTTCTATTGCAGGAGTATCAAAAAAGAATAGTCTAGGACGGGCAACAGGATTTCTTGATAAAACACAAGGAACCTTATTTTTTGACGTCGTGCGGATTATCAACGTCAAACGCCCTCGTGCGTTCCTTTTAGAAAACGTAAAAAATTTAAAAAGCCATGATAAAGGAAAAACGTGGAAAGTAATAATGGAATCACTTGATGAACTTAATTATGAAGTTTTTCCTTGTGTCCTTGACGGACAGTTATTCAGTCCTCAACACCGCGAAAGAATTTTTATTGTTGGTTTTGATAGGCAACGTTACGGACGGGAAATTCCCTTTGATTTCGCCATTACCCCTGCTGCAATGCCGGCAAAAGTTAAGGACATATTAGATAGCGAAGTTGATGAAAAATATACCCTCACTGACCACCTATGGCGGTATTTGCAAGACTATGCAGCAAAACACAAAGCAAAGGGAAATGGTTTTGGTTTTGGTTTGGTTGACCTCAACGGTGTTACCCGTACACTAAGCGCAAGATACTATAAAGATGGTTCTGAAATCTTGATACCGCAAGAGGGTAAGAATCCCCGACGACTAACTCCGCGCGAATGTGCTAGATTGCAGGGATATAGTGACAGCTTCAAGATACCTATTTCGGACACACAAGCATATAAACAATTTGGAAATTCTGTTGTTGTTCCACTTGTTAGCGCAGTAGCAGAGAAGATTGTAACTACTCTTGAAGCATCGCCGGAAATCGAGTTTCGGAGGGTACAGAATGGATAACATCGCAAGCAGCGCCATACAAGCCGTGAACAACGGACAGATTGCCTATTGTAAATTCTTGTCTGCAAACGACACTGGCAACACCGGAACGCATCAAGCCGGAATTTACATTGCCAAAAATGCAATATCAATTCTTTTTGACGAACCGGGCGAAAAAGGCTCAAACAAGGACAAGTTTGTAAAAGTCCGTTGGCAGGACGACTTCACGACGGACAGCCGCTTTATTTATTATGGCGCGGGAACGCGCAATGAGTACCGTATTACCCGTTTTGGGCGCGATTTTCCGTTCTTGCGTACAGAACATACAGGTGACTTGTTTGTATTAGCAAAGAATGACAATGAAAACTATTCCGGTTATATCCTTGAAACAGAGGACGATATTAACGCCTTTCTTGACGCTTTCGCTATGTCACCTACTGATACAGGAGCAATTATACACCAAGAGGATATGCGGCTTGATACACGCGCTGAACTTGCTTTTTCTGAATTTATAAAAGCTCTGACAGTAGATTTCCCCGCCTCTGTTGAAATGTCCGCGGCGGCACGTCGTATATTCAATACCGTTTATAACCACGAGGAAAACATAGTGCTAAACCCTGACAATCATCTAGTTTCATGGATTGATACGGAATACCGCCTTTTCCGCAAAATAGAATTCAGCCGTTATGGGGATATGATAACAAAGGGTTTTCAGACTGTCGAACAGTTTATTAAAGTTTCTAATATGGTACTTAACCGTAGAAAAAGCCGCGCAGGAAAATCCCTAGAACATCATTTATCTGCAATGTTTAATGGAAACAGCCTTGTATATCAAGCGCAGCCAAGGACAGAGGGAAATAAACGTCCTGACTTTCTATTCCCCGGAGAAGCCGCCTATCACGATTTAACATACCCGTCCGAACAGCTTATTTTTTTTGGGGCAAAAACAACCTGTAAAGACCGTTGGCGGCAGGTAATTAACGAAGCTAACCGAATACATGAAAAACACTTGTTCACATTGCAACAGGGAATTTCAGCCCAGCAGCTTGACGAGATGGAAGCCGAACATATAACCCTTGTTGTTCCAGCCCCATACATCTCCGCTTATCCACAGGAAAAGCGTGGCAGCATATGGACGCTGAAAAAGTTTATAGCGTACGCAAAAGAACGGGCGACCGTATAAATGCGAAATCTGTTTTATTATCAGTTAATATCTTTAAGCGATATATAATAGATTTAAGCGACAAACAAACGACAAAATGAAAATAAAACACGCTGAAATGCTTGATTTTACTGCATTTATGCCGTGTTATATTTAGTCTTTTTCAAAATAAACACCGATATTCTTGTTCTTAAGGGCTCTGGTATAATTCAAACAGTCGACGGTGTTTCTTGCAAATCGGCTAATGGACTTGGTAATCACCATATTGATTTTGCCATCATGGCAGTCGTTTATCATCCGCTGAAATTCATCGCGCTTCTTTGCCTTCATTCCAGAGATTCCATCATCCGCAATTATATACTTTCAAAGCAAAAAACATATTCAAAGCAGAAAAGACATCAAAGCAGAAAAGACTTGAAGAATCTTATTATTCCTGATAAAATGCATTCAGAACTGAGGGGATTGTGAAAATTGTATATTATACCACATTTCGGTGAGGAGTTATATAGATAAAATCCAAAATTAATTGTTGAGATTTCAATGATTTTGGAGTTTCGCAATTAACTATAAAAAATAAAATATGAAAGAAGGTAATAATATGCCGTTTATACAGTTTGACGGACCCGAACTTACCAAAGAAAAGAAAGCCGAGCTTGTTGAAAAGCTGACCCAAGCTTCAAAGGAAGTATTGGGTATACCTGAACAAGCGTTCCAGATTTTAATCAGAGAGAACAGCATGGATAACATAGGCGCAGGAGGTAAATTGTTATCTGAAAGGCATAAGTAACTCAAAAAAACAACAGCCTGTTGGCGAGTGCCGGCAGGCTGTTGTTTTCGTATATTCTTTCTTAATAGTCCTTCCTGTAATTTCAAAAGAACATGGAAATAGCCATTAATATAATAAATATAACAAAAAACGGACCATAAATCTTATCTAAGGTTTTTTTGTTTATCCGTCTGCCCAATAAAGGTCCCAGCACTGCACCGGTTATAGTGCCGGATGCAAGCAGGAATACAAGAAGCCAATTCAAGCTTCCAATTGCACTATGGGTGACTACTCCTGTAACAGCTATGAAAAATAGTATCATGACTGATGTGCCAACTACCTCCAAAGAGGAAAGGCCTAAGCTGTACAGCCCTGCAAGAATTGGAGGCGTACCACTTACCCCCAGCATACCTGACATTAGCCCGCCAAGTAGCCCGAATACCAGTCCTTTTATTATAAAAACCCATGGAACAGGATTGATTTCATTAGCGTTGGGGTCTTCAAGCTGTCCGTTTTCCGCTATTTCTTCTTTGACCTGTTTTTTCTTTCGTGAAATAACCATTCCCGCTCCCATGACTAGAAGAAAAATCCCAAATATTCTTTTAAGAACTTTTACCGGAATAATTGTGACAAGGTAGGAGCCGGTTACTACTCCGACCATTCCCCCTGCCACAAGTATAAAGCCCGTTTTCAGTTTTACATTTCCTGTCCTGTAGTGGCTTATTGAAGCCGCCAGAGTTGTTGGTATAATTGTTGCAAGAGATACGGATACAGCCTGATCCATTGATATAGCAAACAGCCCTGTCAGCATTCCAACATAAAATATTCCTCCGCCGCCACCCATTAAAGAAATTAGAAGTCCTATGACAAGTCCTGCCTCAGGTAATAGATAAATCGGCAAATGCACTATATCACCCCTTGATCCATGAAGCTCTGGAAAGGTTATTAAGAATTTTATTGGAAATCATTGTACAATTTCTTCAACATCACTGATCATGTTTCCCCTTTTAAGAGAAGCAAATATTCCAAATAAACTGGCAATGGTAAAAAGTATAAATGTTGCCCTTATGCTTTTTATAAGCATATCAGGCGGCATATTTGCAATTGTTGATTTTTCAATATACATAGACATTATCAATGTTACTACAGCCATGCTGACAGCCTGGCCAATCAAACGCATAGTTGCAAGCACAGAGGAAGTAACACCATAGTATTTCTTTTCAACCGTTCCCATCACTGCATTGGTGTTTGGCGCTGAAAATAAAGCCAACCCGATGCCAATTAGAATAAGATTTACTATAATCAGCCATAAAGGGTAACTACCTGAAATAAAGGAGAAGATTAAAAGACCAAGTGTAGTAATGCCCATGCCTAATGAAGCTACAATACGCGCCTCTTTCTTGTAGGAAAGCCATCCGGAAAAAGGAGAAAGAATTGCCATGATCAGTGGCTGACTCAGTAGAATTAAACCTGCAATCTGGGAATCGTATTTTAATACAATCTGGAGATATAGTGAAATGAGATAACCTATGGCAAAAGTTGCGCTGTAATTTATGAGTGCAGCCAAGTTGGATAAGGAGAAGGCAAGATTATCCTTAAAAAGCCGCACCTGTATTACAGGTTGCTCCGTTCGCAATTCATGATAAACAAAAACAGCGAATATAATCAATCCCGGAATAATAATGTACTTTGCCCATGCTACTGAGGAAAATGCGGAAATTCCGTAAAGCAGTGAAGTTACAAATAAGATATAAAGAATATTGCCGTTTAAATCAGGCTTTTCGTCTTTTAAGCCTTCGTACTGTTCTTTTAGATATAATGTTACAAATACACCTACAGCAAGACCCAGGACAAAAATAATATAAAAAATTGACCGCCATCCCAGATAATGATTAATAAAACCTCCGACTACAGGTCCTGTAGATAGACCTATATATGTAGCAGCGGTGGAAAAGCCTAAAGCGAGTCCTCTTTTTTGTGGAGGAAATGCGGAAACCAAAATTGCCATGTTCGTACTAAAAATCATCGCACTGGCTAATCCTTGCATAATTCTGAAGATGATAAGCGCCTGTATAGACCATGTCAGTCCTGATAATAAAGAAAATATGGAAAATAACCATATGCCGCCTAAGAATATCCTTTTTCTTCCGGCGATATCGGAAAGCCTTCCCATTGGCAGTGAAAAAGCAGCAGATGCCAATATATAGCCCGTAACTATCCAGTTGAGCAATATCGTACTGCTGTTGAATTCCGTGCCTATGGAAGGTATTGATAGTGTTATGGAGCTTCCCATAAATGTAGTTAAAAAAGATGTGACAGTAACAGCAATCAAAGTTGTTTTTTCATTAACCAATATCATTTATAGTTCACCTTATCTTTCATTTTCAGTATTACCATATAATTACCATATTCAAGAAGGCTTTACGCATAATATCACCTCTCAGTCTATCGAGGCATAGAAATTATTCAATACATCCGGCAGCTTGGTTAAACTAAACGGACCATACCGGCTGCCATTATTGCAAAACCTGATAAAGCAGGCTTTTGTACTTGCCGGTCCTAGATACTATTTGCTCGCTGGTGGTGCTGGCTATAACCAGGCCTAACATCATGGGTGTGGTTATAAACCCTGAATTTGAAGCTGTTTTTCCCAATACTCCACCCACTAGGCCTTGATATTTGCCTCTTTCCGCATAATTCCTCCGCCAAGACCGGCAACAGCCCTGTAAATATAAATTGAACCATTGTGTCGAAGTTCCGAAGACTTGATCCCGCTAAAAATACCACAACACCGCCGGATAAAACGGCTTTCTTCCCTACATATCTGCAAGCTTTTCGAAAATAGGAATCGAAATAGCAGAGGTTAACGTATAGGCTGTCAAAGCCCAGCTTAGATACTCCAGTCCTCCCAAATCAGAGAGGATCTATTTTACATCCTTCGGATTGACTTTGCTTAGCAGTATTTTCATATTATCCATTATTGACTGAAGTAACATAAAATCTTCATCATCAAACTTTACGAGCTTTTCCTTTATATATTTTTTATAGTTTTCCTTGTAATTTTCAATAAAAGCGTTTCCATGGCCCGTTAATTGAATATAGATGATTCTCCTGTCATTTTTATCGAAAACCCTTTCCACCAGATTTAGCTCAATGAGCCTGCCAACGTAGACGGTTATATTGGGCTTGGAAACGACAAGAGCTTTACCCAGGGAACTCATTGTGCTCATACCTTCCCTTTTCAAAGAGAAGAGTACTTCCAAATGAGGTTTGGAAACTTCCTTATTACATAAAATTTCATTTTGCACTCTAAACATTTTCTTAAAGAAAACAGGCATGATATAAGTTACATCATCAATAATTTTACTGATTTCCTTGTCAGTCATTTTTCACATCCTTTCAAAATGATAAGTTGCTTAGTTCAACTATTAAATCGAATAATAGTTACATTATGTAATAATTAAAGATTGTAATAGTATCAAAAAGAGAAGTCAATAGCTATATCCTGAATCCGTAATGAAATAATTATTAATCGGCTGAGATGCTTGGTATAATTGAGATAGAACTAATAAAGAAAATTCACTAGGCAGGTGCAGCGAATGAAATTTATTCTTGAGAATTCCGATGAAACATTAACAACGCCTTCAGGATTAGGTCTTATAGGATTATTGTTATCCAAAACCAAAATTAAGCAAAGATTCAATCAAATAACTCTTCCTAAAATCAAATCTGCTCCCAACATAACGCACGGTGATGTAGTAACGTCTTATGTGGGGTTATTGTGTCAGGGAAAAAACGACTACGGCCATATTGAACAATTTCGTGCCTTTCATGCTGGAATCGGTAAGATACTGAAAAATCCCCATTACCTTGGTGATGATTATTACCCTGCAATCATTGAGCCAGATACCTTTGAAGCCGTTCAAGAGGAACGGATTAGACGGGCATCCGCTCTCGGCAGAATACGCGAGCTTAAAGAGGATAAGGCAGCTGTCTACCCCACTACCTTCCGAATCATTGAGGGGACCCAAGTATATGATAATCCTTTTGAACAGGCGGAATACGCCTACACACTAATTGAAAGCGAGGTGCAGACTTTTGGCGACAAATAAAACCGTTACGGTGCTTCCGGCAAGGAAGCATATCCGAAAAGATAGTGATGAAGAAAAGCCAAAACTCCGTGTAGCTGCTTATTGTAGGGTCTCCACTGACAGTGACGAACAGTCTGCCAGCTACGAAGCGCAGATTGAGCATTACACAGCTTACATCAACGGACATCCGGATTGGACGCTGGCTGGAATATTTGCGGATGACGGTATATCCGGCACCAATACCAAAAAGCGCGAAGAATTCAACCGAATGATCGATGAGTGTATGGCAAGGGCGAGGTCATGCTAACGATTATGGCTTCCCTTGCACAGCAGGAAAGCCAATCTTTAAGCCAGAATGTGAAGCTGGTCCTGCAATACCATTACCAGCAGGGCGAAATCCAAATCAACTGTAATCGCTTCCTCGGTTATGACAAGGATGAGAATAAGCATCTGGTGATTGTTCCCGAGGAAGCTGAAATCGTTAAGCGCATCTACCGGGAGTACCTTGAGGGCGCCAGTATGCTGAAAATTTCCCGTGGCTTGGAAGCCGACGGTATTCTAAACGGAGCAGGCAAGGAAAGGTGGCACACCAGCAACATAAATCAGATCCTACGAAATGAGAAGTACATCGGAGATGCCCTACTGCAAATCTCCTGCTTGGTATTGATAAAACAATATGCACCGAAAGAGGGCAAGAACCGCTTGAAATCAAGCCTTTCTTGCCCTCTAACCATTAAACTACCGTCGGATTTTTGCTGTTGACCGCTTTAGGCAGCCTCCAAGTGTGAAAGTAACCGTTAAATTACAGGGGTAATCGTTAAATTACTGGTGCATTTTAACGGTTACTTTGGAAAATGCGCCGCTCCTATTTGTCGTGTTGCTCCCAGCGTTCAAGCACATCTTTCAACGGCTCATCGAGATAAGACAGAGCTTTCTCCCGAATCCAATCCGGAACACCATAGGCGGCCTCGGCAATGCTGCCGGTGATGGCGGCGAGGGTGTCACTGTCTCCTCCGAGAGAGATGGCATTTCGGATTGCTTCCTCAAAGTCCGTACTTTCAAGGAACGCAATAATCGCTTGTGGTACCGTATCCTGACAGCTTTCGTTGAAGCGGTAAGTGGGACGGATTTCGTCAAGCGTCCGGGATAGGTCATATCCAAGATTGGATTCTATGAGCTTTTTCATTTCAGCTTTCAATTCTTCAAGCGACCACGGCTCGCAATAATCGAAGGCGTGGCCACCAGCGTAGAATCGGCTTAAAAATATCGCTGCCGCCGTAGCTTGTGCGCCTTTGATACCCTCGGAGTGGTTATGCGTTACCTCGGCAGATCTTGTTACACATTCCCAACCGTTCGACGGCCAACAGCCTGTACGCCCATAGAATCCGCAATTCATTACCCACGCGCAAGGAGAAACCCTCATCGCCGAACCGTTGCCCCAAGAGTTGTACGGCTTACGGTCATCGGAGTTTATCCAACTGCCGAACTGCCCACCATACCCGGCATTCGGGTAGAGCTGTCCCCACTTCTTGTAGGCATCAATGAAATCGTCGGCTTTACCACCGTTCATCAGAGCGTCTGCGGTGGCGATGGTCATCACTGTGTCATCCGTGAAAAAGCAGTCGTCGCGGAACAGCGGGAAGTCCTTTATTTTTATGTTATGCCATTCGTAGACCGAACCTACGATGTCTCCAATAATCGCTCCGAGCATTATTTTCGACCTCCTCGCCGCTTCACGTCTTTGCGGATTTCCTCAAAGCAAGCCTCGTCAACGGTTCCGACCTCACGGAATGTCGCCACAGCACTTGCCATTACCTTGAAATTCAGTTCCGTACCCTCGCTGTCAGCAAGGTAGTCAATCGCCCTGTCAGGCGCAATTCCAAAGCGCCCAGCTGTCTGAACCGCGTAGATGTTTGCGCCAAGGAAGATGAACTCCCAGCCGTATTTCGTCTTTTGACGCTCAATCTGCGTTTTGACCTTTTCTGCGGAGTATTCGCGGCTTGAGTTTTCCTCGCCGTCCGTGATAATCACAAACATCACTTTTTCGGCACGGTAGTCGTCTGCGGTGTGCTTCTGGGCATTACCGATTTTGTTTATCGTCATGCCGATTGCATCGAGCAATGCGGTGGAGCCTCCGACCTGATACTCCTTTTCCGTAATAGTGCTGACTGCCTTAATGTCGATGCGGTCGTGGAGCAGCTCATAATTGTTATCGAACAGCACCGTTGTGATGTGGCATTCGCCTGCGACCGCCTGCTGCTTGGTAAGCATTGAATTGTATCCGCCAATTGTGTCAGCTTCCAGTCCGCTCATCGATCCACTTTTGTCGAGTATACATACTAATTCCGTTAATCCTTTTTTCATTTCCATGTCCTCCTAAGGTTTAATGTAACCTTAGAATACTACTTGGCAAGGGGTGGAAGGTCGCTTCGGAAACGACAAATACTAATTGATGATTTTTTTAATAATTGCCGACAATTCATTTTGATACTCCGTTTGTCTACCACAAGCCGGAAAAGGCACATTAAAAGCGGTTTCCCGGTCAATGTAGCCGTGCTCGCAGACCTTGTTGAATATAATTTCTCGCATATCTCCCTTTTTTACAACAATAATATATTTCGGTCTAAGCTCTTTAATATTGAGGAGTAGTCGTGGCAATCCTAATCTGATTTGCTCGCGACGTTCAAGATATGGAAGTCCGTTTACCGGCATATCGCAAACATCATATAGCCAGTAGCCATATTGCTTGAAATGTTCAAGTGAAAAGTTTTTATCAGCTTGTTCAAACGCCTGCTTTGTATATTTATAGAGGTTTGAATCACCATTATAAAAAAAAGTGCCTCCCTGAGGGCGTGATTCGCCCACAAAAAGGATTTTAACTATATGGGGCTTGTAGTTTTTTCTTATGGTCTCATGTTGCAAACGATTCACCCTCCCAACAATGGCTGATCGTACTCGAACGGCACTTCATTTATCTCGAAAACGTCATATTTGCCGTTTGTGATGAAATATTCCACGATTACATCGAACTTGGCCGCATGGGAAAGTGCATAGCCTGCCCTCTCCAAGAGGTCATCAGTTTCGTTTAGTGACAATTCCAGTGCCACGGCAAGAGCAATGGCAGTGCGCTTACTCGGCGTATAGCCTTTGTTGCTCCGTATCTTGGAGAACAGCTTACGATCGAGGTTGGCGCGTTTATAAACCTCCACATCTTTCAGTTCTTTGACGTCAATCAGACGCAGGAGCATCTGAGAAAACGGCTCGTCAAGGTTACCAACTAAATCATCAAGTGGGGCAGATGCGCCAACGGACGGAGCGATCATCTCTTCGAAAATAGGCTTGTTGTATTTGCTAATGCCCTCATCGGCTTCGTATAAGGCTTCCCGCTCTACATCAAGCAGTTGCCGCCGCCTGATTTGGTGCGTGTCGACGTAATGCTCGTCGATGTAGCTCTCGACTGCTCCGAGCAGTTCGCAGCTAATGGTGAATGCTGACTTGTCAAACACCACAAGTGTCACGTCAAGGTCGTGGTCTGCAAGGAAATCTTGAATTGTTGAGGTGGCTACTTGAAGTGCCTCATCTTTCGGATAGCCGTAGATACCACTTGAAATCAGCGGAAATGCTATGCTTTCACACTTATTTTCAACGGCTCTTTTCAACCTAAATTCCCTAAATATTATAGCGTGTTATTAAATAACAATGTCAAAGCAATGCAAAATATCACGCTGTCTTTTTGTGACTTCAGAAATATGACTTTTTTTACCATGATATTCATAACTTTCAATTACATCTATTTCATCAAGTAAAGATGCCATGGAATAGTTTTTGTATAGATCATTATTCAACATAATTTGATGGATATAAGAAATATATACCAAGGCAACAAAATTAACAAAAATCTTACCTTCAAGCGATTCCTCAGAACTTACTTTGGTTCTTTTCATATCAAGGCGGTTCTTAAGATTGAAAAATGTTTTTTCGACTACATCTTTATTCCTGTATATTGAAATAGCTGTATCGGCACCTGTAATATGATTGGATAATAGTACGAAGTATCCAAAATTTTGCATATGAGAGTTTATCGCCTCTTGGTTATGTGCAAAAGATACTGTATTTTTGGTTTCTTTTAAAATAAAATACTTATCAAAAAGAGTTTTTTGTGAATCTGAACACGAACCATCATTATAAGTTTCTTCTAGAAATTTAAGTTTTTTAATAAAATCCTTTTTTTCTGACTCAGCCCTCACACCATCATAATATACATGAATATAAAGAAGTCTGTTTTCGCTTGCCTTTTCACCTCTTTTATTTTGATATTCATATTTCCATCTACTCTCTTTGGTAATGCAATAAATATTATGCTCTATATTGTAATTGGAAAAGTCTTTTATTTTATCGTAAACTTCTCCAATAGAAGTTTTTATCAATGTTGAATTTGCTCTTCCGGCGATCACAAATTTATGACGCATTCTATACAACGAATTAATGTTATCAACACTGTAAAAGCCTCTATCTAAAACAAAATTTATCTTTTCAAGACCTAAAAAATCCATATCAATCAACAGTTTTTTTATAGTGGAAATATCGCTTATATTACCGGGCATTTTTCTATAATACACAGGCAACATAGCTTCTTCACCAAAGACTAAAGCTAAATTTATTTGAGGTAAACTTTCCAAATCTTTATTGTGCCCATATTTAATCTGCTCCATGGTTTCTGAATAAGAAGAAATACTGGTTGTGTCATATGCCAAATATTCATTTTTTAAGCACCTTTTAATTCTTTCTTTAAAAAAGAGCGTTTTTTCATTTTCTGATATGCTTGAAAAAATTTCACTTATTCTCTGTGAAGAAATTACTTCTTCATTCGGATGTTTGTGAGTTTTCGCAAATTTAGGAAAGCGATACATTGAACTTTCACCTTCCAATATCAAAAAATAGACTAAGGACAGAATCTTTTTATAAGTATCTCCACCAAAAGCATTTTCTAAATCTTTTTTTATCCCTATTGTGTCTCCAATACAATCCAATAAATGAGTTGCTCCAAAAAACTTCCTATTAGCAATTAGTGCTTTTACTTCTGTATTTTCATCCTTTCCTTTGTTTTGACGGTCTAAATATTTTTGGTTTGGAATAAATTCTCCGTCATCACTTAACTTGCCAATATATTCTCTTCTGTGTCTATTTTGTTTTTTGTCTTTATCCCAATATGGGTTGTCTCTATACACATAATCTATTTCTTTTATCCTTTGGGTTTTTATTCCCTTTTCTTTTAATATATCCACGCTATAATTATAGCGTAATTTTGTATACTTTTCAAGTGCTTTTTGTATATATTTTGTTGAATTTTGGCTGTTCTTGCTTTATTCTACGCTATAATTTTTCGGGAATGCAGGCTTGTATGAACCGAAGTCTGCAAGAAGCCAGTGACCTGACTTTAGCACAGGTATTCCCGCTTCCATGAAACTATCGGCATCCATATACCATCTGTCGTTATTTTTCCAGTAACCTCCTTCCGATGATAGGTATTCCGTCATCCGACTGTATTTATCATCAAATGCCCCGTATTGGGTGTGGGCTGCTGTTCCCATTACTGACCAGCCTCCCTTCCCAGGGAAGGCATTTTAAGGCTTTCTGCTGCTTTCCTAAACGCCTCTGCCACTTCCTCTTCCGATGGATGGACATAGGTATCCAGCGTCGTATAAATGTTTTTGTGGTCTGCACGCTGCTTAAGCATCTCCGGCTCCCATCCCGCCGAATAAAGCAGACTGAGCGATGTATGGCGGAACATATGCGGCGTCACACGTATGCCAGTCTTTTCCCGTAGTGTACGGAAAAGATTATCCACATCCCCGTAATCCATTGCCTTGCCAGCCATGCGTCCTTTAAGTTTCAGAAATACATGGTTGGTATGTATCTCAGCGGTATGGTGCTCACAGATATACCCCGTGAATAGATCCATCAATTCCTGCGTACAATCCAGCCTACGGGGGCTTGATACTGTCTTGATCTCCGCCAGGTTCTCCATTTCTCCTCTGTCATGCAGAGTGATGGTCAGTCCTGCCATATCGAAATCTTCAAGCCAGAGGGAAAGGACTTCTCCAATCCGCATTCCGGTCNNCGAACAGGAGACAAAGCAGAAGGTAATCTCTTAAATTCGTGCAGGAATCAAGAAGCCTTGCGGCATCTTCCCTGCTGATGGTGCGAATCTGCATCCTTGGTACCGGCAGCTTCAGGATATGGCTCTTTATCATCCTGTTCTCTGCAATTCCATGAAGGAAACTCCTGTAATTCCTGCCCGGATCCCTTACAAACTTCACCATCTTTTCTGACAACTGGTTTTCCATACCCTCATGCCGGAGAAGATAATCATAAAACATGACCGCCGTGTCTATCATTGCATTGATTGTTTGAGGCTGATGCTCCGGCTCAAACCTAAGCGGTACTACCTTTTTCAGCATGTCAGGGTTCTTCAGCCACGCCAGAAATCCCGCAAGGTCATCAATGTTCACCTGCTCATAATCCTTTCCGGCTTCTCCAAGGTATGTGAAGAAGTGTTTCAGGTGGATGCAGTGCATCCTGAGCGTGTTTCTGGCATATCCGGCATTGTCCTTGAACTTCAGGTATTTCAGCACTGG
>DIWC01000029.1 GCA_002423425.1 Peptococcaceae bacterium UBA6116
ACACAAAAATCTTCACAGGCTCTCAATATTCCTTTTAATTTATCACTTATTTCAATTTTATCAGATGTAAAATAGATACTTTGTTTTTCAGGATTTCTATTGCAGGATAATCCAAGCAGAATGAATAAGAATATAGCGATTATAAATGATCTCATTTTTTTCTAAAATCTGTGGTTTTAAGCTTATTAATTAAATCATAGTATCCATAGGTTAAACCGTATACAGTCAGTCCTTTTAGCTGAATATATTTATAATATTCGATGTTGTAATAACTACTACTCCTTCCTATTGCTCCATTGACTGTATTATTGAATTCCATAGTTATAAAAGGTTTATCGGGTGTATCATAAGTAAATCTATAAATATCATCACCACTTATTTCCGGAACAATATTGATATTGTTTGTAGGATTTTGATGTGTATGAATAGTTGCTAAAAATGATTTTTCTGAGTTTGCTATTTCATCATGAAAATTCCCATTTTTAAAAGCATAACCAAAATCATCTAATGCAGGTGCTGAATTACCACTACTGTTATGATGAGAAGGTAAAACTAGAACCCCATCTTCCATGATAACACCAAGCTCTTCTCTGTTATTTTTATTGGCATTATTCCACATTCTATTATAAGCCTGTGTTTGGTTAGTAAAATATATACTACCATCCTTCCTATAATCCGTAGTTATATTACCGTTTTCATCCTTAATTGAATGAGTCGCACCAATATATGTTTGCCCACGTCGAAGGTCATCTTGTGACTTAACATTATCTTTATATTGATAGGTACCATCTTTATCAGTATACCAGTCTAAACCAAATAAATCGATTCTCTTAACAGGATTCCCACCAACATAATTATAAGGCGTCCAATCGTAATACTTTTCAGCCAGAGGATCCACGACGTGCCACCTCCCAATTTGAGAATCATAGAACCTCGCGCCGTAATCCTGCTAGTCTACTCCAAAAAAACAACCCTCAAAAAAGCCCCAGTAACCCCTTCGGAGAGCACTCATTCAAAGAACGATTCAGTATTAAAGATAACATATTTTTTCTTTTATCTGAAGCTGTTTTTTCTTTGTGGAAATGGTTCTGATAGAACTTTACATTAGGGCTTAACTTTGGCTTAGATACAGACTGAAGCGAGCGCGAGGGGAAGTGTCAAGGTTCCTGGCAAAAAGTTTTTTACCGCTGAAGATCTCAAGTAAAAGAAAAAAGTTTTTGCCAGGGACCCGAAGGGCTTGACCTTGACTGCGCAGGGGGCGGAAGCTACCTTGTCTAAGCCAAAGTTTTAAGCCATTTCTCGCACCGGTAGTGCGAGTTTTAAATGAACTACCGAGGATTGCCCGATTGTTCCTGGTCCTTTCTTCAGGTCGAGCGGGTGGGTCGCGCTGGCTATTTAACATAGTGTCACATTATAGGCCTGGTTACAAATTTTCTTCCGTGGCAGGATCTTCTTCCAGCGCCTATAATGCCGCATTATGTTAATATAGCTTGGGAGGATTATTTTTTGGCCATGTCTTTTTGTATGCAGGGCCGGAGCGGCTCTTTGATCACGCCGCAGGCGCTGGCAATGTGCCGCATGTGGGAGGGGACAAAAAGCATGACAAAAAATAAGCCGGCAGGGCATGGCCGCAGGGGAGCAGCTCACAAAAATGCGGGAGCAATGGAAGATTTTTGGGAGCTGCGGGGATTAGTCCTCGCTTTTACCAGGTGTCTTAAAGCCTATCGCTTTCCTGGGTTTCGGATTGTCGTGCTTCTCCATCAGTTCATCAAGATAACTGAAGACAAGTTCTATATTTTTATCCTGATGTGTAAGCGTCTTTTTTATCTGCTCTATCTCAAGCCTTATACTTAAATTATCCATCAGTATCTCCCTGACCTTTGTAAATACACGCATAATCTGGATGTTTACCTTAATGGCTCTTTCACTGTTCAGTACACCTGATAACATTGCTACACCCTGCTCAGTAAAAGCATTTGGAAGCTTACGACGACCACCCCAACCTGAAGGTCCAAATTGGTATAACCAGGTTTCAAACTCATCCTTTTCAAGCTGGAACATAAAGTCTTCCGGGAAGCGGTCTATATTACGTTTAACAGCCTGATTCAGAACCCCGGTAGTGACATTGTAAAGCTCAGCCAGGTCTTCATCCAGCATCACCTTCTTATCTCTTATCAGATATATCTTACTGGTTATTATCTCATCCGGGATTGCTATTTGACTGGACCCTTTTGCCATGTGTTTTGTAGTTTGCTTAAGTAAATTTATTATTTAAATCTTGATATCACAATTTGTGATTTCAAGTTTGGAGAACGCAATTTGCGACCTCCATTTCACCCTAAGGGATGGCACTTATTTATCGACTCCTGCAGATCTTCAAGATATCCCACCTGGTACCGCTCTGTCGAGCTGATCCGCTTGTGCCCTGCCATGTACTGAGCTGTCCTGAGATCATATCTCTTAAGCCAGATCGTGATCACACTTTGACGGATATGTCTGCAGCTGCGGACCTTCGGATTTATCTGTTTTAAAGCTCTTACCAGGTGCATGAGACTGTTTTTCATCTCAGCAGATCCGTTCATGCTGATAAAAAGCTGCCTGTTAAGTTTCTCAAGGTCCGGACTCTCTGCCTTGCGACCGGGTGTGAGTTTTTTCTTTTTAATTGATTCAAGGATTGCCGGCCGGACCGTTAAAAGATATTCCTGCAGCTCCATCACCTGCCAGGCTTCAAGTTTCAATGTACGGCCTCCTTCATGACGACTCCCCGGGATCCGGATCTTTCCTTCTCTTAAATGTATATCAGCAGGTTCCAGCCTCCGGATGTCATCCGTTGTCACCGCCTGGCTCACCAGCAAAGAGAGGATCACTTTGTTCCGGGATGTTCTCAGATCAGTTACCTGGTAACTGTCATAAAGCTGCCGCAGTTCCTGATCAGCAAGCATCCCCGTGGGTATCTTCTGACGCCTGGTGCGAAGGTGAAGGCCATCGGCCGGGTTCTTTTCTACCCGGCCACGCTTTTGAAGATAACTGTAATATTTCCGGACTACAGCCACTTTGCGATTAATAAGCTTCGAAGAGTCACCTGATGATTTGCAGCGGCTGATAAACCCAAGCATATCCGTGCGCCTTACTCTTTGTTCAGGTAAGGATATTTCTCTCAGATAAAACAAAAAATCACTCAGGTAATTGATAAAAGCCTTAACGCTGGAAGGTGAGGGGTACTTTGTCCCTAATTCCGACAAATTGGCCAAAAGTTTTTTCCCAAACAGATCTTTCTGCTTTTGATACTTACTCCTGTTCATAAGCTATATGGGTGTAAATCTGTGTTGTCTCAAGGCTGCTGTGACCTAAAAAGTGTTTTATCTTCTCCGGCGACATCCCCGATTGCAGCAGGTGAGTCGCGATGGAGTGTCTTAACGTGTGCAGGCTGCCCGGACGATCTATCAGAGCCTTTTCTTTAAGCGCCTTAAGTCTGCCAACCATGGCTTCTTCACAAAGACGGTTTCCTCTCTGGCTTAAAAAAAATGCCTGCTCATTGCCTCGTGCAAGCAACGGCCTGGAGTAATGCAGGTAATTGTAAAAAGCATCCCTCACAGCTTCGGTAAAAGGAACAAAAGAGCCTGTGAAGATTTTTGTGTAAACGAGTAGCTGCCGGGTTTAAAGAACGCCACATCTGTCTTCAAATTTAATGATAAATTGATTTA
>DIWC01000049.1:0-163400 GCA_002423425.1 Peptococcaceae bacterium UBA6116
AAACAATTTTGATGCTTCAGCTCTGGCCGAACAGGTACTGGGGAGTGTTTTTTGAGTGAATGTGTTATAATTAATAGTCTAAGCTTTTATTTTCGCGATTGATTATCTTTTAAAAGGAAGTGATTATATTGAAGAAGAGCAAAACTATCAAAGTCGGGATAGGCTTTGCAACGGGGAGAAAAAGCTTTCAAAAGGTGCTAAGAACTTACATATACAGTTTTAATGAGTCCGGCTTAGTGGAAAACAAAGCGGTTAGTTTAAATCTTTTCGTCGCCTATGATCTTCTTTATAACAAAACAACAGCAACGGATTACACCAATATGCACCAGGAACTGGTCGATCAGATCGACAGCAGCAAATTTATCGGGAGTACTTTCATAGAAGAAGAAATTGACTATTTAATTCGAGAAAGCGTCATCAATATTGAAGAGGTCCGGATGATTTTCGGCAGGGGATATGCCGCCAAGCGTAATGCGATCCTTTATAGTGCCGTAAAGCAGAATATGGATTATCTGATTTTTTTGGATGACGATGAATACCCGTTAGCGGTGACTAATACCAAAAAAACTGCAATTTGGGGCGGCCAGCATGTTCTGAAGACACATTTAGAATTTATGAATCAGGCGGATATTACCCACGGATACCACTGTGGTTATATATCGCCTATTCCTTATATGGAATTTAATGAGAAAATGACGGAAGCGGATTTCCGTTCTTTCATCGAAGCGATCAGCAATGATATCATTAACTGGGATAACGTTATGAGTGCTATGTCTGATGGTGGGGTGACCTATGCCGATACGAAAATATTAACAAGCAATGAGGCCTTTGAGGTGCAGGAAACGAAGCACGCTAAGTTCATCTCCGGAGCCAATCTGGGTATTAATCTTACCGACCCACAGCGTATTTTCCCATTTTACAATCCGCCGGGAGCCAGAGGGGAGGATACCTTTTTAAGCACCTGTCTAAGCGAACGGAAAGTCTTACAAGTGCCATGTTATACCTTTCATGATGGGTTTTCTACTTATAACCGCCTCTTAGAAGGTGTCCTGCCAACAAAACTTAAATTTATCAAAACGGATACCGAACAAATCACCGAACGTTTTTACAAAGCCTGCATCGGTTGGACTCGCTATAAGCCGTTATTGCTTTACATAACACAACCTGATAGTTATGTGGAAAAGATTGAAGAAATGCGGAGAAAACTTATAGAGACATTGCCTAAAATCTCTGCTTTTTTTGAAAAGCCGGATTTTATGAATATCTTACCTGAATTAGAGAAATACAATAAAAACGTTAAAAAACATTATCGTGAATTTCAAAAAACGCAACATATCTGGGCAAAAATCATGGAACACTTTTCTCATGAAAAGGACTGATTATTGATAAGGGAGGTGAAAGCTGGAGAAATGTCAACATCGAATATACTGAATAGAGACTTAAAAATTAGCAAAAAAAAGCGATATGGGGTATGATATTAAAACTAGATCATGCGACCATTTACCGGAGGCAACAGAATGACAGATTCTCAGCTCTATGATGCAATATTTCACCGGAGGTCAATTAGAAAATATGATATGACGTCCATCCGGCGGACGTACTTGCGAAGCTGCAGGAATACGCAAGCAGTATTCAACCGCTTGATAAGAGTATCGGCTATGAGTTCACCTACCTTGGTACTGCGGATGTGAAGAACCTCTTGCCGGTAAGAGCACCACACTACATTTGCCTGTATGCGCAAAAAAAAGGGAACTATCTGATGAACGCCGGTTTTTTGCTGCAGCAGATTAACCTGTACCTTTCGGCCAACAATCTGGCCAGTTGCTGGCTGGGGATGGCAAAGCCTTCCAAGGAAGTACCCGAGCTAAAAAATGGCTTGGAGTTTGGGAGTACGCGCGAAAACGTCAAAATTTCATATTTCCGGGTGTGGCGCAGTTGGTAGCGCGCGTGGTTTGGGACCACGAGGCCGCTGGTTCGAACCCAGTCACTCGGACCAATTTTTTTGAAAAACCGCCGATTATGGAGGGCACTGAAAAAGCCGCTGTTAGAGCTTTTAAAACAGCGGCTTTTTCAGTGCCCTCGTAAGGATTCCATTTCCGTGTCTTCTGTTTTTGTGGGGCAGATTTTTATGTGTCTAAATGGATATACTCAATTTTCCTTCTATGCGGGTTCTCTCGTTGCTCTCGTCTGTTCGTATGCGCAGCAGAGGAATTCCGCACTTTTCAAATATGCTATTTTTCATGAAGTCGCGCTCGGACTGCCTGCTTCCTTCCGCATGATATCTTGTTCCATCAACCTCGATTGCCATGACAGGGGATTTATCCATTTTGTTGAATAGCAAAAAATCCGTATGGGTCAGCGGATTGCGGACGTATTTGCTTTCACTGGCATCCAGCAAGCCATAGTCTTTGACCAGGGTTACCAGAGAAACGTGTAAAGCACACCCGATTTTTGAGAACTCCGGTTTTTCGAGAATACTCTCAACGATTGAGTACATAAGATTTTCAGAGTCATATTCAGAAACTCGCTTATGTTTCCGTAAATACTGTTTTCGCTGCTCCGCATATCCCTTGTACAACAAATCAAACACAGAAAACACTGCGCTGCTGATGATTTCGCAATTGTTATACTCGATATACTTTGCTAAATCCCCGTAATTGGTCTTGTCATTGCGCGCATCCTGCGAAATGATGACGGAAAGCGACTTGACCGCACGGGAAACCGCAACATTCAACATATGAGGATCATCTACAAAATCAGTGATCACATTGTCCACCGAAGTTAAAATAATCGCGTCTTTTTCACGCCCCTGAAACTTATGGACAGTCGCAACCTCATAGCGTTCGCCCAGCTGTGAACTGATTGCCGTGACCTGATCCCGATATGGGGTAATGATTCCGATACTGTGGTGCCCTCTGTGCTCCAGATTCGGAAGGACTTCGGCTTTTATAACATCAATTTGCCGTTGATTTAAATGACCTCGGGCATGGTTGCCCTCCACTGTGCGGTATATAGTAAGAACGTTAGGCTCATTATGGTCTTCGGTCATGACAATCAGCTTGTCGTCATAGAACTTTTGATTACAGAATCCTGCGATTTTGGGATGGCACCGATAATGCTCCCGCAGAAGAACGGAAGGAGCATCTTTCCATACGGCGATCGCCGAGGACAATAGGCTGTGCGCAGAAAATTGGTACACTTCGTCAAATGAATAGCGGTTCCATATCTCATCAGCAGTCCGCACATCATTATCAGTCAACACATTGGGTAGCTGTTTTTGATCTCCAACGATCACAATATTTCGCGCGCAGGAAAAAGCCAAAACACCGGTTGCGATGTCCACCTGAGATGCCTCGTCGATGATAAGATAGTCGTAGATATGCCCGATGTCAAGTGTGCCTTTTATGGAATAGGTCGTGCTGAGTATGACAGGATATTCTTTATTAAATTCAGCGGAGTTAGAACGAAAATCCCTGGACTCAAATACTTTTCGCATTCCACGCCAGTTGTAGCGCTGCGCCAATTCTGCGCGGAACAGGCGCAGGGATTTCTGCTCGAGTTCATCCATTTTGGCGTCAAAAGGATAATTGTCCAGTTTCTTTTCGAGTGCGGCTTTTTCTTCCGTCAGTTCTTTACTCCTGGCCACGTAGAATTGCTTTTGCAAATAAGGGATCACCAATTCGGGAGTGTGGCTAAAGAGCTTCAGCGTGGCCCGATTAAAGCGAAATATGATAGCAAGTTTTTTCAGCAATCCAATTTTATCGCCGGTTTCTATCAGCTGTTCATATTCCAGCCAAAGCGCCAAGAGCTTTTGTGAGGAAAGGCCGGACAAATCGCCTTGTCTGTCGGCAGAACTACTGAAAGTTGAATAGTATTCTCCAAAATAGTATTCCTCTGGCTTCAGTTCTAAAAATTTCTGCTCGATTTCGGCAATGCGATTCTTGGTGTTCAGCATATCGCCCAGTTCGTCGGAACGCTTTTTGACATCGGCATCCAATCGTTCTTTTTCCTCACACTCAAGCGCCCACGCACTCATCTCCGGGTATCTTCCGCTTTGCGATTCGAGAAAACGGTTTTTATTTGCGAGGCTTCCCAGAAATGCCGCTAAAAACGATACCTCTTTTTTCTCAAGCTTCTCAGCCACATTCAGCGTAGCCGAGTTGTTATTCGACACGATTGCTACCGTCTTCCCATTTTGGACTGCATTTGCTATGATGTTTAGAATTGTCTGGGTTTTACCGGTGCCGGGAGGCCCCTGGATAATGCTGATCTGAGATGAAAAGGCATTTTCGACCGCGGTTTTCTGGCTTTGGTTCAAACCAAAGGGGTAGATGAGAACGGGAGGCATGATACGTTTTTGCGGCGATACAGCCTGATCAATATAGCTTGCCAACGCCGTATCTTCGCTGACAGCCGTGATTTTTTCGTATTGCCGGCTGAGGATGTTTATTCCATTCTCGGTAACAAGGCTTATGGAGCGGGCGGTTTCTTTGAAATAATCGAAAAGGCCGCGGTTCCCCTCGTTTGCAAGGCAGTTTGTTTCAAGCACTACATCTCGCTTAGGATATGACAAGTCTTTCTTTCCGCTACGAACAATTCTATAAAACTCCCCGAAGTCCAACAGTTGATCAACGCCTGAAATCCGTGAATCTCTTGCTGTAATAATTACACTCTGAGGATCTATTGTCTTTTGCAAATTCAGGATATGTACATTGCCGCCATTATAACTGTAAGCCTTCGCGGAACTGGTATAAACAACATCGCATTTTCCGCTTGCAAAATGAAATGAAGCAACAGAATCAGATTTGTCCTTGCCATTGACAATCAACAGCTGCTTTCGCGTATTCATCTGTCCACCTCCCAACTGATGCTCCCATTATGTCTTCCATTATACTAAGTGCTTTTCATCGGCGCAATTCTTTTCAATTCCGAGCGCAGATGCAAGCGAAGTTCAGTGCCGAGGCGATTTTGTCGGCGGCGGCCTGAAGCTCGGGCACACTTGGCGCACACCGGTTGCACACGGGCTTTTCCGGTTTCTTCGCGGGCAGGTACTCCTTGTAGGCCTGGCGCGTGTCGCTGGGGCGGCTGTGGCCCAACACGGCGGCGAGGGTTCGCGCTTCCGCACCGCCTTTCAGCGCGAGGGCTGCGCAGGTGTGCCGGAGATCCACAAACCGCAGGTGCTCCAGCCCGGCGCGCTCTAAGACCCTGCCGTGCAGCAGACGCACCATGTTGGGTGAATAAGGCTTCAGCGTCCCCGGATGGACAAACATACAGGGGTGACTGGGGTGCCGCGCGTGCTCTCCGGATAGCAGCGCCGTCACCTCCTCTGTCAGCGTAATTGTCCGTGTTTCCATTCCGTATTCGACCAGCTTCCCGCGCTCCACCGCACGCTGTTCTGCGACGGTGAGGGTGCGGTTTTCCACGTCCAGATCGCTCCATTTGAGAGCGATCAGCTCGCGTTGGCGCAGGCCGCACGTCAGCTCCAGCGAGAACATGGACAGCACGCCCAGTTCATCGGCGGCGTCCAGATACACCTCCACCTCGTCTGCGGTCAGGACGTTGTGCGTCTGCGGTTTCGACCTGGCGCAACGGAATGCGCCCACCGGATTTTCAGAGATCAACCCTTGGGTGACCGCCGGGGCGAGGCATTGATATAGCAGGCGGTGGATATGTCGCATGGTTTCATCCGACAGTCCCGGATAGCCGGCGCTTTCCGGGCGGTGGCTGCCGGAGGTCTTGCAATGTTCGAGAAAGAGGCTCACGTCCTCGACCATGAGTGCGGCGAGCTCGATTTCTCCAAGTCCTGGGTTGATATGATTTTGCAGAATGTACCTATACGCCGCCAGTGTGGCCGGACGGACGGAGGGCCTGGCGTAGGCTTCCAGCCAATGCTGTGTCCATTCTTGTATGGTCATAATTCCATCTCCTTAAAGTTTAGTTGCAGATCGCGGAAACCGATGGTGGGCAGGTGCGCACGCTTCAGGATTTGCCGGTGCAGGTAATAGAAGCGGTGAGGCGTGTAGAGCTCGCCAGTCTTGGCATCGAGAAAGACATATGGATTTCCAGGGTGCTTTTCATGCTCCGCGACAAGGTGTTCCACCGCCTTCTCCGAGAGCGCCAGCAGATGTTTGCCAAGGATGACTTGCCTGGACTGCACATCAAAAGCGGCCCACGACAGGGCGAACAACTCGCCTTGCCGCAGACCGCTTTGCAGTCCCACATATGCAATTGGGAGAAAGTCCAGCGCCTCCGCTGCATCCAGATAGCGTTTCACCTGTCCAGTCCGCAGGCGTTTCGGCTCGCGCTCCGGCATGGCTGGCACCTCGCAGCTTGCAGCAGGATTCGCGGGGAGCAACCGTTCCCGGCAGGCTTCATCCAAAATCCGCCGCAGGAGAAGATGCACGCACCAGACGCTTCGCCTGGACAGACCATTTTGCGCCAGACCTTCATAGAATACCCGCACCTGCTGTTCCGTCAGGTCGGAGAGCGGAATCTCCGCCAACCCCGGCGCGATATGGCGGAAGATGAGATTGCGGTAGCCGCCGTCAGTATTGGGCTTCACGCGCCCCTCGGCGTGGATGTGGTACCAGTCGGCTGCCCATTCCCCGACGGTGTACCCGCTTGCGCGCACATAGTCGAGGCTCTCGGTCATGCAACGCAGTTCGGTCAGCTTTTCGTGGGCTTCGTCCTCGTTCTCTCCGTACGCGCTGCGGGTGATGTACTTGCCCGTTTTTTGATGCTTTCCCAGGGACAGCCGCCCTTCCCAGCGCCTATCCGCGCGCTGCCGGACACCGCCTTGATTCTCTCTTTTCGGCATGATTTCACCTCCGCAGCACAAACATATACCACAGAATCGAGAGAATATCCACAAGAATATTTCTGCCGGCATCGGCAAAACCAAAGGCTGTCCGTGACGTTATAAAGGAATACGGCGTGAGCGCGGGAACGGTCTCAACTAAAGCCCGTTAGATATGTCCTTGTGTATGACTGCCGAATTAACTTCGTTGAATTGTGTAAGGCGGTTTTGATTCCACATGGCGTCAAGCTTGATAATTTCGGAAGTAAAATAATAATATTATCGGAAGTAAAAGCTTGATATTTTCGGAAGTTGAGGGCATAATATAGGCAGTGAATAGAATTAGCACGGAGGGATGCATATGGAGCGCAAATATCTGAAACGAATCGCAGACCAAATGCTGCGGGACAGACTGGAGGCCAGCGGCGCGGTTTTAATCGAAGGCCCCAAATGGTGCGGTAAAACCAGAACTGCCACAGAGGCATCAAAAAGCCAGCTCTTCATGCAGGATCCGGACAGACAGATTTCCTATTTGAAAGCCGCTGATACGAAGCCTTCTCTGCTCTTGAAGGGGGAAACGCCGCGTCTGCTGGACGAATGGCAGACGGCTCCGGTCTTATGGGATGCAGTCCGCTTCGCGGTGGATCAGCGCGGCAATCCTGCCCAATTTATTCTGACAGGCTCCGCTGTTCCAAAGGACGATGTCATTCAACATACCGGGACTGGTCGGATCTCCAGACTGCTCATGCGTCCGATGAGCCTGTATGAGTCTATGGAATCCAACGGCAGCGTATCTCTGAAAGAGCTCTTTGATGGAAAAACGGAGATCGACAGTTTTTCAGAACTTACCATTGAGCGAATCGCTTTCGCGATCGTGAGAGGCGGTTGGCCGGCATCCATCGGCGAGAGTGAAAAGAACGCTCTGCGCCATGCCATCGATTATGTGGAAGCGATTATCAACGCGGACGTTTCCAGAGTGGACGGTATCGAGAAAAGCCCGGTCAGAGTACGCGCCCTGATGCGTTCTCTGGCGCGGAATGTTTCAACGCTCGCGACTATCAAAACGATTCATGATGATATTGCGATGGGGGACGAGGATGAAAGTGTCTCCGAAAAAACCATCAGCCAATATTTGACTGCGCTGAACCGCATATTCGTCACGGAAAACCTGCCGGCGTGGAATCCGGCACTGCGTTCTAAAACCGCAATCAGAACGTCACCAAAGAGACAATTCATTGATCCTTCCATCGCAGCTGCGGTTATGCGGCTAACACCGGCTCGGCTGCTGGACGATTTCAATTACTTTGGCTTTTTGTTTGAGTCTCTGTGTGACCGGGATATGCGCGTTTATGCAGAGGCAATTGACGGTCAGGTGTTTCACTATCGCGATGCCGGCGGTCTGGAATCGGACGCCGTTATCTGTCTGAACGACGGCAGATGGGCGGCGGTGGAAGTAAAGCTCGGCTCCAAGGAAATTGAAGATGCTGCCGTCCATCTGCGTGAGCTGCGTGAGAAGGTCAATACAGAGAAAATGCGTGAGCCATCATTTCTAATGATTCTGACCGGCACGGAGCTCGCTTATCGGCGAGATGACGGCGTATTTGTCGTTCCGCTCGGCTGTTTGAAGGATTGAGCGCGTCAAAATGATATTCTTTTCGATTGGCAGCCATGTCGGGGCGCGGAAGAAGGGTTTAATTTGTTGTTCTGCGTCTATATGATTTATTTCCCCACCACCTCTCAGCGACGAAAAAGCGCAGAAGAGCTGATTCTGCGCGCAGCCTCAACTTCCAGCTCAAATGTTTGATGGGCCGGCCGCAAAACCGAGTTTGTTTGACTTTGATTTTGTTCGGTGCTACACTGAAACAGTAATCAACTGTGAAGATTACAGAAAAACGCATGTCACTCTTGGGGTGACATGCGTTTTCAATATGAGAAAGAAGGCGCTGAACATGGGATATAAAAACCCGAAGAAGATGCCCAAGAAAAAGAAAACAGATAACAAGGCAACTGCAGCTCCTGTGATACAACCGGAACCCGAGCTGCTCAAGAAGCCTAAAAAGTCAGTTTAACGGCAATCACTTGCACATACAAAGTAGCGCGGCGGATTGGAGATAATTCCAAACCCGCCGCGCCGCACTTTACCGGTTCGTTTTCCGGTTGTCGGTTCGCCCGAGGATGTAATCCACACTCACCTTGTAATGGTCGGCAAGCATTATCAGTGAAATGCTTGGTATATCCAAAACGCCGCTCTCATAGCGAGAATAAGTCGTCTGGCTCACATTGAGCAGCGCCGCTATGTCAAGCTGTGTCAAATCACGGTCTTCGCGCAAATCCCGCAGTCTCTGATACAATATCCTCACCTCACAAATATTGTACAATATGCGGTTATCGCATATTGACTTTTATGCTGAAACCGCATAAAATATGTCCGTGGGGGATGTGCGATGCCGGACTATAAAGAGATGTACTTAAAGATGTTCCGTGCCTCAGAGGAAGCCGTGAATCTTTTGATTGCGGCGCAGCGGGAGTGCGAGGAGCTCTATATCTCGTCGCCGGAGCCGGAACTGAAAATCATAGAGTTATCGGAACGTAAAGAGGATGAATGACAAAGCTCGCAGGCCGCCTGCGAGCATTTCGTTTCCGAAAGGGAGTTTAATTTGTTGTCCTGCGTCTTGATGATATATTTCCCGTCCATCTGGTGGAGAGGGTTGGTACAGGGCGTGGTGCGTGGTTGATGGTTTTTTATCGGCAGAGAAAGATAATATGACTTCTTTTTCCGGTGGAAGGTATGCTCCGGATGAATTCGCAGTATCACCGCCGCAAAACGCCGGAAAATACCCACAAAATCGGCTGCATACGGTCGCAAAATCGCGCGTGTTCTTTTAATACGCAGAATTTCTACCCACAAACCGACCCAAACGCAGATACTTTTCAGTGGAGACGCTACCGCCGGACAGGGCTAAAGACGAACCTCTTGCACAACAAACGCCGCTAAACCGCATTAAACAGGGCTGTTTGAAACATCAGAGAGCAGTTTGTGATCATGCTTGCTTTTGGGAATACCACCGAGCCGATACATAGAGCAGATACCTCCGAGTTCAAACGAAATAGTCTGTCTGCCATATCCAGTGTGGCAGGTGCTGACGAACTCCTCGAGCCTGTCAGACTTGCTCCATCCGCCTCCAATAGTCAACCATGGTTTTTTAGCGGAGATGCCGACGCGATTACAGTGAGCCGCAAAAAACTAAATCTTCTCAGAGCACAGTTGTATGGAAAGATGAATCAGATAGACATTGGTATTGCCCTATTTCACCTCTGGCTCTCAGCTGACAATCTAGGCAAAGAAGTCAGTTATGATTTTACTAAAGCCGTTGCTCCCAACGGATATGAATTCACGGTGACAGTAAAAGTTTTGTGATAAATTATCGTATTGACTTAATAGCCATAAGACAATAACGTCGCTTCGTAGTTGAATTAAACTACGTTTTTTTCTTATAAAATGCAAGATTATGATATTATTAAAATGAATCGTGAAAGACAATATTGATAGGACGGAAGAAGAATGAATTGCATTGAGTTAGCCATACAAGCTTTAACAGGGGGAATTACCGGCTACGTTACCAATAGGGCAGCTGTAAAAATGATTTTTCAGAAAGTATTGGGATTTGGCGGCCTAATCATTGAAACGAGAGAAGAATTCATCGAAAACGTGAGTCAATTGGTCGGGCGTGATGTTATCAACCATGGGACTTTACAGGGTGAATTAAGCAAAGCTGAGTTTAACGGGGAAGTAACCAAAATCGTTAACGATTTTCTGCAAAAACAGTTATACGAGGTTACTCAAAAGAAGAGTTTGGGTCAAATACCCAAAATGACGGAGAGTTTGAATAACTTCGTTGGTTTCATTCGTGAGAAACAAACAGGAATGATTGATGAAGTGCTTAAGCTTTTTTCTGATACGATTTCTCTGCAAGACATTTTAAGCAAGAAGCAATTGGAATTCTGTGTAGGTCAAACAATCGATGCTTGTTTCAATATTTTACAGGAAACAGAGATATTTGATTCTTTTATTTCGATTGTCTACAGACAATATAAGGACGAAAATTTAGGCGATTTTGTTCCTTCGACGATGGTTGAAGTCGTGACAGAAAATCTAAATAAGGTTACTGCTAACCTTCACAATAAACTCGAAAAGGATTCTGATCAGATCGTGCAGCAATTGCTGGATGATCTCTACGCCCAATTCGATATTGGTTTCGTTGTAGCAGAATTGGAGAAGAACATAAAAAATAAAACGTTCGTGGAATTATTCGGTCGTACCCATACTGAAAATATGAGTAGTGAACTTTTGCAGCATATTATCCAATTTTTGAAGTCACCCGAAGGTCAAAACCTTCTGGAGCAGACTTCTGATTATTTGTTTACGACAATCAAAGAAATTCGAATGCCTCTCTTTAATTTATTTCAACCGGAATTGGCCGGTAATATAGAGTCTTTTCTGGCATCGAAGCTGCCCGGAGTGGTGAATCAACTAATCATGTGGCTTAAACAGAACCAGGAATGGCTGGAAAAGCGTATCGAGGAGGCGCTGCAAAGTACCTTAGCCCAGGAGACCGGACATAGCGCGTGGCTTAAAAGGCTTCTCTATGAGCGATTTGCCAAAAATGCCTTGGTCAGCAAATTCCAAATCGTTGCCAAAGTCATTCAGGGGATAAAGGATAATGCCGATGTTCGTATCCTGAGTGAGGAGATATCTTTAGAAATCATCGGCTATTTAAAAAACACCAACATCAGTGAGTTAATCGGCAGCTTAGAGAGCCGGGGGATTTTCACCAGTCAGGATATTACGTTGCTTATCAAAAATAATATGGACAAACTTGCAGCTCAGGTTGATTTGAAGGCTGCTGACTCCTTCTTCAATCGGAAACTTGGGGAACTTATTCAGCTCCCGTTAGCGGAGCCTATAGAATCCTATGTCAAAGGATTACTTGTTAAGTTTAAACAAGAATACTTGTATACGGCGAAATTTACGGAAGCTATGCAAAAGGAGCTAAGGCTCATTGTGCAGGGAGTAAGTACCAGGAAATTCAGCGGTTTTGTTCCAGCCGAAGCATTTGATGCCAATGTGCCGGAATTGAAGAAGATGGTTCTGGCTCAATTAGAAAAGCGTCGGGAATATTTCGCCGCAATCCTTGTTTCAGAGAGCCAAAAGCTTATGGAAAATAAAAAAATAAGCCATATTTTAAACGCAAGCTTGCAAAGTAAAATAACAGAGAATATAGCTGATAAGATTAACCTGGTTACATTGGATGGACTGGAAGAACTTCAACAAAGGTCTATCTACAGTGTTTATGATCGTGTCAATACCATGCCCAACCTTGGGACAAGACTGGCAAGCGGCGGTATCAATCTTTTGAAGAATCACTTGGAAGCGATAACAAAAGGTCAGATAGAGGCAATTGTGTCCAGCAACCTGTCGAAGCTGCAGAATCAACAACTCCAAGAAGTGGTTGAAGGTTTTATGGGGAAGGAACTAAAACCAATATCCTGGTTGGGTGCTTTTCTTGGAGTTTTGGCAGGATTAGCTTTTGGACTTGTAAAAAGCAGATATAACCTTACCGGTTCATTGAGTCTTGTTTGCTCAGTACCTGTTTATGGATTGGTGGGCTACCTAACAAATAAGCAAGCGCTGTGGATGATTTTCCATCCCTATCGCCCCTGGAGGATATTTGGTAAAGATGTGCCACTGACCCAAGGCGTCATCGTGAAGAATAAACCTCGGTTTGCGAAGTCAATGGCTCACTTTGTCGGCGAAGAACTATTGAATAGCCAATCTTCTGTCAAGTTATTTAAAGATAATCGGGAAAATTTGACCAAGATTCTGAATCAGTCTATATCAGAAAATAATTATAAAATTTTGGAGAACTTTCTTCTTGCCAATACATCCGTTATCTCATCGGAGTTAATCAGGGCAGGCGATATCTTTGCAGCCAAGCACCTTGAAACTTGGAGTCAAAAACTGGCAGATGAGTTTCAGAATATTCCGCTCAAGGTGTTTGACTTCGGACAGTTAAAAAAAATCATGAAAGTTTACGGATTGGATTTGCCAACAAAGATGCAGCCCTATTTGGCGGATAGGCTGGAGGGGATGTTGCAGGAAAAAAGATCATTAAGACAGGTACTGCCCGATAAGGTGAAGCAATTTGCAGGCAGGAAAATGGATTCTTACATGGATACTTACCTGGATCGTCAATGGGCCCAGCTCCAAGGAGTTTTGACGAATCAACAGCTCTTTGCTAAAATAGCAGCTTCAGCACTGGCCCAACCTTTTACCATTCTTACTTCCCAAAGTCTCAAAGAGCTTATCGAGGATAAACACAAAGAAGCGATTAAGAAAGTGATCGCCGATCGAATCTCCGAGCAACTACGCTCAGAAAGTAACCGTAAAAAAATTCAAGAAGTTATTCAAGAAAAAATCTTAAAAGAATTGGATCCGAATAAAAAGATCATGGACCTCTTTGAAGGCAAATTGTTTGAAGTGTTTGCACAGAATGTTCATCCCATCCTGGATCTATTGACAGCAAAGATAACTATTTTGCTGGATAATGAACGGGAAAATTTAAAAAGTGCTGCTAAAAAAGAAGCGCGAGGCACTAAGGGGTATGAGGTCGCGAATTCTTTACTCCATATTGATTCGACAATTGATGATGTCGTGGATCATTTGGTTGACAAAACCGCTCCGGAAATCATGAGCCAAAGTCGCGATGATTTAAGTTCGTATTTATTGAAATCTCTAAGTCATATTGGAGAATCCAAGGTAAATGAAATTAAAATCGATTTAACGGAGCAAGGAATTGTTGATATTGTCAGTAATGTGCTCGATAATAAGACATTAAATAAACAATTAAGAATTTTGTCCGGTGGGGTTATTGAATCGCTTGCTGATTTCCCGCTGGAAACATTGTTAAGAGCAGCTGGGATTAAAAGGACCGAAGACGTTTTTGCTATTTTGGCTTCGGAATTAAATCTGGTGCGGAAGACTTTAAACGATAGCCTTGTAAACAAAGAGGTTACTTTGAAAATGGCTATTTCTACCGCAGCGACCAAAATATTCGCTGATATAGCATCGGGGATAGCTGTAAGTCCCATGTTTGAAGGTGTTGACAAGGAGGATATCAATCGGTCTGTTGATCGGGCTTTAACGAAAATAAAAGAAAGTGAGGGCTTACGTACAGCTGTGGAGGAATTTACCGAAGCCATCATGACGTATGCCAACGCGAAAGAACTAAAAGCAATCCTGGATTCCGCCGTCCTTCAGAGCGACTTTAAACAAGTTATTACTTTATTGATTCAAGATAAAGAAGCAACAAACAAACTCAAGGCTGCCTTGGAGCGTACGTTGACAACGTTCTCCTTGAATATTAATGGTATGCTTGAAATAGAGACCAAAGAGTTTATTGCTTCTATTGTTGTCGAAGGCATTTTGAACGCTTTAGAAGAACAGATCGCAGATTTAGTGAAGACGCTGGATCTCAAAGATATAACGGAAAGAGAAATCAACAATATGAATCCGCAAGAGATAGAGGATCTCTTTAATTCCTTTGCCAAACATTATTTTCGCAAGCTGGAGCTTTATGGGTTCTGGGGAGGTCTGCTGGGAATTTTAATGGAACTATTGATATATTGACAGCTGGAATTGGTTTATAAAATAGAGGCGGATGACGGAAACATCTTTGGGCAAGTGAAGAGAAAGCTAAGATGGAGAGATTGAGGGAAATGAATTGAGAATACTGGTAGATGCTGACGCTTGTCCGGTAAAGGATATCATTATCAAGGTTGCGAAACAATTTAGTATTCCGGTTACCATGATTATCGATACGGCGCATGAACTTAACGATGGCTATAGTACGATAATAACAGTAGGACAAGACCGGGACAGTGCGGATTTTGCTTTAATGAAGCTGTTAACCATAGATGATATTGTCGTGACGCAAGACTATGGACTGGCTGCACTTGTTTTGGGCAAAGGGGCCAAAGCACTAAATCAGAACGGGCTTGTTTTTACCGACAATAATATTGATAAACTTTTGTTCGAACGTTTCCTTGGGCAGAAGGTCCGTCGGGCAGGCGGCAGGACAATAAATTCTAAGAAACGAACCAAAGATGATAATCAACATTTTGAAACGGCCTTGTTGGAGATAATTAACTTTGGCCGCAGTTTCGAATGAACTCTATTCCTTCTGCCCGGCTGATATAGAAGTGGCTAGGAGTTTGAGTCTGGGACAAAGAAAGGATGGGCTATGGATTACCTAATAACATTTCTTGAAGGGATTATCACCTTTATTTCTCCTTGTCTGCTGCCCATGCTGCCCATCTATATTTCTTACTTTGCAGGTCAAAACAATAAAGGTTATAAGAAAGTAGTTTTAACCAATGCTATAGGTTTTGTATTGGGTTTTACCCTCGTATTTTTATCGCTCGGAGCCTTTTCCGGGGCTGTTGGCAAGTTATTACGAGAATATAATACTCTAATAAACGTTGTATCTGGCATAATGGTCATACTTTTTGGCCTCAACTTTATGGAATTCATTAGGATCCCAATAATTAATACGCATAAACACTTTGATATTAAAACGTTTAAAGTTGGTTTCTTATCATCCATCCTATTCGGAGCGGTATTTGCAATTAGCTGGACACCCTGTGTAGGTGCATTTTTGGGTTCGGCGTTAATGCTGGCGGCCTCCAGCGGCGAGAGCCTGAGAGGAATCCTTCTGCTTTTAAGTTTTTCCCTCGGACTAGGTATTCCCTTTATAGTCAGTGCCGTTTTAATTGATCGGTTAAAATCGGTTCTTAATTCTATAAAAAAACACTATCGGGTTATAAATCTAATTTCCGGCGGATTTCTGGTTATCGTAGGGGTTTTGATGATAACGGGCTTTATGGGGAGTTTATTGGCAAAGCTTACTTTTTAAAGGGGATTTGACTATGAAAAGAAAAACAATATTCGGCATTATCATATTTGCAGTATTTCTTGGAGTTGCTTATTTTGCATATAATGACTTGGCGGCAAACTACAAATCAAACCAAGAAATACAGCAGGAAGACCAGGCATCAGACCAGCCTTCCAATAATGAAAAGAAGAAGAATCAGGCTCCGGACTTTACTGTCTTTGATAATCAAGGAAATAAGGTTAAATTATCCGATTTTATCGGAAAGCCGGTTGTACTGAATTTTTGGGCCTCGTGGTGTCCGCCGTGCAGGGGTGAAATGCCGCATTTTAACGAAGTATCTTCAAATGTAAAAAATGACGTTGTATTTATGATGGTCGACTTGGTCGATGGTCAGCGGGAAACCCAGGCTAAAGGGCAAAAGTATGTGGAAGAACAGGGCTATGATTTTCCCGTTTATTTTGATAATGAGCAGAAGGCTGCCAATACCTATGGCATTTCTTCCATTCCAACCACATTTATCATTGATGCTGAAGGCAACATTGTGAATGCTTTTCAAGGTGCCATTGATAAACAAACACTGCAAAAGGCAATTAATTTATTGATGAAGCAGAGTCTCATGCTTAGTCCCGCCACACTCTCAAAGTAAGACAACGCAGGCTTCCGCCTCCGGCTAATAAAGCATTAGGATGGAAGGGAATGATTTCGACTCCTCTGCGGCTGAGTTTGTTTTGAGAAAGGCCGGCGGATAGAATAGGGCAAAATCTTGAAGTTGCTGCACCTGGACTCCCCCGGAGCGTAAGAGATCAGCATACTGGTTATGTTCTTGCCGGTACTGCTCGATGTCGGGCGGAAAATTAAACAGGTAATCCTCAAAGTTTGATTGGTTTACCAGATTGAGAGATTGGTTTGGCGTATGAAGCAATACCTGACGTAAGCGTCCTAATTTTTCTGTTCCGTAGGCAATATTAGACATAGAATTTAACTCCTTTCGGTTAACAATAAATAAAGATACGAGGCTACTTTGGGCATTTTTATTACTGTTATGTAAGAAAGGACTCCAGCATGATATGAGGTCCTAAAATCGCAATGTACCACTTAGGTTGTGTTCCCGGAAAAGAGATATCTGGTATAATTCAAGAGTAGAATTTTGCTTGGCTATAAAAAAGAACAATCAACTTTAGATGATAAGGAGGCGCTTAAGATTGGAAAGATACGCCGAAGTGCTGGTGGATGTAGCCAATAGGCGTCTCGACCAAAGCTATCACTATCTAATACCCGAAAAGCTGCCAATTAAAACAGGAATGATGGTTTTGGTTACCCTTAGGAATCGGAAAGTCCAGGGACTGGTGGTTGGCATTGCGGATGAACCTCCGAGTCTGGGAAAAGATATTAAGCTGCGAAAGATAGAGGCTGTTCTGGAAGAGCAAAGTCTCATACCGCCCGAGCTGGTTGAACTTGCCGGCTGGCTGGCGGAAACAACGATTTGTTCTGTTGCCCAGGCTTTACATACTGTTTGGCCTTTTCTCAGAGGGAAAGCAGAGTCATGGATTCTTCCCTTAGCCGGATTGGAAGACGAGGATGTTAAAGTATTGGAGCTTTTGGATCCCGAGACTTATAAAGTTTTAGCTGTTCTGAACAGATCACACAAAAAAGCTTTGGCCGAGAAGGTTCTCATTAAAAGGGCCAATGCCGGTCAAGCCCTTCTGGATGAAATGCTCAAACAAGGTTGGATACAAAAAGAATCAAGATTTTCAGGCGCAGTTCGGCTAAAAAAAGCTTCCGCTCAAACGGATTTTACCGGGCCGATAGAATCTTTCCCTATTTTTCCGATGGAAAAGAACATTGAACTCAGCCCTGTCCAAAGGATAGCTGTTCAGAAAATATGGAATTCCTATCAGAAAAGAGAAGGCGGTTGTGTCCTGCTTCATGGTATTACGGGAAGCGGGAAGACTGAAGTGTACCGGGAAATAGTCTTCAGGGTATTGGCACAAGGCGGAGACGCTATTATCCTTGTCCCCGAGATTTCGCTTATTTCTGAGATTTCCAAAGTTTTTATTGAACAATTCAACGGTCTTGTTGGGGTCATTCACTCCGGAATTAGCCCGGCGGAAAAACTTTCTCTTTGGGAGAAAGCGTTGAGCGGTAAGAAGAGGATCATCATAGGGGCCAGGTCGGCGGTTTTTGCACCGTTACCAAACTTGAGCCTGATTATTCTGGACGAGGAACATGACAATGCCTATAAACAAGATGAGAACCCCAAGTATCATTCCAGGGATGTTGCCCGTAAAAGGATGATGCAAAGAAACGGGCTGGTTGTTCTCGGTAGTGCTACTCCTTCTCTCGAAGCTTATGCGGCCGTGCAGAGAGGGAAAATCGATTTCAGTTATCTCGGGGAGAGATTTAAGCAAAGAGCCTTACCTACGGTAGAAATTGTTGACATGAAAGAAGAACTGGCTAGCGGGAATAATAGCATATTTTCTTTTATTTTACGCGATAAGCTGAGGGAAAAGATAAATAAAGGAGAGCAAAGTATCCTGTTCCTTAACCGCAGGGGGTATTCAACTTTTGTGTTTTGTCGTGAATGTGGTTTTGTTGCCCGTTGTCCCCACTGTGATGTTTCTTTAACTTTTCACAGTCAAAGGCGGGAGTTATGTTGCCATTATTGCGGTTATAAGCAGGAAGTATTTCACCATTGCCCGGATTGCGGCAGCAGGTATATCCGTTTCTTCGGGCAAGGGACACAAAAAGTCGAGGAGGAAGTTACCGCTCTTTTTCCAGGGGTAGAAGTTTTAAGACTAGATACGGATACAATTTCCGGCACAGAAAAACATGGAGATATTTTGGGAAAATTCCGTAACGAAAACGTTCCTATCTTGGTTGGAACGCAGATGTTAGCTAAAGGACTTGATTTCCCCAACGTGACGCTCGTGGGGGTAATTTCCGCCGATCAGCTGCTGAATATGCCTGATTTTCGTTCCCGGGAGAGGGCTTTTCAGCTCTTAACTCAGGTTGCGGGCAGAGCAGGGAGAGGTGTTAAAAAAGGTGAAGTTATTATCCAGACTTACGCACCCGATGACAGAGCGATCAGGAAGGCGGCTGTACAGGATTATTCTGCGTTTTTCTGGGAGGAGATTGCCTACCGCAAAAAATTAAGTTATCCTCCTTTTTCCCATATTATTCGGGTATTGCTTTTTCATGAAAAAGAAGAGAGAGTAATCAGAGCGGCCCAGGATCTTGCGGAAAGTATCAAAATATCTTTACAAATAGAAGAAAAAGAAAGGTGCCAAATCCTTGGTCCGGCTCCCGCGGTCCTAACCAAACTGAAAAATGAGTTTCGTTGGCAAGTCTCAATTAAAGGTAAGAATCCCGATAATTTAAGAAAAATAGTGCATGCCGGAGTAAAGCTATTTTTTAATAGTAATTCCAGTTCAGGGATAAAATTGAACATTGAGGTAAACCCCCTTAATTGAGCTAAATTGCTTAAAAGATGGATTATAGTTTATAATTTAAATAGTGTGTTTATTTTGGTATAATAAAATGATTAATTTTGAAGATATTTTAACCAGTTTTTACCGGGAGAAAGGATTGGTAATATGGCGGTTTATCAAATAGTTTATATGGGAGAAGATATCTTAAGGGAGAAAGCAAAAGAAGTAACAAAAATAACTCCAAATGTGCTTAAATTGTTGACAAATATGGCGGAGACGATGTATCAGGCTAGTGGAGTCGGACTTGCAGCTCCTCAAGTTGGAGTCCTTAAGAGGTTAATTGTGATAGATGCCGGAGAAGGGCTGATAGAGCTTATCAATCCTGTTATTATCAAAAAGTCAGGACAGGAAATAGACAGGGAGGCCTGTTTAAGCATTCCTAATTTGACAGGGGACGTTAAGCGGGCGAAAACAGTGGTGGTTCAAGCCCTGGATCGTAATGGAGTAATGATGGAATATGAGGCAAAGGGTTTATTAGCAAGAATATTCCAACATGAAATTGATCACCTAGAAGGTATCTTGTTTGTGGATGTAGCCCAAAAACTTTACGATAAAGAATAAAGTAGAAGTGTGGGTGAGAAAAAATGAGGCTTGTCTTTATGGGTACTCCGGATTTTGCGGTTCCTTCTTTACAGGCTCTTTATGATGCCGGATACAATATTACCGGTGTTTTTACCCAACCTGACAGGCCGGCGGGAAGAGGTAACAAAATTACGGCAAGTCCAATAAAAGTAATGGCCCAGAGTCTGATGCTTCCTGTTTTTCAACCCGAGAAGATCAAGTGTTCAACAGATGTAGAACTAATCAAAAAACTTGAGCCGGAGTGTATTGTTGTTGTTGCCTATGGACAAATATTACCGCAAGATATTTTGAAATATCCGCGTTATGGGTGCATCAATGTACATGCTTCGTTATTGCCTGCATATCGTGGCGCCGCCCCTATTCATTGGGCGGTGATTAACGGGGAGCATAAGACCGGAGTTACAACTATGCTGATGGATGAGGGACTCGATACCGGGGACATGCTTTTAAGCAAGGAGATAGAAATCGGGGCTTCTGCCACAACCGGAGATGTCCACGATGTCTTAATGAGAGTTGGGGCTGAAGTTTTGCTCAAAACATTGGAAGGATTAGTGAACAGAACGTTATTGCCTACCCCCCAGCCACAAGAATTCACTTATGCTCCGCTTTTAAAAAGGGAACATGAGAAAATCGACTGGTTCTGGAAGGCAGATAAAATACATAATAGAATAAGGGGTTTATCACCATGGCCAGGTGCTTTTACCACTTTCCGCGGACAACCGGTAAAAATATGGAAAAGTGAGCTGTATCCGGGCAATGGGCTTGAGGGTTGTGCCTTAACAGAATTATTGCCGGGTCAGATTGTATCGCGAACGTTAAAAGGAATAAGAGTAACTGCCGGGGAAGGATTATTAGAGATCATTGAGCTTCAGCCGGCAGGGAAAAAGAGGATGGCAGCAACAGATTTTTTCAATGGCCGTCAAGTTATTAATGGGGAATTATTTGTCTAAAGTACTATTGTCTATTAAGCATGAAGTAATAATACTTTAAGCTAAATTTAAGTAATTTAGGGTAGACTTTAGGTACAAACAAGATATAGGTTTAATGTAACCTTTTCTATTTATTTCTGGGAACGAATGGTGATTCTTGAAGGAGGAGAAATCATGATTTTTGATCCATTTTTACTTCATCCCTCGACGATTTTATTAATACCTGCTATTATCCTTACCGCCTATGCTCAAATAAAAGTCAGCGGAGCTTATGGCCGCTATTCAAAAATAAGGAGCAGTTCAGGACGGACGGGTTCTGATGTAGCGAGGATGATCCTAGATGAAAACGGGTTATATGATGTTAAGGTCGAACAAGTCACAGGAAATTTGACCGATCATTATGATCCAAGGGTCCAGGCCGTGAGGCTTAGCAGCGGGGTCTATAGCAGTACATCAATTGCGGCTTTAGCGGTTGCGGCTCATGAAACGGGGCACGCCGTACAGCATGCTGATGGTTATGCTCCTCTAAAGATAAGGACAGCTTTTGTGCCGGTAGCATCTCTGGGAAGTCAGATAGGCCCGCTTCTTATTATTTTGGGCTTTTTTCTGCCTGCATTTCCATCTCTCTTAATGATCGGGATTTATGCGTTTGCTTTTGCGGTACTTTTCCAAATTGTTACTTTACCTGTTGAATTCAATGCCAGCAGCAGGGCTCTTGCTTTCCTCGAAAGAAGCGGTATCGTTTCACAGGGAGAAGAACTGACAGGAGCCAGACGGATGTTGAGTGCCGCGGCTTTAACTTATGTTGCTGCAGCATTAAGTGCGATTCTTACTTTGCTTCGGTTTGTATGGATTGCTCAAGGACGGGATGACTAGAAGGAAAAGATGGATATGAATATTGTTAACGGTTTTCTTGATAATAACGCACGGCAAATTGCCGTGCGTATTCTTGCAAGGGTAGAAAAAGAGGGTTCCTATGCCAATATTTTGCTGCGCGAAAATTTATCAAGCCTTGAGGACTATAGGGACCGTCACCTGGTATCCGCTTTGGTCAATGGCGTTTTGAAGAATAAACTTCTGCTTGATTACGCTTTGCGAAAACACCTTACGAAACCAATGTCGGCACTTCCGCATGAAGTACGGGCAATTCTTCGGGCAGGAGCTTTTCAGATACTTTTTCTTGATAAAATTCCTATTCCTGCAGCAATTAATGAAAGTGTCAATCTTGTAAAATCCGGGGAATATGCAAAGAACCATAGATTTCCGGCCCTTATAAACAGTGTGCTGCGCAAGACGGCTGAAACAGGCTGGAAGTTTGCGTGGCCTGATAAGAAAAAAGAAACTTGGCGTTATCTTTCCGTTTTCTATTCCCATCCTGAGTGGATGGTCAAAAGATGGCTTAAAAGATGGGGAGCGGAAGAAACGGAAGAATTGCTTAAAACCAACAATGATCCGTCGCCAACCGTTATCCGGATTAATACCCTTAAAACAACCAAAGAAGAATTTATAACTGTGCTTAAGAATAATAACCTCAAGGGTGTTTCAAGTCCCCGGCTGCCGGAGGCTTTTTACCTTGATGATTTTGGGGCGGTGGAAAAACTTGAGGCCTTTAAGTCAGGATTTTTTACTGTTCAGGATGAGAGTTCCCAGCTGGTTGCCCATGTTTTAGGGGTAAAACCAGGGTATCGGGTTTTAGACGTATGCAGTGCTCCGGGAGGGAAAACAACCCATCTGGCTCAGCTTATGAAAAACCAAGGAGAGATTCTTGCTGTAGATATATATCCACAGAAACTAAAATTAGTCGATGAGCTGGCAAAACGTTTAGAAATCAGCATTATTCAAACCGTGGAAAGTGATGCCAGGATACTAGCGGGGATTGAAGGCAAGTTCGACCGTGTCCTGGTTGATGCCCCTTGTTCGGGCTTGGGAGTTATTAGAAGAAGAGCGGATCTTCGTTGGCACAAAAGAGAAGATGAAATTGAGCAGCTTCCCAAGTTACAATTGGAGATCCTGCTCAAAGCTTCAGATTATGTGCTGCCCGGAGGAGAAATCGTCTATTCCACCTGTACGACCGAACCGGAAGAAAATTTTGAGGTAATTAAAGCTTTCCGCCGCTTAAGACTGGAGTTCATACCGGTTGATCTTACCCCGTTATTGCCTTTTCATGTTTCAGCCGAGAGGGACTTGCAGCAACTGCAAAAAGGTGTTTGGCAAATCTTGCCGCACCTCCATAAAATGGATGGTTTTTTTGTAGCTAAACTTAAACTTCAAATATGATAAAAAGTCTCTTCTCGTTCGGGGATATGTTTATAAAAGGAAGATTGGGTGAATAATACTGAATATGGGAAAGATTGACTGCCGTGCTTGCCTTGTTGAGGAACTAACAGATATTTGCTTGAAAAATAACATCAAGAAATTTCGAGCCAAGCAGATTTTCGGGTGGGTACAACAAAAGGGATCTCAAAATTGGGAAGAAATACGCAATATTAGCAAAGAAGATAAAGAAATATTAAAGCAGTCTCTTTATATTCAAGCGGCTGGGCTTGTCAGGGAGCAGAGATCGAAGGACGGTACCCGTAAGTTTCTGTTCAGCCTGGCGGACGGTGAAAGAATTGAAACAGTTCTGATGGATTACGAAAAGGACGTTTCCCGAGACCGCCAGACCCTCTGTGTTTCGACCCAGGTTGGATGTCCGGTAGGATGCTCCTTTTGTGCAACAGGAATGGAAGGTTATAAGAGGAATCTTTCAGCCGGTGAAATTACGGGTCAAGTGCTGGATGTTATGAGATATCTGCAAAAAGAGGATGAGTCGTTTAAAATCACGAATGTCGTTTTTATGGGTATGGGCGAACCATTTCTTAATTATGATGCCGTTCTTAAAGCCGTTACTATTCTTAACTGTGAAGACGGCCAAAATATCGGTATGCGCAGAATGACAATATCTACGAGCGGGGTGGTTCCCCGGATTATTCAACTGGCCAAAGATAACCCTCAAGTTGGCTTAGCCATCTCTCTTCACTCAGCAAAAGACGAGATTAGAGATATTTTAATTCCTATGAACAAGAGATATCCGCTTGCCAAGCTTTTAGCAGCGTGTAATGCATATTCGGCACTTACTAAACGCAGGGTTACTTTTGAAGTTGTTTTAAATTCAGCTAATGCGGAGAGAAGTGAGGCCCAAGAGCTTGCAAAATTATTGGGGGGAATGATGGCCCATGTTAACCTCATTCCGGTCAATCCGGTTGCGGGCAGCGGCGTAAGCCGTCCTCCCAAGGGAAAAATACAAATGTTTAAAAATATTCTGGAAGAAGCAAAGATTCAAGTCTCCATAAGAGAGGAGAAAGGCTTGGATATTGACGCTGCCTGTGGCCAACTAAGACAACGCTTGGAGAGTGAAGAGTATGAATCTGTTGACCAAAGTTGAAATTGTCGCCGAGTATATCATAACATACTTTTTTCGCCAACCGGCCGAATCGATTCAACCGGTTCAGGTCGCGAGGGAATTACTTAAAACAATGTTCAAAAATAAACAGGTTAGCGTTTCCAATGTTTACGTGCCCAATGTATATCGGGTATACCTTCATAAAGACGATTATGCTATACTTGAAAGTTTTGGCGAGACTTTCTTGGTTGAGTTAGCCAAGCACCTCTATGATCAAGGATGCAAACAAGGGTTTACTTTTCTAACGCTTCCTGTCGTCGAGATTAATATTGGCGATAATATCGATTTAGGTGGAATCAGTGTTAAAATAGAATTTAATGATTCACTTGTCGTTTCTTGGCAAGTTAAGGAAGAAAAAGGTTATAAAGAACAAGAAGAGCTGGAAAAAACAACATTATTGATAAATAGTGTAAAACAAGAAAGTTCATTTGAATTGAACCAGGGCAGGAAAAGCCTTCCTTATCTAGAAGTTATTAAGGGCAAAGATGCAGGAAAAGTATATTATCTTGATCAGGAAGAAGTCATGGTGGGAAGAAACGAGGACTGTGATATTAAAGTCGATGATGTGGAAATTTCCCGTCAACACCTTAGACTCGTAAACGAAAATAGAAGGTGGTTTGTTCAGGATCTTGGAAGTACGAACGGGACATTTGTAAATAAACTGAGGGTTGATCGCTTTATGGTTAATCCCGGAGACAGAATTAAAGCAGGGCGGACCTTTTTTAGATTTAATGTAGAGAAGTAAGACGGTGGTTTTTATGCAAATGATTACGGTCTTAGGAAGAATTTTGTTTGTTGCTTTAATATATCTATTTTTATTTCGAATTTTAACTGTTATGTTGGCTGATTTAAGAAGCAGGGGTGTTTTGACCAAAACGGAGTCGGACCACGGATGCTTAGAAGTTTTAACCGGATCCGAGACGTTGCCTAAAGGGCGGAAAATAAGAATTGATTCCCGCGGACTGTCTATAGGAAGAGGGAAACATAATGATATTATTCTTCCTGACCATTACTGCTCCTTGGATCACGCGGAATTGAAACATAGCAAAGGAATAACAACCTTAGAAGATGTTGGAAGTACAAACGGAACCTGGGTTAACGGCGAGAGAATAAACTCCCAAGTCCAGCTTGTGGCGGGCGATTTTGTTAAGATTGGCAGCATTATATTGGGTTATTCGAGGTGGAGAAATGAAAACAGTTAGTATTTATGAGACGGGCTGTGTAAGAAAAAATAATGAAGACTTTTTTTTGATTTTGCCCGAAGCGGGGTTGTTTGCCGTTGCTGATGGTATGGGAGGGCATAATGCAGGTGAGATCGCTTCTAACTTGGCTATTAATGAATTGAAAAAAAGAGCGTCAGCTTTACACTTCATAAATACAGACGAGGTTCAGCAATGGCTTATCGACGCTATTGAAGGTGCGAACCGCGAAGTCTTCGAGGCTTCTTCCCATGCTGATGAGATGGAGGGTATGGGAACGACACTTACGGCTTTGGTCTTGAAGGAGAATAAGGCTGTAATCGGTCATATCGGTGACAGCCGGATCTACCTTTGGCGGGACTTAAGTCTGTCTTTGCTTTCGGAAGACCATTCCATGGTTAACGAGCTTGTTCGTCTTGGTCAAATTACTGAAGAAAAAGCAAAAAACCATCCGCACCGCAATATTCTTTCCAGAGCTTTAGGGGTTGAAAGAAATACTGAGATCGACTGCTTCAAGTTGGAATTTCAAGCCGATGATGTTTTTTTACTTTGCACTGATGGTTTTTCCAACGTGATAGAAGACGAAGAGATAACTGCCGAATTTTTAACTGACAAAACGTGGGACGGGCATCTGGAGAAGTTTAAAGATCTAATTCTTACACGGGGCGCTCCTGATAATTTTACAGCCGTTTGCTGTATATTAAACGGTGAGAATGATGTTATATAGTCTTTCTTTGCGTTTTCTAACTCTGGTCATTTTATGGATGGGCTTAGGGGTACTAAAGTTAGATGGTTTGTTAGGCAGCCAATTTGTTTCCCAAGCTGTGGTTTTTTCTATTTTTGTCCTTGTTGGGGCATTGGTCGAATATTATTTTGGCTATACCGGTGACCGTAACCTTGTACCGGTTATTCAAACTATCCTTGCTATCGGGCTTGTCTTTTTGATAAGAATAAAACCGTCGGTGGCCCAGGAACAGTTTGTATGGGCAAACATAGGGCTGATCCTTTTTTATGCCATTCTATTTGGACTTAAGGACTACCGCAAACTGGAAGAATATCAATATATATGGGGTATGGCGGCCTTAGGACTTCTTTTTATTACCCTTATCTTTGGGGTTACCATTAATGGCGCGACCAGTTGGCTTAGACTTGGAGAGTTCGGTTTTCAGACTGAGGAATTGGTAAAGGTAGTACTTATATTATTCATGGCTTCTTACCTGGACAATAACCAGGAACTTTTACGTATCGGGACGATCCAAGCCGGCAGATTATCCCTGCCGGATAAAAGAACGCTTGGTCCGTTCTTGTTTATTGTGGTATTTGTTCTCGGACTATTAGCAGCCCAAAAGAGTCTGGGGACCGCCTTGGTTTTCTTTTTACTGATGGTCTTCATAATTTATATGGTTACCGAAAGATTGTTTTATCTTTTGGCATCTCTTCCGGTGCTTATTTTAACAGGTACAGCCGGTTACTTCCTGTTCGGACACGTCAGAGTCAGGGTTGCAACCTGGATTAATCCCTGGATTGATTCTACAGGAGGGGGTTTTCAAATTTCTCAATCTCTTTTTGCCATCAGCGGCGGTAAACTTTTAGGAACCGGTCTGGGGAACGGCATTGGGGCTTACCAGATCCCCCATGCCGATACTGATTTTATTTTCGCAGTTATTGCCGAAGAAATAGGTTTTGTCGGAGCGATGGCTGTGATTGCCCTCTTCTTAGTTATTGTGCTGCGGGCTTTGGCTATCAGTGTGAAAGCGCCCGACAGGTTTGGACAAATCCTGGCTGCCGGCATAGGAATACTAATTGGGTTCGAAGCTTTGATTATTCTGGCCGGAGTAACGAAAATTCTTCCTTTGACCGGATTGCCGCTTCCTTGGATGAGTTACGGAGGAAGTTCATTAATCATACATTTTCTTCTCCTGGGTATCTTAGCTAATATTTCGCACAGCTCTTCTTTTTCAATTAGCGATGTACAAGTCGGAAAGCGGGCTGGTGTCTTGTGATTAATGGTATTCGCAAAATTGCTGGTATTCTTGTATTTAGTTTTATTTTTCTAAGTATGGGTTTGGTCTATTGGCAAGTAGTCAATGCCGATACAATGCTCGATAACCCTGCCAACCGCAGGGCGGTGTTTCTGGAGAACAGAATTACCAGAGGTAATATTTTTGACGGCAATGGCGTTATTCTTGCTCAGACCAAAAAAACGGCCAGCGGAAAAATCCGGGAATATCCACAAGGAGAAATGTTTGAACCCCTGCTCGGGTATGCAACAGTCGAATACGGTTCAGCCGGAATTGAAGCGTCTGAAGCCGAAACCCTTTTGGGAATGAATGAGAATTCACTGGTCAGAAAGATTCAAAACACATTTGACTTAGAAAGACCAGGCAATGATCTGATTCTAACCCTGGATTCCCGCTTGCAGGAAGTTGCTTACCAAGCACTTCAGGGAAAATCGGGGGCGGTGGTAGCTCTTGACCCCCGGAGCGGTAACGTTCTTGCCCTTGTAAGCCAGCCAAGTTATGATGGTAATAAAATTGTAGACGAATGGAATAAAATCATTAATCAACAAGGTAGTCCTCTGCTTAATCATGCCTTTTCAGAGTATCCTCCCGGTTCGATCATGAAGGTTGTTACCTCGGCCGCCCTTTTCCGGGCCGGGTTAGATACGACTGCACTTTATAATTGTAAAGGATCTACGGTGATTAATGGGCAGACCATTTTAGAACAAAACGATAAGTCCCATGGCTGGGTGAATTATGATTTGGCTCTGGCATATTCCTGCAATGACTATTTTGCCGAGAATGGTGTTAAATCAGGAGAAAACTATTTTTTGCAGGCAGCTGCAGGTTTTGGCTTTGGAAAAAAAATTCCTTTTGACCTTGATGTTCCGATATCTTCTATAACCAACGATAAGCCTTTACCTGAACATCTTAATCTCAATCTTTTTGCTGCCAGTACCTTTGGTCAGGGACAAGTAATGGTCAGTCCATTCCACATGGCTTTAATCACCGCCGGCGTAGCCAATAAAGGGAAAATAATGGTTCCCCACCTCATTGACAGAGTGTTGGATTCCAAGCAAAATATTATATGTAATAGTAAACCGGAAGTTTGGCTTACACCTCTGAGTGTTCAAGAGGCTGAAAAGGTTAAAGATGCAATGATTCTGGCTGTGAACGAAGGGACTGCAGCTCCGGGAGCTATTCCGGGAGTACAGATTGCCGCCAAGACCGGGTCAGCTGAACCCGGAGGCAAACGGAACACCCATGCTTGGTATATCGCCTTTGCCCCGGCTGAGAACCCGGAAATTGCTGTCGCTGTTTTGGTAGAAAACGGAGGCACAGGCGGAGGGGTTGCGGCACCGATTGCCAAAGCGGTGTTGAAAAAAGCATTGGAAACGAAAGAAGGTGAAAAATAGTGAGCAAAACGTACGGGGGAAGATATGAGATAGAAGAAAGAATTGGCGCAGGCGGGATGGCTATAGTCTATAGGGCTAAAGACACTCTGCTTAACAGAACTGTTGCGATCAAAGTTCTTAGGGAACAGTTTGCTTCTGATGAAGGGTTTATCCGGCGTTTCCGCAGGGAGGCCCAGTCCGCTGCCAGTCTGTCCCACCACAACATCGTATCTATTTTTGATGTGGGAAAAGATGGCGAAGATTATATTGTCATGGAATATGTCAAGGGTCAAACCTTAAAAGATATTATCCGCAGTCAAGCACCCCTCTCTCCGGAAAAGGCTCTGAATATAACACGCCAGATCGCGGAAGCTCTTACCCACGCGCACGCTAATCACATTATTCATCGGGATATTAAGCCTCAAAATATTATGATTGCTACCGACGGCAGGGTAAAGGTCACTGATTTTGGAATTGCCAGGGCTGCTTCATCTGCAACCTTAACACATACCGGAGATATCATAGGGTCGGTACACTATCTTTCGCCTGAACAGGCTAAGGGAGCCCAAACCAATGAACAATCGGATATTTATTCCCTTGGAATTATCCTTTATGAAATGATAACCGGCCGGGTTCCGTACGATGGAGATACGCCCATTACAATTGCTTTAAAACATATTCAGGAAGAAGTTGAATTGCCGGGGAAAATAGGTGTGGAAGTTTCACCGGAAATTGATACTATTATTATGAAAGCCCTGGCTAAACAGGTTAGTGATCGTTACAAAAGTGCCTTGGAATTGTTGGAGGATTTGGATAGGATTCGGGCCGGGCAGACTATAGTTTGGGAAAGATATATGGCTGACGATCGGGATGCCTTTGGCACCCAGATACATAAAGGTCTGCGGGATAAAGTTGTTTCGGTTAATCAGGGGAAGTTGGAAAATACCTTGCATAAAGGCGGAAAAAGAAAAAGAATTCCCCGCCCTGCCTTGGTTGCCTTGATTGTTGTTATTATTGTTTTAGGTATTTTTTTCGGGATCTGGAAATATTTTAATATCCCGGTGGTAACGGTGCCGAATCTGAGCGGTTTAACCGTTGACCAAGCTGGAGTGATACTGGAAAAAGCCGGATTAACACTCGGAGAAGTCCAGTTTGACTTCAATGATAAATATGATAAGAATCAGATTTTTAATCAAAGCTTTAAGCCCAATACGATGGTAAAAGCCAACCGGAGTATTGATGTTGCCGTCAGTAAAGGCGCGGAGATGTTTGAAATTCCGGACGTAACGACGGGTAATCCTACGGAGGAAAATGCCAAAAATATGATTAAGGGAGCTGGATTTTCCAAGGAGCCAACTGTTGAATACAGGCTTGACCCCGTTATTTCCAAAGGCCACGTCATTTACCAGAATCCCGGCGCTAAGTCCAAGTGGCCAAAAGAATCAACTATTACACTTTATGTGAGCAGCGGCAAAGAACTAACGATGGGCGTGATGCCAAATGTTACGCGGTACTCTGCAACTCAAGCAAAGGAAACGCTTGAAGCATCTAAGTTAATTGTAAATACGCAACCGCAAGTATCCAATTTATTTCCGACCGACACGGTAATTACGACGATACCTGAACCGGGGCAAGCGGTAAAAGAAGGTTCGACAGTTATTATTGTCGTATCCCAAGGACCGGGGCCGGCGCCCTAATCCGAGGTTCGAAACCAGAAGTCAGTGGCCGTAACTGGAGATATAGTTGGTCTTAATTAAGAAATAATATTAGGAATAAAATTAAGTATGCACTGGGGGAAATAAACTATTATATGCTAATTCAAGGTACGCTGATGAAAGGATATGCCGGATTTTATTACGTTTATGCCGATGACCGGGTATGGGAGTGCTCCCTGCGCGGTCGTTTTCGCGTCAAAAAGCAGGATTTTATTCCGGGAGATAAAGTAATGATTCTTCCGGAGACAGAGGAGAAAGCAACAATCGAAAAAGTACTTGAACGCAAAAACTCGCTTTTGCGACCCAATATTGCCAACATTGACCAGGTTCTGCTCATCTTCGCCAGGAAGAAACCTGATCCTGATTATAATCTCTTAGACAGACTTTTAGTTCAGGTAAGTAAAATAGGGATTGATCCTTATATTATTTTTACCAAGTCGGATCTGGTTGAAGATTCAATTGGTCCGGTTATTGAATACTACCAAGCGACCGGTTATAAAGCGCTTAATGTTTCCAACAAAACCTGCCAGGGAATTGATCGTGTTGCAGACTTGCTTAAAGGACATATTACCGTGCTGGCTGGACCTTCGGGTTCAGGAAAGTCTAGTCTCTTAAATTCCCTGAAACCGGGTAGCGAATTGAAAACAGGAAAAGTAAGTGAAAAAATTGGCAGGGGAAGACACACAACCCGGCACGTTGAACTGATTTCTGTGGGCAGAGGATTGGTAGCGGATACTCCGGGGTTTTCTGCTCTTAATTTACCTGAAATGAAAAGAGAAGAGTTGAAGGGGTATTTCCTGGAATTCGAGGAATACAGTTATAATTGCCGCTTTAAAAGTTGTCTGCATGACAAAGAACCGGATTGTGCTGTCAAAGAAGCCTTGGCTAAAGACCAAATACTTGTTTCAAGATATGAGCATTATATTCAATTTTTGCATGAAGTAATGGAGCGCGCGAGAAAATATTAACCATAGCATTATCAAACTATTTGTCGTTATTTGTAGCTTGATAAGAAGGGTTTAAGAAATAGATAAAGAATTAATGAAATAATTGACAATAGACTTACCGATATTGAGCAAGAAAAAATTACCTTGTTATTAAGGCCGAAGGAGGGATACTATGGCTGTAACGGTTGCTCCTTCTATTCTTTCCGCCGATTTTGCCAGGCTGGGAGAAGAAGTTAAGTTAATTGAAAAAGCAGGGGCGGATATCCTGCATATTGACGTAATGGATGGACATTTTGTACCGAACATCACAATCGGGCCGGTTGTGGTTGAATCACTGCGAAGGATATCAACCCTGGAATTTGATGTTCATTTGATGATTGAAAACCCGGAAAGATATATTGAAGCTTTTGCCAAAGCAGGAGCTGACCATATTACCGTTAGTATTGAGTCTACCAGACACGTCCATCGTATTATCCAGCAGATAAAATCTCTGGGGGTAAGTGTAGGTGTTGCTTTAAATCCGGCCACATCCCTTGATGTGCTTAATTACATTCTGCAGGAACTGGACATGGTATTACTAATGACGGTCAATCCCGGATTTGGAGGTCAAAAGTTTATACAGGAAGTATTGCCGAAGATTGTTGCCTTGTCAGGGATACTTAAAGAAGTAAACCCATTGTGCAGGATTGAGGTTGACGGAGGAATAAATCCCGATACTGCCCGGCTCGCCAGTAGGGCAGGAGCAGAAGTCTTTGTGGCGGGAGCTGCCGTTTTTGCCTCACCTGATCCGTCCAAAGCGATGAAAGATATTCTGGAGGCAGCTCTGGAAGAGCAACAATAATAAAGCGAAACTTCTATGATAAACGGTGGTGTACCATGAAAGTTGCTGTAATGGCGGACGGGGAATGGGATTATTTGTGGGGCCGGAATGAACTTGAAACACAGAAAATTGATGTTCTCATCTGTGCGGACGGGGGTGCAAATCTTGCGATCTCCTCAGGAAGAATTCCGGACGTACTTGTGGGTGATTTGGATTCTATTACTACAGATAACTTGAGCAAGTGTCTGGAGAATGAAACTAAAATAATAAAATACCCTGCCGAGAAAGACCAGACAGATTTGGAACTAGCTTTGGATTTTGCTCAAAACTATTTAGAATCTCACGGACAGCCTGAAAACACAATTTTGCTGTATGCTGCGGGAGGTAAAAGACTAGATCATTTGCTTGGGAATGTAGCGATAATGCTGGGTGCCGCTCAAAACAAGCGAACAGTAATAATGACAGACAAGAGCTACTTGGCCTGGATTATGCTCCCCGGAAGAGAAACTATTAATGCAACGGTCGGACAGCTATTGTCTATCATACCGTTATCTGAAAAAGCGGTAGTTTGCTCGCGGGGACTATATTATGAGCTAAATCATTTAACACTCTGGCAAAATTCGGCCCGCGGAGTTAGTAATATTTTGCGGGAATCAAAAGTTGAGCTGGAAGTCCGGCAGGGTAATATCCTGGTTATTCTTTTTGATAAAAGGCATGATTAATGGTAAAGCATAGGGGAAAGATTGAAGGGCGAATTGAAAATAATAAATTAACCCCGGCTTAGACCGGGGTTAAAGTGATGCTAATTTTATCGGAAATTATTAAATAAAATACTTACACAGCCCGCTGAACTTTACCCGAACGTAAGCATCTTGTGCAAACCCTGGCATGAGTGGGAGTGCCGTTTACTACAGCACGGATACGCTGGAGGTTGGGTTTCCAGGTGCGTTTCGAGCGAATATGGGAGTGACTTACTGTCATTCCTGTAGAAACTCCTTTTCCGCAAATAGCACAAACATTAGCCATGATTTTTACTACCTCCTTTACACCCAAAAATGACACTATTAAAGTTTAACAGATGTTTTTTAAAATGGCAAGGAGTTTGGAATGTATTTGGAATGTATTTGACTAAAACCTATCTTGTATATTATCCTATTTATAATTGATTAAAACTTGGAAACAGTGATTCTAAAATATACCATGAGAATATAGTCTTAGTATAATGGTTTTGCGTTAGAAGTTTATTACTCAACAATATTCGGGGGAAGGTGAGGTTTCAGGAAATGGGAAAACTGATGGAAACCAAACTGGGAAAAGTTGATATCACGGAAGAAGTAATCGCCACAATTGCGGGATCGGCAGCAATTGAATGCTATGGGCTGGTTGGAATGGCTTCCCGGAAAATTTCCGACGGGGTGTCAGGCTTGTTAAAAAGGGAGAACTTGTCGAAAGGAGTTATTGTCACTTTCCGCGAGGATATCATAATTATCGAGTTGAATATTATTGTCGGTTATGGAATTAAGATTTCTGAAGTAGCGGCTAATGTTATGGATCGAGTCCGTTACACTGTCGAAACCATGACAGGTCTAAAAGTTGCTGAAGTAAATGTCAATGTACAGGGAGTAAGGTTTTTAGTATAGATATTTAGAAAAATAATTGAAACTTTATGACCTTTATAAATGAGTAGGGGGATAGATTTTGAAAGTGGAGACTGACTCTAAAGCCGTTACGATAGATGGTAATAAACTAAAAAACATGTTGAGTTCCGGCTCTGGACTTTTAGAGCAACTAAAGAAAGAGATTGATTCATTAAACGTTTTCCCTGTTCCCGACGGTGATACAGGTACAAATATGAATTTAACTTTTCGTGCTGCATGCCAGTCGGCAGACAAGGTGACGGATCATTCTATTCATGAGGTTGCTTCCGCTGCTTCTATGGGTTCGCTAATGGGGGCGAGAGGAAATTCGGGAGTAATACTTTCTCAGATTATGAGAGGAATAGCCAAGGGTTTAGAAGGGCTAAAAGAAGCCAATGCGCTTCAATTTGCCCATGCTTTGCAAACAGGCGTGGATACTGCCTATAAAGCTGTAATGAGACCGGTCGAGGGGACTATTCTGACTGTTTCCCGTGAAACGGCGAAAGGTGCATATAATAGAGCAAAAAGTGGTGAAACAGATATTTTGGAGATATTGAAAGCAGGTTATAAGCGGGGCGAGGCTACATTAGCCCGAACTCCGTATATGTTGCCTGTTCTCAAACAAGCAGGGGTGGTTGATGCCGGAGGAAAAGGGTTCCTGACTATTGTCGGCGGTTGGATTTCAGCCTTGGAAGGGAATTTGCCTGAACCGAAGAGTATAATACCTGGTGAAAATTTGCGAGATCCGGTGACCTTGGGAATAACTGAGATTGGAAGTCTTGATTACCCTTATTGTACAGAATTTCTTGTAAAAGGTAATGCTCTGGTGCCCGAAAGGATTAAACATGACCTCATTGCTAAGGGAGATTGTTTATTGGTTGTCGGTACCGACGAAGTGGTTAAAATCCATATCCATACAAAGAACCCGGGGCTTATTTTGGATTATGCAATTAATCATGGCTCTTTGCATGGAATCCAGATCCATAACATGTTTGCCCAAAATGAAGCGGCTGCCCACCAAGCCAAGGCTGAGGTTCTTAAAGAGGATGGGAGACAAGAGGCAGAGGATTATAACATAGCTAATAGTGAACAGACGGGGCAATCTGAATTAAAGGAATATGGAATTGTTGCAGTTGCAATGGGAAAAGGAATTGGTGAGATCTTTTATAGCCTTGGCGTGGAGCAGGTGGTTTTTGGAGGCCAGACGATGAACCCCAGCACCAGTGATTTAGCTGAAGCTGTGTTAAAAGTTAACGCCCGCAACGTTTATATTTTGCCTAATAACAGCAATATAATAATGGCAGCAAGTCAGGTTAATGAAATTATTGAAGACCGTCAGGTCTATGTAATTCCTACCAAGTCTATACCGCAGGCGATTTCCGCTCTTTTGGCTTTTAATTCGGATATTCTTCCGGAAGAAAACGTTACCGGAATGTCTGATGCCTTAAATCAGGTCGTTTCCGGTGAGGTCACTTATGCCGTAAGAAATACCCAGTTCGGTGACCTTGATATCGCCGAGGGTGATATCCTCGGGCTGGTTAATGATAAGATTACTGCAACCGGCAAGGATATATTCGAGGTAGCCCAAAAAGTCCTGGAAACCATGAATTGGCGGGACAAGGATATCGTGACGATCTTCTATGGCAAGGATATGGCTGAAGAAGATGTCGGATTGCTTTCAGCCTGGCTGAAAGATAATAAGCCTGATATCGAAGTTGAAGTATATTCCGGAAAACAACCGTTATACTATTATATACTTGGCGTGGAATAATATTTTTCCCCTTCGGCTTCGCCGGAGGTTTTTTTACACATGAAGGCCATCTAGGCCTTCACGTGATGGACTAAGGCAGAAGGGTGATAAGATGAAGGCGGGAAGTGTCTTTGATATGCTTGGACCGGTCATGGTCGGCCCTTCAAGCTCACATACTGCTGGCGCAGTCAGGCTTGGGTTAATGGCCGGAAAGATTTTAGGTGCCGGACTCAAAGAAGCCAGCGGTTTTACTCCACGGATCTTTTGCTGAGACCAGCAAAGGGCATGGAACTGATTTGGCGATTATTGCCGGGCTCTTGGGAATGCAGGCTGATGATGAGAGAATTAAGATTTCTTCCCAAATAGCTGAAGAATCAGGGATAACTATTATTTTTGAAAAAAAATCTTGGAGACGTTCATCCCAATTCGGTCAAATTTTATTTGACTGGAACCAGGGGAGAAAAAGCCGAGACTGCCGGTTGTTCTATCGGAGGGGGCAGAATAGTTATTACCGAAATTAATGAGTTTTCGGTTGAGTTCATGGGCGAATATCCTACCTTGGTGTTACTCTATACTGATTCCCCCGGGATGATAACGGAAATCACCCGGGTTTTGGCCGGCGTCGGAATAAACATTGCACAGATGAGAGTCTCAAGAGAGGGTAAGGGGCGAAGAGCTTTGGCCGTGATCGAAACTGATGAAATAATTAAGCAGGAGATTACAAAAGATATTGGAAGGCTATCTAAAATTGAACGGGTGATGTTTATCGAACCGCTGGATCCGAGGTGATTGAAAGATGCGTTCTTATCAGCATATAATTGAGAAAGCATTAGAATTAAATTGCAAAATTAGTGAGATCGTGATTTTAGAGGAGATAATGACGACCGGTGTTCCAAGGGAACAACTGCTGGAGAGAATGAGACAAAACTATTTAGTAATGCAGGATTCTGTAGATCAGGGAATGACCGGCAGATGGAAGTCGCGCTCAGGACTTGTCGGCGGGGATGCTGCGTTGCTGGATAATTATGGGCGCAGTGGGAAATCACTTCTTGGAGACCGGATGAATCAGGCTGCAGCAAGGGCTATTGCGGTGGCCGAAGTTAATGCCGGTATGGGAAGAGACGTTGCTGCTCCTACTGCCGGTTCGTGCGGAGTATTGCCGGCAGTGGTGCTTACTGTCAGAGATCAATTATCAGCCCCGGAAGAAAAGGTGATCATGTCACTTTTTACTTCCGCTGGATGAAGTAATCGATGCCATGGCTTCCATTGGTAAAAATATGCCTTGTAGTTTAAAAGAAACTGCTCAAGGAGGATTGGCGGTCACTCCGACGGGAGAAAAGATCAGGAAGTCTTTCTTAGAAACTTAGTAATTAACAGGAATAAATAGTTAAGATATAGGGGCGGTTAGGTGAGAACGTGCCGGAAATAGAAAATATCGTGAATAGTTTAGTCAAAGCTATGAGGGCTGAAGAAAAGCAAGGCCATATCAATACCGGAGCTATTGGTGGTTTTAGTTCTTTTTTGCTTGATATTTTGCCAAACTTAAGAGACCGATTGTCCGCTGGTGTTATCGAAGAACTCAGAGTTCTGGCAGCGGATTATTGCCAGTCAAGCCCTTATAAGAGACAAAAATTATTTGCTGTCCTTAAAGAAAAAATAAATATATTGCAACCTCCTAAGAACTCAGATTTGGCAAGAAACTCTGAGTCACAATTAAAATCCGACTTTCCAAAGAATAATAACCTCGCCAAAAATCTGCAGTATCTTAAGGGAGTTGGGCCACAAAGAGCCAAACAGTTTGCCAACATTGGCATTTCTACTGTAGAAGATCTTCTGAAGTACTTTCCCCGGCGATACGAAATCAGGACAAAACGCAGGATTGACGACTTAAAAGATAATGAATTAGCGACGATAACCGGAAAAGTTGTTGGCAGTCAAATAAGCACGGGTAAAATTAAAGTAGTTAAGTTAAATATTGAACAAGACGGCAGAAATATTTATGCTGTATGGTTCAACCAGATTTATATTCCCAAACAGTTTTCCCAAGGAACAATCGTATCGGTCACCGGTAAAGTTCAATGGAAAAAACAGGTTCCTGAACTTCTGGCAACTGAGATTGTCAGGGGCAGTACGGACGGGCTCGAAGAGGAGATAGTACCTGTCTATTCGGAAACGGCCCAACTCAATTCAAAAATTATTCGCGGAATTGTGAAAAATATTCTACCTCAAGCAGATAAGCATTTCCCGGAAGTTTTACCGGACGGTGAGAGCGGTCTGATGTATCGGCCGCAAGCATATAAAGAAATACATCAACCTTCCTCCTTAGAATCAATGAAAAGAGCAAGAGAAAGGTTGGTGATAGAAGAAATCCTATTTCTTCAACTTTCGTTAGCTCTTTTGCGTTTGCCAAGTAAACCGAAAGAAGGCTTAAGTCTTAATGGCGGCGGCGAATTAGTAAACAGGTTTCTTTCTAATCTTCCTTTTGCGCTGACCAATGCCCAGAAAAGAGTGATTAATGAAATATCCAGGGATATGTCCGAAAATAAAAAAACAATGACCAGACTGCTTCAGGGCGATGTCGGTTCAGGCAAGACAGTGGTGGCTATGGCGGTCATTCTACAGGCAGTCGGTTCAGGTTTCCAGGCAGCAATGATGGCACCAACTGAAGTTCTTGCCCAACAGCACTATAAATCGCTGTCTGAAGCTTTTGAACGGTTGGGGATAAATGTGGTGCTGCTGGCCGGCAGTCAAACAAGAACAGAAAGAGAACTGGTTTTAGGCCGGATAGTCGCGGGAGAAGCACAGGTTGTAGTGGGGACACATGCTCTGATTCAGGACACTGTCCGCTTTCAAAATTTAGGGATCGTAGTTACCGATGAACAGCACCGCTTTGGTGTAAGGCAGAAGACCTTGCTTCAGGATAAAGGGAAAAACCCACACGTCTTGGTAATGACGGCAACCCCTATTCCCAGAACTTTGGCCCTAACTCTTTACGGAGATCTTCAGCTCTCGGTACTGAATGAAATGCCTCCCGGAAGGAAACCGGTAATTACTAAAAAGATTTCCGAGCGCAACCGCCAGAATATGGAAAAATTTCTGGAACGACATATTTCCCTGGGCAGACAGGCTTATGTTGTTTGTCCGCTTGTCGAAGAAACTGAAAAATCAGATTTGGTTTCGGCTACAAAAACGGCTGAAGCTTTAAAGGGACGTTTCCCGCAAAGCTCAGTCGCCTTATTGCATGGAAGGATGAAAAGCCAAGAAAAAGAGGAGATTATGCAGCGGTTTCGTCAAGGAGAAATCAATATCCTCGTGACCACTACCGTCGTAGAGGTAGGAGTTGATGTCCCCAATGCATCTATTATGGTAGTTGAGGGAGCGGAGCGTTTTGGACTTGCCCAGCTGCATCAATTGCGTGGCAGAGTCGGACGAGGGCAGGAACAATCCTACTGCATACTGATCAGTAATGTCGCCAATAGTGCCAGGTTCAACATTCTTTGTCAAACCGAAGACGGCTTTAAGATTGCCGAAGAAGACCTCAAGATTCGGGGCCCGGGAGAGTTGCTGGGTTTGCGTCAGCACGGAGTCCCGGAATTAAGACTTACCGATCTGGGTAAGGACGGTGTTCTGGTGGAAGAGGCTTATAATATTCTTAAAAAAACGTTAGCTGATCCCCAAAAATATGAACTGTTATACCAAGAGGTTAACAGGCTTTATTCAAGGGGAAAAGCTGGGGTTAACTGATTTTAGCGTAAAGTATTTTTACACTTTTATTTTTTTATATAATTATCCCCCTGCCCAGGATAGAAAATAGCTTTCTGAAAAATTATAATTGTTTATAGAAAGCAACAGCTGAAGTTTTCTCTGTATTATTTAATATATTTCCGAAAGGGCGGATAAAAATTGCATATTCCGGATAATTACTTAAGTCCGACAACGTGTGCAGTGATGGGCGCTGCCATGATTCCGGTATGGTCGGTAGCTATAAAAAAGGTTAAAGACGAAATAACTAAAGTTAAAATGCCATTGCTTGGCATAGGGGCCTCATTCTCATTTCTGATGATGATGTTTAATATTCCTCTTCCCGGAGGTACGACTGGGCATGCTGTAGGGGGAACATTGCTGGCGATTCTTTTAGGGCCTTTTTCCGCTTGCATTTCAGTATCTATTGCCTTGTTAATCCAGGCTTTGTTTTTCGGCGATGGGGGAATACTGGCCTTTGGAGCAAATTGTTTTAATATGGCCTTTGTCTTACCTTTCCTTGGCTATTTTATTTACAAGTTTATTAAAGACAGGGTTAAAACGGAGAAGGGAGAATATGTAGGAATAATCGCCGGCTCCTATCTGGGTATAAATTTTGCGGCTTTGGTTGCGGCTATCGAATTTGGTATCCAACCGCTGCTTTTTACCAACGCTGCGGGGCAACCTCTTTACTGTCCATATCCATTGGCGGTGTCAATACCGGCCATGACGATTCCTCATCTCCTGGTCGCAGGCGTTATGGAAGCAATCTTCACAGTTGCTATTTTTGCCTTTATTAAAAAGGTTTCACCGGGAATAATATATGAAGGGGCCAAACAAAAAGTAAAACTTGTCTATGGCCTGATTGTCGCTTTAATTTGTTTGACCCCGCTTGGACTTCTGGCTACGGGAACGGCGTGGGGCGAATGGGGAGCGGATGAAATAACAAATGTGGCATCCAGCGGTCAAGTCTTAGGCTATGTTCCGCAAGGAATGGCAAATGGATTTAACTTTGAGGCAATTATGCCTGACTATTCGGTTCATGGGTTGCCGGCGGTGGCGGGGTATATTTTATCGGCAATTGCCGGGGTGGCGATTATGGTTATATTGTTTAAAATTATCAGTAACTTCAAGAAAGACAAGACTGGGGACATTACAAGATAAACATATGGAAAAGCAGCATGGTATTCCTGAATGGTTGATAAAAGATGAAAACTATGTACCACAAGCGGATAAGGATACTTTTATTAATAAGAGTATCCTGTCTTTATTAAGCGTTCTTGCCCGGATAAGAAAACAAAGCGGCGACCATCAAGATAAATTTCAGGTAAATGCTGCTTTTAAGGTTTTCTTTACTTTGATGCTGGTAACTTTGGTATCAATCTCCACAAATTTTATATTTGTGATCGTGATCAATGTCTATTTACTGGTAATTCTGAGTGTGATGCCGGCGCAGGAAATCGTGAAAATTCTGAGGACAAGTTTTCTTGTTGCTGTTTTTACGTTTGTTATCCTTTTGCCTGCAGTTTTTTGGGGCAATGGATATAGCAGTATCATGATTGTTTCTAAAGTATTTGCAACCGTCACGGCGGTAAACATTCTTTCCTACTCGTCAAAATGGAATTCTATTACGAGTGTCTTGAAAAGATTTTTTCTGCCCGATACCTTTATTCTTGTTTTGGATATTACGCTTAAATATATTGTGATGTTGGGTGAATTTTCTTTGGATATGTTATTTTCGCTGAAGTTGAGGTCTGTCGGTAATAATAAAAGCAAATACACATCCTTATCCGGGATAGCGGGAACAATGTTTATTAAATCGAAAGAAATGGCGGACGATATGTATGCGGCGATGGAATGCAGAGGTTTTACAGGAGAATACCGTATTAATAATCAATTAAAATTGAAGTTTGCAGACTTTATCTATATAACGATTAATGCCGGAATTATATTTATTTTTGTTTATTATGGAAGGATTTAGAATGATTGAGCTCAAAGAAGTTTATTATTCCTATTCAGGTATCAATGCCTTAAGAAACATAAATCTGCAAATTGAAGAAGGTGAAGCCGTAACCTTAATGGGACCTAACGGAAGCGGAAAATCTACCTTGCTTAAAATAATTAATGGAATTGTGTCCCCTGATAGCGGAGTATACAGATTCAATAACGAAGAAATAACGTCGAAAAAGCTCCAGAAGCCCGAATTCTCCAAGCTTTTTCACCAAAAGATAGGGTTCGTTTTCCAAAACTCTGATACTCAGCTTTTCTGCGCCAATGTTTTTGATGAAGTTGCCTTTGGGCCCAGACAGATGGGAAGGAAAGAAAGCGAAGTTGAGAAAAGAGTAAATGACTGTTTGGAGTTACTAAATATCCGGGATTTTAAATCCAGGCAGCCCTACCATTTAAGCGGAGGAGAAAAACGCAAGGTAGCAATTGCTTGTGTTTTGGCACTGAATCCTGAAGTTCTTGTACTGGACGAGCCGATGAATGGTCTTGATCCAAGAACACAAAGATGGCTTGTAGAGTTTCTAGTTGGACTCAGCAAGGCAGGGAAAACATTAATTTCATCTACGCATAATCTTGAGCTGGTACATGAGATTTCCAACAGGGCAATTTTGTTTGACGAGAACCATACTGTGGTTGCTGACAGACCGACAGAAAGACTGCTTGAGGACATTGACCTGCTGAAAAGGGTCAATCTGGTGGATGAATATTATCATCAGCATGAAGGGAATGAACATAGACATTTTCATGACCACAGATTTATCCATCATCATAATGAAACAGAATACCAGTAATTTACTGGTATTTTTCTTTAACAAAGGTTGATACTATTGCTAGATATCGACAAGGAGGTATCATCATGGTTAAGAAAAATGCCGATAAGATGAAAGAGATAGAAAATGTAAAGTATGAAGTAGCCCAGGAAATGGGTTTACCGCAGGATAAGAAGAAAAAAGAAAAGAAGATGGATTAGAACGGTAAGTAGGGGGCTGTAACTAAACTCAGCCCAGACGTCTCATAATGAGGCGTCTTTTCTCTTTCTCTAGGGTAGTAGCCTTGCTCAGAATATTCCGCCAGCCCGTTTACGCAGCTATGAACAAGAACTCATAGCTAACACTCCAAAACCTCCGGGCATACTGCAAGTGAACCCTTGGCGTGTCTAAACGTTAGGCAACAATATTTGAAGAAAGCAAGAATCACGTAACTGTTGATGGATTTACAGCTAACCTAATTGTCCTTAGGTTTAATCTTTATTTCATCTAAAAATTGGTTACCTAATTTTATGTATTTTCGTCCAATGGGGTTTGCTGATAAGGAATACTTCCTGTGAATCCCCATTATTTGTAATACTTATAAGGAATCTGTTGACTAATATCCAGAGGTATCTTGGTAAAAGAGAGTAACCTGTTAGTTTTGCAGATCCAATTCGAGATAAAAACTTTTGGGGTACCCTCAGATTTAGCAAAAGGTTGGAGTAAAGAACTATATCTTATTAGCTGTAATGCAGGATTGATTCATAGAAAGGTACTGAAAAATAATATGAGTGCAGAACATAGTAATATTGATCATTTTCTATTATATTTTTTCATCATGCTTACAAACGTACAAGGCGATGGCAATAACGGTAATATAGATAATCGTGATATACGCTATACATTAGAGTATGGCAAGGTAATTTTTGATAAAGAGGAACAATATAATATTATTTCGGAGTTTATAACTGGTTTATATAAAGCTTGGCAAGAATTAGAATCAACGAATTTAGAATTGTATATAATACATTAAGTGATGATTTCATTTGCAATGATAACCGAAAGTATTTTCATCTAAATTTTACAGGTAATCCCATAAAAATGGCAGATAAATATAAGGTTAAGTATTTAAAAGAAAAATAGTACTTAATAAAAGGTTTTGTTAGACTCTCTTCGTATTACATGCATATAACACAAAAAAGCCGGAAGTTATAATGAGAACTTTCAATTCTCCAAACATTACATAATCTTTCGGTTTTCTTCAAAGATTGTAGCCTTGTACAGATGCAGAGCGAGCAAGGGCTAGCGTTAAGCAAATGGGAATCCGCAACGTTAAGACATGCCAAGGGTTAACGGCCACGGATGGCCTAATGCGTGAAGGCTAAAAAAGAAAAGATTTCTTTACTGTAAGTAGGTCTCAAAATTACTTTCTGAAATTCCCGGATGAACGCTCAAATTAATCGCACTGGCAATAATTCTGGAACTATGATCGATTAGCTCATCAACTTCCTTGGGAGTAACCATTAGCGTATCTTGAAAAGGCGAGAGAGCTTTTTTCATTACTCCCAGTAAAACGTCCTCATTTTCTTCGTTGTATATTTTTGCTAAGGAAGGTTCTGCTTCCATTTGACCAAATAATTCTTCCATAGTTTTATGGGCAATCACAGCTGCGTTGACTACGGTTGGAACTCCGATAGCAATTACTTTACAGCCTAGAGTCTCTTCTGTCAGCGCTTTACGATGGTTTCCAATACCCGAGCCTGGATTGATGCCGGTATCCGCCAATTGGATGGTTGTTCCGATCCTTTCCAGTGCACCGGCAGCTAAGGCATCAATTGCAATCACATAATCTGGTTTGACGTGTTCTACCAGACCATGGATTACTTCCGCCGTTTCAATTCCCGTAAGTCCTAGAACACCGGGAGAAATAGCTGAGACTTTACGCATCTTGCCTTGCATTTCCTCAGGTGTATAATAGAAAAGATGGCGGGTTACCATGATTTTTTCGACAACCTTTGGACCGAGCGCATCCGGAGTCGCATGCCAATTCCCTAAACCAACAATTAGGATACTGGAATCTTCTTGAAACTGAAACAACTTCGCTAAATGTCCGGCTAAGACTTTCGCCAGTTCTTTATGTTGTTGGAGGTCATTATTTTTTATATACGGAGCATCGATTGTAATGTAATTGCCTTTAGGCCGCCCAAGTTCTTTTTCTCCTCTTTTATTGGTTATGGTAATGGTAGTCACCGTGGTTGACCCAAGCACTTCTTTATTCATTATAACTCCGGAGACTTCTTTGCCGGTTTCTCCCCGTAGGAGATCATGAGCTTCTACTGCAAGATCAAGATAGATATTCATTTTTTTCAAAAAGTTTGATTTCTTCATACTAAATAACTCCTAACGGCCAAGGATGGACTAATGCCGCAATGCCAAGGATGGCAAAGAGCGGCGAACGTCCAAGGATGGCGGACTGATTATCCAAAAGAACTGGCCGTAAGGCCAGTGTAAAAGGAATTATGAGGAGAAGATTAAAAGATGTAGTTTCGAAACTTTATTTAGTATGTTTTGTTTAGTGCAGTACTATTCATTCTTAAACTTTTATCCGAAATCCCAGTTTTGAGGTTTAAATTTTAAAAAGAGTATTTAAAACTAGGTAAATAATTCGTATAATAGTAGAAAGATGTTTCAAATTTAAAATTAATAAATATTTTAGGATGAATACAAATGCGGATTATATCCGGAAATTGGAAAGGACACCGTTTGAAAACAGTTAAGGGCTCTAAAACCCGTCCTACTTCAGACAAGGTCAAAGGGGCAATTTTTAACATTCTCGGAGACAAGGTCTTAGAAGCAAGGGTGCTGGATTTATTCGCCGGAACAGGAAACCTGTCTTGGGAAGCATTGTCTAGGGGTGCCGCTGGTGCGGTTCTCATAGAAAAGAATACCGATGCCTGGAATACTGCCGTAGAAAACAAAACCATGCTTGGGGCAGAAAGCATGGCAAATGTTTTGAAGATGGATGTATTTAGCTTTTTAAGCAAAAATGATCAAGAAAGATTTGATTTGATTTTCCTCGATCCCCCTTACCGGCAGGGTTTAGTTGACAAGGCGCTTTCCACCGTTAAAGATCTATCATTGTTAAAGCTCAATGGGGTGATTATTGCCGAGACTGCTTCTACTGAGAAAATAGAAGGTAACTTGATTCCCTTGAGACTTATGCTGACGAAAAAATACGGAGATACAAAAATATGGTTTCTTCAGGAAGCAAAAGAATAAGGAGGGGGAAAATTTTGGATAACCGTTTAATTGATCTTATCGAACAATTAGAAGAAATACTTGACCATGGAACAAAGGTTCCCCTAACAGGGAAAATTATGGTAGATGAAGAAGACATTCATGAGGTTCTTGACGGTATACGTTCTGTTTTGCCCGAAGAAATTCGACAGGCTAATCTTGTTTTGGCTGACAGAGACAGGCTGATGGAGGATGCCCGTATTGATGGCCAGAGAATTATTGACCGGGCTGAAAAACAAGCTGAGCAATTGTTGAAAGAAGATGAGATTACGGTTCAGTCTCGGGCCTATGCTGAAGAACTTGTGCAAAAAGCCCAACAGTATTCGCGTGAGGTTAAATTTGGGGCACTTAAGTATTCTGACGATCTTCTCAATGATGTTGCCATTAAGTTAGAGGAGACTTTTAAAACGATAAAGTCCAGCAGGGAAGAGTTAAATGTAATGGCCCATTGGGATGAGAGAATACAAAATAGCATAGATGATTAGGTTTTAACTTTTTTAGCCTTAAGCCAAAAGACTGAGAAAAAAGCAATTAATAGGAGAAAGAAAAACATCAGGACGAAACATAAGGTACTCCATCTTAGCGAGTATAGCCAAAGGTAAGATCGGTCTGTTAATGATTGGGGCAGCATAGTAGGAATTGCAGTAAAGTGCAGTAATATTTGACTGGTGATCAAGGCCAAAAAAGAATGAAGGACTCTTCCAAGAAAGAAAGGAAATAACCGTAAGTCGGTTGAAGCAGTAAAACTGGCAACTTGGGCGAAAACGGAAAGCCCTCCCCAGCCAAGAAGAAAGACCAGCATGCCAATTTGGGAGTTAATAGAGGAAAAAGCCGCGATAGTTGCCTGGCAGCCGAGGGTTGTTTCCATAAAACCTTGAACCAGAGCGTTTCCTCCTGACGGAGAAATACGTCCGCCGGTGATTATGGCGATTCCTTCAGCAAATTTCGTGCTGATTTGTAAGACGTTGAGCATATGTGTGATTACTGAAAATAAAACAATAAATCCTCCAACCAAGAGGATCGTCGATATGCTTTCCCGGACTGCTTCCGCTATCATTTCGCCAAGCGTTTTTTTATTTTTTTTCTGGACCGATTCCATTTCAAACCATGCCTCACGCCAAGAGAAATTAATTTTCCGGTAAGGAGAGTTTTTACCATAAAACCGGAAAATAAGCCCGACAAAAAGGTTGGCAATATAGACCGAACCGGCGATAATAATTCCCAAGGCCGGATTACCCAACATGCCGGAGGCCACTGCTCCAAACATAAAACCTGGGCTCGGATTGCATGTAAAGGCCAATAATCGTTCACCCTCTGCTTTAGTGATTTCTCCTTCTTTTCTCATCTTACAGGTCAGAATGGCGCCGATAGGAATTCCCGCAGTATGAGTCATAGCGAGGACAAAAGATGCCTTACCGGGCAGACGGAAAAGAGGACGCATCAAAGGTTCAAGCAAAACTCCTAAAAAATGGATGAACCCCTGTTTCATTAGGAGGTCGGAAATAATGAAAAAAGGAAATAAGGCCGGTAATACGTAATTTACCCAAAGAGATAGGCCGGTGGAGGCGGAGGTCAGCACTTCCCTTGGATAGCAAAACATAATAACCATAAGAATCAAAACCGGAAAAACTCTTAATCCAGTGAACATATAACCACCAGCTGTGTTAAAACTTAGAAAGATAGTTAATGTATATGAACAAAGTTACTTTAAGATTCTATACATCATAGTAAGTAATTCCTTATTTTGTTTGATTTTTATTTAAAATGTGATAAACTTATAACGGATTTTTCAAATTTTTCTTTTTTTATAGAGAAAGTAAATAATAATAAGGTGGAAGAGAAGTAAAGGAGTTGTAGCAAATGAAGATTCTCGTGATAAATGCAGGAAGTTCATCGCTTAAGTACCAATTGATCGACATGTCTGTTAAAACAACTTTAGCAAAGGGATTGGTAGATAGAATTGGTTTAAAGGGAGCTGTGCTGACCCATCGCCCTTTTAATGGTGAGAAAGTAGTTATTGAGGCTGAATTGCCCGACCATATAGCTGCTATAAAAATAGTGCTTGATGCCCTTCTTAATCCGGATTATGGCGTTTTAAAATCTTTGTCGGAGATTAATGCCGTTGGGCACAGAGTAGTGCATGGAGGGGAAAAAGTTTCAGGGTCTGTTCTTATTGACGAGAAGATCAAAGAGGCAATAATAGAATGCATAGAGCTAGGGCCGCTTCATAACCCGCCAAATCTGGCAGGGATCTTGGCTTGTGAGAAAATGATGCCGGGTATCCCGCAAGTTGCCGTGTTTGATACTGCTTTCCATCAAACCATGCCTCCGGAGTCTTATATCTACGGGATACCTTATGAACTCTACGAAAAGTACCACATTCGCCGTTATGGCTTTCACGGAACATCCCATAAATATGTTACCCAGAGGGCAGCAATTATTTTAGGCAAAAATCCTGAAAAACTAAAACTAATAAGCTGTCATCTTGGCAATGGTTCTTCTATTGCCGCTGTTAAGGATGGCAAATCCATTGATACTTCTATGGGATTAACACCGCTCGAAGGGTTAGTGATGGGAACGAGGTCGGGTGATATTGATCCGACAATCGTATCATATCTCATAGATAAAGAAGGTTTATCAGCACAGGAGGTTAATAATTACCTCAATAAAAAATGCGGGGTTTTGGGTCTTTCAGGTATAAGCAGTGACTTTAGAGATCTGCAGCAGGCTGCTGCAGATGGCAACAACCGGGCTCAACTGGCTTTAGATGTATTTGTGCATAATGTTAAAAAATATATTGGTGCTTATGCTGCGGTTCTGGATGGGGCGGATGCAATAATCTTTACGGCAGGCGTAGGAGAAAATTCTGTTGAAATGCGTCAAGAAATATGCAATACGCTAAGCTACCTGGGAGTTATTCTTGATGAAGAAAAGAACAAGAATGCCCGGGGAAAAGAGATAGATATTTCTAAGCAGGACGCCAAGTGCAGAGTACTTGTAATACCTACTAAGGAAGAACTTATGATAGCGTTAGACACTGAAGAGGTAGTAAGTAAACTTTAAACGTCAAACTCCTTTCTTGACAAAGAAATTGGGGATATCTATAATAACAGTTGTTGATATTGAGGTGATTCCCAGTGAAAATAAATGTTGCTCAGCTCAGACGATTGGGCGGGGGTACTGAAAAATATCATTTTAACGAGGGTTTGTCTCCTCTGCAATTAGGGGAGGATGAATTCGCCTTTCAGTCCCCGGTTGATGTCGAGTTAGGGGTTATCAATGCCGGCAAATCCCTGCTTGTTAAGGGAAGGATAAGCTGCGAAATTGGCGCGGCTTGTTCAAAATGTTTAAAGGATTTTCCTTATAAAATGAGTTTCGAGTTTGAAGATAAATTTATTCCTGTAGAATTTGCTCCAGAGGAAGAGGACGACGGTGCATTTATCTTTGAAAGAGATGAGTGTTCAATAGATGAGCGAATACAGGAGCATATTCTGCTACATCTGCCGATGCGCTTTGTCTGCTCGGATTTATGTCTTGGGCTGTGTCCAAAATGTGGAGCGGATCTGAATTTTAATCCTTGTGGTTGCGCAGATGTGGATGTGGATCCTCGTCTCGAGATATTATCCAAATGGAATAAGGGGGTGTAATTAAATGGGTGTTCATCAAAATAAACAATCCAAATCGAGAGTCCGCATGCGTAGGGCAATGGACAAACTGTCCACTCCTAATCTTGTGGAATGCCCCCAATGCCATAAACTAAAACTCCAACATAATGTCTGTTCGGGTTGTGGCTATTATAAGGGCAAAGAAGTAGTCTCCATGGGGGAATAAATTTATTTAATTATAGCAAAGGCTGTTGACTACAATTATACATTCTAGTTAACAGCTTTTTTAAATGAGCGTAACGAGTGACGCCCTAATTTATGATTACATAATGGACTGGGGTTTGGGGGAGCCATCCTGACTTTTGGGAGGTGAAAAAAGTTGAAAATTGCAGTTGATGCAATGGGCGGAGATTATGCTCCTGCTGAGATTATTAAAGGTGCTATTAAGGCTGCGAATGTTTATCCTGAGATGAAGATTATCCTTGTCGGTCAGAAGGACCGAATTTTAGAACATATACCGGCCGGTCTTAAAACAAATTTGGAGATTTATGAGGCATCCGAAGTAATTGAAATGCATGAACATCCGGCCAATGCGGTTAAGAAGAAAAAAGATGCTTCCATAGTAGTTGCAACAAGGCTTGTCAAAGAAGGATCAGCCGATGCCCTGGTTTCGGCAGGAAATACCGGAGCCCAAATGGCGGCGGCTTTGCTTGGACTAGGCAGAATCAAAGGGATAACCCGACCGGCGATCGCAACGATATTACCTACACTTCAGAAAGGCAAGCTTCTGATTGATGTTGGTGCCAACCCGGATGCTAAACCGGAAAATCTTCTCCAGTATGCAATGATGGGAAGCATCTATGCCGAAAGGATTCTCGGGATAAAAGACCCCAAAGTAGCTTTGCTGAATATCGGAAGCGAAGAGGGGAAAGGAAATGAACTTGTCCAAGCTGCTTACGAACTTTTCAAAGAGGCTTCTTTTAACTTCATGGGCAACATTGAAGGACGGGATATTCCTTATGGGACAGCCGACGTCATTGTCTGTGACGCTTTTGTCGGTAACATTGTACTGAAAACAATTGAAGGAATGGCATCATCTTTATTTGAATTAATTAAAGAAAAGATTACAGCTAATACTTCTAGAAAAATTGGAGCTTTGCTTATTAAGCCAGGATTAAAAGAAGTGGCCCGAACCTTGGATTATTCCGAATATGGAGGAGCTCCGTTGCTTGGGGTTAATGGTACAAGTATCATTTGTCATGGGAGTTCTAAAGAAAAAGCTATTTATAATGCCATAAGGGTGGCAAAAGAGTGTATTGAGGAGAAGATAATTGAAAAAATTACAGACAGCTTGGAAAAAAGTTCGGAAAAGTAAGGACTTACCTGTAAAAAGTCACTTGCATTATTGATAAATACTGGTACAATTCTGAATAAAAGGTTAAATACTTCAAGATAATATGGTAAGAACTAAGAACGATCATGAAAAAGTATGACCTGAGGGGGGGTGGCATATAAATGGACATCTATGAAAAAGTAAAGGGTATTGTTATTGATCAATTAGGAGTAGATGAAGAAGAAGTTACTCCGACTACTACCTTTCAAGCCTTAAATGCGGATTCTCTTGATATCGTCGAACTGGTAATGGCTTTGGAAGAGGAATTCAACATTGATATTGCCGATGAAGAGGTAGAAAATATCCAAACCATTGAAGATGTGGTAAAATACATTAAAGAGATTCAATAGTCCTCAAGCCCCGTTGTTCGGAAAGGGGACACACTTGCTGAAGAATAAGCTGTTCTTCAGCAAGTGTGTCCCCGACTATGCACTGCGGGGCTTTTGATAGCTTGGATTTCTTTAGGAGAAAGGTTATTTTAAAAGGTGTTGGAATATGCAAAAAGGGAACAATCGTTATTATATTAAAAAGGATTCCCGGGGTCTTAATGGAGAAGTGCAAATGTTTATTAAGAAACTCGGACTGGAAAATCCTCAAAGTGACTTAATGATAAAAGCGCTCACTCATCCTTCTTATACCTTCGAGAACCCACAATGTGGATTAGAAAGTAATCAGAGATTGGAATTTCTGGGGGATGCTGTTCTTGACTTTGTTGTCGGGGAGTATCTTTATCTTACCTATCCGCAAAAACCGGAGGGCGAGCTTACAAAGATGAGGGCAGCTGTTGTTAATGAAACAACATTAGCACGAAACGGGAAAAACATCGGTTTGGGGAGGGCACTCTTTTTAGGAAAAGGAGAACAATTGACCGGTGGAAGACAAAGACCGTCTATAATTGCTGATGCCCTGGAAGCGGTTATAGGAGCAATTTATTTGCAGTATGGTTTTGAAAAAGTCCGTAAGTTCATCCTTGATATGATGGTTCCGGAAATTAATGAACTTGACAAAGGAAATTATGGAGATTTTAAAACTATGCTACAGGAAAAAGTTCAAAAAAATGAAAATGATGTTTCATACAGGATTTTGAACGAGGCAGGACCAGATCACGATAAGCTTTTCACAGCAGGTGTATATATTCAGGGAGAATTAAAAGGAACAGGAACAGGGAGAACTAAAAAAGAAGCCGAACAACAGGCAGCCGGTCTCGCTTTAGATAAATGGGGGGGGGAACGTTCGTGACGGGAAGGAAAAGCACAGGAGTTTTCCTCAAAAGTATTCAAATACAAGGGTTTAAATCCTTTGCTGATAAAATAAGGTTAGACTTAGAACCAGGGTTAAGTGTTATCGTTGGTCCGAACGGCAGCGGCAAGAGTAACACGGCTGATGCTGTCCGTTGGGTTTTGGGAGAACAAAGTGCCAAGAGTCTGCGTGGCAGTAAGATGGAAGATGTTATTTTTGCAGGAAGTTCAACCCGGCGCCCGGTGGGAATGGCTGAAGTATCTTTATTTTTTGACAACTCTTCCGGACTGTTTCCTCTTGCTTATCAGGAAGTTGTAATTACCCGCAGGGTATTTCGTGATGGGGAAGGACAATTCTTTATCAATAAGACACCCTGTAGACTCAAAGATATTCAGGAATTGTTTATGGATACTGGATCAGGTAAAGAAGGATTTTCAATTATTGGTCAGGGACGAATTGAGGAAATTTTAAATTTAAAAGCAGAAGAACGAAGGCTGTTAATTGAGGAAGTCGCCGGCATCAGTAAATTCCGGCTGAGAAAAAAAGAGGCTTTAAAGAAACTTGAAGATACCCAACAAAATATTGACCGTTTAAGTGATATTCTATCTGAAGTTGAAAGTAGATTAGAACCCCTGGCTCAACAGGCTGATAAGGCTAAAAATTGCACAGATCTCAATATTCAGCTTAAAGGAACGGAAATTAAGCTTATTGTTAATGATCTTGCGGATAACAATTCTAAGTTAAAAAAATTTCAGAGCAATGCTGAAGAATTCAATACCGAGTTGGCTATCCTCAATACTAAAATCGCCGAAGAAGAAAACATATTTATGCGCGGCAAACTAGAAATTAATGAGCTTGAAGAACGTCTCCAAGATCTTCAAGGGTTAGCATATTCTTTGGAAAACAGCGTTACGGAAACTACCCATGAGATATCTCTCATAGTGGAAAGAAAACGATATTCCCAAGAACAACTCGGCAGGCTGGAAAAAGAGATAATTTTAGCTGAAGAGAAAATATCTGTTTCCAGGGATAAGTATAGCAAATTATTAGAAAAGGAAACCGCTCTCCAAAATGCGCTAACTGCTGCGTCCGCCAGCCTCAAAGAATTAGAGGATAAATTACATAACCTAAAAAATTTAAACGGCGAGGGAAGACGAGAAGAACTCAAAACAGAAATCTTTGAGGAACTTTCGGCAAAGAGCAAATTAACGAATGAACTTGCTGAGCTGGAACATGAAAAGGAATCACTAAAGAAGCAAGAGAATCAGCAAGTCCAAGATGCGGTAATAAAACAGCAAGAAAAAAATGATCTCATAAAGCAAGTAGATCAACAAGATAATAAAATGCTGGAAATTGAGGAATTATTAGTATTACTTGGCCAAAAGACGGCTGAAAATAAAAAGGCTATGGATCTAAAGAAGGAACAGCTTCTGAGGATTGATGAAAACAGCAAAGTCTTAACAAGGCAGATTGACCAGGTTAGTGCCAGACATCATGCCCTGCAAACTTTAGAAGAAAATTTAGAAGGGTATCAAAAAGGCGTTAGGGAAACTGTTTTAGCTCATCGTAAGGGAGAAATAAACTGTAGCGTCTATGGGACTGTCGCCGATAATATAGAAGTAGAAGCCAAGTTTGAGTTGGCGGTAGAAACAGCCTTGGGATCTTCTCTGCAGAACATAATTGTAGATAGAACAGATGACGGGGAAGAATGTATTGCCTACCTCAAAAAAACGAATAACGGCAGGGCAACTTTTTTGCCTCTGGACTCCATAAAGGGCGGCAGACTTTTGCTTGAGCCTAAAGTAAAGGATCATCGGGGGTTATTGGGACTCGCCGTAGATCTGGTTAAATACGATCAGCGTTTTGGCGCGGTTATGGAGTCAATGCTTGGAAGGATTCTTATTGCCGACAATATGGATTCGGCGATAGAACTGGCAAGGATGAACAATTACCGCTTCCGGGTTGTAACCTTGCAGGGTGACCAGGTAAACACAGGGGGATCACTTACAGGGGGTAGTATCAGAAAGCAGGGGAACGGCCTTTTAAGCCGGGCAAGGGTAGTAGAAGATTTAGCTGCAAAAATATTAGAGCTGAAGGCTGATTTAGAAGTAATAAAACAGAAGCATATGACGTGTGATAAGGAGTTTGAGGATTTGAAAGTCTTCAGACAGGATCTGGATTTGCAAATAAAAGCTTGTAATGAAACCAAAAGCATTATGACAGTAGATCGAAAGCATACCCAAGAGAGAATTAATCGGTTGGAAGAATCAGAAAAAATTATTCAATTTGAGCTGACAGATATCCGTGCTCAATATTCAGGCCTTGAGGGAAAAATAATAGTAACTAGAAGGAAAGTTGATGAGTCAAGTCAGAAAATCATTGCTTCGCAAAAGGAACAAGAAAACCTAGAAAAACTATTAAAAGAGACAAATATCCAGACCGAGGAGCTTTCTCAAAGGATTACCGCAGCAAAAATCGAAACCGCCAGGTGGGAACAGGAATTCACTCAGACCGAGCAGTTAGCGCTCGATGAGAATGAGCTTATTGAGACCAGCCGGGAATTATGTGAAGAGAAAAAAACTGAAATGGCTATTTTACAACAGACTGAAGCGGATCTTGGCAGGAGACAGGGAGAAGCAGAAAATAACCTTAGGGAGATTACACTCCATCATAATGAAAAAAAATATCAATTAACTGAACTGCGTAAGGAAAGAGAGGGTAATACCTCCAAGAATATTCAGATTGAGAAAATGATTCATGACAAGAATCGTCAGGCCAAGGAAATAGAACAACAGCTTCATCAAAATGAACTCCGTATTATCCGTCAGCAGGCTGAATGGGAGACCGGCTGTTCAAGGCTTAAAGAGGAATTCAATTGCACCTGGGAAGAGGCATTCTCTTTAGGAACTGAAGAGAAAAAAGAAGATCTGCAAGAGAAAATTATTGAACTGAAAAGTAGAATTGAAGAGCTCGGGCCTGTAAATTATGCCGCATTGGAAGAATATCCACAGACTCTTCAGCGGTTCGATTTTCTTTCAGTCCAAAAAAACGACTTGGTAGAAGCAGCAAATTCTCTATATAACTTAATAAGTGAACTTGATGACAGCATGATCAAACGTTTCCAGCAAGGATTTAAGGACGTAAATAATGCTTTTCAAGAAGTGTTCAAACAGCTTTTCAATGGTGGGTACGCTGAACTGCAGCTTGATGATCCTGAGAACTTGCTGGACACCGGCGTAAAGATTGTTGCCCAACCTCCGGGAAAGAAAGCCCAATTATTATCTCTGCTTTCGGGGGGGGAACGCTCCTTTACCGCTATTGCCCTTCTCTTTGCGTTTTTAAAGGTCAAACCTAGTCCGTTTTGTTTGCTGGATGAAATTGAAGCTGCGCTAGATGAAGCCAATGTAAAACGCTTTATTAGCTATTTGCGAACGTTATCCGAACATACTCAATTTATCGTGATTTCTCACCGCCGGGGTACTATGGAGTCTGCCGATAAGCTGTATGGCATTACAATGGAAGAATCAGGGGTATCCAAACTTCTTACGGTTGAGATGGAGGAGCAAATGGATCACGACATAGCTTAACGGCCATCCATGGACAGCCATCCATGGACGTCATTGTGAGGATTGTCGGAATATGTTAAAATGTAGCGTTAAAGGAGAATGACAAAGTGGCAGGAGTTTTTGGTAAGCTTAAGGATAGATTAACTAAAACCCGTCAGGGTTTCGTAGATAGAATAGAGCAGGTTTTTACGGGAGCAGGGAGAATAGATGATGATCTTTACGAAGAATTGGAGGAAGTCCTTATCCAGTCCGATGTAGGAGCTTCTACTGCCTTGGAGCTCGTAGAGATGTTGCGCCAAACGGTAAAAGAAAGAAAAATTTCTGAACCAGCAAGGTTACAAGAAGTGCTGAAGGAACATATTTTCCAGAAACTAGGGGAAGAAATTCCGCTTTGTTTTTCTCAGAAGAAACCATCGGTCTACTTGATTGTAGGAGTCAATGGTGTTGGTAAGACAACAACGATTGGCAAACTGGCAAAATATTTGCAATTAGAGGGTAAAAAAGTTATGTTGGCCGCTGCAGATACTTTTCGTGCCGCTGCAATTGAACAGCTTGAGATTTGGGGCGAAAGAGCCGGAACGGAAGTTATTAAACAAGCTGAAGGTGCCGATCCGGCAGCTGTAGTTTTTGATGCTGTTAAGGCAGCAAAATCAAGGGATGTTGATTTCTTATTAATCGATACTGCCGGCAGATTACATAATAAAGTCAATCTCATGAAAGAACTTGCAAAAATCAAAAAGGTAATTGAACGTGAAATACCGGAGTCTCCACACGAGGTCCTATTAGTATTGGATGCCACTACCGGCCAAAATGCTATTCAGCAGGTGAAACTTTTCCAGGAAACTGTAAATGTGACCGGCATAATCCTTACAAAACTTGACGGGACAGCAAAGGGTGGTGTTATCCTTGGGATTCAAGGAGAAACAAGGGTGCCCGTAAAGCTTATCGGGATAGGGGAAGGAATTGATGACCTTAAAAATTTTGTACCCCAGGAATTTGCCGATGCTTTATTTGCAAGTGGGGAGGAGTAACTTTGGATTTTGCTTTAATCGGCGGTACAGGGGTTGAAAAGCTTATATTAAGCAGCAAATCAGAAGTCACAATAGATACCCCGTACGGTTCCGTAGACTTGGAAACAGGGCAAATCGGGGAAACGGATATGGTCTTCTTAAAAAGACATGGAGACAAGCACAATGTTCCTCCTCACGCCATAAATTACAGAGGAAATATTTGGGCCTTAAAACAAATTGGGGTAAGGAAAATCATAGCAACCGGTGCTGTTGGTTCTATTGTAAGTGATTATAAAATTGGAGATATCATTCTAATTGATCAGTTTCTTGATTTCACTAAGAGTCGTCCAAACACTTTCTTTGAAGGCGGCGCGAGCGGAGTCCTTCATGTGGATGTCTCCGAGCCATATTGTTCAGACTTAAGAAAAGAAATAGTCATAAGCGGGAAAAGGCTTGGCTTAAATATTAAGAATGGCGGGATATATGTATGTACCGAAGGTCCGCGGTTTGAGACTCCTGCTGAAATAAGAATGTTAAGGATGCTCGGGGGGCAATTAGTAGGCATGACAGGAGTTCCGGAAGTTGTCTTAGCAAGAGAGTTGGGAATGTGTTATGCTTCAATGGCTTTAGTAACAAATGAAGCTGCCGGAATTTCCAAGGAACCGTTGACACATGCCGAGGTTATAGCTACTATGAATATGTTGGGAGAAACAATAGCAAAGTTAGTTGAAGATACTTGCAGGACTTTGGAAAGAGAACAAAGGTGTTATTGCTTTACTGGCAACAGCGAAGCAGGCTTATTTTAGAAAGGCGGAAATAATGTGAAAGCACTTCAATGGCAAGGTGATCATTTGCTGCTGCTTAATCAGACTAAGCTACCTTTTGAAGAACAATATCGGGAAGCCAGGTCATATTTGGAAGTGGCTGAAGCCATCAAGAATATGGAAGTACGTGGAGCCCCGGCAATAGGTGCAACTGCCGCTTACGGTTTTGCTTTAGGAGCTCTAAAGTATGAAGGGGAAAAGAAAAGTTTTTTAGAATATATGAATGAAGTTCGGATAGCTTTGGAATGTACACGCCCGACAGCAGTAAATCTTTGTTGGGCCCTGCGAAAAATGGAAGATAAACTTAGAGAGATACAGAGCCAAGACATTCTAATCATCAAAGAGTCCCTTGTCGCCGAAGCAAATGCCATAGCGGAGGATGACCGGAGGATGAATAGACTTATTAGTGAACATGGTAATGCCATTGTTCCCGATAAAGCGAATATCTTAACTCACTGCAACACAGGGACGTTGGCAACTGTTGAATATGGGACAGCCCTAGGCGTAATTAGAGCCGCCTTCGAGGCCGGAAAGAAAATCCATGTCTATGTCGACGAGACCAGGCCGTTTCTTCAAGGAGCAAGGCTCACAGTGTGGGAGCTATTGCAAGATAAAATTCCGCATACATTGATTACCGACAGCACGGCAGGTTACCTTATGCAGCAGGGAAAAGTTGACATGGTGATTGTGGGGGCGGATAGAATTGCATCGAATGGGGATACCGCCAATAAAATAGGTACCTATTCTCTGGCTGTTCTCGCTTCTGAACATGAGATACCGTTTTTCGTGGCCGCACCAAGTTCTACCGTAGATCTCAAGATATCTGGTGGAGATGAAATTCCGGTCGAAGAACGTGATGGCACAGAGGTCAGAATGTTTAGGGGAGTCAGGGTAGTTCCCGAAGAAGTCCAAGTCTATAATCCATCTTTTGATATTACACCATCAAAATATATCACTGGTATTATTACTGAAAAAGGGATCATTTCACCACCTTATTCCGTAAACCTTGTAAAGATGCTGGTTAAATAAACATACTGATACTATCTAAGTTCTTTTTGCTACAATGTTGCAAAAAATTCAATGATAATAAAAAAATGAAAAATAATAAGACTATGCTTGGAACAATAGTAAAAGGAATAGTCTTATTATGCTATTATACCAGGATATGTTCTTAGGTTATATTGACTATTTAAATTCTTTAACACTATAATGAAGAAAAATTTGTCAATCTCTCATTGAAAGAAAGGTGTTAAATATGGCCAAGTATTTGATCCGGGCTATGGTTTTACCAATGACCGGTTCCGGTGACTTTTACGAACAGGGTGAAATAGCGATTGAGGAAGGAAAAATTATCTCGGTGGGGGAGAAAGGTTCGGCACCTGAAGGTTTTATCCCGGATAGAACTCTAACATTAATAGATGATGTGATAATGCCGGGGTTGATCAACACGCATACTCACGCGGCTATGACTATGCTTCGCGGGTATGCTGATGATATGCCGCTTATGCCATGGTTAGAAGAAAAAGTCTGGCCTTTTGAAGCAAAAATGAAAGCTGAGGATATGTATTGGGGAAGTGCGCTGGCTCTTTGCGAAATGATCCGCTCCGGGACAACAACTATGGCCGATATGTATATGGAAGAGCAAGAAACTGCTAAAGCAGTACTCGAAGCAGGAACACGGGCTTCGCTTTCGCGCGGTATGACTGGTTTTGATCCGCAAGCAGCAAGTAAAGCGCTTAAAGAGAATATAGAACTTTTTACTAATTACGATAATGCCGGGCAGGGACGGATCAAGGTTCTTTTCGGCCCCCACGCGCCCTATACTTGTCCGGGGGAATTTCTGCAGATGGTTAAACGTCAAGCGGATAGTCTCGGAGCCGGGATTCATATCCATTTGGCTGAGACTAAAGCAGAATTAGCCATGATCAAAGAAAAATACGGTAAGACTCCTGTTAAATGGCTGGAGGAACAGGGAATTTTCGGAGGGCATGTCATCGCAGCCCACTGTGTTCATTTAACAGAAGAGGATATGGAAATACTAAAGAAATATAAAGTTGCCGTTGCCCATAATCCGGAAAGTAATATGAAACTGAACAGTGGGACCGCACCCATTCCTGAATTGCTGCAAAAAGGTATTGCAGTTGGAATTGGTACGGACGGTACATCAAGCAATAATGATCTTGATATGTTCAGTGAGATGCGTTCGGCATCCTTTCAACAAAAACTGGTAGGTTCTTGTGAAGATCTTAAAGCTTATGATGTTCTTGATATGGCTACCAATGGCGGAGCAAAAGTTACCGGGTTTAAAAATATTGGCAAACTGGTTCCAGGATATAAAGCGGATCTGATATCTGTAGATTTTTCGCAGCCGCACTTTTATCCAAGGTTTTCTATCCCTTCTCATTTAGTATACTGTGCCAAAGGCAGTGATGTCCGAACAGTAATGGTTGACGGAAAATTGCTGATGGAAGAGCGAAAACTATTAACGCTTGACGAAAGAAAGATTTGTCTTGAAGTTGAAAAAAGAGCGAAAAGGATTGCTTCCGAAGTTTAGCTTGTCTTTTGATGATTCTTGCTGAAAACAGTTTACACGGCAGCCTTCCTACGGCAGATTCCTTGACAAAATAAGATTTTCGGGCTAAAATACAGAGGCGTAAAGCAAAAATACTTTACGATAAGGTCAGGTATTAGTTATGAAACAGATTGCTAATAAGGCATTGTTATTTGACTTTTATGGTCCTTTGCTTACTTCCAAGCAGGGAAAGATATGGGATCTTTACTATCAACAGGATTATTCCCTTTCGGAGATAGCTGAAGGAGAGGGAATAAGCAGACAAGCCGTTCATGATCTTCTCAAAAGGACGGAAAAAATCCTGGAAGCATACGAACAAAAGCTTGGGCTCATTTTCCGGTTCCTAAAAGAAAAGGACAAAATGGCAATGATCGAATCGTTGTTGGCAGGTATTGTCAGGGAGGACTTCTCTTCTGAAGCTTCTTGGCGGCGGCAGCTCGATATCTCCAAACAGATTAGAGAGGTTATTTACGCTACTCTGGATGATACCGAGGATAATGAGTATTAGTCGGAAAGAGGGAAAGCTAGGATGGCGATGTTCGAAAGCTTAAGTGAAAAACTCCAGGCTACCTTCAAACGGCTAAGAGGCAAAGGCAAACTTACTGAAGCTGATGTCAGCGAGGCTATGCGCGAGGTCAGAATGGCTCTGCTTGAAGCGGATGTCAGTTTTAAAGTTGTCAAACAACTCATATCGCGGATCAAAGAAAGAGCAATTGGTCAGGAAGTACTGGAATCTCTTACTCCAGGTCAACAGGTAATAAAAATTGTCCACGAGGAAATTATAAGCCTTATGGGTAACAACGAGAGCAAGATTCAGATTTCTTCTAAACCGCCTACCATCATCATGCTTGTTGGCTTGCAGGGGGCAGGCAAGACTACCCACGGGGCTAAACTTGCCAACCTACTTAAAAAACAAGGGAAGCGTCCCTTATTAGTTGCCTGTGATATTTATCGGCCGGCAGCAATCAAACAACTCGAAGTGCTCGGGGAGCAGATTAAAGTACCTGTTTTTTCGATGGGTCAAATTTCTCCGGTTAAGATTGCCGCGGAAAGTCTGGAACATGCCCGTAAAAACGGGAATGACATTCTGATTATCGATACCGCAGGACGGCTTCATGTTAATGAAGAGTTAATGACTGAACTAACGGAAATCAAACAAAAAGTTGATCCTCATGAAATTCTACTTGTTGTTGATGCGATGACCGGTCAGGATGCGGTCAATGTGGCTGAGGCTTTTCATAACCAACTGGGTCTTAATGGGGTAATCTTATCCAAACTGGATGGAGATACTCGCGGCGGCGCAGCGCTCTCGGTTAAAGCAGTTACCGGCTGTCCGGTTAAATTTGCCGGCGTGGGAGAAAAGATGGATGCTTTGGAGGTATTTCATCCGGACCGGGTAGCCTCCAGGATTCTAGGAATGGGTGATGTCCTTACCCTTATAGAAAAAGCGCAACAAAATTTTGACGAGAAAAAAGCCAAGGAAATGGAAGAGAAAATTCGCAAGCAGGAGCTGACATTGGATGATTATCTTGATCAAATCAAGCAGCTTAGAAATATGGGCCCTCTTTCTTCTGTTTTGGAAATGATTCCAGGGCTAGGCAAACAACTTAAAGGTGTACAGATAGATGAAAAAGAATTCTATAAATCCGAGGCTATTATTAGCTCTATGACCAAAGAAGAGAGAAGAAAGCCTATCCTGATAAAGGATTCCCGCAAAAAGAGGATTGCAGCAGGAAGCGGAACGACTGTTGTCGATGTCGGAAGGTTTCTTAAGCAATATGAACAAACCAAAAAAATGATGAAACAGCTTTCCGGAGTTCCTGGAATGGGCGGAAGCGCTGGCAAAATTGATCATAAAAAAGGAAGTAAAGGAAAAAAGGGAAAGAAAAGCGGTCAGGGAAAGAAACCTTTTGCGAACTTTCCTTTTCCCTTCAAATAAATAACCGCTTTTGCTGAGGAGGTGAAATAATGGCAACAACTATTCGTCTGCGCCGTATGGGTGCAAAGAAAAATCCGTTCTACCGTCTTGTCGTGTGCGATTCAGCATCACGCCGCGATGGCAGACCAATTGAAGAAATTGGATATTATGATCCTACCCAAAATCCTCATGAAGTTAAAATTGATGAGATCAAGGCATTAGATTGGCTCACCAAAGGAGCCCAGCCTTCGGATACGGCTAAATCTTTGCTTAGTCAAGTTGGGATTATGGAGAAATTTCATAAATCCAAGTAAGCACGGGGGTGATTCCTGTGAAGGAAGTTATCGAAGTATTGGCCAAAGCTTTAGTCGATCATCCTGACCAGGTAATCGTAGCCCAAAATACCACTGAGAAAACTGTTCATCTTCAACTGACAGTTGCACCGGAGGATATGGGCAAAGTTATCGGTAAACAGGGAAAAATCGCAAATGCTATGCGCACTATCGTTAAAGCCGCTGCTGTCAAAGACGGCCGCAGGGTAATAGTTGACATTGACCTATAAAGTTGGAAAGGGCTGAGGCCCTTTTTGACGTTAGCGGAAAGGGGACACACCTGCTGAAGTAAAAGTTGTTCTATTAGGACAGGAATGTCCCCATTAGATACGGATGATATTTTCTATTGAAAGGAAGTTACTGGTGGACAGCATAATAATTGGTGAGATTATCAAACCCCAAGGAATAAAGGGCGAAATCAAAGTTTACCCTCTTACCGATAATGCTCAAAGGTTTACGAAGCTTAAAAAGATCATCTTGTCAAGTGATCAGGCTGAAACCTGTTTGAATGTCCAGGCGGTGAGAATTGATCCGAAAGGAATGGTTTTTTTAAAACTTGAAGGGATTGAGACGCCGGAGGAAGTAGAAAAATACCGCGGTTTTCTAGTTAAGATAGACCGTGCTGAAGTTCCTCCCCTAAAAGACCGCTGGTACTATTTCGAATTGGAAGGAATGGAAGTCTACGAAAATGAGGTTCTTTTAGGAACCCTAGTTAAAGTTTTGGAGACAGGAGCTAATGATGTTTATTTGGTGCAAGGGAAAAAAGGAGAAATCTGTGTTCCTGCCTTAAAGTCCGTAGTCCAAAAGATTGACGTTCCTGGAAAAAGAATGGATGTCATTCTGCCTCCCGGACTGTTGGACTGATTCCGGAAAAAGCGAGGCTCTCTAAGATGAAATTTACAGTGTTGACCATTTTTCCTGAAATGTTTGCTCCGTTTAACGAGAGTATATTGAAGAGGGCTCAAGCGGCTGAGCTTATTAAAATTGAGCTTGTCAATTTCCGCGATTATGCTGAAAGTAAACACAAGAATGTAGATGATATTCCCTATGGCGGCGGGGCAGGCATGGTATTAAAACCTGAACCCATTTATAAAGCGGTCAATAGTTTAGAGAAGACAGGAAAAAGCAGAATTCTCCTTTTATCTCCCCAGGGCAAAGTATTTGACCAGAAAGCCGCTCAAAAGCTGGCCGCTTATGACAATCTGATTTTTCTATGCGGCCATTATGAAGGCTTCGACGAAAGGATAAGATCTTTAGCGGATGAGGAGATTTCCCTTGGTGATTTTGTCCTTACCGGTGGGGAACTGGCAGCCATGGCAATTATTGATTCTGTGGCCAGGCTTATTCCTGGAGTCCTTGGAAAAGCAAACTCCTCTGAATATGACTCTCATAGTCAAGGACTGCTGGAATATCCACAATATACCCGCCCTCCCGATTTCCAAGGGATGAAGGTACCGGAAGTCCTTCTTTCGGGGCACCATGACAAGATTGAAAAGTGGCGGAGAAAAGAATCTTTGGGCAGAACTTTTCTTCGAAGAATAGATCTGATACCGCAAATTGAGTTCCAACCCGGAGATTATCAGCTGCTGGAGGAATTATGTCTGGAATACCCTGAGATTGAGCCTTACCGACACAGATGGGAACACCTTAAACCTGCAGCAAAAAGCAAGAAACGAAAACAGTCTTTATAAAAAATTTAAGAATAAGCAGATTAGTTTACTAGAAGTACTAATGGTGGGGGTAAATTATGGGTGAGCTTTATGTGGCTCTAATTCATGCGCCTGTCTATAATAAAAACATGGAACAGGTTGCGACATCAATCACAAATCTTGACATACATGATATTGCGCGCAGCTCAACGACTTATGGCGTCAGGGCTTATTACATCGTTCATCCCGGCCAGGTTCAACAGGATTTGGCCCGCAGGATCATGAGTTTTTGGCGGGAAGGTTATGGCGCCGAATATAATCCAAACCGCTTCGAAGCCTTTGCCAACGTCAGACTCAAGTCAATGCTGGAAGATGTTATGGAAGATATTAACCGTGAACAGCCGGACAAAAAAGTATTTACCGTAGCTACTGATGCCCGAATTTACCCCAATAGTATAAGTTATACCAACCTGCGCCGAAAATTGGAGGAGACGGACGAGGTGTATCTAATTCTGTTTGGGACTGGTTGGGGAATTATCAAAGAAGAAATGGAAAAGGCCGATTATATATTGGAACCGATCTATGGCTCCGGAGAATATAATCATCTTTCTGTGCGTTCGGCGGCAGCTATTATCCTTGACCGGCTGAAAGGAAATTAAGGCAGGATAAACCCAGTTTTTGGGTAGGGTATTTTAAACTATGGATTTAAGAGAATAAAGTTCTTACCTTGGGAAAAAATAGCCTTGAGGTGAGAGCATGAAAAAAACTTTAATCCTTGGCGGGGGAATTGGGGGTATAGTTGCAGCCAACGTTCTTAAAAAAGCAGTTGGGTCTTCTATGCAAGTAACCGTGGTTGACCGGCAGGAGAATCATTATTATAATTCCTCCTTTCCGCTATTATTGATTGGTGAGAGAAAACCAAAGCAATTAACCCGGGAATTGAAACAACTGGAAAGAAAAAAAATTGAGATTCTTCATGGTGAAGTAAAGAAACTTGACTTAAGCCGACATCGGGTTATTATAGATCGAGGAGTAATAGATTACGATTATCTCATAATTTCTCTTGGAGTGGAGTACCACCCTGAGACAGTACCAGGATTTAGCGAATTTGCCTTAAATGCTTACGATTTTAATGGTGTTATAAAAATAAATCAAAAATTAAACAATTTTTCTTCCGGCCAAATCGTGTTATTCATTTCCAGTTTACCGTATAAGTGTCCCCCCGCACCTTATGAAATCATGTTTCTTTTGAATCAGTTTTTCCGGCAGCGGGGGATTCGTCATAAAGTAAAACTTACCTTGGTTACTCCTGATTTTTCACCTGAGCCTTTAGCGCCACCAAAGGTAGGCCAGAAATTGAGAAAAATGCTGGCCCAAAAAGGTATTGAATTAATTACCGAGGTCAAAATATTGCAAGTCGAAGAAAATGTCCTGATTTTAGATCATGGCGTCAGAATTCCAGCCGACCTTATGCTGGGAATTGCTCCCCATTGGACGCCGGAGGTACTGCGCAATACCGACTTAGTTGACAAGAACGGCTATGTTGAAGTTGATCGGCAGACGATGGAAACGAGCTATCCGGGGGTTTATACTATTGGTGACGCAGCTGCCGTCAGGCTTCCGGTAATAGGGTCCTATGCCCCCAGAGCAGGAGTTTTTGCCCACGCCCAAGCCAAAGTAGTCGCCCGAAATATCGCGCTTTTAGCCCGGGGGGCAAGACCTGAATATCGATATGACGGCAAAGGGTTCTGCGTGATGAATACCGGCTTTGGCCGGGGCTGCTACTCAAGAGTCCAATATTATAAGAAACCGAGTCCACATATAACTTTGCAGAGGCCAACCAGGCCTGCCTATTTGATAAAAGCAGCCTTTGAAAAATACTGGTTAAAGTGTTGGCTATAACAGAAAGCAAGTTGTTATTGCGTATTTTTCCGGTCTATGGTAATATAATTTAGTGTAAAAATGGATGGTCCTCTGGCTCGGCTCAACCGGTTTGGTCATATCTGAAAAAGATATTGAATATTTACCTGGTCAGGAGTTATGAACATCTAGGCAAGGAAGGGGGGAATTTAATAATGGATTATATTCGCATCATTGAAGAAGAACAAATAAAAAAGGATATTCCTTCATTCCGTCCAGGGGATACCGTTAAAGTACATGTCAAGATTGTTGAGGGATCCCGCGAACGTATTCAGATCTTTGAAGGCTTGGTAATTAAAAGAAAAGGGGATGGCCTCAGGGAATCTTTTACTGTCCGCCGTGTTACCAACGGTGTTGGGGTCGAGAGAACTTTCCCGCTTCATTCTCCGCGTATTGATAGGATTGAAGTTGTACGCAGGGGTATTGTACGGAGAGCAAAACTTTACTATCTGCGTGATCGCTATGGAAAAGCCGCTCGTATCCGCGAACGCCGCTAGAGAGAAAAATAGAAAATGGAGAAGAGAGCTGGAAAATTTCAGCTCTCTTTTTATAAGGCGAACAAAGCGAGCCGCTACACGCAAAACCGTTTGCCATCCCGTGGCCGTTCGCCGCTCCCGTGAAGGCCGGCTAAGACCTTCACGCATCCATGGCACCCGTGAAGGACATCAAATCCTTCACGCATTAGGCCATCCATGGCCGTTAGGAGATAATAAATGAGTATTCAATGGTATCCAGGACATATGACTAGGGCGAAAAGAAAACTGGAAGAACAAATAAAGTGGGTTGATGTCGTGGTTGAGCTAGGTGATGCCCGGTTGCCATTAAGCAGCAGGAACCCTCTTCTCCGGGAGTTGCTTGGGAATAAACTGCGTCTATTGCTAATGAATAAAGCTGATCTGGCCGATGACTTAAAGACTGACCAATGGCTTAGGCAGCTTGGTAAAGAAGTCCCGGTTTTGTCAATTAGTGCTAAGACCGGTATGGGAATAAGAAAAATAATTGATCTGCTTGAAAAAATTATGTCTGAAAAGAGGGAACGACTAGAGGTCAAGGGAGTCAGGGCAAGGCCAATGAGAGTGATGGTTGTCGGAATTCCGAATATCGGAAAATCTTCCCTTATCAACCAGCTGACAGGGGGTGCTCAGGCTAAGACAGGTAATAAGCCAGGGGTTACCCGGGGAAATCAATGGATTCGTATTCATCCAAAGGTAGAACTCTTAGATACGCCAGGGATGCTCTGGCCAAAATTCGATGATCCAGAAGTAGGCAGAAAACTTGCGGTAACAGGTGCGGTCAGAGATGAAGTCTTTGATCAAGAAGAACTTGCCTCTTGGTTGATTCAATGGCTTAGGAGATACTATCCACAGGAACTGGGGAACTATTATAGCCTTGCGGTGGAGAGTTTTGATCTCGAGAACGTTGGCCGCAGAAGAGGATGTATTATCAGTGGAGGCAGGGTGGATACCTTAAAAGCAGCCCAGATTTTTCTGCGGGAATTCCGCAGCGGCAAAATTACTAAAGTTACCATGGATTAGCATTTCTTTTAAAACGGTTTCTAAATAGGGCTTGCTAAAAGCATATTAAAATTAATAATAACGAGGGTTTTGGACCATCTTTGTCGAATAATATGCGCATTAGAAGCAAATTTCGGGAAAGGCAAGAGGAAGTATTGTTATATCAGGGAGTAGAGATGGATAAAAAAGAAACTGAAAGAAAAGAAAACCTATTGCAGATGGAAAGAAGTTTGCACGCAAAAGGCTACCTGCTGGTTGCGGGAGTAGACGAGGCAGGCCGGGGACCGCTGGCAGGTCCGGTCATGGCTGGAGTCTGTATCCTACCCCAGGCGTTTAATCTTCCGGGACTGGATGATTCCAAAAAACTTACGGAGAAAAAAAGAGAATATCTTTCGGGTCTGATTATGGAACAGGCGGTGGCCTTTTCCTTAGGAAGTGCCGGCCCGGGAGAGATTGACCGGCTCAACATTTTAAACGCATCGAAATTGGCTATGAAACGAGCACTGGAGGATTTACACGTTCCACCGGATTTTGTACTGGTTGATGGCCGGGACAAGCTTGATATTCCGGTAGTACAAAAGGCGATCATTGGCGGAGACGGACTCTGTGCGTGTATTGCTGCGGCTTCGATCTTAGCCAAAGTAGCGAGGGATAAACTAATGTGTGAAATGCATAACTTTTTCCCCGCCTATAATTTTGATCAACACAAAGGATACGGTACCAGATTGCATTTTGAGGCCATTGAGAAGTTCGGTCCCTGTCCGATTCACCGCCGGTCTTTTTCACCAATTAAGGAAATGATTTCTGCTGGAAAAGAACTTGCTTAACGATAATAATTAATATTGAACTCTTCCTTTTCCATTTTCATAAACTATTATGAGTTAACCGCTTGTTAGTGTTGTGGAAAAAGGAGGAAGTAATATGCAGATTTATGTGGTAAGAGCCGGGGATAGCATCTGGAGAATCTCTCAAACCTTTGGGGTTTCATATCAACAGATCCTGGATGCCAACAAGCTCACAAGTTCTGAAAGACTTGTTATTGGTCAGGCCCTGTTAATACCAACCAAAGGGCAGGTTCATACCGTTCAGGCGGGAGAGAGTCTTTGGTCAATCAGTCGGCGTTACGGTGTATCGGTACAAGAAATAGTACGCTTAAATAATATTCAAAATCCCGGCAGCATTCCGGTGGGGTTGCGTTTATTTTTGCCTAAACCAAGACCGATAGTAGAGACCAGTGCCTATCTCGATCCACGGATGACGGGAGCCCGTTCAACTGCCTTGGTAGATGAAGCAGGAGAACACTTGACTTATCTGGCAGTCTTTACATATGCGGTGAACAGGGACGGGAGCCTTACCGCGGTAGATGATCAGGCAGTAATTAATGCGGCCTTGAAGGACAGGGTTGTCCCGGTGATGGTTTTGGCCAACTTTGAAGCAGGCACCTTTAGTACAGACCTTGCTACCACCATCTTGTCCAATGACACTCTGCAGGACAGGGTAATTACTGAAGCCCTGCGGGTTATGGATACCAAAGGATATAGAGTCTTGGATTGCGATTTTGAATACTTGGGCAAAGAGAACAGGGAACGTTATAATAATTTTCTCCGGAAGGCTGCTCAGCGTGTCAGGGCCAAAGGATATATGATTTCAGCGGCTTTAGCCCCTAAACTTAGCGGAGAGCAAGTAGGGTTATTGTATGAAGGGCATGATTATCCTGCGGTTGGCCAGATTGTCGATATGATCTTCTTTATGACTTATGAATGGGGATGGTCGGGGGGGGCGTCCATGGCTGTATCTCCGATCAATCAGGTAAGAAAGGTCATGAAATATGCAGTCTCGGTGGTTCCCAAAAACAAGGTTATGATGGGGATTCCCCATTATGGCTATGATTGGACTCTTCCTTATGTCCGGGGAGGGACGTTTGCAAGGTCCATTACTCCCCAGCAGGCAGTCGATCTTGCTGTCCGCTATGGCGTGAGCATTCAGTACGATCTTATTTCCCAAGCGCCGTTCTTTAATTATGCTGATGAACAAGGCCGAAGCCATGTTGTCTGGTTCGAGGATGCCAGAAGTATTCAAGCTAAATTTGAGTTGGTCAAAGAACTGGGAATCCGGGGATTCTTTTATTGGGTTCTGCGAGGGGGTTTTCCTCAAAACTGGCTCTTACTGGAAGATAACTTTGTTGTCCGCAAAAAGATATAATTCACAAAGAGTTATTAATTTATTGTGAAACGTTTATCGGCTTAAGAAGGGACGGCACCTTGGACTATAAAGACTTAAGCAAAAAAGCATTAGGAAATTTTGGAGAAAGCCTGGCGGCAGATTATTTGGAGCAAGCGGGGCTTAAGATTATTGAACGAAATTACCGCTGCCCCAAAGGAGAAATCGACATCGTAGCTAAAGAAGGGGATTTACTTGTGTTTATTGAGGTAAGGGCCAGAACTTCCGCCTTCAGAGGTTCGGCGGAAGAAAGTATCAGTTTCCAAAAGGTGCAAAGACTAAAAAGCATAGGATCATATTATCTAATAAAACATAACTATCGGGAGTGGCCATCGCTCAGGTTTGATGTTGTGGCAATATACTTTTCGGAAGAAGAAAGTAAGATCAATTGGATCAAAAATATATTTTAACACCTCAGAGTTTTTTGGAATTAATGGTATTTTATAGGAGGTATACGGAGCTATTAGTCGAACTTTATTCCTGAGGTGAAGAAAATGTTTGCTTCCGTTTGCGGGATGTCGGTAGAAGGATTGACTGCTCAATCGGTAAGAGTTGAGGTGGACATTTCTAACGGTCTTCCCGCGTTTGATATTGTAGGCTTAGCAAGTATTGCGGTTAAAGAAGCTAAAAACAGAGTAAGGTCGGCATTAAAGAATTCCGGTTTTCAGTTCCCTTTGCAGAGAATTACGGTCAACCTTGCTCCAGCCGACTTACGGAAAGAGGGGTCAGGACTCGATTTGCCTATCGCGGTTGGGGTACTGGCCGCCATGAAAGAAATAGATGATTCCGTATTGAAAAAATATGTCTTTGTTGGGGAATTGTCGTTAGAAGGTTTTCTCCGTTCGGTTCCCGGAGTATTGACCATGGCCGTAGGGATGAAAAATAGCCAAGCTGAATGGACTCAGTCTGAGAAGCCAGTTCTAATTGTTCCTGCGGAAAACCTGGCGGAAGCCAGATTGGTCCCTGAATTGGAAAGTGCTTCAGTTTTAAACCTGTCTGAATTGGTACGGATTCTAAAAAGAGGAGGCAAATTTTCTGTTGAGCCTGCCGCTAAGCAGAAAAGCAGCAAAGACAGAATGCCAATTGATTGGTTGGATATTCGGGGACAGGAGCAGGCCAAGAGATCTTTGGAAATAGCCGCTGCGGGAGGACATAACCTAATAATGGTGGGACCTCCAGGTTCAGGAAAGACTATGTTGGCTAGGGCGTTTGCCGGTATACTCCCTCCCTTAACTCCGGAAGAAAGCCTGGAGGTGACCCAGCTATACGGCCTAGCAGGTTTGTTCCAAGGAGAAGGGCAGCTTATCTCTTCGCGGCCGTTTCGGAGTCCTCACCATACGGCGACAGTTGCAGGGATAATTGGGGGAGGTCAGAAACTTCGGCCTGGGGAACTGTCTTTAGCAAATCATGGCGTTCTTTTTCTGGATGAACTGCCGGAGTTTTCACGGGAGGTAAGGGAAGCACTGCGCCAGCCCCTTGAAGATAGGAAACTGTTATTAATTAGATTAAGAGGAAGAGAAGAATTCCCTGCCCGGGTGAGCGTAATTTCTGCCATGAATCCTTGTCCATGCGGTTTTCTAGGTGACCAAAGGAAGCCGTGTTCATGTACTCCTCAACAAATCAATCACTATCGTGGCAAGGTGTCCGGACCTTTGCTGGATCGCTTTGATCTTCAGCTTGAAGTTCCAAGACTAAGTTATGAAGAATTAAAGCAACGGGAGAATACGGAAACCTCAAAAACAGTACAGGAAAGAGTAATCAAAGCAAGAGAAAGACAATGGCGAAGATTTCACTCAAGCAGAACCAATGCCGAGATGACGGGCCGGGAGACTAAAGAAATTTGCCGTTTAGATCAGATTGGAGAGGCCCTGCTCAAGAAGGTTTTTGACAAGAGTTATTTCAGTGCCCGGGCCCATGACCGCATCCTGCGAGTAGCTAGGACTATTGCCGATATGGCGGAGTCTCAGGAAATCAAAGTGGAACATCTCGCCGAATCCCTGCAATACAGGGCTTTAGACAGGGAGAGCTTCGGGTAAGTAGTCCTAAGCTTTCTTTTTTAGTGTGCCGGCGCTGCAACCGGAACCGGGGCAGGAGAGGAAATGCTTATATTATTCGCCGTTTTGGATGTAGTAAAAGAAACAGTAGACCCGTCCGAAGCAGCAATAATGATCCCGTTCAAATCCGTCCGGCATACCTTTGCTCCAATATTAGCAAGCTTGTCCAAGGTTTCTTTATGTGGATGACCGTAATCATTGTCTTTACCAACCATTATAACGGCGTATTTAGGATTAACTTTATTTAAGAAAGCCTGGGAAGTGGAAGTAGAACTTCCATGGTGGCCGACTTTCAAAACTGTTGAAGCAAGAGTAGTTCCGGAAGATACCATCTCAGCCTCAGAATCGCTCGGAGCATCTCCAGTGAAGAGAAAAGAAGTATTACCAAAGACTAAGCGGATAACGGCACTATAACTGTTCAAATCGTCATAGCTTGTTCCAATCGGGGCAATAACAGATGCAGTTACACCGGTTCCCAGATCTAAATTCACCCCGGGTTTGGCCGTGGTAATCTTTAGTCCTTTGTTCTGAACTGCGGTAAGTACATCCTTGAATGTCTGAGTAGTATGAGTTTTGTTTGGCATTACTACCTGGTCAATATCAAAGGTATTTATTACCGTGTCCAAGCCGCCAATATGATCTTCGTGGGGATGGGTGCCGACAACGATATCAAGTTTTGAAATGCCCTGGTTCTTTATGTAATTAACAACGGTTGATCTGTCTTCGTTATTGCCGGCGTCAATGAGCATGTTCTTTCCGGAAGGGGCCTGGATTAGGATGCTATCGGCCTGGCCGACGTCGATAAAATGGACTATGAGGGTTTGGGAGACTGGGGCGGAGGCAGGAGTAGTAGATTGAGACTGTTGGCGTTGCCGGGTTTCAGAAGGATTAGGAGGTGAACCACTGCTGGATGAGCTGCAGCCGATCATTATGATTGTAAGAAATAGGGTAAGAATTATATAGGCGGGGATCGTCTGCCTTTTGTAAGTTAATAATTTCATAGGGTTCTCCTCATCTGGTGAAATAAATGGATTGTCCACGGAAATTCAATTTAACCATTGTAACCATTGATGGCCATTATAGAGCACCTTATCACCTTGTCTAGAGTATCTTTCAATTTCTTCAGGCCAACTCCTTTTACAATACCTGATAACAGAAATAATACTTAAGGTTATCAGTATCAATCCGATAATACCGCTAATCAGGAAGTCCGTATTATTTAAGGCTGAATCGTTCTCACTTATTTCTGAAACAGGATAGTATCGTATCTTTTACCGGAGATAGTTCTGTTATTCTTGCATAGGGCTAAGTAAACAGATCATCAGCAGCTTTCTTAACTCCTGTGTTGAGGGTTTCCGTCCATGCCTTGTCAATATGCCACCGGCCATTGGCCAAGAAGACGGCATCCCCTTCTTTGACTCCGGCAGGAAGGTCAGATTTTGATATGTTTTTCATTATTTTCTCTTCAAGTTCGATTATAGCGAAATTGCCTTCGAAACGATCAATTATTCCTCTCATACGCTCCTCCAACTATATCGATCTTTGTACCGTCAGATTACTTTATAATATTTTGACTCCCATTCTCTCCAGCCTGGACAATGTCTAGTGGTTTACAATTGTTATTTAATACTTATACTCGTTTAAACTTTCATTTATTTCTTAAAATAAAAGGTATATTCAAACATATCATAATTCAAACANNATCATAATTCAAACATATCATAATTTAGAAATACAAAATTTACAATAGTTGCTCTTCAATCATCCAAGTATACTTCATAGCTTCCTGGTTGTTTTGTAAACCATCATACCACGGCATACCGGGAATAGGATCCTTGGCAAAATAACGGGCTTTAAGAATTATTTCCGGGCGATATTCGTAGTGCATAATGTCAAAATTGCCCCATTTTCCACCCCAGACAAAGCCGTATTTTTCAAAAATACGAACCAGTTCTTTAGGATAAGAGTTTATCCTTTTTTGTCCCTGTTCGCGGGAAGACCATCTCCAGTAATCATATTTATTGCTGTGAAGGTCTATGGAAATGCCAAAAGCGTGGGAACTTAAACGGTCGGTGGCACCGATCAGACGGTAATAGTAAGCTCCGTTACTGGGAAATGCGGCCCCATAGATCTTATAGTCGTTGCGGGCCAGAGGAAGGAGTTCTTTCATTACCGACTGTAAGGCTTGTGCCGCCTGATTATTTTTGTTAAACTCGACAAACTTATAGCCAATGCTTACTTTGACCATATTTTTAGTAATTTGAGCTTTGTTTGTTCCGTATACTTCTTTTAACAGCGGATATATACGGGCACAGCCGGGATTATAATATTCCGGTAAAAGTTGGGTTAGGTCGGAAAGAGGATAAATTTGCTCGAGCACATCCTGGATGTCGGGATTGCCTGATTTTTGCCAGGAGTTTTTTTTCTTTTGATCATCATACGGGAGTTTTTTCCCGGATTTTAATACTGCATAAACCTGACCATCTTCTTTTTTTTCCAACCCTTTAATATATCCGGGATAAGCCAGCATAAGACATAAGATATCTCTTTTCATAGTGGCTTCATAGACGGGGTCTTTAGCCTTAACAGCAGTCTCAGCTGTCCGAGTATTTGAATGCCATACTATATAGCTGCCGATAACAAAAAGGGCAAGGAACAGAATGCAAATAAGTTTTTTTCTAAGGTTCACTGTGAATTCATTCCTTTCGGATATGTTGGCCTCTTTACCAATAAGGTCTTTGATTCAAATTTATGGAGCATATTGAGAAAATATTAAATAATTATTAAAAGTATTAATAATAAGCTCTGTCAATATTCAGCTCTTGACTTTTAAATCAAAAAAAAATAAAATAACACATGAATATTTATTCAACTGTTCATATGTTTGAAGTGAGGTGAATAGATTTTGGTAGATGGATTGGATAGAATCAGGTGCGATTGCAGTGTTATCCATGGGGATACTGTAAATCAGGTAAAAGCCATGATGCCTGAAGAAGAGAAACTTTATGATTTGGCGGAGTTGTTCAAAGTATTTGGTGATAGTACCAGAATTAAAATTCTTTGGGCTCTTTCCGAGTCGGAAATGTGTGTTTGTGATTTGGCGTTTCTTTTAAATATGACGCAGTCTGCTATATCCCACCAATTGCGATTGTTGAAACAGTCGAGGTTGGTAAAAAACAGAAAAGAGGGTAAAGTAGTCTTCTATGCTTTGGATGATATTCATGTCAAACAAATTTTCGGTCAAGGGATGATTCATGTTCAAGAAAAATAAGGCAGATGGATAAGGAGAAACAATGTGGCTGGGAGAAAAGAAATAAAGGTGTTCAAGCTTGAGGGCTTGGGCTGTGCTAACTGTGCTGCTAAGATGGAGATACAAATTGGAAAATTAAACGGTGTTATTAATGCTAGAATTGATTTTGTCTCCACAAAAATGATAATTGAAGTCTCCGGTAAGGAAAGATTTGCGGAGATTATGAAACAAATACCTCAAATTGTTGATTCAATCGAACACGGTGTGAAAATCACCGATGTTCAACCCTCTGCAGGCTATAAGGATTGGACCATTTTGTTAGATAAAAAGCAGATCGTTTTACTTATAATGGGTATAGGTATTTTAATTGCGGCTTTGATTTTGGAACTGACCATTGGTATCCAATTCTTTCTGTTTCTATTGAGTTATATTCTTATCGGTCAAAAAGTAATCTTCAAGGCTATTCGGAACACTATCCGTGGTGAAGTATTTGATGAGAATTTTCTGATGTTCATAGCAACTGCCGGGGCATTGGCCACTCGTCAATTTCCTGAAGCTATAGCTGTTATGCTGTTCTATCAAACCGGTGAATTTCTACAAAACATTGCAGTCAATCGTTCGCGCCGGTCCATCAGTTCTCTTATGGACATCCGTCCCGATTTTGCCAATTTAATAGAGGGAAACGAAGAAAGAACAGTGGCACCCGAGAAGATCGAGATAGGACAAGCAATTCTTGTTAAGCCCGGAGAAAAAATTCCTCTTGACGGAACAGTAATTGAAGGTTTTTCAGTCTTAGATACTTCAGCCCTGACCGGGGAATTTATTCCGCGCCAAGTAAAAGCAGGGGACAATGTGTTGGCTGGCTTTATTAATAAGAATGGGCTATTGAACATTAAAGTGACTAAGAGTTATAACCAATCTACTGTAGCCCGGATCCTTGAGATGGTTGAGAATGCAAGCAGTAAGAAAGCTCCTACCGAGAATTTTATTACAAAGTTTGCGCATTATTATACTCCGGCTGTTGTCTTGGGAGCAGCTTTAATAGCTTTTATTCCGCCTTTGTTGATGCAGGATGCGGTTTTTTTCGATTGGCTTAACCGCGGACTAATTTTTCTGGTCGTATCGTGTCCGTGTGCACTCGTGATTTCCATACCTTTAAGTTTTTTTGGGGGAATAGGGGGAGCTTCACGCAACGGGGTTCTTATTAAAGGAAGCAATTATCTTGAAGCCCTGAATAATGTCCGAACAGTTGTTTTTGATAAAACCGGTACACTCACTGAAGGAGTATTTGAGGTTACAAAAATATCTCCGATTGAGGGCATAAGTGAGGAAATGTTAATAAAGTACGCCGCTTTTGCTGAAAGATACTCCAACCATCCGATTGCGGCTTCAATTTTACAAAAATACAGCCGGCAGTTTAACGATAATGAAATATCTGAGTACGAGGAAATTCCTGGTTATGGTGTAAAAGCTGTTTATAACGAGAAAAAGATTATAGCCGGCAGTGCCCGGTTTATGATAAAAGAAACCATCCATATGGAGAAAGATGACAATAGAGGGACAGTTGTATATGTAGCGGTTAATGGGGATTATATTGGCAGCATCAGCATTTCCGACAGGATTAGGGAGGATACTTCCAAAGCGATTGAGGGCTTGAGACAAATAGGTGTTCAGAGGATCGTTATGCTTACCGGTGACAAGCAGGATGTAAGTGAAATGATTGGACGCGAACTTGGATTCGATGAGGTATACGCTGGGTTGCTTCCTGATCAGAAAGTTGAAATCTTAGAAAATATTGAAAAACAAAAAGATCCCCAAACCAAGATAGGATTTATCGGTGATGGAATTAATGATGCTCCTGTTCTGGCTAGGGCTGATATTGGGATAGCCATGGGAGGCTTGGGTTCGGACGCAGCTATTGAAGCGGCAGATATCGTTTTGATGACAGATGAACCTTCTAAAATAATAAGTGCCTTCCAAATAGCCAGAAAAACCCGGGATATTGTCTGGCAGAACATTGTCTTAGCTTTAGGAATAAAATCTGTGGTATTGTTTTTAGCGGCTCTAGGACTGGCAACGATGTGGGCGGCAGTGTTTGCCGATGTCGGTGTGACCGTAATTGCTGTATTAAATGCGACGCGGGTACTAAACTTTAGCCCAAAGCCTTCAAAGTGTTCAGAATAAACCCGATAATAGTCTTACCTTGCCACATCTGCAAATAATCAAAATAAAGTTTTGTTCCTCTTTTGCCGATGTTCCGTTCCATGGTAATTTTTTGAGGATATTTTTGAATCAAATATGTTGCGAAAAATTGATTGATTTTTCGGGCAGTCTCATAATCGTACTTTCCGCTCAAGTTCTTTTTTGATAAACAAGGCAACTTCAACTACTTCATCAAAAGTTTGACCTGCGGAAGGGTCAAGATCAAATACAAAATCGGAAGGATACTGGTTTTCATCTGAACGATTAAAGGGAATATGAAATTCTAAGGCAGCTTGGCATTTCCTTTCCATCCACTTCCATGATCATTTGCCGTACTTAGATTTGGAACGTTTCCCATCAGGCAAATTTAGATTACGCCAACAATCCTGCAGCCAGTCTGTGGGGCACAGTACCACGGCGAGCGGAGCACGGATTGCGAAGCGCGGCTTTTTGCGCCAAGGAGGGCGCAATTGCCGAAGAGTGGTATTGTGCCCCGCAGACATTCCCGGATGACTCGCCTTTAAATCCTGCAAAGAGCAGGATTATTTCTTGAGATTATATACTTATCACGGATTCAGGGATAAACATGGAATAGATAAATATTAGCAGTTTACCTTGTCCATCCAACCAAACTTATCAGAAACGCTGCCATATTGAACGCCTGTAACATAGTCAAATAATTTCTGCGAAAATTCACCCGTTTGGTTATTATTGATGACTATTTTCTGTCCCTTCCAAGAAAGCTCACCGACAGGGGAAATGACGGCAGCCGTACCCGAACCAAATACCTCTTCGAGTTGTCCTTTGGCATGGGCTTCATAGACTTCTTCAATTGAAATCTGGCGCTCGGTAGCCTTCATACTCCAATTCCGGACTAACTCCAATACGGTCTGTCTGGTGATTCCACTCAAAATACTGCCATTTAACTCTGGAGTAATAATTTCGCCATTAATCTTAAAAAATATATTCATAGTTCCTACTTCTTCGACATATTTACGGTGAACTGCATCTAACCACAAAACTTGATTAAAACCTTCTTCGTGGGCTTCTTCTTGAGCAGCCAGGCTCATAGCGTAATTGGCTGGGGTTTTGGCCTGACCAAGTCCACCTTTGGTAGCTCGCACGTATTTGTCTTCCACCTTGATGCTGACAGGCTTGAAGCCAGTCTCATAATAGGCTCCAACGGGCGAAAGAATTATGAACAGTTTGTAGGTGCTAGAGACCTTGACGCCAACGCTCTTATCAGCAGCAATAATAAATGGTCTGATATAAAGGGATGTACCTTGCTCACCTGGAACCCAGTTTTTTTCAAAGTCCAATAATTTATACAAGCCTGCTTGGACTTGTTCAACGTCTATATGGGGTATACAAAGAAAGTTGGCAGATCGATTAAAACGATTTAGATAGTGTTTTGGTCGGAATACTGCAACTTTATTGTCAGGAGTTCTAAAAGCTTTCATACCCTCAAAAATAGCTTGCCCATAATGGAATACGATTGTTGCGGGTACAGTTGCAAATTCACCATAAGGGACTATCCGTGGGGAATGCCATCCCTTGCTAATTTCATAATCCATAACAAACATGTGATCTGTGAAGATCTTACCAAAACCCAGTTGTTTATCGGTAGGTAATATTCCAGCTTTATCAACTTTGGTTACCGTGATTTCTGTCATTATAATTATTTCCTCCTGAACTATTTACTTAAATAATAATAATACTTGAAACGCAAATCTTCAATACAATAAACTCAATAACTGTCCATTTTCCTTCAATCAATCATTTGGTTAGAACAATTTGCCAATTAAGCCTCCGACAACAACTGCTAAACCGATCTGAATCATTTGAGTAATGACGGCGTTCCATCGCTTACCTGATATTGATTCAATTCCCCGCAGCCTTCCTTCATGATCATCTATCTCATCGTCATGCCGAGCTTGAATAGCAGTAAGAACAACAATAGCTTCCTGGACACTTTTCATAGCAGTATCTTGATTTGTCACTTTTATTTTTTCTTGGCTTAGACAATTATCTAAAGCTTTATGCCGTTCATTACAAAAATCCTGGGAAACAGTTGTATTCATTTACTCCTCCCCCTCTCCTACCTTAATATATGCTTTGTCATAAGCAAAAGTGAGACAGGCCTTGGAATAAGTGAACATAATATAGACACCGCAAGAATTTGCGGCATCTTGACGCACATATTTTTAATGAATTTAGACAAGATATAACTGTCAAATTATGATATTTTTCCAGCGCAAAAAATAGAATATTTTGTTTGATTGTTCCAAGTAATATTTTGGATACTTAAGAGGTTTCGGAAGAGGTATTTAATTGTACTCTAGTGGCATTGAACTCCCCGAGTTTCTTGGTCTGAACAGAAGACAGATCAATACCGTTAAGTATGGGACGCGAAGCAAGCGTCATATGGGGCTTAAATACTCTGTCTTCTAAAGTAAAGTAATTGCTTAAAAGTCCAAGATGGATCTCATCCCTGAGTCTAAGCAGTGCAGTCTTGTTTCCACCTATAGCAGTCCACAAAGTATGAGACCGTTGAAGTGAAGGAAATCCCCCCAGCCCTTCCAGAGATAACTGAAACGATTGCTTGTTTAATACAGCTTTTTCAAGTATTTTATTAATTTTGGCAACGGTATTGGGATTTAATTCTCCTAAAAATTCTAAAGTAAGATGAAAATTATCTTTCACTTTCCAAAATCCGCTTACCCCCATATTTCTAAGTTCTGATTGAAAATTAAGGAGCTGCTGCTTAACCTCTGATGGAAGATCAATTCCAACAAACAATCTCATAATATATTCTCCTTGAAATTTTAATTGTCTTTCCTGCCAATAACAAAGTATGAATTCATTGGATGCCTTTTCTCCTTAATATCCTGTTTAAAAGTTTTAATCCGTCCGTAACTGGCAGTTTCCGAGCCAACATAGTCTACAAAAATATCGTGCCACCCAACTTCACTAAATATTTTTTCAGGATAATCTGAACAATATGGCAGCGGCAACCCACTGTCCTTGAGATAATTTAAACTATATGTTATCTGTCACTTTTTCTCCTTATACTTTTGCTTTGCGAAGACCAATGATAATAATTATATATTTTAAGACATGTAAAAAGCCGTCCTATAAGGACAGCTCCATTATCCATTGAAAGAGCACGGAATGATCTGCCTTGCACAACCATAGATAGTTTATTACCCAGCTATGATCTTTCGACCATAACCAAGCAGGTCGCCACCTATGATCATGGTTTGTTCAACCATGCAAGATATCTTATCAGCTCCCAGTAACCTCACGGCTAAAGAAAACCAACAGTCATATAAACTTGTATTTACATACAACTTGATACGGCATTCGACACCAGGCATGATCTTAGCTCGACCCATTACGATAGGTTGGAACCCTGCTACAATCAATGATAACCGACTGTAAAAAAGCTTTTCCCAACCGTAATAAATCTTCCCTCCGACTGCATACAAGCCTTTGACCTGTATACACTCTTTGGTCGACCCATAGATACCTCCAAAAGAAAGCACCTAGAAGTCTTCGCTCAACCATTACGCACCCTTTACGTTTAATATCATTTGCATTGTAGTGTCCTAATATACTGGTAAATGTTATGCCATACTAATTATCAAATCTTATTAATTTTGATAAGAATTAAATGACACCCTGTCAAATTTTAAATCTTCATCAGTTCTTGCAGGTTGACTTTCATCCGCATAACCGATAGCAATCATACATTCGACTTTAAGATGTTCTGGAATCACCAATACTTCCTGAATATATTGTTCCGCAGTTTTTTCTTGGTTATGTTGCCTTAATCTTACTTGCGACCAGCGAGAATCTAATCCAATTGACTTTGCTGTTAATTGGACGATAATGGCGGCTATACTTGCATCTTCAGTCCAAACATCTGACGCTTTACTGTCACCTAAAATTACCATGGCCAGCGGAGCATCTTTCAAAAAACCACTGCCCGCTTCTCTGGCTCTTGAGAGTTTTTCCAACAGTTCTTTATTATTAACTAAAATAAATTTTTGTGAATAGATACCTTTGCCCGAGGGAGCGAGCAGTGCTGCTCTGATAAGCTGCTGGACTTTTTCCTCTTCGACAGGTTTTGGGAGATAACACTTGATACTGCGTCTCTGGTATAAAAGATTAAGCATAATTTTCACTCCTCATTTTTTTATTAATCCCTTATTCTAATTTTATTTTATTATTATTTCAATAGCAATAAAAAAAATAATTTATTACTAACATATTTTAGATCATAGATATTATGTTTAAGTTACGTGTTCAAAAAAGATTAGTTATTCATATTAGCATAATATTGTTTACCGAATAACAGATCATATTCGATCAACCAGTAATCGTCCTTTTCTTTCTGCAAGTCATCCGGTAATTTTCCACTGATATTTTTCTTACTGTCTATCACTGCGGTTTTACTGAAAACAGGCAGCTTTTGAGATAAATTATAATCAAAGTTAAATACATAATTCCCTTTGAGGTTAGCTCTCTTTAAAAGATAAGACCCAAGAAACGAAGGACTAATGTTATCAACGTCATTACTAGTTGAGCTGCCATAATTTGACCAGATCAAGAGCGGGACTGATTTCATTTTCAGCCGCTCATCAAGTGTCCAATCATTATCGTTTCCCTGGATGAACCCTGTTTCTTTATAAACCTTATAGTCTTTACCCAAATACGGCAAGTGGTCTCCAAAAAAAACAATTAATGTTGGTTTGTTGGACTTAGTGATATTATCGATTAGATATTTTAAAGCCTTGTCGGCATCATTTACTCCCTGAGCATAAGTTTCTAGAATTGCTTTTCCTTCGGAAGATAAGCTGCCCGAAACTGTCAGCGTTTTGCTGCTATAACGATTAGCCGTATAAGGTCCGTGGTTTTGCATAGTAACAGCAAAAATAAATTTTGGTTTATCCGAATTGCCAAGCTGTTCAATAATTTTCTTGCTGACTTCAAAATCACCGATATATTGCCCTGTAATCGGAGCGTTTTTAAAGTCATTAAGGCTTAAAAAACTTTCAAATCCCATTAACGGATAAACCTTATTCCTTTTATAAAACCAATCATGATAAGGATGGATAGCGATTGTTGAGTATCCTTGGGATTTTAGCAAACTCGGAAGAGCCGGTAAAGGTTTTTCGAGGTACTGCTGGTAAACGATTGCCCCTTGCTGCAGAAAATTTGTACTTAAACCCGTCAGCAATTCAAATTCTACATTGGCGGTACTGCCTCCAAATACCGGGGATATCATTTTCGTTGTATTATATCTAGCCCATAATTCCCGGAAATATGGAAGTGGATATTCAGAGAAAGTAACGTTCGGCAAAACGGTAGGATCCCAAAAAGACTCATTGAGAATGACAATAATATTAGGTTTAGTTTTTTGCTCGGAATTAGTTTGGGCAGTACCGGCGTAAGTATTAGATGAATTCTTATTCATTATTTGTTTGATAGCTGTACTATTATATCCAACGGGCTGCAAGACCATTGTGTTTTCTATATTCATTACAAAACCCAATACAAAACCGTTAGTCAAACTATTCTCAGTCTGCTGCAAGTAGATATTTTCAATACCTTTATTTTTTAAAGCATCTTTAATCGGCGTATGCCGATAAAAAATGGCTAATGGCACAGTAATAAGCAAAATGATTAATACAATCACCCTGCCGGACCATCTGATTTTAAATTGTGGTAAAAGAAACCTGACAATAAAAAAAGCAATAATGAGCAAGACTCCAAGACAAACAAGTGCCAAAGCACATTCACTTTTGTACTCCGGTATCAGATTGATGATCTGATCCAGCCTACTGAAATCCCATGGAAAAAGCGGGTCTCCCAACAACTGTTTTTTTACCATATTGGCCAGAGAAAGAAAAACCAGCACAAAGGAGGAACTTGACAACGCTATCCCTAAAGATCCGGTTAACAGTATGAAGATAAGCGAAAAAATAACGATTAAAAAAAAGTTAATAATAAAACTAAGCAAATTAGTACTTGTCCAGATAAAAGGCGAAATAATACTACCCCTTTGAATTGCTTCAACCACTATTACTTGCAATAAAGCAGTTATCAAAAGATATCTTAAGAAACCATATCCAGTTAATTTTCTTTTCTTAGTTAAATAAATCTTTCTCTTATTTTTTTCAGCAAATTCGCGGAAGACCTTCACCATAGAGGACATCTATTATTCTTTTTCCTCCCAATCTCGTACTGACGGTCACTAAATACCGGTCTGTCTGTGTTACCCGGCCTATAATTCTAGCCCTGGTACCCAAAGAGTTATTCTTTAGAATATTCAAAGCTTGCTCTTCATGTTCTTGAGATGTGATACAAAGGAATTTGCCCTCATTAGCCATATATAGTGGATCTAACCCTAAAATATCGCAAAATGATTGAACATCAGGATCTATAGGGATACTGGTTTCTTCTATTTCCATTGATACATTAGCTGCTTCGGCAATTTCATTCAGAATAGTAGCTAATCCGCCCCTCGTAATATCTCTAAGCAAGCGAAGCTCTACTCCAGCCTTAAGCAGTTCTTGAACCATCGGTCCTAAATTAGCACAGTCACTCCTAATAGAATTGTTTATTTCCATACGTTGTGAGAGTATACAGGCATGATGATTTCCTAGACTGCCGCTAACGATCAGGGCATCTCCCTTCCTAATGTCTGCAATGCGCAGATTATCGGGAAATTTTCTGTAGCCTAAACCCGCAGTATTAATATAAAGTCCGCCGCTGCCTTGAACAACCTTAGTATCCCCGGCCACAATCTTAACACCGGCTTCCCTCGCAGCCTTGCTGAGGGAGACGACGATTCTTTGCAGCAACTCCAAATCGAGCCCTTCTTCAAGGATAAAGCCTGCTGTTAAATACTGTGGTTCTGCCCCTGCCATCCATAAATCGTTAACTGTGCCGCAGACCGCAAGTTTACCAATATCTCCGCCCGGAAATTCCAAAGGAGTAACAACAAACGAATCTGTCGTCATGGCCAGCGGATAACTCGAAAATGGCAAACAGGCCGAATCCTCCATTTTATCCAGAAAATCATTGGCAAAATATTTTTGAAACAGGTCTTTAATAAGCTCCCTTGTGGCATTTCCTCCACTTCCATGAGCCATTACGATTTTCAATCCTACACCTTCTTCATTACAGCCTAGCTTAAAATCATCTATTAGTGTGAAAGCGGTACCAAATACCGCAAGTTCCTTCAGTCGATACCATACAAGGCCCTTGGGCTTTTACAGGGGTACATACTTTCCGAAACATAGGACATTCATCAGGGTTAATTTTCCCCAAAATAACTTCGCCGCAGCGGCATTTCGAGGCCTGTTTGTCTAAGCGGTCATTAAGACCAAAAGAGCCGGCATCATATTTTCGATAGGCTTCCTTCAGATAAAGGCCCGATTCATTAATTAGACCAATTCCACGCCAATAAGCTGCTCCTGTCTCAAAATATTTGTTAATATAGTTAAGCGCCGTTAGGTTTCCCTCAGTCCGGACTACCGAGGGATAAAGGTTATGCACTTCATGCTTGTTCTTTTCAATTTGCTTAATTAAGTCATAAATAGCAACAATAACATGCTCGGCCTCAAAGCCGGCAACAGCAAATGGTTTATAATATTTCGCCGCCAAATCAGCATAGATCTGGGAACCGAGAATTGTACTGACGTGTCCGGGCGCAATGAAGGCAGTGACCTCATTATCGGTAGAACAGATAAAGTGAAGCGCAGGAAGGACACAACGCAGGGCTGTTAACAGTTTTATATTGGATATACTGTTCTTCTCAATTTGTTCAAGTAATAAAGCATAAGACGGAACAGTGGTCTCAAAGCCAACACAAGCTATTACATAAGTTGTATTAGGATTCTGAACAGCCTTCTTTAAAGCTTCCTGGGGTGAATACATAATTTCAACTCTTGCCCCTGAGGCTTTAGCTTCACTCAAAGATAGTTCAGTTCCCGGTACTTTCATCATATCTCCGAAGGTAAGTAACATACAGTCCGGGCTTTGGGCCCACTCGATCGCCTTGTCAATGTAGGCTGCCGGGGTCACGCAGACCGGACAGCCCGGCCCGGAAATTAAGCGTATCTGGGAAGAAAGCAGGCTTTTAATCCCATTCTTAAAAATACTGGCAGTATGAGTTCCGCACACTTCCATGATATTAATTCCAGGACCGTTATATTCATTTAATTCCTGAATAATACTCTCTAAATTCATGAGGTCAAAGACTCCAATTCAGCAAATAAACTTAAGATCTCCTGAGCTGCTTCCTCTTTCACCGTCTCGATTGCACATCCGGCATGAACAAGAACATAATCGCCGATCTTGGCATCAACCAAAGCCATACTTACATCGACGATATTTCCCTGAAAGTCAACTTTTCCTTGAAAACCATTAATCTCTATTACTTTGCCTGGTACAGCTACACACATTAATTTCACCACCAGTTAACATTACTACAATTACTATTAATATTAATACCATTACTTTAAAAAAGCAAAGAAATTAAAAAAAAGCGTGGCAGACATGGACTAAGCTGTGCTGACCACGCTTAATATTATTTTTGTTAATCCTTGATGTTAGTTATATTTAACTATTTTATAGCACTATTTTTTCTTGTTGATATCCAGGCTACGGCTGCTTCAAAGCCTTGTCCGATTTTAGCATTGACTTCAAAAACAGGTACTGTTTTGTTTAGTGCTCTAATACCTTTGAGGAAAAATTCATCGTCGAAATCCACAAAACTTTTTAAATCTCCTTTGGTCAGCAGGATAATATCAGCCTTTTCAAATGCCAGAGGATATTTATAGGGTTTGTCACTTCCTTCGGCGGCAGAACATATCAGCATTTTAATATGTTCTCCAATCTGGAATTCCGCAGGGCAAACTAAATTGCCGATATTTTCGATAAAAAGAATTCCAGGTTTATCGAGGGAAAGATCGGTCAACGATTTTTTTATAGTAGGAGCATCCAGGTGACAAGCACCGTTCGTATTGATTTGAATCGTTTCGATACCTAGTTCCTTAAGCTTGACGGTATCGATATCGGATTCTATATCGCCTTCGATAACATAGACTTTTTCGTCAGCCAAGCCTTTTATCAAACTGATAATGCTGGAGGTCTTCCCCGCCCCGGGAGCACCCATAACATTAACGACAAAAACACCGCGTTTACCCATATTATCCTTCGTTTCCAGCGCAATCTTGTCGTTTTCATCATAAATGTTTTGTATGACATCAATTTCCTTGTCAGCCATTACATTACCTTCTTCCTTATGTTTCTATTTCAATGCTTTGGACATAGAATTCCCTGCCTATTTCGGTAGGTAAGCCATCCATGCCACAGTTAGGACAGGCAAAAGAAAGAGGCTGGCGGCTATAAAGAATATCACAGGCCGGACATTTCCATTTTGTTTTGACATTTTCCATTTTGAGTATAGCTCCCTTACATATTGTTCCCTCAGAAATTATGTCAAAATACATTTGGATTGACTCCCCGATGAAACCTGAGGACTCTCCAACCACTAAGTTAATCTGTGTTACTTTTAGAGCGTTATTTTTTTCGGCTTGTTCCGCAGCAATTTTTATTATTTGTTCAGTGACAGGAAATTCATGCATCTTCTTGTGATACATCTTCTTGTGATGCATCTTCTTGTGATACAACTTGTCCATAAATAGTAAATAGTTTATGTGATTTGTCGGTCATTGGAGCAGTATACTGTCTCTCGGCACTGAGACAATTTTTGGGACAAAGCTGAACGCAAAAACTACAGGCAATACAGCGAATACGGTCAATTTCCCATCTTTTTTCCGCTCTGTCTACCGCAATGGCGTCTGCCGGACACCTTTTGCTGCAAATTCCGCAGAAAGTACAATTGTCAATATGAGCCATTTCTATACTTCCGCGGGTATTCGGATAAAACTCATTTTTAATGACAGGATACATAGCTGTAGCGGGCTTACTAAACAGACTTTTCATTACGGTTTTGCTAATTACGTTAAATGCCATTGTACATTCACCTTACCTTTCCGTACAGCTAATACAAGGATCAATGGATAGAGCTAAAACCGGGACATCAGCCAGGTCAGCTCCCGGCAACATCTTCAAAAGTGGCGGTATGTTGGCAAAGGTTGGTGTTCTGACTCTAAACCTGTCCAGATATTTTGTGCCGTTGCCTTTAGCATAATATACTACCTGTCCGCGCGGCTGCTCAAGCCGAGTAAGGAATTCTCCATTCGGATTGCCTTTGACTTTTACATCTATTTCACCATCGGGAATCTTATTTATTGCCTGGTAAATCAAATCAAACGATTGAGAAATTTCCCTGACCCGCACAATCGTACGAGCATAACAGTCACCGTCTTTTTCAACGATAGGCTCGAAAACAAGATCTCCGTAAGCAGCGTATCCTAGGGTACGCATATCCTGCACAACGCCGCTGCCCCTAAGTGTAGGACCAACCGCTCCCAGATCAATTGCTTCCTGATAAGTTATTACTCCAACACCTCTCGTCCTTTTTTGAACGGTATAATCCCTAGTGAAAACATCGGCCATTTTTTTGGTCTCTTTTTCAACATCTTTTAAAACTGTAACAATTCTTTTTAATGTTTCGTTATCAATATCTTTCCATAGTCCGCCAACTTTGCAGACACTGAAAATAACACGGCCACCGGTAGTTTCTTCAAATATGTCGAGGATTTTTTCTCTTACTCTCCAGCAGTGCATAAACAAGCTCTCAAAGCCATAAGCATCGGCCATCAAACCTAGCCATAACAGATGGCTGTGAATACGGGATAATTCCCCCCAGATCGTACGCAAGTATTTTACTCTGGCCGGAATCTCGACTCCCATTAATCCTTCGATAGTCTGAGCATATCCTTGGCTATGAATAAAACTGCAGATTCCGCAGATACGTTCAATAACATAAATCATCTCGTTGAAATCTCTTTTTTCAACAAGTTTTTCTAATCCTCTATGGACAAAACCAATCGACGGAACAGCTCCAACCACTTTCTCATCTTCCAAAATAAGGTCAAGATGGAGTGGTTCGGGTAGTACCGGATGCTGTGGTCCAAACGGAATTATTGTACGTTCACCCATATTACCTCACCTCTCCTATTCTTTGTCTGAAGCAGTTATACTAAATGCTTGTTTAACTGCCGTTTCATAAAGAGTTCCTTGGAAATCAACAATCATGCCACTAAAGTTGACCCCATACAAATCATGGATTTCATTTTCATACAGGAAAGCCGGATGAAAAATCTTGCTGATGCTCTGAACTGTATCACCTACTTGAACATTTGCTTTGATACTTTCACAGCTCAAATCCAATTTTTCAAAGGTGTAAATGATAAACATTTCTTCCGGTGTTTTCGTGCAGTGTATTTGTATCAAGCGATACCCGTCATTGGCATATTTAAAGGAATGATCTACAATTTCTTCTACTGTTACAGGGTTGAAAGTTTGATCAGTCATCATTTCGCCACCTTCACCATGTTCTTATATTTTCCTTCAAGAACTCCCAAGGCTTGAACGACTCCATCAATAATAGCTTCGGGTCTGGCAGCGCAGCCAGGGACATAAACATCAACAGGAATAACGTTGTCAACCCCTCCCTGAACATTGTAGCATTCACGGAAAACACCGCCGGAAGAAGCGCAGGCTCCCACCGCAACTACAACTTTGGGATTAGGCATCTGATCATATATATTTTTGATAACCGACTTGTTCTGTTCGTTTACCGAACCGGTTACTACAAAAATATCAGCATGTTTAGGATTGCCAATATTCAGTATTCCAAAACGTTCAACATCATACAAGGGAGTAAGACAAGCAAGAACTTCAATATCACAGCCGTTACAACTGGATGCATCATAATGAACAAGCCAAGGAGATTTTGGCATATACGACATTTATTTCACCTCTATCACATTCTAGTCTAAGGTTTATACACGAAGATAATCTGTTTACCGCAGAGCAAGGAAAGCAATATTTCCTACACCTAGAATTAAAGCAACGATCCAAGCACTTCCGAGTGTATGCTGCCACTTAAGCCGGGAGTTATTATTATCAATATAGATTTCCAGCAAATAAACAACTATAGCCAGAACTATAGCAATAATCCAGTTGGAAGCAAAGAACAGGCAAACTATACCTAGCAGGAAAACATTCTCGTACCAGTGAGCCACTTCTACCATAGCCAGTTCCGGTCCGGAAAATTCAGTGATCACCCCGCGCACAATTTCCTGATGGGCATGGTGGGACATCGAAATGTCAAACGGGGACTTACGGAATTTGATCGTTAAGATGAATAAGAATCCCAAGAAAATCCCGGGTAAAGTATACAGCAATGGTTGGCTATAGGAGGCAATATCAAGAACATTAAAGCTCTTTGTAACCATGAACATACCAACGACAGTTAGAATTACCATCGGTTCATAAGCCATAACTTGCAGCATTTCTCTTTCCGCCCCAATATAAGCGTAGGGAGAAAAAGTTGAGTAAGCTGCAATAATTAAAAAGATACTGGCTAGAGTTAAAGCAAAAATAGCGAGCAGTAAATCACCGCCGGCAAAGAAAATAGCTCCGGTGACAATCACAAAAAACAAAAAGCAAAAAACATAGAGTTTTTGTTGTCTGTTAACCGCGATACTCTCTTTGGCCATCAGCTTAAATACATCATAAAAAGGCTGGAGGAGCGGGGGTCCAACGCGGCCCTGCATCCTTGCCGAAATAATACGGTCAATACCTGCGATCAACCCGCCCGCGATTGGGGCGAAGATAATATAGAGGACTACTGAAATCCACACATTTATTCCACTCATCACATTCCCACCCCAAACATTATGATAATAAGAAGGATACTGGAAATTACCCCAAGTTTAAATAGTTTTTCTTCTCCAAAGATGTTGCTTAAATAAAAACTTCTCAGCGTGATTTCTCTGGTAAGGCCCAGGGAACCGTAAAATTTTTCTTTCTCGCCTGTGTTGGTCCCTGCTAAATATTGTGGCCGATAATTAATATCCTTATGAAAGAGCAAACTTAGCGGCAATACAATCACGAACGCCATCATCATCACCAATATGGCAACATTGCTCTGGCTTAGCATATAAGTATTTCCATAATTAGCGAAGATAAATGGTTCAAGTGAATATTTGGAGATCAATGAAAAACCAAGACAAGCTACAACTGTTAATATCGCTAGTGTTGTTAAGGTAAATTTTTCGGACGTAGGAATTTTGGCTTCAAATCCTGCTGGTTTTTCTTTGATCATAATAATCTTACCAAGCCATTTCGTCCAGAAGAAAAGAGTTGCCGCACTTCCAAAAGCAACAAATACGGTGAGAATTGGATTGGCTGTAACTAAACCCTCAAGGGCAGCCCATTTACTGATGAGCATACCGAACGGGGCCAGGAACATTCCTGCAATCCCAATAACCATACCGACGGCAACTACAGGCATTTTAGTGATTAAACCGTCCATGGATTCAATAACACGGTCACCGAGATTATGCTCAACCGTTCCAACTGAAAGGAAGAGAAGAGCTTTGGCAACGGCATGGAAGATTACAATCATGATTGCCGCCCAAACTAACTGATAAGAACCAATACCTGCACAGACAATAATCAAACCAAGATTGGAAATCGTTGAGTAGGCCAGAACTCTTTTTGCGTCGGTCTGAGAAATAGCCATAAAGGCAGTAATCAGGAATGTAACTGCTCCAACCATCGACACAAATAAACCTAAGAGAGCCCCGCCATCGACAAAAGCAAAAACTGGTGAAAGCCGAATAATTAAGTAAACCCCGGCTTTAACCATGGTACTGGAATGAAGCAACGCCGAGACAGGAGTAGGCGCAACCATTGCCCCTAGTAGCCAAGAAGAAAACGGCATCTGGGCAGATTTTGTCATGCCGGCAAAGGATAATAACGCCACAGGCAAGAGAACAACCGCTGAAGCTAACCCTGGTAACTGATTAAGTTCAATGGTATTCGCATTGGTAAACAGGAAAATAATTGCCGCTGAAAAACCCAGACCACCGAGAAGATTCATTTTTAGTGCATTGAACGCGTTTTTGATCGCAACTTCATCCCGGCCATAACCGATCAGGAAGAAAGAACAGAACGTGGTAATTTCCCAGAAAAAAAACAGCCACATAAGGTTATTGGCAAAGACAACTCCAAACATCGCTCCCAAAAATACGTAAACAATAAAGAAAAAGAACGGAACCCTATTCTTGACATTTGGATGATGATGATGATAGTCTTCCATATAACCTAGCGAAAACAAAGCTATAAGGCCGCCAATAACACCTATTATAATGGTCATAATCAAAGATAGATTATCAACAAATAGATTATTCGCAGCATGGACTTCTTCCCCATGGGCAATTTCAAACCAAATAGTTGCTGCCGCCCCAATAAGCATTAGTAATGCAGCTAAAAATTGTTTGTGTTTAATAGATATGAAGATGATTATTGCAGCTAATATTACTTCAATAATAAATATCCCCAAATTTATGGCATATGAACCAAATTCAAAGAATACGGCACCAGTATTGAAATATTGAACAACCAAAAAAATAGAAGCAACAATCAATACTATCGTTGACGCCACTACAATAAATTTTCTAACAGCCAGCTGTCGCAAAACTAATAAGAGTATTGCAACAATTACCGGAAATAGAATTAAAAAAAGCACAGTGTTCATGTTGGGCATCCTCTCCCCTCTAATTTAATCTTTCATAGATGTACTTAAACACAAAAAAAACATTGCAACATAAAACCGAATTGCATCCCTGCCTTCCGTCATGAATTTTAATGGGAATATAAATAGTAATTTGAATTGTTAACATATATGTCACAATCAGTCTAATTATAAAGATAATCAGAGACAATAGCAATAAAATCCAAGCAAAACTTTTTATAATCTATATTATAATTGAACTGCCAAAAGTTATTGATTAAATAGTTTTATTTATCAATCAACTTGATATAAAGAAGAAACAATACTAACTTAGTATTTCTTTTGGAAGTTAATTGAATTAATCTCTAGAAGTTAGAACTAAAAACTATACAATCTTTATTTATTTTATAATTTATTTAAAGCACTGTCTATCTTTTCTATAGCTTTGTCAATATTTTCCATAGAGTTGGAATAGGAAATTCTGAGATACCCCTCACCATACTCGCCAAAGGAACTGCCTCCTAAAGTAGCTACTCCAGCCTCATGCAGCAAGTAATCCGCCATTTCAGAACTTGACTTGCCAAATGCTTTAATATTCGGGAAAGCATAAAAGGCACCGCAAGGTTTATTGCATTTCATCCTTTTGATAGAGTTAAGTCCGTCTATTATTCTATCTCTTCTTATTTTGAATTGGTCAACTCTCTTTTTAATTTCTTGCTGGGGCCCGGCCAAAGCTTCTATACAAGCCATCTGAGTAAAACCGGCTAGGCAAGAAGTACTATTTACAACTAATTTTGTAATATGGGCAGCAATTTCCTTGGGCATAACACCATAGCCTGCACGCCAGCCGGTCATAGAATAGGTTTTAGAAAAACCGTTGAGGATAATGGTTTTTTCTCTCATCCCTGGAAAAGAGCTGATAGAAAATGCCTTCCCGTCATAAACTATGTTTTCATAAATCTCATCGGAAAGAACCAAAATATCTCTTTCAGCAAGAACCTTTGCGATCTCGGCTAAGTCATTCTGAGAAAGCATCCCCCCTGTCGGGTTTTGGGGTGAATTGATTATAATCATTTTGGTCTTATTGGTAATCAAAGATTTTAACTCCTGGATATCCATCCTGAACTCGTTCTCTTCCCGTAAAGGAATCGGAACGGGGATTCCTCCGGCAAATTTTATAACTGATTCATAGATCTGAAACCCAGGATTAGGATAGATCACTTCGTCCCCGGGGTTAACAGCAGCAATAATAGAGTAAAACATTATAGGTTTTCCTCCGGCCGTCATCACAACTTCGTCCGGGTCAACTAAATATCCTCTCGTTCTGCCGATATAATCGGCAATAGCCTGCCTGGTTTCAAATATACCCTGTGAAGGGGTGTATTTTGTCATTCCGGCCAGCATTGCCTCCATCCCTTTAGCTATAACATTAGAAGGGGTAGGAAAATCAGGCTCACCAATTTCCAAGTGAATAATTTCCCTTCCTTGGGCTTCAAGTACCTTAGCTTTAGCTAACATCTCAAATGCTGATTCATTTCCAAGTTTGCTCATACGATCCGCTAGAATAATACTCATTTCCTTCTCCATCCCTCAATATAATCTATTTTTCTAGTTTTACCTGATAGATATTATTTTACAAATAAAAAATTTGGCTGATGCCTACGCCAAAGGATGTCCCTTGCGGGACACCCTTTTAGATAAACGCAATTATTTTTCTTGTTCCTGCTGCGCTTTTTTAAGCTGAGCAACCAATGATTCCGTCAATCTTGCCGGCACTTCTTCATAGCCAATGAATTTCGTGCTGAATGTTCCTCTTCCCTGTGTCATTGCTTTCAGATCAATCGAATATCTCATCATTTCGGACTGCGGTACTTGAGCCTTAATCACTTGAAATTTCCCATTTGGCTCCATGCCAAGGACACGACCACGTTTCGTATTCAAGTCGCCAATTACATCTCCCATGAAGGCTTCCGGAACTTTGACCTCTGCTTCGACCATTGGCTCCATTAAGGTTGCACCGGCTTGTTCCGCTCCCTTTTTGAAAGCAATAATTGCAGCCAGTTTAAACGCCATTTCGGAAGAATCGACACTATGGTAAGAACCATCATACAACGTAAATTTAACATTGGTCATTGGGTATCCCGCTAAGAAGCCTTCAGCTACAGCTTCCCGTAAACCTTTCTCCACTGCCGGGTAAAAGTTTCGCGGTACAGATCCGCCAAATATTTCTTCGGTAAATTCAAAGTCTTTTTCCGGATTAGGACCCATTTTAATCCAAACATGCCCATATTGCCCATGGCCGCCGCTTTGTTTCTTATGCTTGCCTTCAACCTGAACCAGTTTTTTAATAGTCTCTCTATAGGGAACTCTCGGAATTCCGGTTTCAACCGCAACCCCAAATTTCCTGGTCAGCTTTTCACCGACGATATCAAGCTGCATTTCTCCGAGACCGCTTAGAATTGTTTGCTTGGTCTCTGTATTCTTACCGACGCTGATTGTCGGATCTTCATCAACCAAACGATTTAGGGCAGTACCTAGTTTATCTTCGTCTCCTTTGGTTTTCGCTCTGACGGATAAAGCCAGGCAAGGCAGCGGTAATTCAATTCCGTCCAGGACAACCGGTTTGTCCTTGGCACTGAACGTATCTCCTGTTTTTGTCTCTTGTAATTTAGCCACAACGGCAATATCTCCGGCTGGAACACTTGCGGTATTCTCCTGGGTTTTTCCTTTCAAGGTGAAAATCTGACCCACTTTTTCTTCAACTTCCCTGGTAGCGTTATAAAACATAGAATCTCCGCTAAATGTTCCGCCGTAGACTCTAAAAAATGTCATTTTCCCGAGATAAGGGTCGGCCAATGTTTTAAATACCAAAGCAGCTTTTTTATCAGCCGGTGTCGGAGGCGGTGCGTAGTCAGCCACGAATTGAATAAGCTCTTTAACACCGAGGTTTTTTTCAGTGGAACCAAACAATATAGGAACGATCATATCCTGAGCCATTGCCTTGCGCGTGATCGTTTTTAACTCTTCATCATTTAAGGATTGTCCATCAAGATATTTCATCAACGCATCGTCATCGGCTTCAGCTGCAGCTTCAGTTAAGGCTTCTTTGAGCACATCAACATCATCTTTATACTTATCAGGAATATTGCTCTGGAAAATATCAATAACCCCTTCAAAGCCGGCTTCTTTGCCTACCGGTATTTGCATCTGCACAAACCTGGTATCAGCAAATGTTGCTTTTAACTGCGCCATTACTTTCTCAGCGTCGGAATTTTCTCTGTCAAGTTTATTAATATATACAATACGCGGAAGGTGCTTTTCGGCCATCATATCCCAAATGATCTCGGCCTGAACTTCGACACCGCTAGCCCCGCATATCAATAAAATAGCACTGTCGACCACACGTAAAGCACTAATGACTTCTCCAATAAAATCCGAGTAACCCGGAGTATCTAAAATATTTATCTTTACTCCTTGGTGTTCGATTGGAATTAGGGAAGTGCTGATTGAAATATGTCTTTGTATTTCCTCCTGCAGATAATCCGACACGGTATTACCATCGTTTACCTTCCCGATACGGTTAACTGCTCCTGAATTGAAAAGCAGTGTTTCCGCTAGTGAAGTTTTACCACAGCCCCCATGTCCAACGAGACAAATGTTTCGAATACTCTTGGTGTCGTAGCTTTTCAAGAAAGATCTCCCCTTTTTTATCAATTTCCTAAAAAATTCTACAAAAGTATTAGCTTTTCTTAACTTTTCTTAACCCTATCTTAACATTACTTAATTCTCTGTATGTTTGTCAAATCCTTTTTCAAAAAAAGAAGTTGAATAAAAACAAAAAGCATTAGCTTATTTCCTGGCGCATAAGTTTTGAATAAGAATGTCTTGTTTCAAATTTTATCCGCCAGGAGGAAAAATGGCTTACCAGCGTCTTATTTACGGAGCGATTATTCTTTTTGCCGCCAATCTTGTTAACCGTATTCTCGGTTTTATTTATCAATACCTCATTATGCATTATATAGGCAGTGAAGCCTTCGGACTGTTCTACATGGTTTTTCCGGTATATATGACGGCCTTGGTTTTTGCCACTGCCGGTATCCCTTTAGCCATATCCAAAATGGTAGCGGAAGAAGTTTCCCTTGGCAGTTATAATGATGCCCAAAAGATCTTTCGAGTTGCTTTTATAACTCTTTTCTTATCAGGATTGCTTGTGACCGTTATCCTTTTTAGTCATACCTCACAAATAGTTGCTAGATTTTTTTCTGATGAGCGGGTATTTAGAGTCTTCCAAATCTGCATCCCTTCAATTTTTGTTGTCTCCATAGCTTCCTCTTTTCGAGGATATTTCCAAGGAATGCAAAATATGATTCCCTCGGCCTTAAGTCAAGTATGTGAACAACTTACAAGAGTAAGTATCGGATTTACTGTTTCCTTAAAATTATTGCCCCAAGGGGTACAGTGGGCCGCTGCCGGACTGGCTGCCGGAATGCTGTGTGGAGAGATCATTGGTTTATTAGTTATTGTAATTCAATATCTCCGTCAAAAAAAAAAGCAAGAGCTTAAGAACCTTAAAAGTGAACAAACCGCCAGGTCTATTCTCGCCAATATGTTAACTCTTTCCCTGCCGATTACCGGCAGCCGTTTGGTTGCAACAGGATTATCTTCCCTCGAAGCTTTTATTATTCCCCGTCAATTACAAATGGCAGGTTATACGGCAAGCAGCGCAGCTTCATTGTTTGGACAGCTTAGCGGGACAGCGTTAACCCTGCTGACCTTTCCCAGTGTATTTACTTTTGCCCTTGCTACTTCCTTAATCCCTGCCATCTCGGCAGCGATGGTGAGAAATGACTTGAATTTAGCTCGCAAACGATGTTCCGATGCCATTCGTTATACAATGATTCTTGGAATTCCCTGTATCCTTCTTTTAAACTATTTTGCTCTACCATTGACCCATCTTTTTAAAAGCGGAGAAGTATCAACTGTCCTAAAAATATTAACTATTGGTGGGATTTTTACCTATCTCCAGCAAACTACTACCGGGATCCTACAAGGTTTAGGCAAGACTACCCTCCCGATGATTCATTCGATTATTAGTGCTGCTATTCGTCTCCCGCTTTTATTCTATTTGACAGCAGTTCCTAAATGGGGCTTAACCGGCACAGCCTGGGCTATGGTGATTGGATTTTTTCTAATGGCAGTCCTTAATCTAAACGCTATCAGACGGCTAATAAGATTTCAATTTGACTTTAAATCTTTTTTACTCCAACCGCTAACCGCCGGGCTTGGAATGCTGGTTGTCATTCAATTAATTGCAACGTTGACACCCGATAGTATTCTTGCCCGTCTGCTTTCACTAATAATTGGGTGTGCTGCTTACATCCTCATTCTGATTTTTACCGGAGGGATTAATCCCAAAGACATAAAGAAAATCTGGCTGTCGTCTAACCCCTGGCACAGGAAACGTCCTTAGCAGCCGCACTTAGATTAGCCTTTAAAATCTCCTTTGAGTATCTCTATTCTCTTATAGTCAGATAAATCACCATGCAAAGGCGTTATAGAGACTGCCAGCTCTTGAATAGCCTTAAGATCGGTGCCGGGTTCATCTGTATACTGTAAATCGCCAGCTATCCAAAAATATTCCTTGCCGAAAGGCGCTTTTCTGCTTTCAAAAGTATTATGATAGACTGACTTTCCTAGTTTCGTAATCCTAACTCCTGCCCAGTTTTTTCCCTCCGTTCCCGGAAAGTTAATATTTGAGAAACCCTCCGTACTATGTAAAAGATCACTGTTGCTATCGATTAATTGTTTGATGAAATTAGCTCCCGGCAAGTAGTTCTTATAATCATAACTGGCCAAAGAGACTGCTAAGGATGGTACACCAAGTAAAGCTCCTTCCATTGCTGCCGCAACCGTTCCGGAATAAAAAATGTCGGTGCCTAAATTCGGTCCATCATTAATTCCAGAAATAATCAAGTCCGGTTTATGAGGAAGGATTTCCCCTTGGATAGCCAATTTGACACAATCAGTCGGTGTTCCATTTACGGCTAAACCAAAATCATTACTTCTTTTTAGTTTATGCGGTGTTACAAATAATGGTTGGTATATTGTTATGGATCGTCCAGTTGCCGAACGCTGTCCTTCTGGAGCTACAATATAAATATCCTGCTTGTTATCGGAAGATATCACATCATAAAGAGCAGTGATTCCCGGTGCAAAGAAACCGTCATCGTTTGTTAATAGGATTCTCATGAAACTGAAGGCCTCCGTAGTTTGTTAGTTATTCCACTTCGTAGACTGAAATATTCATTCCATCTTCACTTTTTGTTAAACCAAAAAGAAGCTGATGCGTTTTTAAAGTGCGATTAAGAAAATCTATAATCTTATACATTTGAGGATCACTGGCAAAACGCTGGTTGGCAACTAACTCCATTTTACCTTCACTATATTTATTGATTTGATCTTTATCCATATTGAATCATTTCTTTCCTTTTTCAAATTTTCCCCATCAATAAAGCAAATCCCTCTGCTCTGGTGGCCGAATTTGTTTGAAATAACCCTCTTACAGCCGAGGTTACAGTTTTAGAGCCAGGTTTCTTTATTCCCCGTATGGTCATGCACATATGCTCAGCCTCAATGACTATCAGTACTCCCTGGGCATTAAGATTTTTATTAATCGTATCGGCAATTTGGCTCGTAAGTCTTTCCTGTAGTTGTGGCCTTTTGGAAAAGCCCTCGGCCACCCTGGCAAGCTTAGAGAGACCGGCAATTCTTCCGTTTCTGGGAATATAGGCTATATGAACTAGTCCAAAAAAAGGCAAAAGATGATGTTCGCACATCGAATAAATAGGTATATCCTTTACAATTACCATTTCCTCATGATTCTCAGAAAATAAAACGGAAAGGTTTTTACTCGGATCTTGCTCAAGCCCGGCAAAAGCCTCCTCATAAAATTTAGCAACTCTGCGCGGTGTTTCTCTAAGTCCCTCCCTGTCAGGATCTTCGCCGATTGCCTCTATAATATCCCTAACAGCCTTTTCAATCTTATCTAAATCTATGGCCATGATTAACCCCCAAAAATTGCATTTAAATATTTATTATCATTTTCACTGTAATTAACCGTTTAATATTTGGCATTATGTTGTATTTTAACACTGTTATTTATTTATTCCAAATTATTTTGCAGCAACATAGAAATGGATAAATGGGGGCGTAACGAAACTTTAGTTTTCGTTACGCCCCCTCACTTATTTGAGGTAAAAATTTTTGTGAATTACTCATCAAAAGGCTGCTACCCTAGAGAAAGAGAAAAGACGCTTCATTATGAGACGTCCGGGCTGAGTTTAGTTACACCCCCATGTACCCTATAATATAGACTTTTTAAAATTGTCTACTCTATATGCAGACCTACTGTAAAAAAACAAAACTACGCCAGCCCCAATGACTGGTTATAACAATCAACAGCTTTTTTGGGCCTTAAAAGTTGTTCATGAACATTTCCTAAAAGAACCCAGGCATCGCTATTATTCTTATCAAAAGAAACAATCTTTTCCAGAGCAGTTTCGGCTTCTTCCCACAACCCTTTTTCATAAAGACAAGAAGCCAGATTATACAAAATGATCTGGTCGGAAGAATTCATCTTTAGGGCCTCTTTGTAGTACTCGATGGCTTTCCGTGAACGCCCTAGCCTAAAGCACACATAACCTAAATTATTTAACAATAACGGATCATTACCGTTAATTGTATGTGCTTTTTTTAGAAGCTTGTAAGCTTGCTCATTATTGTTAAGTTTATTATTTATTCCCCCCAGATTATATAGAGCGTCATAATCGTCCGGTACACTTTTTAAAACTTTTAAAAGCAGCTTCTTCGCCTTTATTAATTGTCCCATTTTAGCATAACAATATGCTAATCTCGATAATAAGTGAAGGCTGCCTCCAAATATTATTGCTTTGTGGAAACATTGAGCTGCAACAGATATCTGATTAAGTTTGACCAGCATTTCCGCTTTCATTTCCCAGAAATCGGAATTATAAGGCTTTAATTTACAACAACCACTAAAACAGTTTAAAGCTTCTGCATATTCTCCATAAAAGAGAAATATGCTTCCTAAACGATATATTGCTTCCGAATCCCCAGGGGAGGAGCGAAGATATTTATTTAAGACAGCTACGGCTTCTTGCCATTCTCCGAGCTCCAAGAGGCAGTCAGCCTGCAAGTTCCAGTAATCACAATTATTTGGCTGATACTCAAGTGCTTTTTCAATATATTGAAGAGCCTGCTCAAGTAAATCCATGCCATGACAGCAACGAGCGGTCAAAAAGTAAATTTGTCCTAGCTTTGACGGATCATTGCAGTATAATGATGCCTTCTCTAAATATTCCTCTGTTTCGGAAAAAATATTATTATCTATTAGTTTAGAAGCTGTCTCCAGATCAAGGTGTTGGGGAAGCAAATCATCTAGGTATTTTAGTAGATTATTAATCTTTTTTCTTTCATCAACTTCGGATAGCCAATTTGTTTTTGCTTCTTTCATGGTAATGTCATCCTTAGATTGAACAAATTTATTTTGAAGCGAGGAAATTAATGATAGATTCATTCTCAACACTCCTTAATAATTAAACGATCTGGAAAAAGATTCTGGATTCTTCAACCAATTACCTCTTTTCTTCACTTTTAATCGTTCCCTAAATAATGCTAGTAAAGGATATTATTCAAAAACAATAATTTTTTTTCGTTATTAATCTCCAAAAATATGTATAATAAAATGTAATTAGTTAACTTTTTTGCTAATTTAAATACTTTACCGGATAGAGGTTTTAATATGATAAGAAATAAAAGGCAAATGCTCTTCATAGCCATCATATTGATATTTATCCTTAGCCTATCAGGATGCGGAATAATAATGCCTTTTTCCCACAAAAAAGAAGCGAACCCGGTCTCAAATTTAACAGCATCATCGTTACTCGTTGATTCAGCCGAAATTCGTTTGGAGACCATTAAATTAATAGAGAATGCTAAAAAGACTATTTTTATTGAACTTTCAGCTCTCGATGATCCCGAAATTACTAATTTGATTGTTGTTAGGTCTCATGCCGGAATTGAAGTAAGAATACTATTAGACCAATGGCAAAGAGAAAATGCGACAACCGTTAAAAATCTTAAAAACCAGAATATATCAGTACAATATTACCCGGCGCAAAAAGGCCAATACCAAAGGATTCGTTATATGGTTATCGATTACCAGGTTGCAGTTTTTTATGGACAAGATTGGCTGCAAAAAGGATTAAATGATCATAGTCTTGCTGTTAAATTAACAGGTGATACTGCCTGGACTATCGCGAAATCGTTTAGCAAAGACTGGGAGTACACGACAACGCTTACGCTTAATTTACCTGGGAATGTCACTTTACCTGAAGATAATATAACTTTATCCCTCAATGGAAATGTAAAACGACAAATAATAAACGCAATTAATAATGCAAATACCGAAATTTTTGCCGAAGTTGAGCAAATCAGTGAACCTGAAACTGTTAAAGCCTTAGTTGCCGCAAAACAAAGAGGATGTAATATTAGATTAATTGTCAGCCCATCGTGTGCTGAAGCCACGCCGGATGCTATTGCCGATTTTAAAAAAGCACAAATAGAAGTTTGTTATTATAATCCGTCTAAAAAACTCACAATGAGCCTTAACCTCTGTGTTTTTGACAATAAGACAATGATAATGTCAAGTTCATCCTGGAGCTACTATTCCTTTGTAATTAACCATGAAGGTTCGCTCAAGATTCCTGCCCCGCAAGCAATTGGGAAAATCAAGACCATCCTCGAAGGAGATTGGGACGAAGGTACTCCATATTAATTTTTTTAAGATATTTCATAATACAAATAAAACGCTAAAAAGGGGCTGCTCATGTCAAGAAAATTACTTTCTATTCTGAGCAGCCCCTTCCCGCTTTGCCGTCTGACTTCCAAAAAATTATCTGCGTACCCTATCTTCAAGTTCCGCTAATCTATCTAAAATTACTGAAATTGTCATCTCTTGAGTTCTAATTCTTAAACGGAGTTGTTCGATTAGTATATGCATATTTTTCTGCTGATTAATCAAACTGCTAATATTTTCTTCATCAAAATAACTTATATCCCGATAATGTCCAGAAGAATTCGGTTCTTTGGCTTTATCGCTTTTATTGTTAAAAAGATACTTAAATTTACCGTATCTCGTATTTCTTCCGGGCGAAACATGAATTACTCCATCAGCTTCAAGAACTTGAATCCCTTTCTTCAGGGTAATATTGGCAACTCCTGTTTCCCGCTGTATTTCAGAATAAGCAATTTCAAATTCAGTTTCATCATGTTTATTAGACATTCTTTCAAAGAATTCTACAAATTTCTTATAGGTTTTTTCTTTTAATTTCAAAGTAGTTCATCCTTCCGATCTAATAAGTATCTGTTATTTGGAATATTATATCATTAATAAGTTCATTTTTTCCCATGATTAGAAAAACAAAGAAAAAATTTATTTTTTGTGCTAATTTCATTATTAATAATGATCCTTATCGCCATGAATGTTATTAAGAACCGTCTCCTCAATCGAAAACGAATGTTCCGCAGAAGGAAAAAACAAGCCCTTTACCTCTTCACAATATTGTTTTACAGCATGGTCTATACTAATTGCTAATGTATCATACTGTTTAACAAATTTTGGTATAAATTTATCATATATGCCTAGCAGATCATGCAATACAAGCACTTGACCGCTACATTCAGCACCGGCTCCAATTCCTATAGTCGGTATTCCAAGTTCTCCCGTAATCTTTGCCGCAAGTAAAGCAGGGATTAATTCCAAAACGAGCATTATTGCTCCAGCTTCTTCTAATGCTAAAGCATCTTCAAATATTTTTGTAGCGCTTTGGATGTCTTTTCCCTGTACTTTAAACCCGCCAAGCTGAGCAGCTGTCTGCGGAGTCAGGCCAATATGGGCAACAACAGGAATACCGCTTTTGGTAAGATATCTAACAGTATCAGTATAATCCTTACCGCCTTCAAGTTTTACCGCATCAGCGCGTCCTTCTTTAATCAGCCTTCCCGCATTTAATAAGGCATCTTGAGAACAAGCATAACTAAGATAAGGCAGATCAACTATGACAAAAGTATTCGGCGCTCCCCGTCTGACTGCCTTAGCATGATAAAGCATTTCTTCCATTGTTACAGGGACCGTAGAATCATAACCCAACACAACCATACCGAGTGAATCACCGACCAGAATCGTGTCAATGCCGGCCTTCTCCAATAAGTTGGCAGACGGATAATCATAAGCAGTAAGCATAGTGATCTTTATTCCCTGGTTTGCCATAGACTGCAGTTCCTGAATAGTTTTTTTTGCCACAATCAACGCCTCCATAACTCATTAAATTAATAATATGATCTTTAAGGAATAAGAATTCCCGGTCAAGCATAATTTGTACTAAATAAGTAAGGTGCAACCATGTAAAGGAGGAATTTTTATGTCAAAGTCTTTTGAGGTATCTCTGGCTGCCAAGGGAATACTGATCGCTATTATAATATCTCTGGTACTTACCTTTTTGCTCAGCCTCATTTATTACTTTACATCGGTTCAGGAATCTATGATTTATTCATTGCTCACAACAGGAATTAGTGTATTGGCTGCTAGTTTTTACATTTCATCCAGGTCCGGATCAAAAGGTTTATTTTATGGCTTAACGATCGGAATAGGTTTTTTTATTTTATCAATAATTATTTTTTACATCTTTTATATTGGTAACCCTTCCTGGCTAATTTTACTGCAAAAACTGCTGGTTAGCGTATTAACCGGAATGATTGGCGGCATAACCGGCGCAATTTTAAAAAGCAATTAGCTGTTGGGTTTAGCCTTTAGGCTTAGGCACTTCATTCGTGATATTATTTAAGTGCCTTCCTTCTTCTCTAATTTAGCAAAAAAAATTGTAACTCCTACCGCCAGGATAAAAGCAAAAGCTATCATAGTACCATAAGCCCTAATTGGAAAGTTCCCAATGTAAAACCAGTATGGATGCATTCTGTTCTCCTATCCTATTTCACTATTTACCCAAACAATAATTATTCGGTCACCTTGATTTAACTCCGTAGTGAATTCTGCTTTTCTACCATTGACCGACATTTCAAGCTTTCCACCGGAAATAGCTTTTTGCTTAAGATTTAAATATGGAAAAAGTTCCGACAGAATAGGTTTACGACTAAAACCCTCAACTCTTAATTCCATATCACCCTCGACGGGGTTATCCGGAAAAAGTTCTTTACCTTTATAAAATACCTTTTTATTTTGCGGAGGGAAAAGAAATTCTTCACCGTTTACGCTAAATCTCATAGGATCAGCAACAATATCCAGATCTTTGATCCTTATCTTTTGCTCCGTTATATCAATTCTATCATTATTGCGTAATATGTAATCTCCATTGATGATTTGACCGTTGATTCTGATTCCTACATTTGATATTAGTTCTTTAACTGCACCATTTATCTTAATCTTCCTCTTTTTTATTCTATCTAAAGAAAACCTCTTGAATTTGAGTAAATCATAAAGAGTTTTATTCTCCTTAATAACCAGTTTGCAGCCGTCTTTGAGCCACTCATCGACTGCTACCTCCTTACCGTCAATACAGATAGAAGGACTAACCTCATCTTCTTTGCCGTTCCAAATAATTTTCTTAGTCGGTGTAAGTGAAAAAATATCTTTAATTTTAGCTTTTGCATCTTTGCCGGAATAACCAGGAAGAAAAGATATAACATCACCCGCAGAGATTTTATGCTCTAATTTGGCTGGCTGGCCATTGACTGATATCTCAGCTGGTTTACCTAATTCCCCTTTTATTACCCGTATTTCTCCATTTAGTTCATAAATTAATGCCGCCCCCGGACGGCCAATAAATGACCTCGGCTCAATCCCGGCAGCTAAGAGTGCATCGGCAACCGTAGCTGATTGTAACTCAAAAATAGGAATATTTACATCGTTAACTCTAACCGAATAATAATGTAAACCCTGATCATTTAGGGCTGTCATTGCTATACCGATTGGGGTAATAACATCAGAACCGGTAAGTCTGTCTTCTTCGCCAAACACGCTGTTCAGCCTTTCTCTTACTTGAATCCCAATTCTATTACCTGGTATAGCAATGATCTCCGCCAGCATATCCCGCAATAAAGGCGTAAGGCTGCCACCACCCACAAGAATGATTCCTTGAGGTTTATTCTTATTTAGTAAAATTATTTCCTGACTAATTCTTTCGGCAATCTTCCGGATAGTTGGTCTGATAACTTCAAAGACTTCTTCTTTTGGAACCGACACTTTATCACCAAAGAAGTTGACTATTTCTATCTCTATACCATTTTTGGCACTTAGTTGTCTTTTTATCTTTTCTGACGTTTGGAAATCAAGAAGATAGTTTGAACAAATTATTTCAGTCACTTCATCACCTGCTATGGGAACCATTCCATAAGCAAAGAATGAGCCGTCTCTGGTAAGACCGATATCTGATGTTCCTGCCCCAATATCTACTAATGCAAGATTGAGTCTTCGCATATCCGCAGGTATAGCGGCTTGGCCTGCCGCAATCGGTTCCAGAGTCAGGCTCTCCATTTCCAGACCGACCCTTTCTAAGACAGCTACAAGCCCGTCAACAACTGTCCGCGGTAAAAAGGTTGCAATGACCGTAAGCCCCGCTTTTCTTCCCTTTTGTCCGATAAGAGAGGTTATCGGCATATCTTCCAACTGTTGGATTACGGTACTATAACCTACACAATGAAAACGGCCTTTGTCTTCTCCATAGCTGATTTTATTCATAGCATTTTGGACAGCTTCCATTTCCAAAGATACTACTTCCGGCTTCTCCCAATTAATAGGGAAACTCTCTTCTCTTGTCGCTTTGGCCGTCAGTGTACATAAAGCCCTTCCTGCAGCTGCAACTGCGACTTTTTTCAACTTAATACCAGTATCTTTTTCGATTTCTTCCTTAATCTTTGCTACCGCTCTGGCAACTTCATCAACATCATGGACTTGCCCATCATACATAGCCCTTTGCGAATGCTCCGTCCTTGCACTGGTAATGATCTCATACCCTTTATCATTTTTTTTCATAACTAACCCGACTACAACCCTAGTACCGATATCTAAAGCAAATACATTGTCCATTTTTTCTACCTCACTAGAAACTTTGCCTGCATATAATCACAATTCTCTTAGATTGCTAATTCGTTTGCTAGATCGTATAGATTACGCTGGAAAGGTTTGGAAGCAAAAGCAATCTGCAATGGCCTGTAAACGGTTTCATTATTGATAAAAGATATCATAACATCAGATTTACCTTCCATTATAGCCTCTACCGCTTTTCCGCCCATTGTTGCTCCCAGAACAGAATCGGAAGCTGACGGTGCTCCTCCACGTTGAATATGTCCAAGAATAGTAACCCTGTTATCCATGCCGGAGTATTCTTTTAGTTTGGAGGCAATTTCCCAAATATCCCCTGCCCCTTCGGCAACAATGATAATACTATGGTTTTTACCACGCTGATACCCTCTTAATAACTTTCCGCTGATTTCCTTAAGGTCAAAAGGAATCTCAGGTATAAGAATTGATTCCGCACCAATGGCTAAACCTGATTTTAACGCAATATCTCCGCAATTTCTCCCCATGACTTCAACTAAAAAAGTCCTTTCATGCGAAGTAGCAGTATCTCTTAATTTACTGACCGCTTCCACTACTGTGTTTATAGCAGTGTCAAAACCTATAGTACAATCTGTTCCGACAATATCATTATCAATCGTTCCCGGGATTCCAACAACCTTAATACCTAACTCCGCAAGCTTATGGGCACCGCGATAAGAGCCATCCCCTCCGATCACTGCCAGGGCCTCTATTCCTTTGGACTGTAACTGAAAAGCAGCTTTTTTTTGCCCTTCCTCAGTCATCATTTCTTCACTTCTAGCCGTTTTCAAGATTGTTCCACCGCGGTGGACAATATCGGCAACCGAACCAAGATCCATTTCTTGAATATTGCCTTTGATTAAGCCTTCATATCCATGGAAAACGCCATATACTCTCAAGTGATGGAATATCCCTTTACGGACAACAGCCCTAATTGCCGAATTCATCCCAGGGGCATCTCCACCACTGGTTAAAACAGCAATCTTGTCGATTGAATCCATATGTCAAGATCACTCCCTAATTAAATCTCAAACTATTATTGTTCTTGATTATACATTTTTTGACATAGCGTTTCAAATAGTTCAGTGTTATTATCTTTAAACTTTCTGCTTTTATCCCTCAAACAGCTTGCGTTTCTATTAAAGTAAGCGGAAATCTCTTGATAGGAATAATGATAGTGTTCGTACAGCAACAGATAAACCATATATCTTGCCTTTACTATATTATTGCTTTTTTCAGGTCCTAACACTTTTTTCTCTTCAACATTAAAATGATCACAGACTATAGGCAAGACAAGAGATACGATCTCCTCCAATGTTTTTAAGCTTATCGGTTCTTTTATTTCTATTATATTGATTACTTGTTTCATATTTTTTATTTTTGTCTCACGTGCGAATGGTTTAATAAAGGATTTATTTATAGAATCAAGATAATATTTTGCAAAACAATTAATTTCTTCTTCAGTTGGATTTTGCAAACGGATCACGAGACCGCTTCGAAGGCGAGACGCTAATCTATCCCCTAAGAAATCTAATTTTAATTCCTTCCCACCATAGGTAATAACCGCTTTTCCTCCCTGGGCAAGGATTGTATCAAAGGTATAAAGCAATTCTTCAATTGTTTTGGTTTTACCTTTAAGCAAATTAATGTTATCAAGTAATAACAATTTTGATGAACGAAAATATTTACGAAAAAGACTGAGTCCCCCATTACAAGCTGCATAACAATATTTTGCTGTAAACTTTTGGGCGCCTATCAAAACTGTTGGGAAAACATTATCCTGGCATTTAAGTAATAGACTATTGAGTAGTGTTGTCTTGCCAAGTCCTTCTTCCCCTACAATAATCGTCACCTGGGGTGCTTGGGAGTAATCAAAACTATCAATAAATTTGAAGGCAATAAGATTATAATCGCTGACAAACAATTTTCAGTACTCCTTATATGCTTAGCAATTTAAAGACAAAAGAACAAGGGCATAGGATAAATAATATATCCGACCCTTGTTAATATTATATTAAGTGAGCATCGGCTAATAAATTAATAAGTTTCTAGATAATGATCAATCTCCCATTGATGAACAGTTGTCCGAAAACTATCGTATTCTTTAATTTTGGCCTCAACAAAACGATGATAGATATGATCTCCAAGTGCTTCTTTAATAATCTCGTCCTGGCTAAGTAAATATAAGGCTTCTTTAAGGTCTCCCGGCAAAGAATCAATACCTAAGTCTTTTCTTTCTTGATCATTCATGGCAAAAATATTCAAATCAACCGCGGCTGGAGGGGTCATTTTTTTCTTAATACCGTCTAGTCCTGCCTTAAGTTGAACAGCTAATGCTAAGTAAGGGTTACAGGCAGGATCAGGGCTTCTTAACTCAATACGGGTTGATGATCCTCTTTTGGCTGGAATACGAATGAGAGGACTCCTGTTTCTCCCTGACCAGGCAATGTAACAAGGTGCTTCATATCCCGGTACCAGTCTCTTATAGGAGTTAACCGTTGGATTGGTAATAGCTGTAAATGATTTGGCGTGAGCCATAATTCCCGCAATATAATGATAGGCAACCTCGGAAAGTTCCATAGTTCCTTGCGAATCATAAAAAGCATTCTTTCCCGATTTATATAGGGATTGATTAACATGCATACCGGACCCGTTAATACCAAAGATGGGTTTCGGCATAAAAGTGGCATGCAATCCATGCCTCTGGGCAATCGTCCGTACGACAAATCTGAACGTGACCATTTTATCAGCCATTTCTAATGCATCTGAGTACTTGAAATCTATTTCATGCTGGCCGGGGGCAACTTCGTGATGGGAAGCCTCGATTTCAAAACCCATTTGTTCAAGGTTTAAAACCATGTCCCTTCTGGCATTTTCACCAAGATCAATTGGGGTCATATCGAAGTAGCCTGCTTTATCATGAGTAATAGTCGTTGCTTTTCCTTCACCGTCTACATGAAAAAGGAAAAATTCAAGTTCAGGTCCTACATAGAGAGAATATCCCAAGTCGGCAGCCTCGGCTAATACATTTTTTAAAGCACCTCGCGGGCAACCTATAAAAGGAGTGCCGTCAGGGTTATAGACATCACACATCAGTCTGGCAACTCCGCCATCTGCCGGTCGCCAAGGGAAAATCGTAAAAGTATTGGGATCCGGTCTTAAATACATATCAGATTCCTCTATCCGGACAAACCCTTCTATGGAAGATCCGTCGAACATCATCTCCCCATCTAAAGCTTTTTCAAGTTGTTCAATAGTGATAGATATATTCTTTAAGATTCCGAATATGTCGGTGAATTGAAGTCTGATAAACTTAACTCCTGCTTCATAGGCCTCTTTTACGACTTCATCTTTAGCCATAAACAACTAGAGCACCCCCTTCGAAGAAAATATTGATAATATAATTACACCAAGTCCTAAAATTATTCAGTTTCGAGATATTTTTGCAAAACAGGATGAATATAGAGCAGTTTTGGGCTAGAAATAATCTCAGAGAATTTTTGCACATACTGTTGACTAAAATTATAAGGAAAAAAGAATTTTATCATTGCTTTTTCATCAATTGTCCGCAGCTCAACCTTATCAGGATAAAGCAAATAATTATAATCCTCATCTCTCCAAGAAAGTTCTATCGTTCCGAGTGATATCCAAATAACCCCAAATTTTTTTACTTCAACATCATTAATCACTGAAAATCCCTGTGTAATGTTTTCGGCTTCAACCGCCATCTGACCTGATTTATCTCTTAATTCTAAAATATGCTCAAGAATAAATCTTGAAGGCAAAGAAATATCCTCCAATATTCTGGCATATGCCCTAATTTCATTTTCCCATTGACGTATCCTCTGAACATGAATCGATTTTATTTCGTTCAAGCTATTTACTTCTTCGTTTAGCACTTGAAAGATATGCTCAAAACTATTAAGAAGTTTTTGATCATCATCATACATATAAATCTCCACCTTTAAATTGGCTTAAGATTTATTTTAAACCATTCTTGAGATTTTTCCCAGCATTTTTTGTCATAAAGAAATTTCTTTTATGAGATTCAAAGAAACGTTTTTTTATTCCAGATATTTATTTATTTTTCTTTCTCAGCTTCTCCGAAATATTTTGAATCAAAACCTCAATTTCTTCAGTCTCATACTTCATAGCCTTGGCTATTTCCAGTGCTCTCCAGCTACATCGTAATGCTGCTAAGTTATTCCCTTTCGTATTCAAACTATTTGCCAATTGTAACATCACTTCATATTTAGTAAAATAATTACTAAAATATCTTCCCCCAAGCCATTTGTATAAGTTACCCCTGAGACAGGCTTCCTCATATCTTAAGAGAAAAGTTAACTCTTCGCAGATTTCTCCCACCTTTAAACCATCGCCATGAAACTGGAAAAACTTTAAGGCTTCAAAATAAAATTTTTTAGCATCTTCATAATCTTTTTTCATAAGCGCAATTGATGCCAGGCTATGAAAGCGTACTGCAAATCCAAATTCAAAACCATTATAATATTTTAAAGAGACATTTATACTATGTTGCGCTTCCTCATAAAGTCGGCAGTATTGTAAGATATTACTTAAAAGATAATAACTTTCACTTATTTCTTTAGACAGATCATGTTTTAAATATAGACAAATTACACGGTATTGATAAAGAAGGGCCTCTTCGATCTTATTGCCTTCTAAATATAAAAAAGCTAAATATTGTTGGGCATTCGCTAACGATATTTCATCTCCAACCGATCCAAAGATACTTGCAGCACTCTTAAACATTATGCGGGCAGCATCGTTCATTCCCTGACAATAATATACCTCTCCTAATGATTGATTGACCTCTGCTTCACCCTGTCGATACCCATTTTGTTGGCATAAAGCCTTTGCTTTCAGGAAAATGTCTTCCGCTTTTTTCCACTTTTTCATCCGGCAATATACTTGACCTAAATCGGAAAAAAGTACTGCCAAACGCAAAGGAGACGAATTCACCGGATAGATGTTAATTGCCTCTTTATATAAATATACAGATTTTGAATATTCGCCTCTGACAAAAAATATACTGGCCATTCCTGCCTTTGCTTCAGCAATACCTTTTTTATTATCCAACTTTAGGCAATGGTCCAATGCCCTACTGAAACCACGCTCAGCTTCGTTCAATTTATTATTGCGCAACTGTGCTGTTGCCAAAAGTCTCACAGAAAAAGCAATAATTATAGATACTTCAAGTACTTCAGCTTCTGATAAACTTAATTGAAAATACTCTTCAGCTTTTTCCGAATCTCCTTCTGCTAAATATTTTACACCTGTTTCCAGGCTTTCTTGCCATTTCATAAATGAAACACTCATATTATTCCCCCCTAAATAACCCTTTTAATGGAGCGACGAACCCCACCTTCATTTCACTTATTCTTAATGTTTATAATATGCTATAATATATATAAAGGCTAAAATAGGTATTGGTTTATGGACAATCATATAAATATATGTTAATCTTCCACGAGGAGGCGTTGGTAGATGAGTACGAACCAATCTAAACACGGCATATGGTCAAATATTCTTAGGTTGTTAATTTTTCTTGTCGCTTTATATTTTGCTTACCGTATTCTTAAACCATTACTTATTGTACTTTTAGGAATAAGTTTTTGGATCATTAAGGTTATCGTTTTTATCGCCGCGGCCTTACTTGTTGTACACCTCTCTCTTAAATTAATTTTTGGTATTGACTTACTTCGCAACATAGGAATACGAAGTTGGTGGAATAAATAGATCTCTAAATGCGGAGTATCTGTGAGGCTACCGCTACCCAAGAAGAGAAAAAATGGTGCAGATTTAATACAAGCCTTTATATAGCCTTACCCAGCATAAAAATCCCCCCTAAGAATAAAATTTCTCAGGGGGGATTTTTGTGAGAGTAATAAAAATAAACCGGAAGACACTGCTTTTCTATGCAGTGGTAATAATATTATCTCTTATTGTAGTCAGTAACCAAGAGCGGGTAAGCAGTGTCATCGCCAAAAATCTTAAACCCATTTATTCAGTCAAAACTGATGCGCCACAGATTGCGATCACCTTTGACATAAGTTGGGGTGAGGAAAACGTCTTGCCTATCTTAGAGATTTTAAAAGCGGAGAATATTAAAGCAACCTTTTTCCTCTCTTCCCCCTGGGCAGAGAAAAAACCGGAATTAGTAAAAGCTATTATCGCCGGCGGACATGAAATAGGTTCTCACAGCAGGAGACATGTAGATCTGAATAAACTGAGTGAAGCAGAACTCGGAAAAGAGCTTGACATGTCAAAAGAAGTCTTGGAAAAACTAAGTGGTCAAAAAATCGATTTACTGCGCCCGCCAAACGGTGCTTATGACAATCAAGTCATTTCTGTGGCAAACGCCCGGGGATACCATGTGATTCAATGGAGTGTTGATTCTTTGGATTGGAAAAGACCAGGAGCAGACGCAATAATCAACTATGTAATAAACGGCAGGTCAAAAAATAAAGGAGCTTCTCCCGGTGCGATCATTCTTTTCCACGCCTCCGATTCCGCTCCTGATACTCCTAAGGCTTTGTCTACAATTATTAAAACCTTAAAGGCCAAAAATTATGCACTTGTGTCGGTCGGGGTATTACTGAAAAACGCAGAGGAAAGCTGGCCCCCTGGTTCCAGCCTCTAATAAAACATTATGATTTATTCACATCCATTAATTGATTCTAATATTTCTCCATAGACATACTCTAAACACCTGGCTAGGGAGCTGTCATCCCCCATTGGAGCAACAGCGAAAGGTATATCACCTATTTTAGCGACTGGCATAATGCCCATTAAAGAATTTGTTAGAAATACTTCCTCAGCATCCATTAATTGTAGTAATGAATACTCACCAACTTGAATCTTAACTGCCATTTTTTGTGCTAACTTTAAAATAATAGTTCTACGGGTGCCGGCTAAACAACCGCTGCAGAGTGACGGAGTAAATAATACCCCCTCTTTAATCCAGAAAATATTGCTTGTTGTCCCTTCCGCTACCTGCCCTTGTGTATTAAGCCAAAGTCCTTCATCAGCTCCAGTAGAAATTGCCTCTTGCTTAGCTAGGATATTCTCTAAATAGTTTGTTGATTTTATACCGGATAAAGTTGAACGTTCATTAAGCGGATAAGGAAGAACAGTGAGATTAATTCCATATAGATATTGATGCTGAGTATATGGAATTGACCTTACATTTATAAAAAATTGTGGCGATATATCTAAACTGGGATTGCCGCCACTAAGGGTAACCCTCAAAGCAAAAGGATAGTTGTTACCCGTAATTTTATCTAGAAAGTCTTGAAGCAACAAAGTCCACTCATCCCACGTTGGCGAAGGCAGTTTCAAAAACATAGCACTCGCTGACATACGCTCCCAGTGCAGATATGAGAACCTTACACCTTTTTCTGTAATAAGTAATGTCTCAAACAATCCATACCCAAATAGTGCCAATCTGTCATTGACAGAAATATCCCCCTGCTTCACGTTATTCATACATAAATTTTCCTCCTAAAACCTTAAACAATGCTCTGGCTTTATCAATTGTTTCCTGATATTCGGCCTCCGGATCCGAATCGGCGACAATACCGCCTCCGGCATTAATATAAGCTGTCCCGTCTCTAATAATAATTGTACGGATTACAATATTTAAATCCCAAGCTCCGTCAAATCCTAAATAACCGATACTTCCTGTATAAACACCCCGCTTAAAGGGTTCCAATCCTTCAAGAATCTCCATTGCCCGGATTTTTGGTGTTCCGGTTATTGAACCGCCCGGAAATATTGCTTTTAAAATTTCACTAGGTTTTAGACCGGGCAACAGCTCCCCGGTTATGGTCGAAACGAGATGCCAGACAGTAGGATACTTTTCCAGTCTAATAAGATCGGGGACCCGTACTGTACCAAACCGGCAAATTCGGCCTAAATCGTTTCTTTCCAGATCAATGATCATCGTTAATTCCGCCCTGTCTTTACCGCTTTTCTGCAGTTCTTTGGCCAGGGCCTCATCTTCGGCTGAGGTTTTTCCCCGGGGCCTGGTTCCTTTAATCGGTCTGGTTTCAATCGTCTTATTGGCATCTATCAATATAAAGCGTTCCGGTGAACAAGAGAGAATCTGGAAATCCGGGTAATGTAAAAAAGCTGCAAACGGCGCGGGATTTTTTTCATGCAATTCTTGATATAATTGCCACGAATCTCCACTCCAGGGAGTAGTAAAACGCTGGGTCAAATCAGCCTGATAAATATCCCCGGCGTAGATATATTCAATTACCCGCTTTAAATCCTGAAGATATTGTTCTCTGTCTACACTTGGACTGATTAAGCCTCTTAAACTATTTTTTTTACTTATTTGGACTTTAGCCAAATCTTTTTGTGAATTGGTTAAACAATAGCTATGAACAATATCTTGCATACGATTCATCCGAACATTGGCAAGCTCCGGCTTACATACGCCGTTTTCATCTATACCACAAGCTACAAGAGAATATTTTTCTTGTAAGTGGTCATAAACAAGAACACCATCATACCAGGCTAAGCGCCAAAGCGGCAGCAATATATCATTCTTAGCTATGTTGGGCAATACTTCCAATTCATCTTTCAAATCATAGCTAAAATAACCTACTGCCCCGCCGGCAAAAGGAAATGGAGCAGCTTCAGGAACTTGATAGCAGGTAATAATTTCATCCAACACTTTTAAACTGGATTTTTCACAAGATATTGTTTCATACCGTTTTTGTTCCGGCCGTCTTATTTCTACCTTATCCAGATAGCCGGTAGCCTCCAAAAAAGGATATGCTCCTAAAAATGAATACCGTCCTAATTCCTGATAATTTTCTCCGCTATCTAAAAAGAAAGGTCCCGGATAGTTACGAAATGCCTCAAGAAGTATATATGGTTTAAGAGCTAAATCAAGCTTTTTTATTTGCCAAATGGATGACAACTGACTATTATTCCATTCCCGGGCGTTATTCACTGCATTGCTTAGCAATTCATGACCGTATAACGTCAGAATAGCTTCAGGATGAAATTGTACCCCTTCAATTGGCAGTGTACGATGACGCAGCCCCATTATTTCTCCATCTTTAGTTTCTGCACTAACAATTAAATCACGCAGCAAACTGGAGCGATCTACCACCAGAGAATGGTACCTTGTTACTTCCAGAGGGTGTGGCAACCCTATAAAAACCCCTTTTCCATCATGGTTAATCTTTTCACTTTTGCCATGTACCGGTTTGATAGCCCGAATAATTTCCCCGCCAAAGACTTGACCAATTGCCTGGTGACCCAGGCACACTCCAAGTATCGGTATCCTTCCCTTAAATTTTTCAATAACCTCTAAAGCAAGAGGGGCATCATTTGGGGTTCCCGGACCTGGTGATATAACGATAAGTTCTGGATTAAGAGAGACAATTCCTTCAAGGTCACATTCATCCCGTCGTTTTACAATAACTTGTTCGCCTATTTCACCGAAATATTGAAACAAGTTATAAGTAAACGAATCAAAATTATCCAGGATAAAAATCATAAATTAATCCTCTTTCTATTACGAATTAGTGGGGTTTAATGACCTTTCCAGTTAGCAAACCCTTCCCCTACAACTTCGGAAACATCTCCTATGGCAATAAAAGCTTCGGGGTCATGCCGATGGACAATTTCTTTAATCTGTGTCAATTGAACACGGTTGACAATACTGTAAACAACTTTTTTTTTGTTTTGGGAATAAGCACCTTCGGCATGAAAATATGTTACTCCCCTTTCTAACTTATCAATTATTTCTGAAGCAATTTCCTCAGGTTTGTCGGTAACTACCATTACACTCTTTGAATAATCCAATCCTACTTGGACTAAGTCCATTACTTTTGCCGCAATAAACATATATATCATGGCATACATCGCCATTTCAGGCCGGAATAAAATAGCTGCCCCGACAAAGACTATGGTATCTAACCCTAAAATTATCTGGCCGACACTAAAAGGCGTCCTTCTATTTAGGAAAATCGCCAGGATATCAGTACCTCCTAATGAACCATGAAAACGGAAAACAATACCCATCCCGATGCCGGTGACTAACCCTCCGAAAACGGCAGCAAGTAATGTATCCGTAGTTACTACAGGAATGGCGGATGTAAAGCTTAAGGCGGCGGATAAGGCTCCTACCCCAATTACACTCAAAAATAAAAGGCGTTTGCCTAAAGCTTTATACCCTAGAATAAATAAAGGAATATTAAGAATAAAGATGGTTAGCCCCACTTGCCAATGAAAAATATAATGTAAGATTATCGCAATGCCGGTAATTCCCCCATCGGCAATTTGGTTTGCTAAAATAAATGTGTTGATGCTGATTGCAACAATGACAGCTCCGGCCACTATTCCCAAACATTGTTTTAAAAGATTCCATGGCATTTTTCTTAAAAACATTAAAAAACCTCTTCCTCACATTACTATACATTACTATACAGTCTTGACAAAAGTACTTGTATTTAGTAAGGTTATCTAGCGGTTTTTTTTGCGCTCGTAGCTCAGGGGATAGAGTGACGGTTTCCGAGGCCGGTGGTCGCAGGTTCGAATCCTGCCGGGCGCACCAACTTGATAATATGGGGACATAATTTGGGGACATTCCTGCATAATTTGGGGACATTCCTGCATAATTTGGGGACATTCCTGCATAGCAGGTGTGTCCCCTTTCATCCGGTGTGTCCCCTTTCATCCGGTGTGTCCCCTTTCATCTTTGCGGTGTGTCCCCTTTCATCCGGTGTGTCCCCTTAAAACCAAAGACTCTCAATTACTTTGTTTATCTCTTTTTCAACCCATTCAGGCTCTCTTTCCCCATCAATTTCTACGACCTGTTGACCCGAATTTTTCCATTGCCCGAATAAATTTATGTAATTATCCAAAACTTGTTGCAGTATATCTTTTTTTTCAAATATTTCTGTTTTGAACCGGCAGCTGTAAATTCTTTGTAATGAGATCTCAGGCCGTACCCGGATAAAAATGGTCAAATCCGGCTTTAAAGCATATTTATTAATTTCTTGGATCCAAGTTAAGTCATTTTCTATTCCCTGATAGGCTAATGAAGACCACAAATATCTATCGCAAATAACAAAGTCTCCTTGCTCCAGGATGGGGGCTATCTTATTATTATTATGATCCAGTCTATCAGCAGCAAATAATAAAGCCAGGCTATCCCTTTTGACATCAGTCATTCTTCCGCTAAGTACCTGGCGAATCATAGTCCCAATCGGACCTTCGCTCGGTTCTTTTGCCAGCACCGCTTTCATACCGTATTTATTGAAGAAATTATTTTTTAATTTCTCTGTCTGGGTGCTAATGCCGGAACCGTCAATTCCCTCGAAAACAATAAACTTTCCCTTTGTCTTATTCATATTCAAAAAACATTCAACTCCTCAACTTAATTCTAATACTTTTTGGGCCAAGGTCAAATAGAGAACAACAATTTTTAAGAACGGCCAAACAAATAAAGGGTTTTGCAAAAATCTATTCTTTTGCAAGACCCTTTATTTTTATATGCAAGATTTGTTTCTCGTCCAATTTCATTTATTTTTTTAACCGACTTTACTCATTACTCTCAGCTTATCTGCAAGTAGTGCGATAAACTCCGAATTGGTGGGTTTTTGTCTTTCTATATTCATAGAGTAACCAAAAATACGTTTTAAGGTTTCCATATGTCCACGCTCCCAAGCAAGTTCAATAGCATGTCTTATTCCTCTTTCCACCCTGCTTGGAGCGGTATTATATTTTTTAGCAATGGCCGGATATAGTTCTTTGGTAATTGCTCCTAGTAATGATACATCTTCGATAACCATTATGATTGCGTCTCTGATGTACTGGTAGCCTTTAACGTGTGCCGGAATCCCTAGCTGATGCATCATTGTTGTGACTTCCATATTGATATTCATTCCCCTGCCTGCAGGTGCAACAGATGAGCAAATCTGAGATAATTGGGGACCGGATACTTCAACATCTTGAGTTAACGTTCTGATCCTTTTCCCGAGGATCTCCAAGTCAAAAGGTTTAAGGATAAAATAATCCACCCCCATCACCATCGCTTGATGGGTTAATGTTTCATGTCCAAAAGCAGTAAGCATGATTACTTTCGGCCGCGGAACAGATGTTCTGGCATTGATCCTTTCCAAAACTTCGAGCCCATCCAGGTTGGGCATTACAAGATCCATTAGAATAAGATCCGGATCGTGCTTTTGTATAGATTCCCAAGCCTCCAGACCGTTGTAGGCAACTCCAGCGAGCTCAAAATTATCATCTCTTTGGATGTAATCCTGAAGAACTTGGCATAAATTTCGGTTGTCTTCAGCTACAATAATTTTAACTTTTTTTGCCATTTTAACATATCCCGCCTTATTCGTTATTTTCCGGTATCTTTCCGGTGTCTTCATTATAAATCAGCAGGTATGTCGAATTCCTAAAAAATAAGGAATACTTTTTATCACTAAAAATACTTTAAAGTATTGATTCTTAGGGAATATATAAATTATGCTGAATTTTTTTTATCGTTAAAATATCTCATTTTTATTTATTTCTATCATAATCTATCGACTTTACATACAATTAACAACAATGGAAGTAAAACCAACAAAATTTGTTTCCCTATTGTTGGTTTTTGTCCATTGCAGTCGATGATTAATTTAATACTATAGCTTCGGTTGGACAGCTTTCTGCGGCTTCTTCAGCCAATTCTTCCTGGTCTGATGGCACTTGTTCTTTTAAGGCAAAAGCTAGACCATCTTCATCCATCTCAAAAACCTCGGGGCAAATTGATGGACAAGCACCACAGCCAATACAAACATCTTTTTCTACTTGAGCAATCATTCGTCAACACCTCTATAACTTTTTATATATTCTGCCCGAGGTGTTTTCCAGATATACAAGACTTATGAAATTACTCTAATATTGGTTATCAAGTAGCCTTCTTCGTTAGAGATTACTTTTACCTCGTAAGTGATTTGTCGTTTTTCGTCAATTGCAGATCCTAAATAAATTTTTACTAAGAAAGTATTGTTATTGATATTCTTAATGTCGACTGATTGAATACTGAGGAAAGGGTTATCCTCCAATTGTTTTTGGAGAGCAGCACTCTCTTCTTTTGCCGTTGCCGCAGTCATCTTTTCTGTTAAATCAAACTGCCTATAATCCATCCTTTTAAAGTAATTTTTGACAACACTATAGGAATTGGAGGAATATTGCCCTCCTGCCATAGCTGATACTGCAGTATCAGGGCGCTGCCACCAAAAAACCGCACCAATACACACGACACTTACTACCATGATAACAAAGTGACGACTTAATAACATAATTTCCCTCCTAAACCTTTTATTATATACATAGGAGGTTAATGGCAAATTATGTCTGGAATTATTTACTTCTAAATACTTTTTTCAATAGGTTAAGTACTGACTGCGGCAGTCTGACGTAATATATTTTCATACGATCTCCCCCCACAAACACTTCTAGAATACCTTATGCACCTTTCTCTGATTATACTACTTGGTAATTTTTCACTGCATCTTCAAGCTGTTTCACTAAATCCACTTCTTCGGCGGTTTTAGCAGTGAAGTATAATTTGCCTATGATCCCGGTCAGCATTTTAAGAACATCTTCAAAAACGAGTTTGTCTTTTAATACTAACTTTTCACTTGTTTCAATCATTGCTATGCCAAATTGATGTCCTACACCTTCTTTCATCATCTTAGTGCATGTTTTACCTAGAAGTTTCATGACAAGTGCTGCTTCCTGTGTGTCCAGTTGTCTAACTGCATCAATTGTTGTATTTAACCCTTGGACTACCCTTATCCCGATGTTAGTCCATTCTATTGGTTGACTCACGTTAATCCCCCCATAAAAATTAAATCACCTGTGCCTTACTATATGCTCAGGTGATTTAAGGGGTGAGATCTTATAACGGCAAAATTATTTTCCTAGTTTAGGAACGTGAAGTGAAGAAACCATCAAGACTCCAAACATAAACAAACAGACCGGGAATGCCGTCCACGGAAGAAGATCATTAAATAATAATAATAAGGCCATAAATCCACCGGCAAAAGTGATCGGAACTCCGACAAAATAATCTGAACTCGGAAGGATATTAAACCTGGCTAACCGCACAGCCCCGCACATCACAAAAAATGCAGAAGACCAGATCCCCCAAAAAGGCCAATATGTATGAAAAACAAAAGCATAAACTAAAACTGCAGGAGCAAGTCCAAATGAAACTAAATCACTTAAAGAGTCTAATTCTTTACCAAAATCCGAATTTGCTTTAAATTTTCTGGCAACTTTACCGTCAAGCGAATCCATGAGAACTGAAAGCATTATCATGGCCGAAGCCAAACGCAAAGTATGACCAAACGAGAAAATAATTGCTAAAAAACCAAATAATAAATTAGCAAGGGTCAAAATACAAGGAAGAACACGTGTGTCAAAAGTTTTAATTGTTATCTTTTTCATTCTTTACTCCAGAAAAATATATTCTCTAGTAAAATACGATCATGATAATTATAATCAAAGATGTCTTATTATGTCCAGTCTACAAATGAAAACTCTGTTGAACCAGAGAAATAATTTCTTCTGAACTTCCCCGGCAATGTGTCAATATTGGCAGCGATTTTAAGAAAAATTGACCATATTGTTTCTTAATTACTCTATCATCCAACAAAATAACTATCCCTCTGTCCTCTTTACTCCTGATTAATCTGCCAAACCCTTGTTTAAAACGGATAATTGCCTCCGGTAAGTGCAACTCGCGAAACGGATCTCGCCCCTGGCTTTGATAAAGACGTGCTTTAGCTTCAAAAATGGGTGTATCAGGAGGCCAGAAAGGCAGTTTCGTCATAATGACACAGCTTAAACTGTCACCGGGAATATCAACCCCCTCCCAGAAACTGCTGGTTCCAAGAAGAATGCTTTTATCATTTCTCATAAAATCCCGTAGCAGAAAGTCTCTGGAACCATCAATACCCTGAGCCAATATTCTTAAATCGGATTGAATTAGCCCGTTTTGCAAATGTTTATGAACCAAACGCAAATATCGATGGGAAGTAAATAATACCAACGTTCGCCCGTTCATCGTCTCAGAGATTTTTTTTATAAATGAGGCTGACTTCTCCGCCAAAATTTCTTCGGTACTCTGATAAAGAGGCATGTCATTAACAATGCAAAACAGCATTTGCTTATCATAATCAAATGGAGAATCAAGCTTAATAGCCTGATAATCATCAAGTCCGATTTCTTCGGTAAAATAATCAAATTGACCGGCTACAGTCAGCGTAGCGGAAGTTAAGACAGTACAATTGTTTTTCATAAAGACTTTATTTCTTAAAATATCCGCAATATCGATAGCTGTATTTTTTAAATAAAGAGTGTGGCTTTTCTCCAAATAGGTAACTCTGTTTACCTCATTGTTTTCTAGTACTAAACGAAGACCTTCAATAATTTCCGCTAAATTATTTTTGTTCTTGGCTATTTCAAATTTATAATTCTCCAGCTGTTCCATTTCTGAGGATAAAAAAAAACCAAGTTTATTTAATACTTCATATAATCCTCTTAGTCGTGAAAATAAGTTTTCTATTGTTACCATGACAGCCGAACAAGTATTTTCTCCAAGCTTATCTTGACTGATTCTTAGATTTGACCGTCCATCCAGCAGGCTTTGCAACATTTTAAAGAGTACCTTGGATTGATCCACTACTTCGTTACACTTTGACGGTACTTGCTCAATAAGGTAATGAAATTCCGTCCAATTTACTGAGGTATAGATTTCTGCCCATAATGGAATGTTCTTCTTCAAAGAAAAAACAAGATTTCCCTTTCCGTATACCAGGTTATCTGTTACTTTTTGAATTTGTTCGCAACTAATTTCAAAACCCAATTGTTTTAGGGCAGTTGGATATAGATTATGAGCTTCGTCAATAATTAAATCAAAGTACTCGGGAAGAATATTATTTTTTGTTTTAATATCTGCAAATAGCAAAGAATGATTGATAATAATCAAATCCGCATTTTCGGCTTTTCTTCTTGCTCTCAGCATAAAGCATTGGCCAGCAAATCGGCACTTAAGAGGCTGGCATTCCAAGGTGTCGGCCCCATATTTCTTCCATGTTGGACTAAAAGTATTGAGATTATTTAATTCGGCAAATTCGCCTGTAGATGTCTCCCTTACCCATGAAAATAATGCTAAATATGCAAGCCTTTCTTTAAGAGACATTTCATCTTGAAATTTATCATAGAGTAAAGTTTTTAAACAGATATAATTGCTTTTACCCTTAAGCAGGGCATATTTAAAACTAAAGGGCAGAATCTTTTTTAGAAATGGCAAATCTTTATGGCAAAGCTGTTCCTGCAGGGTAATAGTATGAGTTGCGACAATAACCCTTTTCCTGTTTTTTCTAGACCACCATAAAGCCGGAATTAGATAAGCAATCGATTTTCCGGTGCCGGTGCCGGCCTCAATAACTAAATTAACAGGGGCTGTAAAGCCATTAATAATAGCGTTTGCCATAACGGTCTGAATAGCCCTGTTTTCATAACCCGGAAAGGTTCGTGATAGTAAGCCCCCCGCCTTAAAAATATTCTCCGCCCATTCTGTTGAGTTTGGGATTTCTTCAGCTTCATCCGTTTCCTCAGGAAATAATTGATTCCCATGTTCATTAAGATTCAAACCGGTGCGAATCGCTCTATCCGGATACTGCTTAATCATTTCCTTTTTAATTAGCTCAATAAAATGGATACAACTCAGTCCTTGAGAATATTCTTCCAGCTTACCAAGAAAACTCAAATCTGAATTTAGTCCTTTATTCCAACAAAGGTTAATTATCTCCCAAATGATCCTAACATTTTTATGGGCCGGAGAGGAATATCTTTTTTCCGGTCTTAAACCCAATTGGGATTCAATCCCAAGGAGTTCCATAAAACCGAATAAAGGATAAAAAACAACTATTATCTCACGGACCTCGATTAATTCCTTAATCTTATACTTTGTCCCCAGAAGCCGGCATAATTGAGAAATAACTGCAAGATCATACACAAAAACTATGGAATCTTGCAGCATCTTGTCTATTTTACTTCTATTTATCTCTATTAAACCAGCCCGTTGACTGCCTTCTTCAATTAATAAAGTAACGTATTTTGGTTTAAACTCTTTTCCGACTTTCAATGCGGCAAAATGCCATTGTTCTTCAGAAATTTTTGAAGGGACAAGAGACAATACAATAATTGAATGCTCCAATGATACGAAGACTCCCTTCCACAATGACATGCTCTAAGTATTTTTTTGAGCCTTTATCCTATCTAATTTATAAATGAAAGCCAATACTTCCGCTACCGCTTGATAAAGCTGTGGTGGAATTTCTTTAGACAATTCAACCTGCATAAGAGCCTCGACTAGTGACTCATTGTTCTGGATAGGTATGCCCTTTTCCTCAGCAAATTCTATTATTCTCCGGGCCACTAAACCATTGCCTTTGGCCACTACCTGTGGAACCCCAATGTGATCATAAGCAATAGCCGCAGCCTGTTTGTCGTTAAGTTTATCCTTTTTCATCCTTTGACATCAACTCCGCCTAGTTGTTTACCAGTAATGAACTTGATAAATTGTTGGTTATCCTCAAATGATTTTAAAGAAATGTTTTGTAACTTTAAACCTAAGACTGAAAAGCTCTCTGTTGTTTCATTCTTAAGTTCCTCCAGAATAGGCTTTATTTCTTCAATATTATCATATAGGATGCTTATACTTATAGAGTTTTCATAGATTAATAAATCGGCGCCTATTTTCCCAAGGTTGGGAGTATCAACCTGCAAAGCAAAATGACAATGATTAAGATCTATCTTCGTACCCTTACGCTGGCTCTCCACTGCTATTCTAGCATTATAATAAACTCCGTTGTCTTGTAATGGAAAATTCATTAAAAAGTAAGCATTGTTATTTGTCCCGGTTTGAAGCCATAATTGCTGCCCGGTAATTTCCTCAAGGAAATTAGTAAGCAATTGTATATTTTCCCTGGACATTGATTTACCGTCCTCGGAAAGTAACTTCAATAATTCCATTTTAACCGACGGTGGATCAAATTTCAGCTGTTCTTTATTATTTTTAGATAATTTAAGTATGAGATTCTCATAATTAAGGCCTAGCTCGTGAAAATATTGTAGTATAGAATTTCCTGATTGGTCTATTTTCGGTAAACTTGGAATAATCGTCTTGAGAAAAATTACTAAATCACTTAGTTCACTGTTCTCAGAAGTAAGAATTGGTAACTTCGAGACATCTGCCAGGTTATTAAATTTTACTAGATATTCTGCTATTTTAGAATCAAAACCAAAACCCCTATTGGTAAGAACCAATTCTTCTTCCGGAGATAAATAATCTATTTTGGCCGCGGGTGTATTCTCCTTACTTAATACGATGCCGTTTTTATCTATATCTTTTACTACCGCCCAAAATTTATCTCCATTTTGGACCTGAGCCTCAAGCTTTGCTCCGATGATCCTCCCGCCAAGGGAAATCAACCCTTCCTGGCTATTATTATTAATTATTTCCACTTCAAATCGTTGTCCTACCTTAAAAAGGGACAAATCAAAATCTTGAAGCAGATTTCCTTGTAGGTTGACATTCGTTATTTGCATACCGGTCATGCCTTTCGTATAAGTCGTGCATCATATTAATTATCGGTTATTTTTCGGACATTGTGAATAAGTTTAATAAATAAAAGATGCCCCAGACTTTAGGACATCCTTTGGTTTTCATTCCAAGAATTCTTACAATATCGCAAATTAGAGGTTATTGTTAATTAATTTTGCCAGATCTTGTTTACTTCTAAAGCCCACTATCTTTTCGACAATCTCACCATTCTTAAACAAGAGCAATGTCGGGATACTCATTACTCCATACTTTGCAGCAACTTCTGATTGCTCATCAACATTTAACTTACCAACAACTATTTTACCAGCATATTCATCGGCCAACTCTTCAACAACCGGACCAATCATTCTGCACGGACCGCACCACGCTGCCCAAAAATCGACAAGAGTAGTTTGATTAGATTTCAAAACATCTGATTCCCAATTTTCTGCGGCAAAGGTTTTAACATTCAAACCAGCCATACTAATCCCTCCATATACTTTTACTATCGGACAAATTTGTTAAGAACATCAATTAAGCTATCTAAAGATTCGCTGTCTTCGTCGATTAAGGCACCTTTTATACAAGTTTTGGAATGTTCTTCAAAAATCAGAATACCAACTTTATTGATTGCCGCCCTAACTGCAGCGACTTGAATAAGAATATCGCTGCAACATTTACCTTCATTAAGCATCCGTTGCAATCCTTTAACCTGGCCTTCAATTCTTTTCAGCCTTACAATAATATCATTTTTTTTTTGGTTATCGTTCTTTGCTTCCATTATTTAAGGGCCTTCCTCTGGTACCCTCTAGGGGTATGCTATTATTATACNNATATATTATTTTAACACGATTTACCAATATTATACTAGAAATATTGAGACATCTTGTACAGGCTATGTTTAGTTACTACTTCTTGATATCCACTTTGATGTGAAGTTCTTTTAATTGTTCATTCATTACAGGTGAAGGTGCTTGAGTCATGAGACAACTGGCACTCTGAGTTTTAGGAAAGGCAATTACATCCCTGATATTCTCCCTGCCGGCAAGGATCATGGTCAGCCTATCTAAGCCAAAAGCGAGTCCTCCATGGGGGGGCGTCCCATACTCAAAGGCTTCTAAAAGATAACCGAATTTATCTTTAGCTTCCTCCGGGCTTAAACCAATTAAGGTAAAGATCTGTTCCTGTACTTCCCTGCGATGAATTCTAATACTTCCTCCGCCTAATTCCATACCGTTCAAGACCATGTCGTAAGCTTTCGCCCGAGCTTTAAGCGGTTGTGATTCCAAAACAGCTACATCCCCGTCCATCGGACTGGTAAACATATGATGCATAGCTGTATATCTTTTAGCTTCCTCGTCATATTCCAAAAGCGGGAATTCCGTTACCCAAAGGCAATTTATAGCGTCGGGAGAAATGAGTTCTAATCTTTTGGCCAATTCCAATCTCAAATTACCTAAAGAACTATGAACAACTGACTCTTTATCCGCTACGAAAAATATAATATCCCCTGTTTCCGCACCCATTACGGAAATGAGACTCTTCACTTCTTCCTCAGTAAAAAACTTTAGAATGGGAGACTTCATTCCATCTTCAGCCATAACAATATAAGCCAGGCCTTTAGCACCATAGATACTAACAAATTTAGTAAGGGCATCAATCTCCCGGCGCGGCATTCCTGAACATCCTTTAGCACATAGCCCCTTTACTCTGCCGCCCTTAGCAATCACATCTGTGAAAACCTTGAAACCGGTCTCTCTAACTGCATCAGCAACATCTATTAATTCCATTCCATAACGAGTATCCGGCTTGTCTGAACCAAAACGTTCCATCGCCTCATAATAGGTCAATCGCGGGAATGGTTTAGGAATCTTGATCCCCTTGATATCCTCGAATATCCTGGTAATTAAATCTTCCATCAAAGGCAGGATATCATTCATTTCGATAAAAGACATCTCAATATCTAGTTGGGTAAACTCCGGTTGACGGTCAGCACGCAAATCTTCATCCCGAAAACAACGGGCTATTTGAAAATATTTTTCCATACCGGCTACCATCAATAATTGCTTAAAAATCTGAGGCGATTGTGGTAAAGCATAAAAACACCCCTGATTAACCCTGCTTGGGACAAGGTAGTCCCTGGCTCCTTCAGGTGATGATTTCATAAGAACAGGCGTCTCAATCTCCAGAAAACCTTCCCGGTCGAGAAAATTCCTCATGATCTGCATAACTTTATGCCGGATCATGATAATCTTTTGCATTTCCGGACGCCTTAAATCTAGATAACGGTGCTTTAAGCGGACGCTTTCTTCAACCACAACATTGTCCTGAATATAGAAAGGCGGAGTTTTGGCTTTATTAAGTATTCTTAAATTTTCAACAACAACCTCAATGTCACCTGTGATCATGTTCGGGTTTTCCGAGCCTTCAGGCCTTAACCGTACTTTACCATTAATTTCAATTACATATTCCGTACGGAGTCTCTCTGCCAAAGCAAAGCCATTCTCCTTCATATCGGGGTAAAATACGGCCTGAACTATGCCGGAGCGATCCCTGAGATCAACAAAAATTACGCCGCCATGATCCCTTCTGGTTTGAACCCAGCCAAGCAAGCGGACATTCTCTCCCGCATTTTCTTTTCTTACAGATGCTGCACTGATTCTTCCTGCTAACATTGAAATCCTCCTATATTTCGTTCTCTCTGGAATTGATATTATTTATTATAAATTCCCTGATTCTATCTTTAGGTACTTCGTTTTGATTCCCTAATTTCATATCCCGCACGACAATAATTTCTTTCGTCAATTCTTCTTCTCCAAGAATAAGAACATACCTGGAACCGACCCTGTCTGCATATTTCATCTGGTTTTTTAAACCTCTTCCCATTAGGTCTATTAGGGCAGGTATTCCAGCCTTTCTTAAATCGTTTACAAGTTTAAATCCTTCCTGTTTCGCAAGATCACCAAGTGCTGCAACGACAACTTTATTTTCTATATGTTCTTCTATTTCAATCTTCTGGTTCTCTAAAACTGCTAAGATCCGTTCCAACCCCATGGCAAAACCAATTCCGGGTGTTGAAGATCCACCGATCTCTTCAACCAGCCCATCATAACGGCCACCGCCACAAATAGCGCTCTGAGCCCCAATACCCTGCACAATTACTTCAAAAGCAGTTTTCTGATAGTAATCAAGCCCGCGGACCATCTTAGGATTAATCTTATACTTAATGCCGGAAATATTTAAGTATCTTTGAACGCTATCAAAATGCTGCCGGCAATCCGGACAAAGCGTATCCAGAGTTGTTGGCGCATCAATTGTAAGATCTTGGCAGCCCTTATTTTTACAATCAAGAATCCTTAAAGGATTACGCTCAAACCTTGTCCGGCAGTCCTGGCAAAGTAAATCTTTTCTATCAAGTAAATAATTCTGAAGTTTAGTCCGGTGCTCTGCTCTACAGGCAGGGCATCCTACAGAGTTAATATGTACTTCCAACCCGTTTATCTCAAGTCTTTGAAAGAAATCCCAAAGAAGATGAATCACTTCGGCGTCAACCAGCGGATCTTCCCCCCCTAAAACTTCAACCCCGAATTGGTGAAATTGCCTAAACCTTCCTGCCTGGGTATTTTCATAACGAAACATTGGACCGAGATAATACATTTTTGCCGGAGGCATTAGGGCATAAAGCTTATTCTCAACGTAAGCCCTGCAGACCGAAGCCGTCCCTTCAGGACGCAAGGTCATAGATCTTTGGCCTTTATCGTTAAAGGTATACATTTCTTTATTTACAATATCGGTCGTTTCCCCAACTCCGCGCTGAAAAAGCTCCGTCGCTTCAAAAATAGGTGTTCTTATCTCCTGATATCCGTACTCGGCACAGACTTTACGAATCTGTTCCTCAAGATAATGCCATTTTTCTATTGTACCCGGGATAATATCCTGAGTACCTTTGGGACGATGGATAACCATAAATATTCCTCCTGACGGCCAAGGATGACCGGGTAACATTAATACAGTATTATAACACAATTATCGGCTGCGCTCATCATTAATAGACAATTTTAATAGACAATTTTTCATTATGAAATGCCCACTGCTCCCTCTAAGACCCTTTTTCTTTTGGCATGGACTTCACGAAAACGTTCGAGATAGTTTTTCAGATCTTGGGGATTATATATGTTCTCGTGCCCGTAATTCCTTTTTGGCAATTTACTGGCGGCACCCGCCCCTAAGCCAATGACATTCTGGATTTCTTCGATGGTCGCTACATTATACCGGCATACTTTCCCCGGCAGAGTGTAACCGATATTCTCCAAGTTACCGACTATGTTTTTCTGTCTATAGAGGTAATAAGGATAATAACCGGCGGAGAGTATTCGATCCTCAATTTCATGTTCAATCTCTGCCCAGTCATAATGTGAATTATGAACATAACTTTCTTCCCATACAGCAGAACCTCTTTTTAAAGCCATGGCATGAACTGTTAAATTATCAGGTATTAATTCTAGAACCTTATTTATCGAGTCAATGATTTCAGCGAAGCCTTCACCCGGAAGACCAATAATAAGATCCATGTTGATTGTCCAGTCAGAAAGATCCCTGGCCATGTAGTAGCAATCGATAAGTTCAGATATCCCATGCGTTCTTCCAATCCTATCTAATGTTTTCTCCTGCATCGACTGAGGGTTAATACTGAGCCGGTTAACTCCATATTGTTTAAGTAGTTTCAGCTTGCTCAAATCGAGCGTATCCGGCCTTCCGGCCTCAACGGTAAATTCAGCCTCTTGTTTTCTGGGAAGGCGATCACAAATAGTCCTCAGAAGCTCTTCCAGTTCTTTTACGTCAAGCACCGTAGGGGTTCCGCCTCCGACGTAAATACTATCCGCCTTTAATCCGTTTTCCGCCATCAATTCGGCAGTAAGCTTTATTTCCTGTTCTAAGGCTTGAAGGTATAAGGGAATCAATTCTTTATTCTTAGCAGATAAAGGATTGGACGGAAAAGAACAATATGAACAGCGCGAGGGACAAAAGGGAATTGCCAGATATACAGCAACCTGCTTCGCTTTTTCTTTTATCTCCCGATATGGTTTCTGTACCGTATTAATCCGTTGAAGAAGTTTAATTTTTTCTGAAGATACCAGGTAATAATGATCAAGAATATCTTCTTGAATTTTATTGTCGTAACCAAGTTCTTCCATCTTAGTAATCAGTTTGCCTGGCCGCATGCCGTTAAGAATCCCCCAGGGATTTTTTTGTCCTGTTAACCCGGCCAGAAACATGAATACTGTTTTTTTAACCATTATTTGAGCTGAAGGTTCTTTACCAGGTAAAGGAAATTGATTTTTAAGAGTTTCTATTTTTGTTGCAAACTGTTGAGAAATGACCTGTCCCTCATTATCAAAAGATAATTCAAAAACGTTTGAGATATCGGAGACCTTGATCTTTTCAATTCTAAGGATAAGGTCACCCTTAGCGGACTGGTTATCAGCTAATCTCTGTTGAGATAAGCCGATTTCAACTCTATTAACCGGAAAAAAAGCTGCGACGATAGTACTGCAGCTCTTAATAACTTTTTCTTCTATTGTCATACTCACAAGATGAATTGTTTTCCTCATTCTGCAAAATCACTTTTGAGATAGGGATTAATTTTCTTTTCCCGGCCGATCGTCGTACTAGATCCATGCCCCGGAAATACCTTAAGGCTATCATCTAACACCAGCAGCTTTTCTTTTATACCTTTTATCAATTTTTTCATACTACCGCCGGGAAAATCGGTCCTGCCGACTGCTCCGTCAAAAAGAGTATCACCGCTGATTAAACCGTCTTTTGTCAATAAACAAATTCCGCCCGGTGTGTGTCCCGGAGTATGAATAACCTTGACCGTCATTTCTCCTACGTGCAAGATCTGATTATCCTCAAGCAGGATTTCAGCCGCAGTTATATTAGTATCCTGTCCAACAAAGGCCGAAAAGTTTCTATGCGCATTGGTCAGCATTTCTGCATCCTCTCTGTGAACCGCAACTATTACGCCCAACTCTTTTCTAAGTTCTTCAACCGCCCCAATATGATCCCAATGCCCGTGTGTAAGAACGATATATTGAATATCCTTATTTCTTTCCTTTAGCCAGCCGGAAATCATCCTGCTTCCTGACCCAGGATCAACTAGAATTGCCTTAGCGGTTTTATCACAGGATACCAAATAACAATTTTCGTCCAACACGGGAGTAACTAATCTTTCAATCATTTTTTTCCACCTTGCTATCTTCCAATTTCATCTTCTGCTGCTCATCCTCAAAAATTCTTAACCCAATTATTTTTTCCGCAGCAAGCAATCCTACCACACAGAGCATTTATTTTTCCCCTGTTTTAAAGTCTTTCCACCAAAGATACATCTTTTACACGGCGGATTTTTTGCAACACAAAATTTAAATGTTCAAGATTTCTAGCCTCAATATTGAGCTGGATGTTGGATATTCTATCTTTTCCAACCCTGGCGTTAATGCCTAATATATGGGTCCTCGTATCCATCATTACATTCATGATATCTGTTACTAAACGTGGCCTGTCCAAGCCTATTACCTCCAGATCCACAGGATATACATAATCAGTACTTAGTTCCCATTCAACATCAATAAAACGGTCTTTATCTTTAACCGTCATACCGATTAGTTCGCTGCAATCCATTCTGTGAATAGAGACACCTCTCCCTCTGGTAATAAAGCCTACAATTTTGTCACCCGGCAGCGGGTTGCAACAGTGGGATAGGCGGATAAGGATATTATCAACACCTTTGACCCTGACTCCTTGGAAAGCCTTAGCTGACGTTTTAGATTCCTGGGGAAAAAACTGTACAGGTTGAACTTCTTCTTTAATTATTTCATCCTTTAAACGGGCCAGCCCTTTTCTGAAGGTGATAGCTCCGTTTCCGAGGACAGCATAAAAATCTTCGATGCCGTTAAATCCAAAACTTTTTGCCAAGTTCATCAGGTTGTCATTTTTCAGAGAAACAGCAGGGTCTATCCCCACTTTTCGTGCTTCACGCTCCAAACCTTCTTTGCCTCTGACAATATTCTCTTCCCTATTTTCCTTTTTAAACCACTGGCGAATCCTATTTTTGGCTTGAGATGTCTTAACTAAGCAAACCCAATCACGGCTAGGCCCTGCCGGAATTTTTGACGTTAAAATTTCGATAATATCCCCATTCTTCAATTGGATGTCTAAAGGCACAATCCGGCCATTTATTTTAGCTCCGATACAGCTATGACCGACACCTGTATGGACGCGATAGGCAAAGTCTATAGGACAAGAACCCGCAGGCAGCTCGACGACATCACCCTTAGGGGTAAAGACAAATACGGTATCGGCAAAAAGGTCCACCTTTAACGACTCCATTAATTCGCCGGCATCCCGGGAATCATGCTGCCATTCCAGAAGCTGGCGCAGCCAGGAAAGTTTTTGTTCGAAGTTACTTTCTATTTTTTTTCCTTCTTTATATTTCCAATGGGCTGCAATTCCATATTCGGCAGTCCGGTGCATCTCCCAGGTCCTGATTTGGATTTCAAATGGTTCTCCCTGAGTGCCAAATAGCGTTGTATGCAAGGATTGGTACAAATTCGGTTTGGGCATGGCAATATAATCTTTAAACCTCCCCGGAATAGGTTTCCAGAGAGTATGAATAATACCTAAAGCTCCATAACAGTCATTTACTGTCTCTACAACAACCCTGACGGCCATTAAGTCATAGATTTCACTAAGATCCTTATTTTGATTGAACATTTTTTTATATATGCTGTAAAAATGTTTTGGCCGGCCGGCAATATTGGCTTCAATTCCTACTTCCTCAAGTTTTATCTTCAGCTGCTCAATTACTTCGTTAATTTGCTCTTCTCTTTCTTTTCTTTTAAGAGAAATCCCCTCGACAAGTTCATAGTATTCTTTAGGGTTTAAAAACCTGAATGATAAATCCTCAAGTTCCCATTTAATCCGAAAAATTCCTAACCTGTTAGCCAAGGGAGCATAAATTTCCAGTGTTTCCTGAGCAACCTCTTTTTGTTTCTCTTCCGGCTGATAAACCAAAGTTCTCATATTATGAAGCCTGTCGGCAAGTTTAATGAGTACGACACGAATATCTTTAGCCATTGCCAGAAACATTTTACGGAGATTTTCCACCTGGACTTCAACTTTACTTTTATATTCAATCTTCCCGAGTTTCGTAATACCGTCGACCAAGCCGGCAACTTCCTCCCCAAAAGTCTTACGGATATCGTCTAAGTTTTTCTCGGTATCTTCGGCAACATCGTGCAGGAGAGCCGCAATTATCGTCGAATCATCCATTTCTAATCCGGCAAGAATATATGCAACTTCAAGTGGATGAAAAATATATTCCTCACCTGAATTTCGTAGTTGGCCTCGGTGCGCCTCCTCGGCAAAAGCATAGGCTTTTTCGATTCTTTCCATATTATATTGGGCATTATTCGCCATTAGCTTTTCTTTAAGTTTTTCGATCGTCATGATCCACCTCGGAGATTTCGTAAAATTTAAGTTGTTTGACTTAAGATTCTAAAACGAAGTGATGTTGTCAAATCTGCTTTATTTTCATTATTTAACCTGATTAGAAACGTTCCTGTTCCTCCGAGCCAAGTTACAATGCCAAGCTCTTCGAATATCTTTATCATTTGCAATTGCCTATCTTGATCCGGGCCCGCCCGCCAGACTATAAAACCATCATTGTCTTCCATGCTCTTCAATATCTTATAAAAATCAACCAGCATTTGTCTTGTTAATCTGATAACTGGAGATGAATCTATTTTTATTTGTTCCTCAGTACAAGCTACCTCATCAAGGCTCTCGGCTGCTGACTGGCGATAATCCTTGAGTACCGCCTGCAACTTTTTTTCGTTGTGAAAATTATTGACTTCCAGGGTATAAATAATGTCTACGGACCTAAGTTTAGATAATTGTTCAAATTCCTGACCTCTTTTATAAGCCAGACCTTCCAACAGATGACCACCGGCTTCCATGGTCAGTTTTAAATGATCTCCTTCTTTGCCAATAATCTGAACTTTTTTGACAGTGAGATTGCTCGTAAATAAAAGAGGCGCAGGATTGTCCGCTCCAAAAGGGGCCATCTGTTCCAACTCTTTTTCCAGGTTAAAATCGAGTTCATTATACGGTACCGCCGCGTCTATCAGGAATTCTTGTTGAAAACTTAATCCACCGGCGATAAAGCTTTTTATAAGAGCCTCCCGCAACAGTTTAATATTCTCGGTTTCTATTGTAAATCCTGCTGCCTGCTTATGCCCTCCAAATTTAATAAGTAAGGGAACGAGCTTTGACAATTCATCAAAAACATTATAACCTTTAATCCCCCTGGCCGAACCTTTGCCGACATTTTCTTCTTCAGCAATCAGATAAACCGGACGGCCATACTTCTCAACTAATCTCGAAGCGACAATTCCGATTACTCCATGATGCCAGGTTGTTGAAGACAAGACAATAACTTCGGGCAATGGAGCCCCGGCTAATATAAGATCCGCCTCTTGCAGAATTTTTTTCTCTGTTAACTGTCTCTGGTTGTTTTCTGCGCTTAAGTCTTTGGCAATATTTAAAGCATCCCCATAATCTTCTTCCAACAACAGATTTAAAGCTAAACGGGCAGTATCCATTCTTCCGGCAGCATTTATCCTTGGTGCCGCCATAAAAGATATTTGTCCGGCTTTAAGTTTCTTGCCGTTTAGACCGCATTCTTCGAGAAGTGCCTTTATCCCGGTATGTTTGCTGTTTTCCATGGCGATAAGTCCATATTTGACAAGAATACGATTTTCGCCGATTAATGGAACTATATCCGCAACCGTACCTAATGCAACCAAATCTAGGTACTCAAATTCCGTTCCGCAGGTGAAAGGATAATTATAGCGGCAAAATAAAGCTTGAACAAGTTTAAAGGCTACGCCTACCCCTGCAAGGTGTTTAAATGGGTAACCTGATCCGTCGGCTTTAGGGTTTAAAATACCCACTGCCGCGGGCAAAGCTTCTGATGGTTCATGATGATCCGTAATAATTATATCAATACCGCAAGTTGCTGCCCACGAGATTTCTTCTACAGCATTTATGCCGCAATCAACGGTGATGATTAAGCCTACATCACTGCCGGCAGCCTTCTCAATAATATCTTTATGTAGCCCATACCCTTCTTCCCGTTTAGGTATATGAACAAGGACATTAAAGCTTAATTTTAATAAAACTTTAAACATTAATGCCGTAGCAGTAACCCCATCAACATCATAATCGCCGTAAATAAGAACCTTTTCACGGGATTGCAATGCTTTATCGAGTCTCGCAACTACTTTTTCCATATCATTAAAAAGGAAAGGCGAGTGTAATTCAAATAATGAAGGCCTTAAGTATTCAAGGGCCGGGGAAACCGATATATAACCCCTTTTAAGAAGAATATCCGTAATACTTGAAGGAATGCCTGCTTTGTTTAATTGCAGAACAGCTGATTCACTCTTTTTTGATATTTTCCACTTATTCGACATTAGAATTCGTCTTCTCCGTACAGGTAAGATCATCAGTGTTTTTAGCATTGGAAACATCAATCGGATCTGCCTCAGCAGCTTTTGGGCCAGCTCCCTTTTTAATTTCGGTTTGATTTTTAGATCGTTTTTTAATTTGATTTTTTAATTCCCGCGAGACAGCAAGACAAAACATTAACAGAGCCCCGGCAAAAACCGAGCAGAAAATTATAAGTACCAGAGGCAAATGCGCTGACCAGATTATGAACTGCACCGGTACTGCCGCAGCATTTTGAACAGCAAAAATAACAATTATTAAGGCCAAAACAATGGAAAACATTAAAACGAACATACTAACCCTCCCAATAAAGTAGTATTAGTAAAGTATATTTCCTATAATAATCCATCCGCTGCAAAAAATAAACTTAAAAATTAATTGCAAATAAAAAGCCTTCGGTATTTCTCTATAAGTAAAGGCCAAAGGAATCCCTACAATTAACGTCCATATTATCAGCCCTGGTATTAAGGGCAAAAAAACGCCAAACGCCAAAACCGATACAGCTGAACCTGCGGTTACTTTAACCAATCTTAAATTACGGGTTTTTCTATTGAGAAGATAATTTATTGTCCAGCCGCAAAGCGAATAAACAGAAATAATAAGCTCCCAAAAGTAGATGCCTTGGAACGCATAATAATTGTGAACAATATTAATGACAGACAACAACAGCCAACTGGATATTATACCTATTGTTACCCCAAACAAACTGGAACCGGCAGCAACAATAAGTAAGAATTCCAAAACAAGATATTCTAAAAACAATCTTCCACCATCTTTTCTTTGCCATTATTATCTATAGTATTAACTGTAAGGACTGGAAATAATTATGATACAAAAAAAATAGCCGCCAACTATTTGTTAACAACCTAATTGTGGGTCAACATAACGTTCTCTAACCGCTCATCGGCTGTGCCATGAAGAACAGTCAAAGGTCTTCACGGCCATGGGGCTGACCGCCGCACTCCCCTGCATGAGCATCCTAGCGCTGGCACACCATGATGCTTATGCTCAAGATAATTCAGGCTACCGCCATGGTTAGAGTCAAAATTTATCTCAGTCTTAGGGAAGGATAAAGGACTTGGAAAATAATAGACTCCGCCTTCCTTAAGAATAGCCTGAACCATTTCCTCAACACAGCAATCTTTTAACAATATGTCGAATGTCGATAAAATTAACGCCATGGCATCAGACTCTCTCTGGACTGTGCCATGGCTTTATTAAATAATCGCTGTACCGGGTGGATACTATATGAATCAAATACAAAACGCAACATTAAATAGCCTGATTAGTAAGTCTCTCCCCTTGATTTCTTTACAGCATTTTTATACCGTTTTATGTTATGATAAAATTTAAACTGGAGGTGAAATATGTGAAATTGAATATGTTGAAAGGCAAATTCCCCCCGTCCTGGCAGAACACAATTATTTCTATACTCGTGCTCACCGTAGCCAGCATCATATGTGCTTTGCTGAGACCTGTCAGTGATAACAGCATTTATGCGCCATTGATATTTATCCTGGCAGTAACGGTTATTTCGTTAAAGACCGGGGGCTATTTTTACGGAATATGCGGGTCGGTGCTGGCTGTTATATGCGTAAACTATATTTTTACTTACCCTTATATGTCCTTAGACTTCACCATTACAGGCTATCCTCTCACCTTTTTGACCATGCTGGCAGTGTCCTTAATCATAAGCACGCTGACAACCCGTATAAAAAAACAGGAAAGGATGCATATTGAGATTGAGAAAGAAAAGGTCCGTGCAAATCTCTTGCGGGCGATATCCCATGACCTGCGAACGCCTCTGACCTCCATCATCGGCGCAACCTGCGCTATTCTGGATAACTATGACTCCCTGACCTCGGAGACAAAACGGGATCTGCTTGGCAAGGTGAGGGAGGATGCTCAATGGCTTGTCCGTATGGTGGAAAATATTCTCTCCATTACCCGGATCGGCTCAGACCCCTCGCAGTCCAATCTGATTAAAAAACCGGAGGCTGTAGAGGAAATCTTAAGCGAAATCCTGGAGAAATTCAAAAGACAATACCCTGGCACGGCGGTTTCTGTCAAGGTCCCCGAAAAACTCCTGATTGTGCCCATGGACGCCATGCTTATTGAGCAGGTTATAATAAATATCATGGAAAACGCCGTCATTCATGGCGTCACAACTACTAAAATATCGGTTTTGGTATACTGCCACGGTATGGAAGCAGTATTTGAGATCCGCGACAACGGCAAAGGCATACCGCCGGATGTGCTCCCCTGGCTGTTTCACGGGAATAGCCAGGGTCTCCGCGAGCCACAGAAGGCCGAACACAAGCGCAGTATGGGCATCGGCCTCTCTGTATGTACCAGCATCGTAAAAGCGCATGGCGGGACCCTTACGGTTAAGAGCATGCCCGATTCAGGCGGAGCGGAGTTTTGTTTCACTCTGCCGACGGATGAATGAAAGAGGAGAATTTGTTATGGCTATCAAAGAGAAAATCTTGATTGTGGAAGACGAACGTAACATTTGCAGTTTTCTGACCACCGTGCTTACGGCAAATAACTACGATGTCATTGTTTCTCATACAGGGGCCGATGCCTACGCCATGATTACCTCTCACTGTCCTGATCTGGTTCTGCTGGATCTGGGGCTGCCTGATATTGACGGACTGAGCATCGTGTCCGCCGTACGTGAGTGGACACAGCTGCCAATCGTTGTGATCTCATCCAGGGCGCAGGAACGGGATAAGGTGGACGCCTTGGACAGGGGAGCGGATGACTATATTACCAAGCCTTTCGGCACAAGCGAATTGCTCGCCCGTATCCGCACTGCCATACGCCATACGTATACCTGCGCGTTAAACGAAGGCGTTGCGCAGAACGGAATTTTCAAAATCGGCGAACTGACCATCGACTACGACAAGCACCGCGTGCTTATCAGAGAAGAAGACGCTCACCTCACACAGAATGAGTACAAAATCATGGCCTTGCTGGGTAAATACGCCGGAAAGGTATTAACATACGACTATATACTCAAGGAACTGTGGGGACCTTTGGCCAAGAGGAACAACCAGATCCTTCGCGTTAATATGGCCAACATCCGCCGTAAGATTGAAGAAAATCCGGCGGAACCAAAATATGTTTTTACCGAAGTCGGCATTGGATACCGCATGACGCACGGAGAGTGACGCCAACGCTTTTTTCCGACCGATATTTCTCTTCGTTTTTCTCATGAAATTTTCAAAAGCCAGAAAAATCCCTCCGGGGCCACGTCTCCGGAGGGATTTTGCCGTGCGTCACATATAAAGATCTTAACGGTCTTAACAGAACAATGCGGAAAAATTAACGCCTTTTAACGCCTGGCCCTGCTGTCTTAACATCCTCTTAACGCGTTCTCATGCTACACTGGTGAAAACATACAAGGAGGTATATATTATGGAAAAGGAAGCATTGGACAACCTGTTAGAAAAGGATGAACTGGTTTTATGGTCCGGAAAGCCGGCGCCCTTCAAAATCATGGATAAATACTATAAGCCAGTATTTATCAGGAATTATCTTATTACCATTTTTATTGTCGCTTTATTATTTACTGTAACGCTTGTTCGCAGCGCAAACGTCTCAGGGATAAATATTACAGCTTTGAGTGTCATGTACTGCATTCCCTTGGTGATAGTTCCGTCAAAACTTTCTATTTACAGCAAATATAGAGCACAATGCCAATATTTTCTCACGAACAAAAATATCATCGCCTATGTCTCGAAAACTCAGAAGCTTAAGTACCCTCTCAGTAATATCGATAAGTTTGATTCGGTTCAGCAGAGTGAAGGCACAATGTCAATACGCATAGGAAAAGCAGTCGGTATCCCAATTAGGAAAAACCGGGACTACGCATTGAATTGCCTTTCTGAAAATACAACTGAAGAGCCAAACAAGGGTTGCCTACTGTACAATCTGTCCGAAAAAGACGCCAGCACAGTTCTTAAACTTATTGATAAATATAGAGTTGTTGCATAAGCCATTTATTGCCATACATTATAATCATTATTACAGAACAGAACCCTGAGGGGGCGGGTAGCGCTTCTTTATAGCAAGGCAGCTTGGAAAAGAAGCGCTACCCGCCTTACTAAATCGTTTAATCCTCTTTCGCAGCTTTTGCCCCTCTGCAGATTGCTACCTTTCCTGTCCGCACAATTTCCTTAATCCCATAATCTTTTAATAACTCGCACATGGCATCAATTTTCACTTCTTCACCAATCAACTCAATGATCATTGTTTCTTTATTGACATCAACAATATGCGCCCTAAAAATTTCTACAATATTTATTATTTCTGCTCTATCTCCAGGAGCAGCTTTTACTTTTATCAAGGCAAGTTCGCGGTGAATCCGGTCCTGTCCCGTAAGGTCAATAATTTTAATGACATCGATCAATTTGGAGAGCTGATTAACAACCTGTTCAAGTTCATATTCATCACCAGCCTCAACCACAATTGTAATCCTGGTCATGTCCGGTTCTTCCGTATACCCGGCGGCAATACTCTCTATATTAAAAGCCCTGCGGCTTATTAAACCGGAAATGTGAGTAAGAACACCGGGTTTATTCTCCACCAGTACCGCTAACGTATACTTCATAGCACTAGCCTCCTATGATCATTTTATCTAAACCGGCTCCCGCCGGCACCATAGGTAAAACATCTTCCTCTGAAGGAATTCGTATCTCAATCAGAAACGGTCCGTCCGCACTTAAAGCTTTCTCTATAACTTGAAACATTTCCTTCTTGTTTTCCAACCTGCAAGCCGGAACCCCCATAGCCTCAGATAGTTTAACAAAATCAGCCTTGGTTTTTAAACTGGAATGAGAGTAATGCCGCTGATAAAATGTTCTTTGCCATTGGGCAACCATTCCCAGACATTGATTGTTTAAGATTATGATCTTAATAGGAATATTCAGATCAGCAACGGTCATAAGCTCCTGACAATTCATCATAAAGCCGCCGTCACCGCAAATGCAGATAACCGGTTTTTCCGGTTTGCCGACTTTAGCTCCTAATGCTGCCGGAAGGCCAAACCCCATAGTTCCTAATCCACCTGATGTCAGAAACGACCTTGGCTGTTGAAAGCGGTAAAATTGAGCCGTCCACATCTGATGCTGACCTACATCAGTAACAATAATGGCTTCACCTTTAGTGATCTGACTAACTTTCTCAATTACTTGCTGAGGCATAATAAAATCCGAGTTGTGATCATAACCCAGAGGCTTTTCCAGCTTCCAGGCATTCATCTTCTCCCGCCAAGGCGCAAATTGTTCTTTCCATTCTTGCTTAGTTCTATTAATAACTTGATTAAGTAATTCATTTAAGGACCATTGCAGATTGCCAATTACGCGTATATGAGACCGGACGTTTTTATTTACTTCGGCAGGATCAATATCAAAGTGGATAATTTTAGCTTTAGCTGCGAATTCATCGACAAGCCCTGTTACCCTGTCATCAAACCTTACGCCAAACCCTACAAGCAAGTCGGTTTCCGTAGTTGACATATTACCTGCATAGGTTCCATGCATTCCGATCATCCCAAAATTATAGGGGTCGTCATCGGCAATACACCCGAGTCCCATTAAACTAGACACTACCGGAATTCCGGTATGCGCGACAATCTTTCTTATGGTTTCCGAAGTATCCGATAAATTAACTCCGCCCCCGATGAAAAAGAGAGGTCTTTTGGCCTGCAAAAGCTCTTTATATACATCTCCGATAATCTGCTCTTCACCTTCGTGAATAGGGTCATAACCCCGCAGAGTTATTTTTTGTGGATACTCAAAATCGACCCCGGCAGCAAAAACATCTTTAGCTATATCCACCAAAACCGGCCCCGGCCTTCCTGTACGGGCAATATAAAAGGCTTCCTTCATAACCCGCGGTAAATCGTTAACATCTTTGATCAGGAAATTATGCTTAGTAATGGGAGTTGTTATCCCCTTAATATCCGCCTCTTGAAAGGAATCACGTCCAATCAAAGGAACTATTACTTGACCGGTAATCGCTACTAAGGAAATAGAATCCATATACGCCGTGGCAATTCCTGTAATCAGATTAGTAGCTCCAGGGCCTGAAGTAGCAATACATACTCCCACTTTACCTGTGGCTCTGGCGTAACCGTCGGCTGCATGGACCGCCCCCTGCTCATGCCTGGGCAAGATATGCGGGAATTTGGATTCGTATAACGCATCATAGAGCGTCAGTACCGATCCGCCTGGATAACCAAAAACCACTTCGACGTTTTCTAACTCCAAACATTTTATCAAAGCCTGGGCTCCTGTTATTTTCATTTCTTAAACTCCTCCCTCCAAAAGTATTATAGTACAGATATACAAGAAATGCACTGTCGGAATATTCGCCAAAGCTCAATTCGGAAAACCGTTCAGACCTGTTGGGTGCATAAACCGGAAGCGGTACAAGCCTTTTCTTAAATCCCACAGCAACTTTGCTCGCATAAAACAAACAACCAAGATCAGCACAATGGTCATGATGAAAATGAGAGATAAACACTGCATCAAGCTCTTCCTGCCGGACATGGTAGAACAATTTAGATAAAACACCACTGCCGCAGTCGAGCAAAATATTGTGTTGATCGGTTTGCAGGAGATAACCGGGCGTAGCTTCTCCCGCTTCGGGATAAGCTCCCCATCGTCCAAGCACCGTAATTTTCATAGGCTTCATCCTTTCATCTCATTGGGGACATTCCCATTCCTGCTTCAGCAGGTGTGTCCCCTTTTCTAAAATGTCCCCTTTCCTGAAATAAAAAGATCCCGGAAACCCGAGATCTATCGTTAGGGGACATTCCTACCTAGACTATGCTTCAACCGGGCTTTTTTTTCTATTATCTCCGCCGAACCTCTTCTTAACCTCAACTACAACCTGGCTGGCTACAAAGATTGAGGAGTAGGCACCGGAGAATACGCCGATCATCATAGCCAGAGCAAAGACCCTGGTAGATTCACCGCCAAGAAGGTATATTGCAAAGAGAGCGATTAATACAGTGCAAACCGTTTTTACCGACCTTCCCATGGTCTGCCAAACCGATTTATCCACCATATCATCGAAACTATCCTTCCTCTTCAGACGTTTTTCATTTTCTCTGATCCGGTCGTAAATTACAACCGTGTCATTGATCGAATAACCGAAAACGGTTAGAACTGCGGCTATAAAAGTAGCATCCACCTGCCACTGGAATATAGAGAATATTCCTAGGGTTACAAATACATCATGCAAAAGTGCAATGACGGCCGAAGCTGCATAAGCAAAACGAAAGCGTATCGATACATACAGCAAGATAAGAACTGTTGCCAGAATTAAGGCTTTAATTGCTCTACTGCGCAATTCCGCACCAATAGACGGACCAACTGTATCCTCCTTAAAATTGGCGGCAGTGTCAAACGTTCCGACATCCTCCTTCAAGGCTGCGATTAACGAATTGCGTTTATCTTCGTCTAAAGCGCTTGTCCGGATTATTACTTCAGTATTCCCATTTGATAACTGAACCTGCCCTGGAATTCCAACCGAATCCAAAGCTTTGGTCACTTGTTCTTGCGTTACTGCCTGGTTAAACTTGATATCGTACATTGATCCGCCTTTAAAATCAATCCCCAAATTTAATCCCTGAATAAAAAGAGATATTATACCCGGGATCAAAACGAGCAAAGAAAGAGCAAACCAGATATAACGCTTTTTAACAATATTAAAATATAATTTGTGTTCGTACTTTATTTGTTCATAACTTGCTTCCTGGGCAGACGGAGCCGGATTAATCGCAGGTGTTTTTACGGTATTCCTTTTATTGATATTTTTGTTGGCCATTATCTTCCCTCCCTGGCATTAACATTAAACATAATTTTGGTAAGACGAGGGTTGATTCCAACAATCCAGCGTATTATCCAACGGGTGAAAGTAACCCCTGTAAAAAGGCTAGCAATAATTCCAATAATTAATGTCAGAGCAAAACCTTTGATTGAAGATGAACCAAGAAGAAATAGTGCTATAGCAGCAAAAAAGGTTGTAATATTGGAGTCAAATACAGTAATAAATGCCCGGCTGAATCCGGCATCTACCGCTGCCCTCAAAGATTTCCCCAATCTGATCTCTTCTTTGATGCGTTCGTAAACAATAATGTTTAAATCCACAGCCATTCCGATTGATAAGACGAAACCGGCAATTCCAGGCAAAGTTAACACCGTACCTACTCCATACAAGACCCATAGAACTAGCAAGCTAAAAACTATTAAGGAGAAATCGGCAACCAATCCTGGTAACCGGTAAAGGAGCAGCATAAATAAGAAGATAAAAATTACGGCATATATACAAGCATTCAGACTCCTCTGTAAAGAATCGACTCCCAGGAGTGCTCCGACCTGACGTTTTTCAACAATGCTCATACTGACCGGCAGAGCGCCGGAACGCAGCATAACGGCATACTGGGCTGCTTCTTCAAGCGAAGAATATCCTGTAATTTGGCCTTGGCCATTGACGATCGGGGAACTAACCGTAGGATTCTGGATCCTGTCTTCATCCAAATAAATCCCAAGGTTTTTATTGAGATAATCGGTTGTGATCTGAGCAAATTGCTTAGCACCTTCCGTCGTAAAAGTAATGCTGACGATATAACCTCCGTTGGTACTATCCGTACCTGCTTTGGCATCCTTCAACTGGGAACCATCCATAAGAATTTGCCCTTGGTCATTACGAAAAGTCAGCTTAGCCGTCGTTTTTAATATGCTTACGGCTTGATCAGGATCACTGACGCCTGCCAATTCGACAAGAACTCGTTTATTATTATAATCTACCTGAATGTATGGCTCAGAAACGCCTAAACCGTTAACACGCTGCTCAATAATGGCTTTCGCCTTATCCATATCATCTTTAGTAACAGCAGTACCGTCTTTCCCTGGTTCAGCTTGCAATACCAAATGAACCCCGCCCCGTAAATCAAGTCCCAGCGGAATCCCTTTGGAGGAATCAGTAAGAGGTGAAACTGAAAAGAAGACCGCAGCTGCAACAACAATTACGGTCACTACAAGTTTAAGTATATTTCTGGATTTCATTCTTGTTCCTCCCTAATAGAATAATGGGATTTGCCCATTCAAATCCCATTATATAGCTACATCTCCAAGAGTGTCAATGTGCTAATAATCAGCTAAAAAAAGTAAGTTTTATAACACTTGCTTTTTTTTTAACTATAAAACTTCTACTTAATTTCTTCAGTATTGTCCGTCGTTGAATCTGCAATTGTATCTTCATTTTCAATTTCTAAAGATTCTTCTACAGTGTTATCTTTTGATTTTTTTTCTTTAATAGGTGTACTATCTTTATAATTTCTATTAACTATGCTTTGAACGGAACTTCTTGAAAACTCCATATCCACATTTGAGGCTACTCTAATCAATACTGTATCCTCTTTGACCTTCGTTATAGTTCCGTGAACTCCTCCGACTGTAATTACCTTGTCTTTTGGCCGGATACTTGATAACAGCAACTTACGCTCTTTTTGCTGCTTGCTGTTTGGCCTAATCATCATAAAATAGACAATAGCCAAGAACAAAATAATAGTTACAACGAAATTTGAGTACTGACCCATTAAGAATCCCCCCTAAATAATTTATTAGATCAATTATAATCATTATTGCCAAAATTAAAATATTTTAATTAGGCACATCATGGATGATTATACCATCCTTTTCCCTTTATTTCAGCATAAAAATAATAATTTTTCTACATTTCATAGCCATAATCTTGAAAGAACTTCTGCCGATATTCGGAAAGTTTTTCTTCAGCAAGAGCTTTTCTTAGCTCGGCCATAAGGTTGATTAAGAAATGCAGGTTATGAATTGTCATTAGCCTTAACCCTAATATTTCGTCAGCTTTGAGAAGGTGTCTGATATACGCTCTGGAGTAATTCTTACAAGTATAACAATTGCAGCTAGGATCAATAGGGGTAAAGTCATCTGCATACTCCGCATTCCTGATTACAATTTTACCAAACCGGGTCATAGCCGTACCATTCCTGGCAATACGGGTAGGCAGAACGCAGTCGAACATGTCAATTCCTCTCATTACCCCTTCGATCAAGGCATCCGGCGATCCGACCCCCATCAGGTATCTTGGCCTGTCTTCAGATAAAAGAGGCACGGTATAGTCCAGAACCTCATACATAACTTCCTTCGGTTCACCGACACTTAGTCCTCCAATCGCATATCCGGGAAGATCAAGTTCGGTAATTTGCCCGGCACTTTCCCGACGAAGATCCTTGTACATACTCCCTTGGACAATACCAAATAAAGCTTGTTTGTCTGTTGTCTTAAGAGTATCCCTGCATCGTTTAGCCCAGCGCGCAGTGCGTTCAGCCGATTTCTTGGCGTACTCATAAGTGGCTGGATATGGCGTACACTCATCAAAAGCCATCACGATATCAGATCCTAAAGAAATCTGAACTTCAATGGCCTTCTCCGGGCTTAAGTATTGTTTTGACCCGTCAAGATGAGAACGGAACTCCACCCCTTCTTCCGTTATCTTTCTTAAATCCCCAAGGCTAAACACCTGAAAGCCTCCGCTATCGGTTAGTATTGCCCTGTCCCAGTTCATAAATTTATGCAGCCCTCCTGCTCTGGCAATCAGTTCATGACCCGGTCTTAAGAAGAGATGATAAGTATTGCTGAGGATTATTGTTGCCCCAGCTTCCTGAAGTTCTTCCGGACTCATCGTTTTAACAGTGGCTTGAGTCCCTACCGGCATAAATACCGGTGTTTCAATTACCCCATGGGGAGTATAAAGTTTTCCCAAACGTGCTTTGGTTTTTGTATCTTTTTTTATTATTTCCATTGAAATTGCCGTCAAAACATACACTCCTTGTTGTTCTAAAAAAAGTAACCGGAAATAAAACTAATTAATGTAATTTTAATTATCTAAAACTTATCAATTGTAAAAAATAGCAGCCAAAATATTCTTTCTCTTTTTTTCGCTATTTTTTTCAAATATCCTGCCTGTCTATATAATAAACATACAGTCCCCGAAACTAAAAAAGCGGTACCTTTCATTAACTGCCGTTTCATAGGCTTTAAGAATTAATTCCCTTCCGGCAAGAGCACTCACAAGCATGATCAAAGTTGAACGCGGAAAATGAAAATTAGTAATAAGGGCATCAATGATTTGAAAGCGATAGCCGGGGTAAATAAAAATGTCCGTCCACCCTTCCTCCGGACTGAGCCCTGGTTTATTTTCTTTTAGACAATTATTTGCTACTGATTCTAAAGTACGAACAACCGTAGTTCCAACAGCTATAACTCTTCGTCCCTCAGCTTTGGCCAGGTTTATTCGCTCGGCGGTATGCAGATCCAATTGGAAGTACTCCGAATGCATCTGATGGTCAATGATATTATCGGTTTTAACCGGTCTGAATGTTCCTAAGCCGACATGCAATAAGATCTCCAGAATCTCCACACCTTTATCCCTGATCTTATTAATAAGTTCATCTGTAAAATGTAAACCTGCCGTCGGCGCAGCAGCCGAACCACTCTCCCTGGCAAAAACCGTTTGGTACCTCCCCTGGTCTTTGAGCTCGGTAGTTATGTACGGTGGCAGCGGCATCTTTCCTAATTTATCAAGAATCTCTTCAAATAAACCGGAGTATTGAAACTTAATCAAACGGTTGCCGTTCTCCATAATAGAAAGCAATAAACCGGTCAATAATCCGTTGCCAAAAACAACTTCTTGCCCAACCTTTAACCTTCTTCCCGGTTTGACCAGTACTTCCCAAATATCTTTTTCTATCCTCTTTAATAAAAGAACTTCTATTTTAGCCCCTGTGCCTTTTTTCTCTCCGATAAGCCTTGCCGGTATGACCTTGGTGCGATTCAGCACCAAAACATCTCCGGGTTGTAACAGTTGTTCTATCTGACTGAAAAAATAATGGTTAATCTCGCCGCTCTCTTTATTTAACAGCATTAGCTTCGAGGCATCACGCGGTTCAACCGGAGTTTGGGCAATTAATTCTTCCGGCAGATAAAAGTCAAAATCTTCTAACCTCATTTCTTTCTCTCCTCAGCTGATATCTTTAAGGTTTTTTAATTAAAGCAGTATTTTTATAATAATAATTCAGAATTTCTTGATAAGAATATCCTTGCATAGCCATGTTATAAGCACCCCATTGGGACATTCCGACCCCATGCCCCCAGCCGTGGCCCTCAAAAACAAATACACCAAAATTTCTTTCTTCAGAACTCAAGCCCTCATTGGAACTTTTCAGGCGGGAAAGAAGCGGCCCGGGCTTAGGGTTAGCTATCTTTAACAATCCAGGAATGCCGGAAAAATCCGACCCGTTGGGAAAAATATAGTCCGCTCGAAATAGCCTGCCCAGAAAAGAATCACTGCTTAAACTTTGACCAACGGGATAGAACTTGCGAACAAAAGCTCCGCCGGTAATTATTTTTTCTTTGCCAAGCCAATCAACCAGCTCAACCTCATAAACCCGGCCAGACTCATACTTTTTTAAGTTCACTTTCCTAATAGGTGCCAAACTAAAACTACTCCCGAGGATATCGGCCGCTATGTAGAAATTCCAACTATCTGTAAACCCGCCAATTCCTTCGGAAAAAGAATCCGGTTCCGACGTATAATGAGGATCATGGTTTTCCCAGACATGCTCAGTTTCTTCGGAGTAACCACCGTTATGCGAAGAATAAAAGATGGAAATAGGCTGCCTTGAGGTAATATCGACAAGAACTTCTCCTTTTGTTTCATCAACGGCCCGGCTAGCTTCGCCTTCAGCCGTTTTCCCCCAATAAGCTTGATGAATATCAGGAGAATCAGTTATAGTACCATTCTTATCCGCATTTTTTAACAAGTAAGTCCTGGCAGCTACAGCCTGCGCTTTAAGGGCCTCAAATCCTTTCGCAGCCCAAGCGTTACTCATCTCAATCGGTACGACTCCTTTGAGATAATCTTCCCTGTCAAGCGTATTCAATAGTGTCCAACCAGTCCCTTGCGCAGAGATCTTGAGATCTCCGCGGTAACTCACCCAATCTTTTCCCGGTTCTCTAACTCTAAAAACTCCGTTGTTAGAGGTTGCCAACTTAATGTCCTGCCCATTAACAACACTTAACTGATTTCCTCTCAATAGAAAACGGGCAATACTACTGCATCCAATTTTAATACTCTCTCCTGAACTAAGACTTAATTTGGATTGGTCAAATCTTAGGACATAGGTGCCTTGGCGAACTTCAATTTCCAGCCAATGGGGATCAGGAAACTTCCAAATAAGATTTACGTTAACATTCCCGGCCAAACAAACTTTCGGCATAAGTATAAAAGTAACAATAAAAACAAATAAAAAAGCTTTCTGTTTAACATTTTTCAAGACCATTTACATAACTCCTTGTGCCTTGCTTCTGTTAAACAGATTGCCCAGAATAATTAGGCGATATTCAATTATTTTCCATAAATAGCCCTAATTGCTGCTGACCGGCCGGAGGATTGACTCCCATATGATGGTAAGCCTGAGCTGTAACTGTTCTCCCGCGCGGTGTGCGCTGTAAAAAACCCCTCTGCAGTAAAAAAGGTTCGACAACATCTTCAAGCGTTTCCGCCTCTTCACCAACAGTAGCAGCCAGTGTATCCAAACCCACAGGCCCGCCTTCGAACTTATAAATAATAGCTTCAAGTATTTTTTTATCAAGGCTATCGAGGCCTATAGGATCAACTTCGAGTTTGTCCAGAGCACAAGAAGCTACCTGAAGATTTATAACCTCCTCGCCCCAAAACTGGGCAAAGTCCCTTACCCTTTTCAGCAATCTATTGGCTACCCTTGGCGTCCCTCTAGATCTCTTAGCTATTTCCTGGGCACCGTCTTCAGATAATTCTACCTTAAGGATCCTGGACGCCCTAACGACAATTTGCAATAGCTCCTCTGTGGAGTAAAACTCCAGCCTGCTGATTACCCCAAAGCGGTCTCTTAACGGTGAAGTCAACTGCCCCGCTCTGGTAGTTGCTCCAATTAATGTAAAGGGTGCCAATGATAAGCGAATGGAGCGGGCACTCGGACCCTTGCCTATCACAATATCCAAACAATAATCTTCCATCGCTGAGTATAGCACTTCCTCTGCCGTTCTGCTCAAACGGTGGATTTCATCAATAAAGAGTACATCACGCGGTTCCAAGGAGGTTAAGAGAGCTGCTAAATCACCTGGCCTTTCAATTGCCGGGCCTGAAGTAGTCCTGATATTGACTCCCATCTCAGCAGAAATAATATTAGCCAGCGTAGTCTTACCTAAACCCGGAGGCCCATAAAGAAGGACATGGTCCAGAGCTTCTCCCCGATTTTGAGCAGCTTGAATAAAGACACTTAAATTTTCTTTAATCCTGGCCTGCCCGATATATTCCATAAGCCTTCCCGGTCTTAAGGCTTCATTTTCTCTGTCTTCAGGCCGCTCCAAGGAAGTAATGACTCTTTCCAAGTTCCTTCCCTCCTAAGTTATCGGTTAGCAAGTAGGCGCAGCGCCTCTTTGACTTGACTTTCAGTAGTATCGGCTCCTTTTTGGGTTGCTTTATTCAAGGCTTCGCGGGCTTCATATCTAGAAAAGCCCAGTGCCAGGAGCGTATCCAACGCTTCGCTGTTCATCGTTGAGGACATGCCCGCCTCCAGATTCTCCGAACCACCATCCAAGCCGAAATCTTTAATCTTTTCCTTAAGTTCTAAAATCATTCTTTTGGCTGTTTTGGCCCCAACACCGGGAACCTCTGTCAATAATGAAACGTTTTCTTGTAAAATAGCAGATTTAATTTGTTTAACCTGAAACACAGAAAGAATCGAGAGAGCAGCTTTAGGTCCGATTCCAGAAACTCCTAACAATTGAAGAAAGAGTTCTTTTTCCTCCCTCTGTACAAATCCGTATAGAGTCATATCATCTTCCCGGACTTGAAGATGGGTATAAAAGATTTTTTCTTCGCCCTGCCGGCAGTCGGCTAAACATCCGGCAGCAACATGCAATAAATACCCGACCCCGCCTACGTCCAGGATAATCCTGTCCGAGTCTGTAACCCAAACTGTTCCTCTTAACATCCCGATCATTTTGTTAACCCCCCATAACCCTGCCTCATGCTATGCGCATGACAGATGGCTATCGCTAAAGCATCAGCTGTATCATCAGGCTTAGGAATCTCTTGCAGTGATAACAAAGCCCGAACCATGAACTGAACCTGTTGCTTGTCGGCTTTACCGTATCCTACGACGGCTTGTTTCACCTGCAACGGAGTATATTCAAAAACCTCGATATTATTTCTGGCTGCACTCAGAAGAACCACGCCGCGGGCTTGACCTACCGCAATGGCCGTAGTTGTATTGCGATTAAAAAATAGTTCCTCTACTGCCATAACATCCGGTGAAAATTTTAGCAAAAGATCTTCTAAAGAATCATACAAAATTTTTAATCTTTGAGCCATGGGCAGATCTGCCGGAGTACGCCAACAAGAATAGACTACCGGTAATAAGTTTTGTCCTTTCTTTTCTATCAGTCCATATCCCATGATGGCTGTTCCAGGGTCAATTCCAAGAATCAGCATCTACAGATCTTCTTCCGCTAAGGAATCCGCCAGATCGAAATTAGTATAAACGTTCTGGACATCATCATGATTTTCCAGTAAATCGATTAATTTTATTACTTTTTTTGCTTGTTCAATATCACTGATCTCCACTTTATTATTAGGGATTAAGTTCACCGCTGCGTTCTCGATTGGAATTCCGCCATCCAACAGGATTTGCCTTACCTCTTGCATGTTCGAAGGATCGGTGTAAATCTCGTAGCTTTCGTCCTGATCCTCCATATCCTCTGCCCCGGCTTCCAAGACTAAAAGCATCAGATCATCTTCTTTAACTGCTAAATCCTCTTTGGAAACACTTATTTGACCTTTTTCCGTGAACATCCAGTTCACACTCCCACTCTCGCCAAGGTTGCCGCCATTTTTGGAAAATATGTGCCTCGTTTCGGATGCTGTTCTATTTCTATTATCAGTCATAATATCGGCCATTATTGCAACCCCACCGGGGCCATAACCTTCATAGCGAAGCTCTTCGTAATCGGCTCCCTCTCCGCCGCCTACCCCTTTTTGAATGGCACGTTGAATATTATCGTTTGGCAGATTGGCTGCCTTAGCATTATCTACGGCAATTTTCAATCTAAAATTACCGTTGGGATCTCCTCCCCCTGCCCGTGCGGCAACGGTGATCTCCCTGGCAAGTTTAGTAAAAACTCTGCCCTTTACAGCATCGGTTTTTGCCTTTTTATGTTTGATATTTGCCCATTTTGAATGTCCGGACACTCTTATTCCTCCCAGTCAAAGTATTATTATGCAGCTTACATTTTACCATGACATATAAAAGCTAGCAAAAAATATGTTCATTGGCAATAAGTACTTGTCCAAGCGCCAGACCGCCGTCTCCTGACGGGAGCTTAACCGGATAAAAAATTTCTATATCCGCCTCTTTAGCCAGAACAAGAAGTATATTTGTAAGCAGCTTATTCTGAAAAACACCGCCTCCAATAACAACTTTCCGGTCTTTTATACCAGTGATAATTGCAGTCTCCATCATAGCCAGCGCTAAGGAATAATGAAAACGAAAAGCTATCTCGCCAATGGATACCTTGTCCAAATAATCAGTGATAACATTTTGCAACAGACGATTTATTTTTAGTGTAACTCCCTCGGAGTTGACATCGAGCCAGATCGGATATAGCTGCTTATTACCTAATAATACTTTATTATACTTTTCAATAAGAGTAAATTTGTCTTTTAACCATTTTCCGGATTCTACATTGCCATCATTGAAAGACTTCATAGTACAGCCAAGTCGTTTTAGAGCATCATTTTTAATATTCTGTACTATTTGACCGGCAAAAAATTTCTTCTGCCAGATAACAGCCGTACTTTCCAATTCAATTGCAGCTTGTCCTTCGTACGTAACTTCAGTGCATATTCCCAACAGCCCGCTAATAGCGTCAAAAAGACGGCCGGCACTGGAAGTTTCAAAAATCCTTATCTTATATTTTAATTGACTGTCAAGAATACTTCTTTCTTGATCTGAAAGATTGTCCCATAAAGACTCAGCCATCAACCACTCTTCATTTGCTAAGCTGTGACGGCAATAAGCATAAGCTATGCGCAGAGGTCTTTTGGCTGCGGCATCACCTCCGGGTAGTGGCAAATACTCAAGATGACCTCTGCGCTCGTAACTGCCTGCGTTGCCAAAAAGGTACTCGAATCCCCAGATATTCCCATCCTCGCCATAGCCTGTACCATCGCATATTATTCCCAGCATAGGCTCCTTGAGTCCATACTCACCCATCACACTTACTAAATGGGCATGATGGTGTTGAACAGGTATTTTAAGACAATCCATTGTTTCTGCTATTTTTGTCGTGGAATATTCCGGATGCAGATCACAAGCCGCTATCTTCGGAAAAACATTGGCTACTTTTTGATAAGAAGAGTATTCCTGTTTAAAACGCTCCATATTTTCATAGCCATGCATATCACCAATGTATTGACTCATAAAGGCCATATTGCCTGCTGCCAGGCAAAAGGCATTTTTCATTTCTCCCCCTAAAGCAGCAATAGAAGCTTTTAGATTGTTCTCCAATATCAAAGGAACCGGTACATAACCCCGCGCTCTCCGCATAAACGTGAGTTTACCGCCTACTATCTGAACAACAGAATCATCGCAAGGATGAAATATATCCCTGTCATGTAAGAGGAAATAGTCGGCAATCCCTTTTAATTCTTCAAGCGCAACCCTATTCTCATAGATTAATGGTTTTCCGCTGAGATTGGCACTCGTCATTACCAAGAAATCAAAACCCTGCGCCATCAGAAGGTGATGAACCGGAGTATACGGCAGCATAATACCGAGCGTATGTAATCCTGGGGCTGCATCTTTGGAAATTTTACTTATTTTATTATTTTTTTTAGGCAGCAATACGATTGGTGCTGACGGGCTGCTCAGAATACTTTTTTCCATATCGGAAATTTCAACTTCCGTCTCCGCGGTTTCCGTACTCCTGGCCATCAAAGCAAATGGTTTTGCTCCGCGCTCTTTTACCGACCTTAATCTGCGTATTGTCTTATCATTATAAGCGTCACATACAAGCTGGAACCCTCCTAATCCTTTGACCGCCAGCACTGCCCCTGCTTTTAAGAGTTCCGCACCTATTCCCCTGTCCTTAATCTCCGTTCCTTGGTTGTCTAATAATTTTAATTCCGGACCGCATATTTGACATGCTACAGGCTGGGCATGAAACCTTCTGTCACTTGGCTCCGTATATTCGCTGTGACATGCTTCACACATGACAAAGCTCTTCATCGTCGTCTTTTCCCTGTCATAAGGCCGATCATAGATGATTGTATACCGCGGTCCGCAATTCGTGCAATTTATAAAGGGATACGAAAATCTCCTGTCATTTTTATCAAACATCTCGCGCAGGCAATCATTGCATGTTGCAACATCCGCTGAAATAAGGACATCATTTTTATCTGCCTCTTTACTCTCAAAAATTCTGAAATCTTCGTAATTGAGTAAAGCTGTTTCATTTTTTGTTATAGAAATAACCGTTGCCAATGGTGGTTTTTCATTATTAAGTATGTGGTAAAATTTTTCTAAAAAAAACTCTTCCGCTTCGGCATGAATATTAACCCCGTCACTCGAATTGTTTACCCACCCTTTGATACCCAGCGGCTGAGCTATTCTGTACACAAAAGGCCGGTAACCAACACCTTGCACTATACCGCTAATATGAATCTTATTGGCCTTATACAAATAATCTACCGCTTTCATCTCAACATAATATAATTATTTTACACTTTACTAATTTTGAACACAAACCTTTTGAAAAATGGCTGGCCAATTTAATTAGCGTATTTTAAAATGGCCATGTGGAGTTGTATATTTTTTCTACTCCTCCTCAATATTATTTGACCCCTCTAATCTACCCGATTTATTTCTGGTACTTTTTTATTTAAGGCTTATTTGGGTAAATAGCTAATATCTATTAAGTTGTTAATTAGGGACTGTGTGTCCGTATCACTTTTAATAAAATTATTGGTCTTTAGAAAATCAGCCGATTCTTTTAATTTTTGCTTATTGACTTGATCGATTGCGAGACTAAAATCAAATTTAGGATAAAGGGCATTAACAGCTTTGATATCCATATCATTAACTTTGCTGGCTAAAGTTAAAGCTGCATCTTTATTCGCGTTGCACCATTCTAATGTTTGATTATGAATTGTCAGGAATTTTTTTACTATGTCAGGATATTTCTGCACAAAATCAGATCTGGCGGCAATTACGGCCTGCCCTAAAATTAGCCCATCCGCATTGCGCAGTAATTTTGTTTTTTCCGAAGCTATGGCTTTCGTCATTAATGGATCGGGAAGAACAGCAGCATCTACCTGTTTTTGCATAAGCGCATTTGCTGCATCGGCTGAAGCCAAACCGACTATTTCCACATCACTGGCTTTCAAGTTGACTTCTTCTAAGGCTTTAATCAACATCTCCTGCAGCATGGTTCCCTTTTGTAAGGCTACTTTTTTCCCTTTAAGATCCGCAACCGAATTTATCCCCTTGTCTGTTGCCGCGAGTAAGCCAATAGCCTTCGGGAATTTGGTATAGCTGGAAATAACTTTAATATCGTTACCATTGGCTTTAGCAATAATAGCGGAAACATAATTGAGGGAAACAGCAAAATCAATTGATTTTGCCGCCAGGGCTTCTGTCGTGGCCGGTCCTTCCAAAGCGTACCATTTTACTTCGATTCCGTCTTTGGCAAATTCTGTTTCAAATACTTTTTGTTCTAAAGCAACGATTGACGGCAGATTAAGCGGTTTCAGTGAATAGGCAATATTAATAACTTTAGGTTTTTCCACCGTTTGAGTTTTTGCCGTTTGACAACCGGTTAGCGTTAAAAGAAGCAGCGTCGCTGCAAAAAAGGTAACTAGAATTTTGGTAAATTTGTTTTTAGTTCTGTTCATATTTTTTATCCTCCTCGACTTCTTCATTTATGAAATATTCTTTTTGATATATTTTCTTAACTCGATAAAATCCTGAGTATCCTGATTCCTTGGATAAGGAAAAGGTATCTCCAAAACTTCTTTGATAGATCCCGGCGACGGGGACATAATCATAATTTTTTCACTTAAAATAAGCGCTTCTTCAATGTCATGCGTAACTAGGATAATTGTTTTTGCAGTTTTTTGCCAAAGATCAATTAATTCTAATTGCATTCTTGACCTAGTTTGAGCATCCAGCGCGGAAAAAGGTTCATCAAGCAACAGTGCCTTCGGTTCAAATGCTAAAGCCCTGGCAATCGCAACGCGTTGGGCCATTCCGCCTGACAGTTCATATGGATAGGCTTTTTTAAAATTAATCAATCCTACTAACGCCAAAGATTCTTCGGTTATTTTTTTAATTTCAGACTTGCTTTTTACACCCTGAAGACCAAAAGAGGTATTTTTCTCTACCGTAAGCCAGGGAAACAACCTCGGTTCTTGGAATACTACCGCCCTGTCGCTGCCAGGCCCCTGAACTTTATTTCCTTCAAAGTATACCTCTCCCCCGCTTGGATTCTCAAGCCCGGCAATTATTCTTAGAAGAGTGGTTTTTCCACAACCACTGGCCCCAACAATCGAAACAAATTCACCTTTGTTGCACGTTAGATTAACTTCGTATAGAGCATTAACACTCCCCCAGTTGGAATAAAAAGTTTTATTTACATTACTAACTTCCACTAATAATTTTTTGTTTTCAGCGATAGTCATCTTATCCCCTTTCCCCTGACCTGTACATTTTTTTCCAAGGCATTAGCCTATTTTCCATTTTCTTCAACAGTGTATCGATTATCAAACCAGCCATACCAATGGTCAAAATAGAAACGAAAATCTTATCCGGCTGCGAAAGTTGTCTTCCTTCAGTAATTAAAGAACCTATGCCCGTAGAAGCTGCAATCATTTCTGCCATAACCAGTGCGCGCCAACAGTTGCTTAAGCCCAATCTTATTCCCACAAAGATAGACATTCCAGCCGATGGAACATATACTTTACGGATCATTTGGATCGGGGATAGCATGTAGGCCCGGCCAACTTCAACAAGTTTAGGATCAACGCTTGTTACTCCCTGTACAGTATTTAAAAAAATCGGGAAGAAAGCGGCATAAATAATTACCGCTACTTTGGAAGCTTCATCAATTCCCAACCAGAGAATAAATATAGGAATCCAGGCAATAGGAGGAATCTGCTGTAAGAAAGATAAAGTGGGATTGACCCAGTGTCTAAAGCCCTTGGCTTTGCCAACTAAAAGGCCCAAGGGAACTGCGCTCAAAACTGAAATAAAAAAGCCGTATGTTAATCGTATTGTACTGGCTAGTAAATGCTTTCCGAGCAACCCATTAAAAAGCATTTTCATAAAAGTATGACCTATTGCCATTGGAGAAGGTACAATAAGGGCATTAAGCATCCCCAGACGGAAAGCAATCTCCCACAATACGATTATCAGGAACGGAAAAGCCGCCCCCCTTAGGATAGTGTTGATAGTTTTGTTATTGCTAAACAATTTGATTATCACCATAAACCATATATTTTATTGTCGTCAGTTCCGGCAAGGCCATAGGTCCACGGGCATGAAGCTTTTGCGTACTGATCCCAATCTCTGCTCCAAAACCAAATCTTCCGCCATCTGTAAAACGCGTAGATGCATTGACATAAACAACCGCGGCATCTATTTCACGCAAAAACCTTTGGGCGGTAGAATAATCCTCAGTAATAATTGTTTCCGAGTGTTTAGTACTGTATTTATATATATGATCCAAGGCTTCATCAAGGTCTTTTACTACCTTTACACTAATAATCAGATCAAGGTATTCCGTAGCCCAATCTTGTTCTTCGGCAGGATTGGCATAATCCAGGACACAAAGGACTTTCTCACAGCCCCGGATCTCAACTCCGTTTTGTTTGAACTTCTGACCTATCAGTGGCAGGTAGTTCCGGGCTACATCCTCGTGGACGAGCAATGTTTCCAAGGCATTGCAAACTCCCGGGTTTTGAGTCTTGGAATTATAAACGATTGCTGCCGCTTTTTCCAGATCGGCATCTTTATCCACGAACGCATGGCAGACACCTGTTCCGGTTTGAATCACCGGAACCGTGGAGTTTTCAATGACTGTTTGAATCAGGCCAGCCCCGCCGCGCGGAATAATAACATCAAGATATTTGTTCATTTTCATCAGCTGAAGAGCATATTCCCTTCCCGTCATGGCCACTAGCTGGATGGAACCTGCCGGGGAACCGCTATTTTCAGCAGCTTCAGAGATAATTTGAGCCAATACCTTATTGCTTTCAATCGCTTCCGAACCGCCTCGAAGAATGCAGGCATTCCCGGATTTCAAACATAGGGCGGCAGCATCAACAGTAACATTCGGCCGGGCTTCATAGATCATAGCTACTACCCCCAGCGGCACCCTGGTTTTTTGAATTCTGAGTCCATTAGGCCTGGTCCAGAATTCCCCACCGCCGACCGGGTCGGGTAAAGCGATGACCTCTTTTATAGCCTCGCTCATTCCCTTAATGCTTTTTTCTGTGAGAAGCAAACGATTAATCAAGCTTTTACGAAGCCCTTTTTTCTCGGCAGCCTGCACATCCCTGGCATTGGCGCTAAGTATTTCCTCTTGATGATCCGTTAAGGCTTCAGCCATGGCCGCGAGTGATTTATTCTTCGCCTCAGTCCCCATAAAAGCCAGCCTGCGTGCAGCATTTTTCGCTCTCTGTCCAATCGTCAGCAATTCTTGAGAAATCTCCATGACTTAACCCTCCGTTATTCATACTTAACTATCAAATCAATTATACAACTGACATGCAGCTATGCCTATAAGCAGCTTCCTTCAAAAATCACAGTCATATTATCCCTATGAACTAACTCCTCATATTTAAGGTCTTTAAACAGTCCTAATATTTCTTCGGAGTGAAGCCCTTTAGCTCTGTCCGTTTCCTCACTGCTGAGCTCCGCTATCCCCCGGGCAATCTCTTCACCACCCGGGTTAACAATCCGGATAAGATCTTTACGCTCCCAGTATCCTTCAATATTGATAACACCTGATGCTAATAAGCTTTTCCTATCACGGACCAACGCCTTTTGGGCACCTTCATCAATAACAACTGTCCCCATAGATAAGGCCGCATATGCCATCCAACGCTTTTTACCGGTTAGTTTATGTTTGGCCGGTGGAAATAAGGTCCCGGGTGGATAAAAGCCTTCGGAAATTTTCGTAATTTCTTCCAAGCGGGAAGCATTCATCAAGAAAGTAGCTATCCCGAATCTCGAGGCCATTTCAGCAGCTTTCAGTTTGGTAACCATTCCACCGGTTCCAACCCCAGAACCCACTCCCTCTGCCAGTCCCTTAACTTTGCTCACGTCTTCAACCAGCGAAATAAGCTCTGCTTGTGGGTTTTTCGAAGGATTTTCAGAAAATAGCCCGTCAACATCTGTAAGTAAGACCAGCATATCGGCATTGACCATCCCCGCAACCAGCGCTGATAATTTGTCGTTATCACCAAAACATAATTCTTCAAATACTACGGTATCATTTTCGTTCACAATAGGAATAACACCATGCTTCAGAAGACTCTCCAGAGTATTCTGGGCATTCCGGTAATGGGCTGATTCCACTAAATCTATTCTGGAGAGCAGTATTTGAGCACAAGTTATGTTATATTTCCCCAAAAAATGGGAGTACTTTTCGATAAGGATCCCTTGCCCGACCGCTGCTGCCGCCTGTTTACCGGCAATATCCTTTGGCCTCTTCTTAAGATTTAATTTGGCCATTCCCGCTGCCACAGCCCCGGACGTAACCAGGATACATTCAACTCCCCGTTCACGCCAGGCGGCAATAGTCCAAGCCAGCCGGTCGATTACCGCCCCGTTAAGTCCGCCCGAAGCAGAACTTAAGGAATTGCTTCCAATCTTGATCACAGCCCTTTTCAGGGTACTCATCCCATATACTCTCCTTCCATCTCCACCGCCCGTTTGAAGCACGCTTCCATAGCCTTTGAGACTATTTCATTTAAACCTTCCTTGCGAAATACTTCTATCGCTTCATAAGTAGTTCCATTAGGGGAAGTCACGGCTTGTCGTAACTCCTGTGGCGACCGGCTGTCTTCCGCCACCATTTTACCTGCTCCCACAAGGGTTTCTCTGGCTAAGATAATAGCTTCTTCGCTGCTTAATCCCAGCTCAACGCCCGCTTGAGCCATCATTTCGGCAAAAAAATAAAAGTAGGCAGGTCCGCTGCCGCTGACTGCAGTCACAGCATTAATTTTCTGATCTTCAACCCACAAAAACTTGCCAACAGCTGAAAATATCTGTTCTGCTATTTTCGCCTGCTCATCGGTAACGTATTTACCCCTTACCATTCCAGTAATTGCCTGGAGTACCGCACACGAGGTATTGGGCATAACCCGGACAATTCCTACGCCTGGAAGGGCCTGTTCATATACGGACAAACCAATACCGGCCGCAACGGTAATAATTAGCTTCCCTGAAAGAGAGCAGCCGGACAGGTCATTTAACAATCCCTTAATATCTTTTGGTTTTACCGCCAGAAATATAACATCCGACTCAGCAACAACTTCGGAAAATGAACAGCTTTTAGCGTTAAACTGCTGAGCCAAAGCATCTGCTTTTTGTTTAGTTTTATTATTCAAATAAATTTCAAAATCCAGGTTTCTTTGATTTAGACCTTTGAGAATGGAACCCGCCAGGTTCCCGGTACCTATAAAACCGATCTTATTCAATTCAATCACACTCCAATATTTTTTATTATTTTCCTCATTTCCTATGTTTTTACCTTCAAACCGTGGCGCTCGTTGCAGCTCACTTAAAAATAAAAACTTCTTTGTCCTTGGCTAAGGACGAAAGAAGTTTTCTCCCGCGGTACCACCTTAATTGCATAAACGCCTCTTATCCTCTGTTAACGGTGAGAGCCGGCAGATTATCAATCAGCACTTCACGACTGGGTTTCTGTTAACAATCAGGGAAACTTCCAGCCTAAGATTCCCCTCTCTAAATGATTCGTTAACATACTGGGTCGGTCATTAGTTTTAAGGTTAATGCTTCAATAATGATATTATTCTATCATAGTTGGCAAGCGTTAACAACAACCTGAATCCGTGATAAGTATATAATCTTAAGAAATAATCCTGCTCTTTGCAGGCTTTAAATGCAATTCATCCGGGAATGTCTGCGGGGTGAATTTTCTTTATTAGTTCTATCTCAATTATACCAAGCATCTCAGCCGATTAATAGTTATTTCATTACGGATTCAGGTATAATATATCAACGACGGATTATAATGCCGCTACCACCGCGTCTCCCATTTCTTTTGTTCCGGTAACTTTCTCGGTTGGTTTGGCTAAATCAGCTGTTCTGAAGCCTTGATCAAGCACCTTCATAACCGCTTTTTCAATGCGTTGCGCTTCCTGATCCAAATCGAATGTATAACGAAGCATCATCGCAGCCGAGAGAATCGTTGCCAAAGGATTCGCTTTATTTTGTCCTGCAATATCCGGAGCTGAACCATGAGCCGGCTCATACAAGCCTTTTTTCCCGTTCATACTTGAAGAAGCCAACATACCGATTGAACCGCAGAGCATTGAGGCCAAGTCGGTAAGAATATCGCCAAACATATTCTCAGTAACGATTACGTCAAATTGCCCGGGATAGCGGACAAGCTGCATCGCTGCATTATCCACATACATGTGAGTCAACTCTACATCGGGATATTCCTTGGCCATATCAACCGCAATTTCCCTCCAGAATCTTGAAGATTCAAGAACATTGGCTTTATCCACCGAGCATAACTTTTTCTTTCTTCCCCTGGCCGTTTCAAAACCGAGTTTAACAATCCGGCGTATCTCATTTTCAGTATATAACAACACATCGTAGGCAGCCGGAGGATCGTTATGTCTTCCTTTTTCCCCAAAATAGATTCCGCCGGTAAGTTCTCTGATAACGACCAAATCAACATTCTTTACAACTTCCTCTTTAAGGGTAGAAGACGACACCAAGGAAGTAATCATTTTAACCGGTCGAATATTGGCATAAAGGCTAAGCTCTTTTCTTAGCGGCAAAAGTGCACCGAGTTCAGGTCTTTCCTTGGCAGGCAGATTATCCCACTTGGGTCCCCCGATCGCACCCAGAAGAACGGCATCTGCTTCTTTACATGCTTTAAGAGTATTGTCCGGAAGAGCTTTACCTGCTTGGTCAATCGCAATACCACCAATAAGATATTCTGTAAACTCAAACTTACTTACGTGCATAGCCAGAACAGCTTTAAGAACTTTTATCGCTTCCGGCATAATTTCCTTGCCAATCCCATCACCGGGAAGTACAGCTATTTTAGGCATTCTTTTTTTTCTCCTTCACGTAAGGAATTAGTCCTCCGGCATCGATCAGTTCCTGCATAAAAGGGGGAAACGGTTTGGCTTGAAATGTTGTTTTCTTCGTTTTGTTATCAATTTTACCGCTTTTTAAGTCAACCTCAACCTCATCCCCTGCTTCGGTCCCAACCACAGCTTCCGGACACTCCAGGATAGGCATCCCGATATTAAGGGCATTCCTGTAGAATATGCGCGCGTATGATTCAGCAATAACAACTTTTACTCCGGCTGCTTTAATGGCAATCGGAGCATGCTCTCTCGATGAGCCGCATCCAAAATTTTTGCCTCCGACAATAACATCTCCTGCTTTGACTTCCTGGGCAAAGGTAACATCTGCATCTTCCATACAGTGAGCCGCCAAATGTTCAGGTTCCGATCTGTTCATATAACGAGCCGGTATAATCGCATCAGTATCAATATCGTGACCGTATTTCCATACTTTACCCATTGTTAACGACCTCCCTGGGGTGAACTATCTCGCCGCGGACTGCTGAAGCAGCAGCAACCGCCGGATTGCACAGGTAAACTTCACTTTGCGGGTGACCCATTCTGCCCACGAAATTACGGTTGGTTGTAGAAAGGGCCCGCTCCCCTTTAGCTAAGATTCCCATATGCCCGCCAAGACACGGTCCACAGGTTGGGGTACTGACGGCAGCACCGGCTTGGATCATCGTCTCAATCCAGCCACGACGCATAGCTTCAAGCAAGATATCCTGCGTACCCGGGAAAACCAGGCAGCGTATTTCGGGATGTATTTTTTTGCCTTTTAAAATTTTAGCTGCAATTTCCAGGTCTTCTAGTCGGCCGTTTGTGCAGGAGCCGATTACGACCTGATCAATCTTTAAACCGCTGGCCTCATCAACCGATTTTGTGTTCTCCGGCAAATGAGGAAATGCCACCTGCAAGGGAATATCCTCGGAATTAAACTCGTAAATCTTTTCATAGGAAGCATCAGGATCACTCTTATATACTTTGTAATCTCTTTTCGCTCTGGCTTTTACATACGCTAACGTTATTTCATCCGGCTCAATAATTCCTGCTTTTGCTCCGGCTTCAATCGCCATATTGGAAATGGTCAATCTGTTATCCATAGAGAGACTTCTAATGCCGTCTCCCGTAAATTCCATAGCTTTATAACGGGCGCCGTCTACACCGATTTTGCCGATAATATAAAGAATCAGATCTTTCCCCCCAACCCAGGGCTGGAATTTTGAACCATGAAAAACGAACTTCAAAGACTCAGGAACCCTAAACCAAGCTTCACCGGTAGCCATCCCGGCAGCGCAATCCGTACTTCCAACCCCTGTGGCGAAAGCTCCCAACGCTCCATAGGTACAGGTGTGAGAATCCGCTCCGATAATCAAATCACCGGGAAGAACCAAACCCTGTTCAGGCAGCAAACAGTGTTCAATGCCAACTCTCCCGACATCCCAGTAATTCTTTATCCCCATTTTTTTGGCAAAATCTCTTAAAATCTTACTCTGTTCCGCCGAAGCAATATCCTTATTCGGCGTAAAATGATCCGGTACAAGGGTCACTCTTTCTTTATCGTAAACTTGATCAATGCCTAATTTTCCAAACTCTTGGATTGCAACCGGTCCAGTAACATCATTGGCCAACACAAGGTCTAATTTGGCATTAATTATTTCGCCGGGAACCACACTATCCAGTCCGGCATGCGCAGCCAGAATTTTCTCACTTATTGTCATTCCCATTAATAATAACCTCCCTTTCTCTCTAATAGCCTCTCGGCATTCGCCGGGAGAGATGGCGCAAGGGTTTGCTTGAACCATCCTTGGCCTCTGGTCGCAAAACTCTGGCGGACCGATTTGTCTTACATTACCACTCTGCTTCAGGATCTCTATAACGCTAAAGGCCCTGAACCTCGTGATCCTGCTTCCATGCTTCGTTCCTATCTCCTCTTTCTCATGACCAAACCCGAAATCGGCCTTACCGAATGGATTCATGAAATGAAACGGATTCCTTACTACGCCATTCTTAGCGGCTTCGTGCCTGGGGACATTCCCGGTGTCGGTACCTTCT
>DIWC01000049.1:163451-189858 GCA_002423425.1 Peptococcaceae bacterium UBA6116
TCTCATCCCAAGCCATGGAACAATAGGCACGAGATGAGACAACAGGATTCCTAATAATCCTAAGTAAGTCTAATTTATTCGGAAGAACTTAATTATCCTCACTAACGAGTCTTAATATTAATCCAGCCTTTATCCAACGCTCTGTTTACTGCCTGTAAATATGCTTTAACACTGGCTTCAATAATATCAGGACTTACACCCCTGCCGGCAAAATTATGGTCTTCAAACCTAACCGTAACCGTAACCTCTCCCTGAGAATCTTCACCGTGATCGATAGCTTGAAGAGAATAATTCAATAGTTTACCGTCTACACCGATAATTTTGTCAATCGCCTTGTAGGCAGCTGCTACAGGCCCATCGCCATAGGCGGCTTTGATTAGTTCCTCATTGTCGTCGTCACAGTTTTTATGCCATAAACCGATGGTTGCCGTGGGTTTAAGGTTGTTTCCGCTAATAATTTGCCAGTAGTTAAGAGTCAAATGTTCTGCAGAATCCGGAGTTTCAGTAAGAGCAAATAGATCGGCAGCCGTAATGACCTTTTTCTTTTCGGCCAGAAGCTTAAATTCATCGAACAGTTTCTGAAATCGCTCATCTGAAACTTCCAGGCCCAAGTCATCTAAAGACTGTCTGATCGCATGCCGGCCTGAATGCTTTCCTAAAACAATCGTATTCATATCGTGTCCAATAGAGTCAGGTGACATTATTTCATAAGTTGAACGTTCCTTCAATACCCCGTCCTGATGTATTCCCGACTCATGAGCAAAAGCATTTTTGCCGACGACAGCTTTGTTAGGCTGAATCATCATCCCGCTTAAGCGGCTGACAATACCGCTTGTACGTGTAATCTCGCGCGTCACAATTCTTGATTCGACCTGATAAATGTCTTTCCTGGTATACAAAGCCATTGCCAGTTCTTCAAGCGCCGCATTGCCTGCTCTTTCGCCTAACCCGTTGACCGTACATTCTATTTGCTGAACCCCTGCCCCAACAGCCGCCAGTGAATTAGCCACTGCCAGCCCAAGATCATTGTGGCAGTGAACACTGACTTTTACTTTTTCAATCCCGTCGGTCTTCGCCATAATCTGTTTGATAAACCCGGCGAATTCTTCCGGCATAGCATAACCAACAGTATCAGGAATATTCAAGACTGTTGCTCCTGCTTTGATAGCCAGAGAAAAGATCCTCGCAAGATAATCAACATCACTGCGGGAAGCATCCTCGGCACTGAATTCGACATCATTGACTTTTGACTTTGCCAGTTCCACAGCATACTTGGCCTGTTCCAAAACCTGCTCCGGAGTTTTTCTTAATTTATACTGCATATGAATCGGGGAGGTGGCAATAAAAGTATGAATACGGGGACTTTCAGCCCTTTGGATTGCTTCCCAGGCCCTTTCGATATCCTTAGCATCCGCTCTGGCCAAGGCTGCAATCGTTGTGTTTCTGACCTTTTCGGCTATCACAGAGACAGACTCGAAATCCCCTATGGACGTAACGGGAAAACCGGCTTCGATAACATCTACGCCAAGTTTTTCCAGTTGGAGGGCAATTTGAAGTTTTTCTTCAATATTCAATGCCACTCCAGGTGATTGTTCACCGTCTCTTAATGTTGTATCAAAAAACTCAATGCGTCTCACTCTGCCATCTCCTCCCCAACTTCCAAGTTATATTATCTCTACAAGTAATATTCAATGAATAAATATCTTATTTCTTTTTCTTAAGCCACGGCATCATTGCCCGCAGTTCTTTACCGACTTTCTCAATCGGATGTTGCTCATCAATCCGTGTCAAAGCATTAAATACCGGTCTGCCAACTTGGCTTTCTAATAACCATTCTCTGGCAAACTCCCCGGACTGGATTTCACTTAGGACTTGACGCATTTCTGCGCGGGTCTCTTCGGTAATGATACGTCTGCCGATCATTAAATCCCCATACTGAGCTGTATCGGAGATGGAGTAACGCATATTGCTGATGCCGCCTTCATACATCAGGTCAACGATGAGCTTTAATTCGTGTAAGCATTCGAAATAAGCACTTTCAGGCTGATAACCGGCTTCTACCAATGTGTCAAACCCTGCCCTGACCAACTCTGTTACTCCGCCGCAAAGAACAACCTGCTCGCCAAAAAGGTCAGTTTCAGTTTCTTCTTTGAATGTTGTTTCTAACAAACCAGTACGGGTACAGCCAATCCCTTTGGCATAAGCCAAACCAATTTTATGGGCATTCCCGGTTGCATCCTGGTAAACAGCGATTAACCCCGGAGTACCAGCCCCTTCTTCATACGTACGTCTAACCATATGTCCCGGGCTTTTGGGAGCAATCATAATGACGTCAACATCAGCCGGAGGTACAATCTGACCATAATGGATATTAAAGCCATGGGAAAAGACTAATACTTTACCGGCTTTCATATGAGGAAGGATTTCTTCCTTATAAACCTTGCCCTGTTGTTCATCGGGAAGAAGAATCTGGATAATATCCGCCTTAGAAGCCGCTTCGGCAACTGTCATAACTTTTAGTCCGGCTGCCTCAGCCTGAGCCCATCTGGCACTTCCTTTACGCAAGCCTACAATAACGTCTAATCCGGATTCATTAAGATTTTGCGATTGGGCATGCCCCTGACTTCCCCAGCCCATGACAGCTATCTTTTTCCCCTTTAGAATTCCTAAATCCGCATCTGCATCGTAATAAATCTTAGCCATGTATTTACTCTCCTATTCATATATAATTTGATTATATTAGCACTATCGCTTAATCAACAGGATGGTATCAGGTATCCGACCTTGCAATCGCAATCTTACCCGTTCTGACCAGTTCCAAAATTCCGTAGGTTCTCATGGTTTTGATAAAAGCATCGATCTTTTCTTTATCCCCGGTTAATTCTATGGTCAGATTACTCCTACCCATATCTACAACCCGCCCTCGGAATATGTCAACAGTTTGCAGAACCTCAAGTCTGGTTTCAGTCTTAACTTTAACCCTGACCAGAGCCAGCTCCCGGTCAACGACTGCTTCGTTACTAAGGTTTGTAACCTTATGAACAACAACCAGTTTATGCAATTGTTTTGTAACCTGTTCAATAACCTGGCTATCCCCTTCAACCACAATTGTCATTACGGACAAACTTGGGTTTTCAGTTTGACAGACAGCCAAACTGAATATGTTATAGGCACGCCGGGCAAATAAGCCTGATATTCTTGCCAAAACCCCCGGATTATTCTCAACAAGAACAGCTAAGGTATGCAGCATTAGTCTACACCTCCCAGAACCTCAGTAATTACTTTACCGGAAGGAACCATGGGAAGGACAACCTCATCCGGAGATATCGTGAAATCCAGCAGAACCGGACCCGGCGTGTTAATCGCTTCCAAGAGAGCCGGTTCGACTTGGTCAGGATGATCAACCCTTATTCCTTTAATTCCATAGGCCTCAGCTACTTTAACAAAGTCAGGATTAGCGTGCAGCTGTATCTGGCTAAAACGCTCATTATAGAACATTTTTTGCATCTGTCTGACCATACCCAAAACACCGTTATTCATCAAAACAATTTTTATGGGAAGATCGTATTGAACAGTTGTGGCCAACTCGTGAATACTCATTTGAAAAGAACCGTCTCCTGTCACCAGAAACACCAGACTATCCGGTTTGGCAAACTGGGCACCGATCGCAGCCGGGAAACCAAAGCCCATTGTACCCAGACCGGCACTGGTAATAAATTGTCTGCCACTGGTAACAGGGTAAAACTGAGCCGCCCACATCTGATGCTGTCCGACATCGGTCGTAACGATGACGTTCTCTCCTCCGATCTTGCCCATTGCTTCAAGAATCGTCTGCGGGTTCAAATGACCGTCTTGTTCGTAACCCAAAGGATACTCCTGCTGCCATTTGCGCAATTGGGCCCACCAGCCGGTTATTTCGGGTGCCATTGCCTTTTTGCAAAGCTCATCCAAAACAAGTTTGGCATCTCCAACGATAGGAATGTGTGCTTTCACAACCTTACCTATTTCAGCCGGGTCAACATCAATATGAATAATTTTAGCGTTGGTCGCGAAGCGGTGTTTCAGCCCGCTGGTGACCCTGTCGTCAAAGCGCACACCGACAGCGATCAAAAGGTCACAATCATTGACAGCCAAATTGGCTGTGATCGTTCCATGCATGCCAACCATCCCAAGAAGATTAGGATGCTTGCTCTGTACACTTCCTATACCCATCAGCGTAGTAACAACCGGAATATTTACCTTATCGATAAGTTCCCTTAAAATAGATCCCGCACCCGAGGTAATTACCCCTCCTCCGGCATAGACAATTGGCTTCTTGCTTTGCGCTAAGGCTTTGGCAGCCTCATTGATCTGTCCGGAATTTCCTTTGGTAAAATATTTGTAACTCGGCAGAGATAATTTAGGAGCATGGGGATCAATAACATCAGCCGCCATAATATCTTTAGGCAAATCGATCAGTACCGGTCCGGGACGACCGGTCCCTGCAATATGAAAAGCTTCTTTAACAATCCTCGGGATATCCTTGGCATCTTTAACCAAATAGGAATGTTTGGTTATCGGCAGGGTCATCCCGGTAATATCAACTTCCTGGAAAGAATCGGTTCCAAGCAGATTGGTAGGGACCTGACCGGTAATAACTACCAGCGGTACCGAATCCATATAAGCATTGGCAATTCCGGTGACCATATTGGAAGCACCTGGACCTGATGTTGCTAAACACACACCAACCTTACCGCTTACCCGGGCATAGCCATCAGCCGCATGAACAGCGGCTTGCTCATGTCTAGGCAGTATGTGTTTTATCGAGCTGTCGAGTAAAGCATCATACAGGGTAAGAAGGACTCCGCCGGGATAACCAAATATTACTTCGACTCCTTCTTTCTCCAAGACATCCAACAGAGCTTTGGCGCCATTGTATCTGCCTGAGGCAAGAATTTCTTCATCTTCCCAGGTAAACTCAGGATCTCTGGCCCTATAAATATCTTGTTCGAACTTACCCATTACTTAATCCTCCTTATTCGATCTGAAAGCAGCTCCTTTATTTGCTGATTGTACAAACTGGGCATAACGCCCAAGATAACCGGTCCGGCCTGCTACTTGGCAGGCTTTAGCCAATCCTTTAGCCGGATCGAACATTTTTCTTCTCTCGGCTTTTTCCTGTTCCGGTAAAAGCCAGTCGATGGTTCTTTTTTCTAAATCTATCCTAATAATATCTCCATTTTCAACAAAGGCTATTTCTCCGCCTAAGGCTGCTTCCGGAGAAATATGGCCGATAGAGAAACCCCTGCTGCCGCCTGAAAAGCGGCCATCGGTCAGCAGTGCTACCGAAGAATCCAGACCCATCCCGGCCAGAGTTGAAGTCGGGCCAAGCATCTCTCTCATTCCGGGGCCCCCTTTCGGTCCTTCATAGCGAATAATCACTACATCGCCTGCTATGATTTTCCCGCTGCGGATAGCATCGGCTGCTGCATCTTCGCCATCAAAGACTTTGGCCGCCCCTTCAAAAACTAAGTCCCGTTCAGCCAAGGCCCCTACTTTTATGACTGCGCCCTGCGGTGCCAAGTTTCCAAAAAGTATACTCAAGCCGCCTTTGGACGAATAAGGGTTAGCCAAAGAACGAATAATATTATTGTCCTTAATTGGGGCATTGTTTAGTCTTTCGGCCAGAGTGCAGCCGGAAACCGTCTTGACCGAACCATCTATCAGACCGGCGTCTAATAGAGTTTTTAGAACCGCACTTATGCCGCCTGCTTCGTTAAGATCAACAAGATAATGACCGTTAACCGCAGGACTTAATTTGCATATTTGGGGTGTTTTATCACTTATAAAATTAACATCAGCCAAATCAAATTCAATTTCTCCCTCAAAGGCGATCGCCGGAAGATGAAGGATAGTATTAGTAGAACAGCCTAAAGCCATATCTGCCGCTACTCCATTGGTAATAGAGGCTTTATTAACGATATCACGGGGACGGACATCGTCACGCCAAAGATTCATTACCTGATAGCCGCTCTCCTTAGCAAGCAGGATTCTTTCCGAATAGACAGCCGGAATCGTTCCGTTACCAGGCAAAGCCATCCCCAAAACTTCAGTCAGACAGTTCATAGAATTGGCCGTAAACATTCCGGCGCAGGAACCACAAGTAGGACAAGCCTTTTGTTCCATTCCTTTTAACCATTCTTCCTTTTCTTGTCCGCTATGCACCTTGCCGACGGCTTCAAAGAGAGTAATCAAATTAACGTCTTTACCTTCAAAACGTCCAGGAAGCATAGGTCCTCCGCTAACCACTATAGCCGGCAGGTTAAGCCGCATCGCGGCCATCATCATTCCCGGAACAATCTTATCACAGCTTGGAATAAATACCAGGGCATCTAAACAATGAGCCCTAGCCATTATTTCAATGGAGTCGGCAATCAGTTCCCTGCTGGCAAGGGAAAAATGCATTCCCTCATGTCCCATGGCAATTCCATCACATACCCCGATCGTTGGAAATTCAAGCGGAGTCCCTCCGTTTTCCCTAACCCCGGCTTTTACTGCTTCTGTGATTTGCCGGAGATGCATATGACCAGGAACTAATTCGTTAAATGAATTGACTACGCCAACCAAAGGTTTCTCTATTTCCCTGTCTGTCAAACCGAGTGCCTTAAAAAGCGACCGGTGTGGCGCCCTGTCAACTCCTTTTTTTACTGCGTCACTGTTCATATGTCCGCTTCCTTTCTATATAAAATCAAGCGATTTAATCCTCTGACTAAGACTTGCACTCTCTTGTTAAAAAAATAATATATTTTATAATAATATCTATAATACTACTATATTTATACTACTACTATAAAAAAGCAAAAAAAAAGTCCTTCTTATAGAAAAAAACATGTAACTCCATCCCGAAACTTTCCTCACGTGCATTTAAGTATTTTAAAAAAGCGGCAGTGTGTTATAGCACATAAGTATTTTTTTATAGTGTAAATGATACAGTTATAAGTGTCAAGTCTTCTAAAGAAATATGGCTTTTGTTACGACTTTTCCGGGAAAAATTTCTTGCCAAACCAAATAAAAACTGATATAATGTCCACTGAGTAAACACAAGCGTTCCTCAAGCAAGGATAGGAGGTTTTTATATGAAACGAATCGTGATCGGTTTATTAGGCTTAGGCACAGTCGGTAGCGGAGTGGCTTCTATCTTAAGAACAAATCGTTATGATATAAATTGCCGGACAAATTCGGATATCATTATTAAGAAAGCATTGGTTCGTAATCTTCTTCAGGATAGACCATATAGTGAAGACATTCAATTAACTGATAATCCGTTTGATATTCTCCATGACCCGGAAATCAATATTGTCGTTGAGGTTATGGGGGGAATTGAGCCAACCCGTTCCTATATCCTCGAGGCTTTGAGTCAAGGAAAAAATGTTATTACAGCCAACAAGGATCTCTTAGCCTCTCATGGCAGCGAATTATTTGCCGCTGCCGACCAAAATGGCTGCGATTTATATTTTGAGGCTAGTGTGGCGGGCGGTATTCCCATTATCGCAGCTTTAAGACAGTCTCTGACGGCCAACAAAATCTCTTCCCTTATTGGTATCATAAATGGTACGACGAACTATATTCTGTCTGCTATGACCGAACAAGGACGCGATTTCGACGAAGTACTCCAAGAGGCTCAAGAACTCGGATACGCTGAGGCGGATCCTACTTCCGATGTCGAAGGACTGGATGCTGCCCGCAAATTAGCAATCCTTTCTACCCTGGCGTTCAATACCACAGTCACTTATGAACAAGTTTTTGTCGAAGGTATCTCCAAAGTTTCCAAGGCAGACATCAAATATGCAGATGAACTGGACTGTGTGATTAAACTTCTGGCTATAGCCAAAAATGAGGACGGAGAAATTGAAGTCAGGGTACACCCTGCCCTTCTTCCCAAGAAACATCCTCTTGCTACTATTAATGGAGTATTTAATGCGATCTACCTTGTCGGAGATGCACTTGGAGAAACCATGTTTTATGGTAAAGGTGCCGGCTCGCTTCCTACCGGAAGCGCGGTAGTCTCTGATATTATTCAAATCGTACGCAATATGGAATCGGGTTCTAAAGGTTTAATTAACAGCAGTTGCTATCAGAATTTTCCGCTTAAAGCAGTAGATGATTTTACTACCGGCTATTACATTCGTATAAAGGTAAAGGATGAGCCCCGGGTATTTGCTAACGTGGCCTTGTTTTTTGCCGAAGCCGGCATAAGCTTTCATTCCATTATTCAAAAACCTCGTCCCGACAGGAGTGCGGAAATAGTACTTGTTACCCACCCCTGTAAAGAGAGACAGCTTCGTCAGGCCCTTGATTCTTTAAACAGCTACAGTAAGCTCGATAAAATCTATAATGTCCTGCGCCTTGAGACCAGCGGGTCACTTTCCTCCTGAGGAGGAACAGATGTTTTACGTAAAAGTGCCTGCAACTTCGGCCAATCTCGGACCAGGATTCGACAGTATGGGACTTGCTGTCAGCCTATATAATTATTTCAAGGCTGAATTCAGTGATTCCCTGGAATTTATCTTAGAAGGAAGTTATACAACAAATATTGCTGCAAATAAAAATAATCTTCTGTGGAAATCCGCCTGTACCCTCTGGAAGCAGATTTGTTTTGAGCCAAAACCTCTAAAAATAACGATAGAAAGCCATATACCTCCTGCCAGAGGGCTTGGAAGCAGTTCAACTGCAGTAATTGGAGGATTGATGATCGCCAATGCTGTTGCCGGTTATCCTCTTAACCGTTTTGAACTCCTTAAACTCGCTACCTCTTTTGAAGGTCATCCCGACAACGTCTCCCCTGCCTTGTATGGGGGAATTACACTGACAGTCATGACAGCTAATAGTGTTATCCCAAGGGTCTTATCTAAAAAACCCAAATTTAAAGCCGTTGTCGTCATCCCTGATTTTCTGGTAGAAACCGAAAAGGCCAGAAAGATCCTTCCTCCTGTTATCTCCAGAAGCGATGTTATTTTTAATTCTTCCAGAGTAGGCTTGCTCGTAGATTGTTTTATCAATGAAGAGTATGAAATGTTGGCAATTGCTACTCAAGATAAGATCCACCAGAACCAAAGGGCCTCTCTCATCCCCGGTATGTCCGAGGCTTTAGATCAGGCCATTAAAGCTGGAGCTTATGGTGCAGTTCTAAGCGGTTCAGGACCTACACTTTTAGCCTTTTGCCCTTTTGGTTTAGAACAAAATGTAGCTGAAAGCATGAAAAGAGCACTGGCCAATAACTTTTTACAATCAGGTTCTCTTGTTCTGGATATAGACTCCGAAGGAGCTGTAATTACGGAGCAATAAATTCAATTGCCCTATCTAACCGTAGTTTGAGAGATACCCCCTACTTTGGAGCATCTTTTACTATTTCTAGGGTATTGGAATTCCAACAGACCACTTCAAAAGTATTTTGGGTTTCTTTTGCAGCAATAGCCGGTCCGTAGACTAAGATTATACAAAACACAAAAAGTGATACTTTAACGAGATGCCGTTATTTCAAGGTGTACGTCCTGTCATTATAAATTTTAGAATATCTTTGATAGGATTTAAGAACCTTTTGTACATACTCCCTAGTTTCGTTAAAAGGAATATCCTTGATCAGATAAGTATTAAAACTTAGCGGAGTCGTATTCAGCCAATCGTTAACCCTCGCGCTGCCAGCATTATAGGCCGCGAGAACCAAGATGCTGTTTCCGGAAAATTGCTTATTCAATTGTGATAGATACCATATTCCGTAGCGAATATTTACTTCGGGATCTTCAAGATTAACTTCGTTGTAATCTTCTCTTAGCCGGATTGCTATATCCTTAGCGGTATTGGGCATTACCTGCATTAACCCAATTGCCCCTTTATGCGAATTGGACTGGGGGTTAAAGTGACTTTCTTCCCTCATCACCGCCACCACAAGCAAAGGATCGACTCCGTATGCAAAAGAATATTTCTCAACTGTCTGTTTATAAGGATAAGGGTAGAATATTTTTTCAATCGTCTTAAATCCAAATAGGCTTAGGATAAAGAATAGTAATAAACTTAGCACAATTATTTTAATAAAACTCGATTTTGAAATATACAATTTATTCTCATTCCTATATTCGTTATTTAATAAAATTAGTTTATGATTTTAAATCTATATGCGAAATATTAATAATAATGCTCATCTTTCCGCTACTTAATTTCCAGCCAAATTGTTTGTAAGTATTTTTCGGTTTCTTCCCATGTCCCCGAATTATTGATTATTCTATGTGCCCTTTTTATCTTTTCCTCTAAAGGCATTTGAGATCCTATCCGCTTTTCCGCTTCCTTCTCGTTAAAACCGTTTCTAGACATTAATCTTTTTTTTTGAATATCAGGTGAAACAAAAACAACCCATACTTCATCAATTGACTTGTCCCAACCAACTTCAAAAAGAAGCGGTACATCCAGAATGATAACTTTATATCCTTCTTTCTCCAGTATTGTACTTTTTTTCTTCATTACTTTTGCTACCAGAGGATGAATAATTTTTTCCAGTCTCTTCTTGGCCATAGGATCGCTAAATACTCTGTTTCCTAGTAAGGTGCGGTTGATTTTTCCGTTTTCGATATACTCCGAACCCAACTCTTGTCCAACCGCAGAAACAACAGAGGATTGTTCCATTAACTGATGAGCTGTTTCATCGGCGTTGATGACAGGAATCCCTTTAGCTGCAAACCAGTTGGCGACGCTGGTTTTTCCGCTGGCTATTCCTCCCGTAAGTCCCACTTTAAACATTAACAACCTAACTCCTTATAATAATTTTAAGCCACCAATCAAAAGTAAAACGACCCCCGGTAAAAACTTTACTTTGTCCAAAACTATCAACGGCAGTTTTCCGGTTAAAATCTGTCCTGTCCAGATCATAAGAATCTGCATGATAGCTACCAGTCCAATGACATATAGAGAAATCCCGGTCATCGTTGCCGCCATGCCGGCCGCAAAGGAATCCATAGCCAAAGCAACCCCTAAAACAATACTTTCATTAGCGCTTATGATCCCTGAACCGTCTAAATCCGCCACATTGGGTGTTTTAAGGACCTGGATAACGAGCCCAAAAACATTTAGTTTAATACTTAATAAGGTTTGGTAAGCATCCGCTTCAACTACGGCCGTAGTCATAGCTGGAACAGCTTTTTCAGTTTCTGTCCGGCTTTTAATAGCCCGGATCAACTGATAACAACCCACTGCCATTAAAGTAACAGCTCCCAAAACCTTAGGGGAAATTACCGTCAGTCTAAAGATCAACATCTGGCCAAATAACATTGAAGTCCCCATTGCCAATGCTGAACAAAATCCAATAATACATAAAGATCCTAAAGACATCTTGATCCTGTTCAGGCCATAGGCCATACCAACTCCAAAACCATCGAGACTAAGTGCCAAAGCAATGATCAGAGCTACTCCCATATTTTATTACCCCGCTAAGTATTAATTACGGGATAATATATGGGTTTAAGCCTGTTTTGGTGCTAGTCGTTCATTGCCAGCCATTCCTGCATTAAATCATCATGTTCATTTTGCAGCATTTGATATTCGTTATGCAGTTTTAACGTCAATTCATAATCTCCGGTCAACGATTCTAATTTCGACTCCAGTTCTTGAAGAAGCATTTTCGTATTCTCTATTGACTCTTCCAACTGTTTGACCTTTTTTTCCCGTCGCTTATTATTCTTTGACTCAAGCCGATAGCTTTTTGCTATTTTATCCCCTTCATCTGGTTTAAGGTTGCTCTCTTCCTTCTCTTTTTCCATGGTATCCCGGTAAGCCGTATAGTCTCCTTCGATAACCCTTATTCCTTTAGGAGTTAAAAGCGCAATCCTGTTCACCATCCGGTTTATGAAGTAGCGATCATGAGACACCGTAATCATGGTTCCATTGTAATTGAGCAAAGCCTCTTCCAGTACTTCCCTGGTATCCATATCAAGATGATTGGTCGGTTCATCTAAAAGAAGAAGGTTTCCTTGGACCAGAAATAGTTTACAAAGTGCAAGTCTGCTCTTCTCACCGCCGCTTAAGACAGCAATCGGCTTAAAAACATCATCACCGCGGAATCCGAATCTGGCCAGGACAGTACGTATTTGAGGGTCATCCAAATCAGAACAATATCTGAGTTCATCCATGATATCCTTGACATTGTTTCCAAGACCAATATCCTCATGTTCCTGGGAATAATAGCCGATTTTGACATTGGCTCCGAGCCTTAGATCTCCCTGATAAGGGACTTCTCCTGTGATTGCTTTTAACAAAGAGGTCTTGCCAACCCCATTTCTCCCCAACAAGGCAATCCTATGGCCGCGGCGCAATTCCAGAGAGACATCCTCAAAAACGGTATTCTTTTCGTATGCCACTGAGAGGCCGGTAATGTCTAATACTCTATCCCCTGCACGCTGACTAGTCTGTAAACTCATGTTTAAGGATTTCCCGGCCTGGGGTGCCGCAATGGGAGTGAGCTTTTTTAGCTGGGTCTCTCTTCCTCTGGCCTGTTTGGCTTTAATACCTGCCTTATGCCTGCGAATGTATTCCTCTAAAGCTAAAATTTTTTCGTTCATTTTCCCGGCTTCACGGGTCATGGTTTTCTCTTCCATAACCCGCTGCAGCTCAAACTCAGAGTAATTTCCCGAATACGACTTTAGTGATCCGTTCTCGACCACCAATATTTTGCTTACCACCTGATCCAAAAAATAACGGTCATGGGACACAACGAGTACTGCACCCGGATATTCTCCAAGATAATTTTCCAGCCATTCGAGTGCTTCAAGATCAAGGTGGTTGGTTGGTTCATCAAGAATCAGCAGTCCCGGTTCCCGAAGCAATAGTTTTCCCAAAGCCAACCTGGTTTTTTGCCCACCGCTAAGAGAATGAGTATCTCTGTCTTGTTCCTGCTCCATTCCTAACCCGGCAATAATTCTGCGGATTTTTGCTTCCAGCGCATACCCGCCGGAGTTTTCGTATATTTCCGTCAAGCTGCTGTATTGCCCCAGGATTTTATCATCTGCTTCCTGCGACATCCTTATCTCAAGATAGCGAAGACGGTTTCTCATTTCCAGAATATCGTTTCTTTCTGCCAGTAACGATTCGAAGACAGTACCCCTGACATTAAAATCATTCGTTATTTGCGGAAGGTAGCCAATAGTAGCCGGGCTTTCGATGTAACCGTTTGCAGACGGTAATTGACCGATTACTACCCTTAACAAAGTTGTCTTTCCAGCCCCGTTGGCCCCGATAAGGCCTGCCTTTTCCTTCGGCTCAAGTTTAAAGTTAACATTATCCAGGAGAACACTCCCCGCAGCTTCGACCCGAAGATTTTTACATAATAACGTGCTCATTAAATTATATATGCTCCTCTAATTGCTTCGTAAAAATGTTTCATTTCTGACAATCCGGACAAAAAACTGTCGTTCTGCCGGCAATTTTCTGACGTTCCAATTTTTGGCCGCAAACAATGCACTCCAGACCGCCCCGGCCATAGACCATCAAGTTATATTGAAACGATCCTTTATTGCCGTCGGCATCCCGGTAATCCCTGAAAGATGTTCCCTTGGCCTTTATTCCAGCAGCCAAAACCTCACCAATAGCATTGTACAGTTTAATAATTTCCGAAACCTTTAAGGATTCTGTACGCCTTCCCGGTTGAATGCCGGCCCTGAAAAGTGCTTCATCTGCGTAGATATTACCCAACCCGGCTATGACTTTTTGATCGAGTAAAGAAGCCTTTATTGTACTTTTCTTCTTAGCCAGCCGTTGTCCTAATTGATCAAAAGCAAATAATTCATCCAGGGGCTCCGGCCCAAGTTTAGCCAGCGAGGCAACTTGCATAGCCTCTGAAGTAGAAACTAGTTGAATTCTGCCAAACTTTCTGATATCGGAATAATGCAATTCACCCTGATCTAAATAAAACACAACATGCGTGTGTTTTTCCCTGGGCTGTTGGTCAGCATAATAAATTAACCGGCCGGTCATCCTGAAATGCACAATCATTGTCAGCCCCCGGCTTAAGTTAATTAACAGATATTTTCCACGGCGTGCAAAGCTTTCTATTTCTCTCCCTTTTACCAGCTCGGTAAAATCCCCGCCGGGAATGGAGACAGCGGCAGGAGGCCAAAAGATCCCGACATCAAGAATTCTTTTGCCCAAGGCCTTTTTGGCTAAAGATCTCTTAATAGTTTCAACTTCCGGTAATTCAGGCATCAACTCTCCTCCGTTCAGCAATTACTCAGACGCAATATAACTAATCTTAAAAATAATAAGGATCCATCTCATACCAGTTCTGCCCTACTTTACAATCTACAACCAACGGCACGGAAATCGGATAACAGTTTTCCATAGCATCTTTAACCTTGTCCGCAACTTGCTTTAGATCACGGGAAGAGACCTCAATCAGTAATTCATCATGAACCTGAAGCAAAACATTTGCTTGAGACCCTTGCAAGGCCTCTGCCACTTTAATCATCGCAATTTTCATAATATCCGCAGCCGTTCCTTGGATGGGGGTATTCTTAGCAATACGTTCTCCGAATTGCCTGGTCATCCTGTTGGGATGAGTCAATTCAGGGACTTTACGCAAACGGTTTAAAAGAGTTCGTACCTCACCGTTCTCTTTTGCCAGATTCACTACCTCTTCGAGGTATTTTTGAACTCCGCAGTATCTTTCAAAATATTGGGTAATATAGAACTTGGCTTCTTTTCTCGATATCGATAAATCACGAGCAAGCCCGAAATCAGTCAATCCATACATCAGTCCGAAATTCACCGCTTTTGCTTTACGTCTCATATCTGAAGTCACCTCAGACAACGAAACTCCAAAAACTTCAGATGCTGTGCGGCTATGAACATCTTCCCCGGTAAGAAACGATTCGCAAAGGATAGGATCACGCGAATAATGAGCGAGAATTCTTAGTTCTATCTGAGAATAGTCGGCAGAGAAGAGCAGCCAGTCTTCTTGGCCCGGTCTGAAAATCTTTCTTAGCTTCCTTCCCTCTTCCAACCTGATCGGGATATTTTGCAGGTTGGGTTCAGTACTCGACAGCCTGCCGGTCGTTGTAACGGTCTGTTGAAAAGTAGTATGGATTCTTCCGTTACAGACTTGAGCAAGTAACCCTTTGACATAGGTTGAACTGAGTTTAACAAGTTGTCTGTATTCCAGAAGTTTTTCAATAATCGGATGTTCCATACGCAGCTCCTCCAACGTTTCAGCATCAGTGGAATAACCGGTCTTAGTTTTTTTCATCGGAGGAAGCCTTAAGTTTTCAAAAAGAACTTTGCCGAGCTGCTGCGGAGAATTGATATTAAAATTACAGCCCGCCAAGCCGCATATTTCACTTTCCAGCCGGGTGATCTTTTCATCCAGTTCCCGTCCGAACTCAATCAGCATGTTCTTATCTAGAAAAATCCCTGTTTTTTCCATCCGGGCGAGTACTTTGCTTAGAGGTTCTTCAACCTCGTGCAGAAGACGCTCCAAATCTTCTTTGGCCAGGTTCTCAACATATCCTTCAGCTAATCTGTACAGCAAACAGGCTTCCTGGGCGGGCGAGAAAGAAAATAATCCGGATGCAAAATCTCTTAATAGCTCAGCTGCGTTATAATTGGAGCGATTAGAATTTAAAAGATAAGCCGCCAAGCTTAAGTCTAAATCTACCCCGGCAAAAGTTTTTTCTTCATTAAGAAGTAATGAATAAAGCACTTTGCTGTCAGCAATCAACTTACGGACTCCGCCATCAGCCAGGATCTCATGCCATCGGTCGGTTACACTCAAAGCCTGAGAATTCCTGATTAAAGAATATATATTTTTGCCATCGCATATTCCCATTTCTGTCCATCGTCCCTGATGAACATTATTCCCTTCATAACGGTAACTTAGAGCCAAGGTGGGCTTTTCCTTGATCCAGACATTCATTTTCTGCAGCCAGGAGTGCCCGTCGAGCTCTTGTTCTTCCGGAAGATCCAAATCTATGTCGCCTTCTTCTTTGGAACTCTTACCAGTTTTCACTTTATCTGTTTGAGGAATACTGGCCTTCCCAAGCCTGCTGTCCAAACTCTGCTCAAAGAGTCTGGCCACGGTATATAAACTGTAGCGGTTCAGAATCATTTTGCATTGCTCTCTGTCCGCCTCACGCCAAATAAGTTCCTCCAATGTGAATTCCATCGGGACATCATGAATCATAGCCGCTAGCTTCTTGCTTAACAAAGCTTGCTCCGCGTATTCACGCAACAAGTTTTTTAGTTTTAGACCACTTACTTCCTCTTGATGGCTTAGAACGTTTTCTACCGACTCAAATTCATGCAGCAGTTTTAAGGCAGTCTTTTCGCCCACACCCGGAATACCCGGAATATTATCCGAAGCATCTCCCATCAGCCCTTTGAGGTCAACAATCTGGGCCGGCTCCAAATTATATTTTTCGGCCAGCCTTTTTTCATCATAACATTCTACTTCAGTTATCCCCTTTACGGTCAGATATACTTTAGTATGAGGCGATATTAACTGCAGAGCATCCCGGTCTCCGGTATAGATGCTGACCTCCATCCTCTGATCTGCGGCCTGGTCAGTTACGGTAGCAATAATATCATCCGCTTCATAGCCTGCGAGTTCGAGGATCGGAACCGACATTGCATTTAATATTTCTTTGAGATAACCAAATTGGGGTCTTAATGTCTCAGGAGTTTCTTTCCTTTGCGCTTTATAGCCTGCGTACTGTTCTATACGAACTGTGGGTTTGGATTTATCAAAAACGACAACCCAGTAATCCGGTTTCTGTTCTTTCTGCAGCTTGAACAGCATCGTCAGAAAACCGTGAACGCCATTTATCGGCAACCCGTCCACGGAAGTAAGCGGAGGAAGCGCATAAAAAGCCCTATATACCAGGCTGTTGCCGTCAAGTATCATCATCCGGGCCATGGTAGTGACTCCTTCCTGTTATCCAATAACCCTATCAATAATCTTTTCTATATTAAGGGATTTCTGGTATTCTGAGTGCAAACCCCCGCGTCAGCGGGTCGTTGTCAAAATCAATAGTTATGTTGCTCAACAATTTACCTAGCGTTGAGGTATAGACCACGGAAATACCGTTTGATTCGATTACCGTATCTTTCTCTCCTGCTAACTCATCCAGAGTTAGACTAAATCTGGGGCCGCTTCAATTGTAACCCTCAAAAACTACTCTTAGTTTAAGATTTTCCGGCATATCAGGTTTAGTGATTATTCCTTTAAGTTTCTCGGCTGCAATGGGTGTTATTTGCATTTTCGTCATCCCTCCCCAAAAATTTACTTTCTTGTTTATTATACACATATTCATTAGATAAAATCATTATATACAATCGAAACTAATTTTACTATCCTAGCTTGAAATTGAAACCAGCCATAACATATAATAGAAAAATGAATGTATTCATAACAAAAATGGAGTGACCCATATGCCCGGTATCAGAGAGAAAAAAAAGAAACCCTCCGCCAAAAGATCATCGAAGCAGCAAAAGAATCGAGCTATTAGATATTCTTGTACTAAAAAAATAATTGGAGGCTGGTTATGGTTAAAAATTGGTATACATGGTTAACTAGTATAAATATTGGAATATGGCGTAATATTGGCATAGCTTTGACAATTTTTATTTTATTTATTATCTTTCGTAAAATTTTTTCCAAATATGTTTTTAAGCTTATTCTGAAAATTACCAAAAAAGCCCCAACAGATGTTTTGACGAATTTGTTTTTAGCGTTTGAAAAACCTCTGAGAATTTTCTTTGTAATTATAGGTATTTACTTGGCTTTCCTGTGTCTGCCCCTCAATACTGCTTATGATGCCCTGCTGATTAAGATCCTGCGTTCGGTAATTATCGTTCTGGGTGGATGGGGTCTGTATAATTTATCTTCCACTTCATCCTGTTTTTTTGCAAAAGTTACCAAAAAATTTAATATTGAAGTCGATAAGATATTATTGCCGTTTATTTCCAAAATTCTCCGTTTTATCATTATAGTGATGGCTATCAGTATTATTGCTAGTGAGTGGGAATACAACGTTGGAGGATTTGTGGCAGGTTTAGGCCTAGGCGGTTTGGCCTTTGCCCTTGCTGCCCAAGATTCTATTAAAAACTTTTTTGGCGGAGTTATCATTATTACCGAAAAGTCTTTTTCCATTGATGACTGGATTACGACGCCCAGTGTCGAAGGCGTTGTTGAGGATATAAATTTCCGCAGTACCAAAATAAGAACTTTTTCCCAGGCTTTGGTTACGGTTCCGAATTCCACCCTTGCCAATGAACCCATAACAAATTGGACCAAGATGGGCAAAAGGCAAATAACTTTTAACCTGGGTCTAACGTATTCCACATCCAAAGATAAAATTCAGGCTTGTGTAAAACGAATTAACAACATGTTGAAAAATCATGAGGAACTCGATCAGGATTTAATTATGGTTCGCTTTAACGAATTTAACGCCAGCAGCTTAGACATATTTCTCTACTTTTTCACAAAAACAACTTCTTGGCAAGAGTATCTTCGGATCAAAGAGGATATTAATTTCAATATAATGGAGATTCTGGAACAAGAAAAAGTTTCCATAGCCTTCCCGAGCCGAAGTCTTTATTTGGAAAATACCTAATTGGAAAAACTTTCCTCTTCAACATAACAGTCTATTTTTGTAAAAGCATAATAATTACAATGACGATTTGAATGCAGCACTTGCAGCTTTTAAAAAAACGGAAGTATTTTGGACCGGTCCGGACTATCATTCAGAAGATAGATCCAGGTAGTCGACGGAACTTTTATAACTTCGTTTTCAAGCTCAATTCCGTTCTCATTAATACCAATAGAGTAGAATGTGCTAATTATTTCCGAATCAATGATATCCAGCATATTGTCAAAAGCTTCAATGGCATTGCGGGTAAATTCGGTTAAGGGATTTTTTCTCCCAAGAGCGACTAGATGGATACTTTCACGGATATAAGCTATATGATCCAAGTAATCTGCCCAGCATTTGTTTATATAGTAGAGATTCAGCTGTTTCTCGACCTTATGAAGGACATCTTCGCCAACCTGGCTCAGAAAGGGAAAGTACCTTTCAGATGCTTTAGCAGCTAAGAGGCGCAATGGTATTTCATCCTTGAGAATTTTTTCCCGCCTTGAATATATGATACGACGCTGTTGTTCAATTATCGATGTGTTGTTTGGGAATAAGTTTTGGAATCTCGTATTTTACTATCAGCTCATCTTCCAGGCTGATAAAAAACCTGCTTTCTCCCGGATCGCCCTGGCGTCCGGCTCTTCCCTTCAAAGGTATCCTTGCTTCATCAATCAATATGGAATCCGCTTCATCGACGATCGCATAATATAATGGGCGGTGAACGAGGTCTTCTCTGTCTGTACATAAAGTATCTCTTAAGAAATCAAAGCCGGATTAATTTAAAGGGGCCTTATTATTATATTTTTCGGATAAATGTTGTAATAACTGTTATAATTGATATGAGGTGAATTAAATGAAGGCATATACATGGTACGATTTTGCTCATTTGTCAAAAAATCAAAAAACCCAGTTTCTTATTGACATTAAACCGGATGCTGAGAGAAATGGTAGAGTTAATCTAATTCTATACAACAAATACGCTGAACAGTATGGTTTAGAAAGGACCCAAGAGTATTTTTGCAAAGAATAGTATTGACACTTTTACAAATTAAAAAGCTAGACCGCCTCGTGGTCTAGCTTTTTTTAGTTGCTCTGTCCTATAGGCAATGTGGAAAGTTATGGACTTTGTGTTTGCAAACTGTAACTTGTAGCCCAATGGATCGGATGAATAAGAATATAAAACGGACCTTCGTTATTCTCCAGTTTTGGATAGGGAAAAGGATCCCAAATACCACCGACATCACTCATATAGGTAAAATGTTCTGTTATTGACCCATAGGCAGTTCCAATAATACCATAGTCGTTTGGATTTTCCCCCTCCATAATTGCTTTGTAATTCGTAACTCCAAGTCTAATATTTTCGTCTGCTCCATGGGAAGCAATGGTATACATCTCTCCAAATTGCTGCTTGAATTGTGCTATTTCAAATTTTAAACGACTTCTTAATTCTTGTTGTACAGCAGCGGTTATGTCTTGCGCCGACTTTAAATGTATTTCCTCTGAATAGAAAGCCAAAGTCTCATAATGCAAACCTACTTCGTGACCCATAGCCCTTATTTTCTTAATCACTTCAGGGTCAACCGTACTCCAGCGAAAATAATATGAACTCTTAATTCCTCTGGCCTGCTCTATTTCAGCCATTTTTAAAGCATACTCCGCTGAAACATCAACATCATGCCGTAAAACGATGGTCTTTTTGGTAGTTGGAACATGGTTATAGTAATCCATGACCCTAATGGGGGTATAACCAAGCCGGATAATTTCATCCAAAAAATCCTGGTAACTGTGTTGATCCACCGGCAAAACTATCTGTTTATCCTTCGCATCTTCTGCTTTAAGTGTTAAATAACGAATTGACCCGGCATACCCCGCCGGTCTGGCTACAACTTCATATTTCCCTGCGAAAAGCCGCTTTTGTAGCGGTGATTTGCCAATATACTTGTTATCAACATAGATGGGAATTCCTTGAATTTGGTCTGTCGTAATAGAAAGATTAAAACTATTGCTGCCCTTTTGAATTGTAATTTCATGCCGTTGCTTATCCCAAGTTACAACTGAACCACAATGTTCCAATATAGTACGAAAAGGATAAATTGTGTATCGGTTAAATATGAGGCTTGGGGCATGAATTTTTATTGTTGGAACAGAAATAGCCACACATGAACCTACAACCAGTAGGATGATCAATCCTGACAAAATACCCAAAATTGCATTTTTTTTCCGTCGACTAACCATAAAATCTCCTTCAAAATTATGTAATTTGTTCACGACATATAATACACAATATTTTCCTCCTTGTAAATAAGTTTACAACTACATAACAAAGAACAAAGAGCAAAGATACCGCCCTCTCAGGCGGTATCTTTGCTCTGATTCAGGCCTGCATTATTTGGCTCCCATGTCTTTTTCCCGGCTTCATAAAGCAAGTAGTCCGACAGGGGAACCTCAAGCGCTTCTGCGATTTTTCCGGGGGGTAAAGCCCGTAGACTCGCGCAGCATGGATCACGTTTATTCAGCAATAAGCCAAGCCAATTTCAATGGCTTTGATGTTAGGTGCCAGGAGGTCCTGCTTCCTGGCGGGAATAGACTTGGAAGCTGCCTTTTTAACGATATCCAGATCAAAAATACCCAATTCCTTGGCAATTTTCCCAACCATGACCATATTGGCCAGACCTTTAAGCTCTGCATCCTCCGCAAGCTTCGTGGCCGGAATGTAACAGGTTTTGATATCAGTGCGTTTTACTTTTAGCGAAATCAGCGACGAGTCTACAATGATCAGGCCATTTTTTTGGACATCATTTTCAAACTTTTCCAAAGACGGCTGGTTCATAGCAACTAACATTCCCGGATTAGTAATGATCGGAGACCCGATAGGCGTATCGCTTATTATAACATTGATATTCGCTGTACCGCCGCGCATTTCGGGACCGTAAGAGGGAAGCCAGCTCACTTCTTTTCCTGCCAGCAACCCGGCATATACCAGAATTTTGCCGGCAAACAGCACTCCCTGTCCGCCAAAACCGGCGATCACAATTTCATTTGCAGTACTCATCTGGAGGCCTCCTTATCCTTGTACACGCCGAGCGGATAGTAAGGAATCAGGTTCTGTCGCAGCCACCCGAGAGCCTCTACAGGTTCAAGTCCCCAGTTCGTTGGACAAGTGGAAAGAACCTCTACAATAGAAAATCCTCTGCCGGCCATTTGATACTCAAAAGCCTTTTTGATAGCTTTTTTAGCGTTTACAACATTTTTCACACCGTCTGCGGACACGCGCTCTGCATAAGCCGTACCATCCAACGTGGCAAGCATCTCACATATTTTTAACGGAAAACCGGCCGTTTTTGTGTCTCTGCCGTAAGGTGAAGTTTGGGTAATTTGCCCCGGTATCGTTGTCGGTGCCATTTGTCCGCCCGTCATCCCGTAAATTGCGTTGTTAACAAAAATTATTGTTATATTTTCACCCCTGGCAGCGGCGTGAACGGTTTCATTGGTACCGATCGCTGCAAGGTCCCCGTCTCCTTGATACGTAAATACTATATTAGCTGGATTGGCGCGTTTAATGCCCGTGGCGACTGCCGGGGCCCGTCCATGAGCAGCCTGCGCCATATCGCATTCAAAATAATCATAATTCATGACCGCACAGCCTACCGGTGCTACACCTATCGCTTTTTCGACAAGATCCAATTCATCAAGTACTTCTGCCACCAGCCTATGAATGATGCCGTGTGTGCAGCCTGGGCAATAATGCATGGGAACATCGGTAAGTGCTTTCGGTCTTTCAAAAACAATCGTCATTTGTTTAACTCCTTTCCGCCCGAGCAGCTTTTTCAATTGCGGCCAATACTTCGTCGGGAGTGGGCACCATGCCCCCGGTACGGTTGCAAAGATCAACGGGGCGGCTGCAGCGAATGCTCAGCTCCACGTCCTCAATCATCTGACCCATGCTCATTTCGACAACAATAAAGGCCTTGGCTTTCGCCGCTGCTGCTTTTAGCTGAAGTTTAGGGAACGGCCACAGAGTCACCGGACGAATAAGACCGGCTTTTATACCTTTTTTCCGAGCCTCATCAATCGCATTTTTGGCAATTCTGGCACAGATGCCGTAAGCTACAACAATAACGTCGGCGTCATCAATAAAGTACTCTTCCGTCCTGGCAATTTTCTCAACTTCAGCGTATTTCTCAAAACGCTTAAAGTTAAGCATCTCGAGTTCTTCCTCGTTCAAGTACAGCGAGTTGATAATGTTCTTTTTTCTGGTGCCTTTAGTTCCTGTCAGTGCCCATTGCTTGGCAACCGTCGAAACTGTTCCCTCCCGGCTGATGTCCACAGGCTCCATCACCTGTCCGAGCATGCCGTCACCTAAAATCATAGCAGTCATCCTATACTGATCGGCTAATTCAAAGGCTTCGATTGTCAGGTCGAACATTTCCTGCACGGTGTCCGGTGCCAGGACGATCAGATGAAAATCCCCGTGTCCGCCGGAACGGGTCGCTTGGAAATAATCCGACTGCGAAGGACGGATCCCTCCCAGTCCAGGGCCTCCGCGCTGAATATTAACAACAACCGCCGGCAGGTCGCACCCCGCCAGGTAGGATAATCCCTCGCTTTTTAAAGAAATTCCCGGGCTCGACGAGGATGTCATGGCCCTAACACCCGCCGCGGATGCTCCTAAAACCATATTAATTGCTGCGATTTCACTTTCTGCTTGTAAATAAGTACCGCTAATTTTGGGCATACGCTTGGCCATGTAGGCCGCAACCTCTGTTTGCGGGGTTATAGGATAACCGAAGAAATGACGGCAGCCTGCCCTGAGTGCAGCTTCAGCAAGTGCTTCATTTCCCTTCATCAATACTTTCTCCGTCATTGTTTTAGACCACCTCTTTTTCAATCGTTATGCAAACATCCGGACACATAATTGCGCAGAACCCACACGCCGTACATGCCTGCTGATCAGTTATTTCAGCAGGATGAAAGCCTTTGCTGTTCAAGGTTTCCGGTGCAAGCCGAATAATTTTCTTCAGACAGGCGTTCACACAAAGAGAACAACCTTTACACCTGTCTGCTTGAAATGTTAATTTGGTAATTTTTGCCATTGATACTCCTCCAAATCTATAGGAAATAAATTATTACTATAGGTTTCAAGCCCTACTGCCAGATTTCTTTTGACGGATGTCATAACAACCGGCAGCTGAGTCTTTTGCGAAACTTCTTCAGCGTAAGGCAGCGAGTTGATGATATCGGATGCTGTGGTATCAATACCAAGATTGGAATTGTTAATAATTCCTGTAAACTTTATACGCCCGGCAAACTCGATCTCTCTCATGATTTCAATTGTAGCCCCAGCTTCGCGGCTTAATGGGCGATACATGTTAATAACGAAAAAAGCGGCTACATCATTCGTATGAAGTTTCTCAAAATAACGTCCCAGAGCACAGGCACCCCTGTCATCCCCGCCAACGTCGATAACCGCATAACTCTCCAAATCGTCAAAAATTGCGTTGATTTCCCCTGGAACTGCAGGAACATCCAGGTTGGAGTTGGCATAATCAGAGGAGATAAGCTTTATCCCGAATTTCCGCAAAGTTTGCTCGCTGTCTTTCGTCCGGAAATAAGGGTTAACAATATCCAGATCGGCAATCATCACTTTTTTGTGGCTTTGCCGAAGCAATAAGGCGTAATTTACCGCTATATTTGTTTTGCCGCTGCCATAATGGCCGGCAAATATTGTAATCCTAGAATAGTTCACTTTGCATCATCCTGTTCTATAATAATATAATTTTGAAAACATTTGAAGATAATAATACCAAAATCCGTTGTTCGTTTCAACTTGATTTTTTTTTCTGGATCAACTCTTATTTGCATATTTTTTTGAACAGCAGTATATTAATATTAGAGGGTATGTTCGTTCGAATAGATGAAAGAGGGGAAATTTCATGAGCGTTCTGCGTTTTCTTGGTTTTATTTTAGTATTAATCGGCGGAGTACTACTATTTATAGATGGTATATTAATACTACCATCTTTGTTACCTGGAATTACCTATATTGTTTTAGGTGTTGGTTTATTTCTAGTTTCGTTGTTGGCACTAATTAAGAAAGCACCTTCTAAGTCTTAACGTAGTAAAAAATACGAACGGACATACCCTCTTTTTATCTATAATAGTGTAATTTGGTATAAAAAAACTAGATCGCTTAGAAAAAGATAGACTCAGCAGGTATTTTTACTGCAGAGCCTATCTTTTTTTCTTCTTCATCAGAAGAGATCATCGGAAAAACGTCATTTGAACTTGATCTAAATCTCCAGGATCGAGAACTCCTGGTAAAAGGGAAGAAAGGCAACGGAGAAGAGTATTTCTGACTTGCTGCTTTATGTATAAATCCGGCCATCATCCAAGCCAAGTTTTCTTAAAGCTAAATAGGCAGCTCCCAGGAGGGGCGTGTTTTCTTCCAGGATAAGATAGACTGGGATTTCCTCCAATAACTTGCTGAACCTGCCTTTGTCGGTAAAGGCAGCCATAAAGGTTCCGTCAGCTAATTTTGCCTTTATTTTTGGAGGGATTCCTCCTCCCAGATAAACTCCGCCGAGAGCAAAAGATTTCAAGGCCAAATTTCCTGCCTCAGCGCCAAGGATACGAACGAAAGTATGAAGAGCTGATATACAAACAGGACAGGTCCGGGCCAAAGCTTTGCCGCTGATCTCCTCCGGGCTTAAGGTGACCGGGGTAAGATCAGTGTTTCCTTCTTTGCTCATCAGGAAACGGCAGATATTGGTCAGACCGGAACCGGACAGAATCCTCTCATAACTTACATGTCCAAATTGCCGGCGCAAAAAACGCCATAGTTCAAGATCTTCCTCTTCCTCAGGGGCGAAGTCGGTATGGGCGCCTTCCGTAGGGTAGACTTCCCTGCCGATAATCAAAGATTCGCCCAGACCTGTACCGGATGCCAGCACAGCCCGATTTAACGATTCCAGGCCATCGTTTTTATCCTTTCTCACCTGAGCTTGTTTGCTGAGCAAAAGCAGCGACTGCTCCGGCAAGAGGGAAATGCCGTAACCCAAAGCGACAAGATCATTGCTCCATCCTATCTCCGGGATAAAAGCAAGCTGCTTTTGTAATGAAGCCAGGTCAACCGTCAAGTTAAGATTAGTAAAACAGCAAATATTCCCGGAAATCGGCCCTGCCAAACCGAACCAGGCAGCCCTGATTTCAGGAGACTGCCAAAGATTGTTTTCCTGAAGATAATCTGCAACCACCTCTTCCAAAGAAGAAAGCGTCTTACTATCGTACCTTGCTTGATTAATGAGTTTTAAGCGGTTATTTTCAAAAGAAAAAAGGGCAAGTTTTGTTTTGGTGCCGCCCATATCCCCGGTTAATAGCATAATTTCACCTTAAAGTTAGAATTTTTTTGGTATGAGGCATCTATTTTATATATCATAAAGATAAATCATCGGGCTTCATTTCCAGTGTTCGAAAGAGATTTTTTCCTGTAAACACGAGGGCGAATAGTTCTTTTAAGATAGTTACACATACAATCCCAGGTTCTTTATAAAAATTACTTTGCTTAAGGAGTTTCGAAAATGAATTCTGGATAAAAAACTTATCAATTCTAGAGGAAACAGCATTTTCGTTACATTCCAAATCTGATATAAGTATAAAACCAATCAACAACTATGATTATTAATTTTCACTTAACCAACAAAATATGCGGAGTACACGTTATTCACGTATACTCCGCATCTTCTCATTTACCTGGCAACGACT
>DIWC01000014.1 GCA_002423425.1 Peptococcaceae bacterium UBA6116
CTAGAGAAAGAGAAAAGACGCCATTATGAGACGTCCGGGCCGGGTTTAGTTACAGCCCCTTTTTCGCTTTTCCGTATCGGTTTGGGGTATGGTTCAATAAGTTTCCCTGTTGAAACGCGCCTTTGACTCGGGTTTCTTTTTGTTGTTTCTCAAGTGCAGTGGTCATTAATTGGTTAGAAGGCAGCGATTTTTTTACCATATTCAATTGCTTCAGTCTTTTGTTCTTCATCCGGATTCCACATGATTCTTAAGCCTTCATCAATTACTTCAAAACCTGCATCACCTAATAATTGACTGAGCACTTTTATGGATTCACCGCTCCAGCCATAGCAGCCAAAGGCAGCAGCTTTTTTATTTTTAAATTTAAGCTCCTTCATCAAGTGGACAAAGCCGGCAATAGAATGCAGGATACTGTTATTAATGGTAGGCGACCCTATCAGAACCGTCTTTGATTTAAAGACCTCTGTAATTAAATCATTGGGATCACTCTTTGGTAAATTAAATACCTTTACCTCGACATTTGGATCAGCCAGTTCAATTCCCTCCGAGATCTTCTCCGCAATTTTCTTGGTGCCTTTCCACATGGTATCGTAAATAATGGTTATTTGGTTTTCCTGATAATCATTAGCCCATTGTGAGTATTTTTCAACAATTTGCAGGGGGTTATCTTTCCATACAACACCATGGCTAGTAGCAATAATATCAATTGTGATCCCGAGGGATAATACTTCCTGGAGCTTTCTTCTGAGGATCTGGTTAAACGGGTTTAAAATGTTTGCATAGTATTTCATTGCTTCACTAGACAGAACACATTGGTCAACCAGATTATTGAATAGCTTATCAGTAGCATAATGCTGTCCAAAAGCGTCATTGCTAAAAAGTATGTTATCTTTTGTTAAATAAGCTGCCATACTGTCGGGCCAATGCAGCATCGGCATTTCAACAAAAATTAGTTCTTTACCATTGCCTATTTCAAGCTTGTCACCGGTTTTAACCGCATGGAAATTCCAGTCCTGGTGAAACTGGCCTTTTAATGATTTGATGGCGTTGGCGGTACAGTAAATAGGGGTATTAGGAATAAGCTTCATTAATGCTGGAAGTGACCCGCTATGATCGATTTCACCATGATTGGCCACAATGTAATCAATTTTATTGAGATCAATTTCCCGGGCCAGATTCTCTACAAATTCCTCTGAAAACGGCATCCAGACCGTATCAATCAGAACATTTTTTTCTTCCTGAATTAAATAAGAATTATATGTGGAGCCGTGGTTTGTAGTAAATTCATCTCCATGAAATTTTTGAAGCTCCCAGTCTACTTTGCCAACCCAGAAAACGTTATTTTTAATTATCTTCTTCAAAAAAGGACTCCTTTCTATTTGTTTTTATTTAGTATAAAGATTATTTGTAAAGCTTAATCGTTTATTGCTTCAAATTGGTCTCTCGATACACCACAAACCGGGCAAACCCAGTCCTCCGGTATATCTTTAAAAGCGGTTCCCGGGGCAATTCCGGAATCCGGGTCGCCCTGAGCCGGGTCATATATATACCCGCATACGGTACATTTGTATTTTCCCATTTTATTATCTTTTGCAACCTCCGACTTCGTTTCTTGTTTCGTGTTCATTACGGAAATAGGCGCGTTGGAAGGTGTACTTCCCTTTTTAACCTGTTGATAGTAAGCATAGGTAATAGGTTCCTCGTCGCTTATAGCTTGTGCATCTATTACTTTCCCAATAAATATTGTGTGGGTTTCGACCTCTAGACTGGTAATAACCTCTGCCTCAATATATCCAACGATATTTTCTAAAAGGATAGGAGCTCCGGTATTGCCTTTTTTAAAAGGAACATCCTGATATTTATCTGTATCTCGTCCGGATTTGAACCCAAAATGACCTATAACATCCAATGACACTGATTTTGGTAAAATTGAGACTGAAAAAATTTTACTGTTTTTAATATACTCGTGAGTTAAATTCTTCTTGTTAATACTGATGGCAACAGTTGCAGGATCCGAGGAAATTTGAAGAACCGAATTGGCGGTCTGGCCGTTTAATTTTCCCTCATAAGCAGAGCCGATGACATAAAGTCCGTAACTTATTTTATGAAAGGCTTTGGGATCCATTCTTACACCTCCTCGTATTTATCATATAAATTGAATCCTTGCCGAATACCAAGAACGGTATGTAAATAATTTACTCATAACATATTCTTTTAATACTCTTTTTTTCCTTTAATTTCTTCGGCCTCTGCTAAAATATCTTTCCACAGAAACATAAGCCGCGATAAAAGGACGGGTATACCCGCTTTATCTGCGCGACCGGGAGCCGGAAATTACCCATCATTGAAGATACGCTAAGTATGGTTTGTATATCCTACTTTTGCCGTGCTGCGGTGGCCGCTATCCGTTTATTATTTTGGTTACAAACTAAAATCTTAGTTTCCTTTAGTAGTTGGTGTACCTAATACGGAAGCATTCGGCTTGAATAATCCTTCATCCCCTAATTGTACGATTGCAAGATTGGTAACCAAACCATAAACACCATGAGATATAAATGAGTTAAAGTTATCGTCAACAGACATTGGGTGTTTTGAACTACCCCCCATTTTGGTTAAAAGCCCAAATAACGATACCCAGGCAAGATGGCCGCAGCCTAATCCTTTAAGCAGATAATAATCCTTACCTGTATAGGAAAGCATATAAGTATTTAATACACCTAGCATTGCGCCAATTGCGTTATCAGTAATGACACCAACTAATTTATTTTTACGTCTTTTATATAACATTTGCCTGCGGTTAAGAAATATCCCGGCCGCCATATCCGGACCGCTCAGGTTACCCCTACCATTTCTAATCAATATGCCGGCGGCCATTTCTTTGGCAAGATTTCCAATCACGCCGCTAACCGTGCCCAAAAGCATTCTATCTTTAATTTTCATTGCATCAGTTCCTCCTTTTTTTATCTAAATGTATTTTCTATGACCAATGATGATTTTATACTAGGGGATTATTCCAACTGTCAGTGCACTGTGTTTCCACATTAAATCTTTCATTTTTTCCGATTGTTCATCCCGGCATTGCACAAGGACTGTTATTTCCGGTAACTCGGGCGGATGATCCCGATACCGGCTTAATTTCTTAGCAAAAAAATAAGTTCCAAATCCAATACCAAACCCTAATCCGGTCGCCGTCAGTCCCCAGATAACCGGTCCCCATGCCAGACGGAATCCCACACTCGCTCCAATCACCGAGAATCCGGTAGCACATGCCATGCCGACTTCTATCGCCTTAAAGTAAAGGTGTTTTTTTTTGCCTTCCAACCAAGAGGGATTCGTGGGGTCCATATCCATCGGGACTACCATGATATATTTCCGTTCAATGTGTTTTTTTTCCACATTAGCCAGTAGCAATTCTAAGTCAAGCGAATGCAAGAATGTGCCAATAACAATCAATATGTGACCTCCTCAAGGGAAGATACTGACTTCAGCGTTTTGATACCGCTCTATCATGTGCTGCCTTTGTTCCAATTTAAATAGCCGATTATGTTCAATCGCCGTAATAAAACCGTGATAGATGGATCCCCCCATCACAGAAGGCATAAACAATAACCAATGCGGGTGAAGAATAGAAATAGAATGTGTCATATTCCCCATAAAAAGATAAAATATCGATTCATAACCATGTGAAAACGTAACATAAATCCACCACCAAAACATTGCATAAAATGCCAGACAAAATCGATGATTATATACTTGGCCCAAGCCGGGAAAAAAGAAAGAATATATCGCTGCGGTATAAGGACTTTTTTGTTCCAAGTATTGAATCTCCAGCGGATGAAGGATATTGTTCTGTAATGGTTCACTTTCTATTTCTGCCAGTCCGGCCATTTTATTTTGGAGGATCGTTGATCGATAACTGGACCAGATACAATAAAAAAATATGACCAGGTATCCGTATAACCATCTGGTTTGTAATACAGACTTAGCCATTTCAAACTGACCGCCAAAGGAAAACACGATCGCTTCATTTACATGAGATAAGCTATTAAAAATAACTTCAGATAATGTAAATAAAGTACCACGCACATATTGATTCAGCAGGTAATGTCCAAATCCAGGAAAAAAGACAGACCAACAAGCTACCATAAGCGGATCCCTCTTTTGCAAATAAGAAACACCATATACGCTAATGATTGCCAAAGGCCGCCGCACTTGCTTATACATACATCATCCTAAATTCCTTTTTCATCAATATTTTGGTTAATACTATTGTTTGGACGACGGGCGCTATTTTATTCATATTTATCGCATCACAAAATTAATAATAATATTGCAATAATAATACATACTAAAGAGAATAGCAGTTCTTGAGGAAGTGTTTATTCATGTCAGTAGAACTTTTTATCTTAATAGCGATTAGCCTATCTTCCTTTGTATCTATTTTCTATATACCAAAAACAAAATACCGGCTGGCGTTCATCAGTTTCCTGGCCTTTGAGGCAACCACCTGGGCTTCAATCAATATTCTCGTCCAAACCAGCGCGATTTCTTTTCCTGTTAGAGTAATATTTACAAAAGCGACACAAGTCGGTTTCATCCAAAATTTCTTATTTTTCCCCATGATTTACGCTTGGTTTATGCTGTTATACCAAAACAAAGCAGCCCTTATAGGTAAAATGCTGCATTATATCGTTTTCATCTCAGTTATTGTCTGGACTATTTATTTTTTCAGTATCTATACTGAGCTTGAAGATTTCACCAAAGGTACAGCGTATACGCAGCTCATTCGTTTATACATCAGTTTTTCGGTTCAATTTGTTCTTTGCCATCTCTATGTCCATTGGTTGTCAAAAAAAACAAATCTCATAGTAGGTAATGAGGCACAATGATAGAAAAGGTATTTCTGATAAGTACATGGAGCATTATTTTTATATCGATCTGGTTTATTCCCAAAGAAAAAAGAGCCCAGGCGTCCGTCATTTTCTTGATCACCCAGCTTTTTACTTGGATACTTGGACTTTTGGTTGTGGAATTTGGCTGGCTGGAATATCCGGTTCGTGAATTAGCGAAGGCCAATGCCACAAGCTTTTCATTTGAGTATTTTACATTTCCTATCATTACGGTTTTCCTGGTCTTGCACTACCCCGATCATAAACCAATCAAAATGAAGTTATTTTATATTTTCGCGTTCAGTTCAGGATTAACGGTCTTCGAATATTTCGTTGAAAAGTATACGCGAATCATTGATTACCATTCTTGGAAATTGTATTGGACCTGGATTAGTGTAACCATATTATTTTATGTCGTTATGCGCATATATCGATGGTTCTTTAAAATTGAAAAATGAGCAATTGGCATCATGAAAATACTGTTAACCCTAATACTTCTAAATCACAGAATATATACTAAAAAAACGATGCTATATTTGCTCATAAAAGCCAGTTATAATCTTGCCGACAGTCAAGGACATAATCAACATAGACTGTTTTTCCTTTAATTTGATAGATTAATAGATAACGTTTGTATATTAATAGCTTCCGGTATTTGTTAATGTGTAAAGTTGAATCGGAAAGCCAAGGATTCCCCTCCGGGAATTCTGCCAATGATTTTGCCTTTGCCTGAAATTCTTCAATCAGAATTTCAGCAGCTTGTTCACTGACCTTAGTCAAAAATCGGGCATGGGAGACGAGCCTTTCGCTGGCCGTATTTGAAACAATGATTATATATTTTTCATCTCTGTTTTCCATTAATGACCTCACGGATAGCTTTTCCCATCATGGCTGATACCTCATCAATGGAATAACCTTGTTTGCCGCTCAATCTTTCTTCTTCTACAGTTACCAGCGTTTCTCTTAAGCGAAGCATGCTTTCGCGTTTGGCGAAGGTCTCAATATCCATTACGACTAAGTCTCCCTCACCATTTTTGGTAAGATACACAGGTTCGCCGGATTCTTTGCAAAGCTCTGATATTTCATTATAATTATTTCTAATTGCTGCCGACGGTTTAATGTACATAATTATCGCTCCTTCGTAGCACTATTCTACTATTATTATACGATTATTATACTACGTGTTGTTTTTGCCGTCCATTGCTTAATTGTGATATTCTTATCAAAAGCGTCAAATGAGCTTTTCTGTAGTATAATATTCTTAGTTGTCCACGTGCGGCTGTTTCAATAACTTTAAACTGGTAAAAGAGCTAAACACTGGAACGGTTGGTGTATATCTCTTTTACTTATCTTTGCGTCTTCTTCTTTTAGACGAAAATTAATAAATAAATGAGGTAATTGAATTGAACAGAGAAAATAAACTGCAAATTATTCCCTTGGGCGGTGTCGGGGAAATCGGAAAGAACATGACCGTGATTCGTTACAACAATAGAATCTTACTCATTGATGCCGGTCTGGCTTTCCCTGATGATGATTTATTGGGAATTGACCTGATTATTCCCGACTACTCCTACCTGATCGAAAACAAAGATATGGTACTTGGCATTCTCATTACCCACGGACATGAAGATCATATCGGAACCCTGCCCTATCTTCTAAGAGATTTGAATGTACCCGTTTTTGGCACCCGGCTTTCGCTTGGCATGATCGAGGCCAAACTTGAGGAACACAACCTGGCTCAGGTAACCTTAAATATCATCCAGCCTGGTGACACCATAAAATTAGGTGCTTTCAAGGTGGATTTTATTAACGGCACGCACAGCATTCCAGGTGCGGTTGGGCTGGCCATCCATACGCCACTCGGTATCATTGTGCATACGGGTGATTTTAAATTGGATTATACCCCCGTAAGCGGAGATATTCTGGATATTCACAAGTTTACGGAACTGGGCAAGCAAGGCGTTTTATGCCTTTTATCAGATAGTACGAATGTGGAACGGCCTGGCTTTACAATGTCGGAACGGACAGTCGGTAAAAATATTGACGACGCTTTTTTTTACGCTTCGGGCCGGATTATATTTGCCAGCTTTGCCTCCAATATTAACCGCCTTCAGCAAGCCATCACTGCTGCTGTTAAATATAAGCGTAAAGTTGCAACGATCGGGCGCAGCATGATCAATGTCGTCGCTATTGCTGAAAAGCTTGGCTATTTGGAGATACCGGAAGATACCTTAATTGAAATTGAAAAGGTCATGGAATATCGGGACAATGAGGTATGCATCCTGACGACAGGCAGTCAGGGAGAACCCATGTCCGCACTAAGCAGAATGGCGACGGGCAATCATCGTCAAATCTCCATCAATGAAGGCGATACCATCATTATTTCGGCAAGCCCTATCCCGGGGAATGAAAAAGCAATCTTCCGCAATATTGATCTTCTGCTTCGTTTGGGAGCCAATGTGATTTATGAATCTATTTCCGGCATGCATGTCTCGGGTCACGCCAGCCAGGAAGAACTCAAATTAATGCTCAGTATGGTCAAACCAAAATATTTCATTCCGGTTCACGGGGAGTACCGGATGCTGATAAAACACGCCCAACTCGCGCAGCAGGTTGGTATCCCGGCAGCAAACATCTTCATTACGGAAATTGGCAATGTCATAGAATTTACGGGTCAAGAAGCCAAATTGACCGGCAGTGTTCCGTCCGGCAGAGTTTTAATCGACGGCTTGGGAATCGGGGATATCGGCAATATTGTCCTCCGGGACCGCAAGATGCTGTCTGAGGACGGAATATTAATTGTGGTCGTAACGATAAACCCTTCAACCGGGGACATCCTCGCCGGTCCTGATATTGTAACCCGCGGTTTTGTCTATGTTCGTGACTCGGAAGAACTTATCTCCGGTGTGAAGCAGGTTATCAAAGAGGCACTGCTGCTCTGTCAGCAGGAGAAGATAACACAGTGGGCAACTCTGAAAAACCGCATCAAAGATGCGGCCGGAAAGGATCTATACAAAAAAACAAAAAGACGCCCGATGATTATTTCGATCATTCAGGAAGTAAGGAATTAAACATATAAAACTCAGTATTATCATATCTCAATAATCTTAGTGCTTCTTAGTTTGCAGTAATCATAACTCCGTTAAGATCAACTAGTACATCGTATTTTAAATAACTGGTAAAATATATTTAATAGTATTACGTTACATGGTTCGTGGCTAAACATGATAGAAAGTTAAAATACGTTGTACTAGAATTACCGCGGAAAGCTTGATTATGAATTTGATGCGTTAGTAAACGTTATTTCCGGGTACTTGTCTTTTAACCTGTCCAGATAGTATTCGTCTTCCAAAAGAACGACAAGCTCGTCATCCTGATCTTTGACACAAAGATTTTTTATTCCTTGCAAGTTGCCGGGGTCAACCGGTTTTTCGCTTTTCACCCAGCGGGCGAGATGATGGGCAAGGTCGTGCAGCCTGACTTTTGTACCGTATTCATTTTCCAAGCGGTACGCCAATACCTCAAATTGCAGTCTCCCTACCACGCCGACGATCATTTCTTCCGCCCCGTACATCAAAGTCCGGAAAACCTGCACCGCACCTTCTTCCGTCAGCTGCGTGATCCCTTTCTGAAATTGTTTGTATTTGGAGACATCAAAATTGATAATTTTTGCAAAATGCTCCGGTGAAAACTTAGGCAGCTTTTCAAATTCAAACGCACCCTCCTGACAAAGCGTATCACCGATCTTGAAAATTCCCGGATCAAATAATCCGACCACATCTCCGGGATAAGCTTCTTCCATGATGTCACGGTCCTGAGCCAGAAACTGCTGCGGTTGGGGAAGTTTGATCTTCTTGCCGCTGCGGACATGATTCGCCGTCATTCCCCGCTCAAACCGGCCGGAACAAACCCTTAAGAAGGCAATGCGGTCTCTGTGAGCAGGATTCATATTGGCTTGAATTTTAAAGATAAAGCCGGAAAAATTCGGATCAGTTGGCTGAATGAAACCCATGGTGCTTCTATAGGGTCTTGGCTCCGGTGCCATCACCAGAAACTTTTCCAGGAAGGTCTGAACCCCTATACTGCTCAGCGCGCTGCCAAAAAACACGGGAGACAATGTTCCCTGCCGGATCATTTCTTCATCATAGGGATCACCGGCGATATCCAGCAGCTCCATATCTTCACACAGTTTTTCATAGAGGCTGGTATCCAGACGTTCTTTGACAGCGGGGTCTTTTACTCCCCGCTCATCAGCATAAACCGGCTCTCTCTTCAAGCCGTCGTTGCAGTATAGTTCCAGGCAACGGTTCCGGCGGTCATAGATGGCGCGGAAATCCTTCCCCATGCCTACCGGCCAGTTCATCGGATAGGTGTTAATTCCCAGAACACTTTCTATCTCTTTAAGGACATCAAACGGTTCTTTGCCATAACGGTCCAGCTTATTAATAAAAGTAAAAATGGGTATCCCTCTCATCCGGCAAACTTGGAACAGTTTGATGGTTTGAGCTTCTACTCCTTTGACAATATCGATCAGCATGACGGCACTGTCGGCTGCCATTAAAGTACGGTAGGTATCTTCACTGAAATCCTGATGCCCGGGTGTATCTAAAATATTAATATGAATGCCGTTATAGGAAAATTGCATGGCACTGGAAGTTACAGAAATGCCGCGTTCTTTTTCGATCTGCATCCAATCGGAAGTTGCATAGATATTTGTTTTTCTTCCTTTCACGGTACCGGCTAACCGTATTGCTCCGCCAAAATAAAGCAGTTTTTCGGTTAACGTGGTTTTTCCTGCATCCGGGTGGGAAATAATGGCAAATGTCCGTCTGGGCATAATTTGTTTCTGTATATTTACATTATCCATAGCTTATTCCTTTTTCAATATATTTGCTGCTCAGCCTGCTGTATAGCTCTTCGATAGTTTAACTAATTATAATCTGGTATGTCAAGTGGGACTCAAAAGTAAAAGCCGGATTCCTGAAAAATCCGGCTTTTTATACTTTGTAAAGGCATTATAAGGGCTTGTTATTTCTTTTTAGCTATTATTATTTTTAGGCTTGTACTTGAGTCTCAGCTTTTGGGTCTTCACCAAATCTGTTTGATCCAGCTGTTCCAGCAAGACACGTAAGAACTAAAAGCCATATAGTGAATAAATATAACGCTCTGCCGCTAAATTTAGCGTACTTCTTTATTACTCCTAGATACCAACTCATAAAAAATCCCCCTTTAAAAATTAATTAAAAATATATATTCTATCATTCCATAATTTTCCTGTATTTCCTTCTAAAATATTCCAATATTTAAAAAAACCGGAGCATATTTCAGCTCCAATCGCCCGGTACTGTAAGTTCTTTATGTACTTTTTTAAGTAAAACAGGGATATTTAGCTCTTGCGGGCAATGCTCCAGACAGATTTCACAGGATATACACTTATCGGCACCGGAACCGGAGGGGAGCAAATTGTCCCGGTACATTCCCTTGTCGACCCAATGGGATTTCATGAGCTGGTTGCTGTTATAGAGCCTGAATATTTCAGGAATGCTTACGCCCTGGGGACAGGGTATACAATACCGGCAGCTTGTACAGCCGATGCTGTTATTGGACTCAAAAGCTTCCCGGATCTTTTTTATCAGATTTTGGTCCGCTTCCGACATAACATTGAGTGCGGACTCGTTAAAGATTCGCAGATTATCTTTCAATTGCTCCAGCGTGCTTGTCCCGCTTAAGATAACGGAAACCTCGGGCATATTGTAGAGCCAACGGAAACACCACTCAACGAGCGTTCGCTTTTCCGGATATTGATTAAGCAAGTCATATACTGTCTCAGGAACGTTACCCAGCATGTACCCGCCCCTTAAAGGTTCCATGATGATTGCCGCCAGGCCTTTGCCTGCCGCATACTTTAACCCTTCCATACCTGCCTGCTGGTTTTCATCCAGAATATTGAGCTGGATTTGCGTTATTTCCCAGTCAAAAGCATCAACGATTTGCTTGAATGCCGGCAGCGTGCCATGAAAAGAAAAACCCTTGTGCCGTATTTTGCCCTTTTGGAGCATCTTATCAAGGAAAGTAAGGCCATCGAATCTTTTAACTTTTTCCCAATTGTCATGATTCAGGTTATGAAGAAGATAAATGTCAATGTGATCCGTTCCAAGGCGTTCCAGTTGTTCATCTAAGTATTTTTCGAAGTCCTCATGCCTGCCGATTTTCCAAATAGGGCTTTTCGTGGCTATAAATACCTTATTCCTATAGCCGTCTTGCAGCGCTTTTCCGGTAATTACTTCGCTGTCTTTATACATGTAAGCGGTATCGAGGTAATTGACTCCGTTGTCTACTGCATACCTTACCATTGCGATCGCATCTTCTTCACTTTTAGGGAACCGCATACAGCCAAGCCCAAACCTTGAAACCTTGAGTCCCGTTTTTCCAAGGTGCATATATTGCATGTTAACACGCTCCATTTTATTTAAATCCGTTGATAATAAACCTCAATATGTTTGATATTAACATGAGATACCGTTATTTAACAACAAAAAATAATGCTGCCTGGTTTGAGAATGGTACTGTTTTACTCATGTATGAAGGTCTGCACCGTAACATTGATGAACATGACGGCACCTACAGGATTTCAACATAACCTTCGGTTCCGTTAACCCGTATCCTCTGGTTCGATAAATTTCACAAATCCTTCCGTAAAAGATGCCCGGAGTAAGGTATAATATATAAATCAACACTCTACAGTGTACTTCTTTGGTTCATCTTCAAAGTAATTGTGAATTTATACAATTTTCCGGTTTTATCCGGTATGCAGCCTTTTCCTGGGGGCTTATCCAACCTTCTGACGATAATTATATGGGGATTTGTCAATACTTGGTCAATCTTGCAAAAAAAAAGCACCTGCCTCTCGGCAGATGCTTCATGTTTCCTCAACATATTTTCTCGCAATTAATATGTTTTTTTAGGCTTTTTTACTGGAGCTGTTGAAGCAGATGTTGGGGTAATAGCAATTGTTTCGGCCCTCTTCTTTTCTTCCTTTTTCTTAGGACTTTTATCTCCCATATTAACTACCTCCTATCACTCATTAGCTTAAGTATACTCTCTTGCTAAAATCACCGCCATCAGCCAAATAGTTTAAAAACTGCCTGGATCGCTTAATAAGCATTCTAATGGTCCCTTACACAACCCTACCTCAGTATTGTTGCCTAGAGAAGCATATTCCAACCTCAGACAGCCCTAGTAGTTTCAAATCGTAACTTATCCCAGGATTTTGGCCAGATCAGCATCCGGTGTGGTAATCGGTGTAACATTGAATTTATCTACAAGGACGCTTAGCACTGTTGGAGAAAAGAACGCTGGGATTGACGGTCCGATATAGATATTCTTGATCCCCAAAGCCAGCAGTGTCAGTAAGATGCAGACCGCTTTTTGCTCATACCAGGAAAGCATCAGGGTCAGCGGCAGATCATTGACACCGCACTTAAACGCCTCCGCCAGTGCCACAGCCACCTGAATAGCTGAATAAGCGTCATTGCACTGTCCCATATCCATCAGACGCGGCAGTCCGCCGATTTCGCCGATGTTCAGATCGTTGAAGCGGTATTTACCGCAGCCGAGAGTCAGTACCACCGTATCCATAGGCGTACTCTTAACGAATTCTGTATAGTAGTTTCGTCCTGGCTTCGCGCCATCGCAACCACCTACGAGAAAGAAATGTTTAATCGCCCCGTCCTTTACCGCATTAATAACTTTATCAGCGACACCAAGAACCGTATTGTGGGCAAAACCTGTTACCATTTCCAATCCACCGTTGATTCCAACAAAGTTTTGATCCTCAGCATAACCGCCCAACTCAATTGCCATCTTGATTACTGGCGTAAAATCCTTTTTTCCATCCGCCGCTTTGGGAATATGCGCCGCGCCTGAGTACCCTACCACATCAGTCGTAAACACCCTGTCACTGTAAGTCGCTTTGGGAATCATTAAGCAATTGGTTGTGAAAAGAACAGGAGCCGGAATATTGTCAAATTCTTTCTGCTGATTTTGCCAGGCTGTACCGAAATTGCCTTTTAGATGCGCATACTTCTTCAATTCGGGATATGCGTGGGCTGGCAGAAGTTCACCGTGGGTATAAATATTAATTCCCTTTCCTTCAGTTTGTTCCAACAACATTTTTAAATCAAACAGGTCATGTCCGGTGATTACGATAAAGGGCCCTTTTTCTACTCTCTTGGTAACCACAGTCGGCACCGGATGACCATAGGCAGAGGTATTGGCCTCATCCAGCAGGGTCATGCACTTCAGATTGATCATGCCGAATTCCATTAATAAACCCAGCCATCCATCGACAGTATGCTCCTCGCCGACGGCCTTCAAGCCCTTGTAGAACCAGGCAGTTACTTCCGGATCCTCCTTGCCGAGCATATGGGCATGCCAGGCATAGGCAGCCATCCCGCGCATTCCCAAAAGCAATGTCGAACGAAGTGATACAACATCTGGATCCCCAATCCATAATTGCTCAGGCGCATAGTCCGGTGCTCCGCCAAGTGCATCCTTTTCCTTATGCACTGCACCGGTTAATAAATCGATCCGGGCCGGATCAAAAGCTACATTCGTAACAGTAGTAAACAAGCCTTCCATTACAAGTTCATTTGCTTTGGCGCTTGGTGTCTTCCCCCCAGCTGCCCGAGCTAAGCCAATCAAGGCACAAGTTAGTTCATCCAACTTGTTGGCTACCTCTGGTTGCTTACCGCATACGCCTATTTTGGTGCAGCCTTTACCACCTGCGGTCTGTTCACACTGAAAGCAGAACATGTTTGACATCTTGTTTCCTCCTCTTTTTTAATAAAATTTATTGGCTAATCTTCCAGAATTCTTCCATCGGTTGAGATGATCAGAACTCCTTTCATTAAGGTTTGTTCCTTGCTTTTGTTGAGATCAGTATACTATAATAAAAATAAAAAATCGGTAGCCATAGCAACCAAAAAACGAGGAGTGGGGAATTTTGTTTAAAAATTTTTTACCGGTTTTAGTCAAAACATCTTTGTTTCAGGATATAACAACTGATGATCTTAACACGATGCTCGGCTGCCTCCAACCAAAACTCAGCGAATTTAGTAAAAACAATTATATTGCGGTTGCCGGAGACCACTTTGAAAGCATGGGTATCCTGCTTAGCGGGAAAGCTGCCCTGATTAAGGAAAACGCAGCCGGAAACCGAATGATGATGGCAATTCTTAAACCTGGAGATATTTTCGGAGAAGCAGCGGTATTTTCCAGCAAATCTGTCTGGCCGGTAACTGTTGTCGCCCAAGAAACCTGCAAGACTATGTTTTTACCCAAGCAAAAAATCCTGGGGGAATGCGCCAATCTTTGCATATGGCACCGGATGATTATAGAGAATATGCTGAAAGACATTTCCAACAAAACCCTCATGCTCAATAAAAGGATGGAATACCTTTCCATGAAAAGTATGCGGGGCAAACTGAGTTCCTTTTTGCTGGAGCAGTATAAAACGAACGGCAATCATACCTTTTTGCTGCCGATGAAACGTAATGAACTGGCCGATTTTCTGAATGTCTCCCGGCCCTCCATGTCCCGGGAAATGTGCCGGATGCGGGATGAAGGCGTTATCGATTTTCACCGGTCATCCATTCAGATTAAAGATATGAAATCATTAAAAGATATGGTTGAATGAGAACGGACTAATCGTTGAAGATGGCGGCCAAACGACCGCCATTTTATAGTTTCTTAAAGTGATGATTTTGATTTCCTCCCGGGAGAGAGAGCCATGTAACTGGGCAAATGATCCATAATAGACCGCAATAAACCCGCCGAGGCTGCTGCTGCGATGATATTCACCTAAAATATACAGATCATTATCCATGCTCCGGGTATGTTGTTGGGTACAGATATATCGGAATAGATACCAGGGGATTCGGTTATTCAGACAAGCCTCAGAGACACTACTCCATTATTCATTAATCGGTATAACCTGATTGAACAACTCAAAATCAATGGGCGATGCTACCTCTTTGACTGCTTTTAGGATATAGCCATTATTCTTTTGCAGTTTGATAAGATACTCATATTGACGCTTTGTTCCCTCTTGCGGAGAATCCAGCATGTAATCAACAATTGCATAATGGATGTCCTTGTTTCCGGTATCTTTGACCAAAAGCTTAACTTGTGGGTATGGTATAACACCGCCTAAAGCCGGTACGGTATACTTGCCGTTTTGGTAAACCGCAATATCATAGGTTTGATGATTTTTTATTTCCACGCCTCGGAAGCAAAAACTTTTCCAAGGCTTTCTTATCCTGATCCGATAGTTTTACTCTCTCGGTTTCAATTGGTCTGACAAATGTAAATTTCCCTTCCGGGATTCCCCACATCGGAGTGTCATTCGATTTATCCCGGGTAATAACAGCTTCAATCTGGCCATTGCTAAAAGCCAATTCGATACTTCCACTATACATCCAGGCATCATCTTTATAAGAAGCCTTTAATTTCCCGCCTTCAATTTTTCCTGTGAAAGCCACCTCTGCCTGACGGTAGCTTGGCGCTCCCTGCATGGAAAAAATCGTTCCTTTTACCTCACCGTTATGAATCTCCTTAATATTGATCCCAGTCGATCCGCAGTACTCCATTAATGCTGTCATCCGGTAAAGTTCTTCGTCTTCCGAAACTTTCAGCTTCCAATTCCCTTGATAGCTCACAATATCTACTGCATCATTTGCAGTACTATTTTCTTGACCTGAGACTGCAGCGGCCTGCTGATTAACTGTTTCGCTCTTTGAAGTCTGACTGCATCCAACAACTAAAGTGAGGCCTAACAATAAGACTAAAAATACGGGTGATCTTTTCATCTATTGACAATACGACAAAAGACGTATATCCTAAAAATCGATATGTGTATTAAAATTTAAAAATACAGTTAATATTATTTGCTTGTTTAGAAACTTCAGGAGTGATATTTTGAAACAAAAATATTCGATTATTATAATTCCGCCTGAACATAATAAACCGTCCCGCCAAATTCAGTTTTCTATAAAAATTAAAAAAGTTATTTTAACAGGTTCTGCTGTTTTCGGAGTACTCTTTTCAGGTATTTTTATTCATGATATCTATCAGGCAAACTATATCAAAACTTATAATCAAAAAATTGCCTATGTAGATAAACTTGAAATGGATTTACAAGCTAAAGACCTCGAAATTGCCCGTCTAAATAATAAGACTGCAGAAATTAATAACAATCTTTCGTCCATTGCTTCTTTAGAGAAAAAAATTACTAGTATCCTTAAGATCAATTCGCAACCAAGTTCCGAAACCAGCCGCGGCAGTTTCTCACTCCAATCAGTCCCCACAGCTCAAACCCTTGATCAGGCAGGCACATTATTGGATAATCATAAACAAGTCATTGAAGACTATTACAATGCCTCTGTTCAATATGAAGACCGGATTAATTGTACACCCAGCTTTCTTCCAGTTGACGGTCCCATAACCTCCCCTTTCGGCTATCGCCGGAATCCTTTTGGCGGCTATTCAAGTGAGTTCCATATGGGGGTTGACATTGGCTGCGCCTATGGTACACCGGTTAAGGCGACGGCAGATGGTACAGTTACCTTTGCTGGCTGGGACAGTGATTTTGGCCAAAAATTGGTTATTAATCATGGTTACGGAATAGTAACCTGGTATTGTCATAATTCGCAGCTAAACGTAAAAGTTGGCGATAAAGTTAAAAAGGGCCAGATAATATGCCTTAGCGGCAACTCAGGACGGAGTACAGGCAGTCATTTGCATTACACTGTTTATGTTAATGGTCAGTTGGTTGATCCGTTAACTTTTACATCCAATAATAATAAGGAGCAATAAGAAATGTTTGGGAAAAAAGAAAATGAGGTAAAACCAATAACCAGAATCATGAGCAACAGCCCAAATGTTACCTTTATGGCCGAGGACTGCGAAATTAAAGGTTCTTTTTTAGCAAAAGGGAATGCAAGAATTGATGGCCGGGTAGAGGGAACGATCAGTGTTGCCGGCGATCTGGCCATCGGCTCAACCGCAGTGCTTAAGGCTAATATTGATGCGCAAACCATCTGCCTTGCCGGTGAAGTCCGGGGTAATGTCAGAGCAAATGAATTGCTTGAATTAAGCTCAACCGCACGTCTTTACGGTGACATTAATACCAAAGAGCTTAAAATCGACCAAGGTGCTCACTTCGTTGGAACAAGTACTTACGATGAGTCGATAAACGCAAACAGCAACTTATATTCTGGTTCGTTTTCCAATGAAACGGGCAATACCGAAGATTAGTATTTATTATTATAAAATAATATCTTAAAACAAAGAGGACGTAACGAAACTTAGTTTTTCGCAGCTTCCTCTTTAACTTATTACTAAAAAATTTTTCTTTCAAGAAATTTTTATCCTATGCTTACTGCCATCTTCCTCATATTATGGGCGATACAATGCAAACCCCACTCTAATCTTGCAGGCAAACTCTTTTTGCTATTAGCTGCGTTCCTATGATAAAATATCAGGCAAAAGTATAAATATAAAGTAAAGCTAAGGGGAGACTTATTTGCTTTATTTTGACAATGCTGGGACCTCCTGGCCTAAACCCGAAGTCGTTTACCAAACACAGGATCGCGTTTCCCGTCAAGGAGGCAACCCTGGTCGCGGAGTAAATCAGGCCTCATTACAGGCAAGCAGATTACTCTTTCAAACAAGAGAAGCCCTTGGCCAACTGTTTGGTATTACTCACCTTGAAAGAATAATTTTCACCCAAAATATTACGGAATCGATCAATGTCGGGCTTCAAGGATTGCTTTATCCGGGCGACCATATTTTAATCAGCTCTGTCGAACACAATGCAGTCGTCCGCCCACTTGAGTATCTCAAAGAAAAAGGTATCTCCTATTCCGTTATACCTTGCAACCCTCGTGGGGAATTGGACCCTGCGACACTTGGATTCTATTTCCGTCCCAATACCAGACTGCTTTGCTGCACGCATGCTTCTAATGTTTTAGGAAGCATTTTACCTTTAAATGAGCTTGGGCTAATCGCAAAACAGCATAACTGTATATTCATGGTCGATACCGCTCAAACAGCGGGAGTTCTTCCTTTAGATGTAGAAGAACAGCAAATAGACTTTTTAGCTTTTACCGGTCATAAAAGTCTGATGGGCCCCCAGGGAGTAGGCGGCTTTTATCTTAAACAGGGAATTAATTTGCGTCCGCTTATTTATGGAGGAACCGGAGTCCATTCTCTTGATCTCAGACAGCCCGCCATCTGGCCGGAGGGAATGGAAAGCGGTACGCGCAATGTTCCGGCAATCTCCGCTTTAGGCACCGGCGTGGAATATATCCTGCAACAAGGACTGGAAAAAATCCGCCAACATGAGATCGCGTTGATGTCAGTTCTTTTGGAAGGATTAAAAAATCTTCCCGGAGTACGAATTCTCGGCCCTGAAGATCCTGCCTCCCGTGTAGGTCTTGTATCGTGTATTTTTGAGGAATACACTCCGGAGGAAATATCTTTTGAGCTCGACCAAAGCTATAATATCATTACCCGGGCCGGTCTCCACTGCGCTCCTTTAGCTCATAGAACGGCCGGCACCATTGAAAGAGGGGCTCTTCGCTTCAGTTTAAGTTATTTTCAAACTGAGTCCGACATTCACGCCTTATTGTCTGCCTTAAAAACAATTCTCGGAGGGACAGCCTAGTGAAAAAAGTCGAACGTGTTGTCTTAGTTTTTGCTTCTGTTCATTCTGCTATGAAAGCAGAGAAATATCTTAAATCGGCACAATGGCCATTTTGGTTAATTCCATTACCTCCTGCCATCAATGATGGCTGTGGTCTGGGAATTCAGATTGTTCCTGCTGATCAGCATGAAGTTGAAATATTTTTAAAACAATTTGAGATTGTCCCTGTAAAATCGGTAACTATGAAGTAAGAAAGAGGAGAAAAAATACATGGATTATATTTTATTAGTTACGAGTAAAGAATTAGGCAAAGGTGACGAAATTCTGGGAGAGAAATTAATGTATTCATATTTCTATAGTCTAAGCGAAGGAGATACTCTTCCCTCCCACATTCTATTTCTTAATCAAGGAGTAAAACTGAACACCGAGGATTCCCCTATTATTTCTATATTGCAAAGTCTGGCTGACAAAGGTGTCACCATTTACACCTGCGGGCTTTGCCTGGACTATTATCACCTAAATGACCAAGTCAAAGTCGGAGAAATCGGCAATATGTATCTCAACATGGAAATTATGGCTCAAACCCAAAAGGTTATTACCTTAGGTTAATCTACCCAGTAAAAACAAAGAACCTCTCATCTGAGAGGTTGAATTTCCTTAGACTTAGGATATCAAAAAGTAAATGTTGCAGCTTAGGTCAAGTAGGTTTTCCCACCAGGATCCTTTTGGTTTCCCGCAAGGCGGTTTCCCCTTCCTCCCGGTCCGACGTGTTACCACTTTCAGCACTTGATCGCCACTTAGTCCGCACTTCAATCCTTTTTGATAAAACGTCCTAGAAGTTTTCCTTTACACTCCCGGTTGTCCTAGCCTCTTTTGCAGAAAAGAATTTCCGGCAGGCAGATCAATGTTTGCCAACATTCATTTACCATCTTGGGCCTTCCCAACTTCTCCACCTCAAGGCAGGCTACACTGCACTAAGTTCCTTCCTAATGCAGGTTCATCCCCAAGCCGTAACTTTTCTCAAGCCACGAACCCAGGCCTCCACGGACGAAGGGTAGCGCCCGCATGCCGTTGCAGATCCCCCTAAGTCCTTAACTCCCAGCAGTAGCCCATGACTGGGCGTCCCAAGCCACCACCAGGAACTTCATCGGTATGCCCTTAGCGGATTCTTAGGCCCGCCCTCGAACGACCGTTTTGTGCACTAGAATAACGTTCCATACCTAAAGGAAACTCCTTTTTTTCCTTAGAAACTAATAGCTTTGTTATAACTATTTTATATATATTAGTTATGCTCTAATTTTAGACTTCTCCGTTATTGTTTGCAAAAGCTAAACTTACCATACAGAACCAGCATTAGAGAACATACTCTTAATAAGACACTAAAACTATTGTCAAACATTTTAGATAATCTTTTTTAAACTTAATTAGCCTAAAAAAACAAAAAAAAAAATTAATACTTTTTAACTTATAGTTATTCCTGCCAGGCGGCAAGATACTTTTTCTGTTCTAAAGTTAACGTGTCAATATTTAATCCTAAAGAATTTAGTTTCATAAATGCAACTTTGTAATCTATTTCTTCCGGTACATTATGGACTTTATGGTCTAAATCCGGATTTTTTACCAGATAATCCAAGGCTAATGCTTGCAGAGCGAAAGACATATCCATGACTTCTGCCGGATGACCGTCACCTGCCGCAAGGTTAACGAGCCTTCCTTCAGCCAGTAAATAAATCCGTCTGCCGTCTTGAAGTACAAATTCCTCTATATTAGCCCTGACTAATTTTTTGGAAACACTTAACTCTGTCAAATCAGGTTTACTGATCTCTACGTCAAAATGTCCCGCATTAGCCAGAATGGCTCCATTTTTCATTAAAATCATATGCTCTTTACGTATTACATCTTTATTGCCCGTTACAGTTATAAAATAGTCAGCATTTGGAGCCGCTTCCCGCAAAGGTTTGACTTCATGTCCATCCATCCAGGCCTCATTCGCTTTGACAGGATCGATTTCACAAATAATTACTTTTGCTCCAAGACCCCGGGATCGTAATGCCACGCCCTTGCCACACCAGCCATAGCCGACAATACATACGGTTTTGCCGGCTACTACTAAGTTTGTTGTCCTCAAGATCGCATCCCACACCGACTGTCCTGTACCATATCTATTATCAAAAAGATATTTACTGCGCGCATCATTAACCGCTATCATCGGGAAACGAAGTTGCCCTTCCTTTGCCATAGCTTTTAAGCGGAGAATGCCGGTAGTAGTTTCCTCAGCGCCGCCTTTTACTTTTGCCAAAAGTTCCCGTCTGGTGGTGTGAATAGTAGAAACCAAGTCTCCGCCATCATCAATGATGAAATCCGGTTCAAAATCCAGTGCCTTGTGAATGTGTTCTTTATATTCCTCTTCAGTAGCGCCGTACCAAGCGTGGGCTCTAATACCATTTTCCACCAAGGCAGCTACTACGTCATCCTGCGTAGACAGCGGATTACTGGCAACAACGGCTACTTCTCCCCCACCGGCTTGAATTGTTAAGGCTAAATAAGCTGTTTTGGCTTCGAGGTGAAGACAAAGTACTATCTTTTTTCCCAAAAACGGTTTTCCCTTAGCAAATTCTTTATTTAAGGAATTTAGAACGGGCATAAACTGGCGAACCCAATCTATTTTCCGTTGCCCGCCGGCAGCAAGTTTAATATCTCTGATCGTAGACTCCGACATGATACACCTCCACCGATTATACAAAATCAGGCCCATTATTAAGAACCTGCTTCTATTATACGCAAATTTTCCAGATATTCTATTAATCTGCCTTTTTTACAATCTGGGACATTAGTTTCCGGGCTATTTGATCAAAATCAACAAAAGATATTTGTGCAAATAACGATAGTTACTTGACGACGATGGCCTCTAGTTCATCCAGAAGCTCTGAAAATACCCTCAGGGTCTGACGGACAGGCTCAGGTCTTTCCATATCTACTCCAGCCTTACGCAACAGTTCGATAGGATAATCCGAACCGCCTCCTGCTAAAAAGTCCAAATATCTTTTTACAGCAGGCTGCCCTTCGTTAATGATCTGCTGAGCAAGAGCTGTTGCCGCCGAAAAACCTGTAGCATATTTATAAACATAAAAACCATTATAAAAATGTGGGATTCTCGCCCATTCAATATCGATCTGCTCATCGACGACTACATCAGAACCGAAATATTTTAGATTTAAGTCCCTGTAGATATTGGAAAGATATTCTGCTGTCAGGGATTCGTTTTTCTCTACAGCGGCGTGAATCTCTTTTTCAAATTCGGCAAACATTGTTTGCCTGAATACCGTTCCTCGGAATTGCTCAAGATAATGGTTCAGAAGATAAGCCTTCATTTTATCATCGCTGGTCGTATTGATCAGGTATCTCATTACCAGCGATTCATTCAAGGTGGAAGCAACCTCAGCCACGAAAATCTTATATCCCGCATAAAGATGAACCTGGTTTTTATTGGAGAAATAACTGTGCAGGGCATGCCCCATCTCATGAGCCAAAGTGAAAAGTGAATCAAGTGTATTTTGATGGTTCAGCAAAACATAGGGGTGCGAACTGTAAGTACCCCAAGAATAGGCTCCGCTTGTTTTGCCTTCGTTTTCATAAATATCTATCCAACCGGAATTATAACCTTCATCTAAAACCTTTAGATATTCCTCCCCGAGCGGTTTTAATCCATCTCTAACTTTTAACTTTGCCTCTTCATACGAGATGTTGGTGTCCATTTCAGGCACAAACGGCACATAGATATCATACATATGAAGTTCATCCACTCCGAGTACTTTTTTTCGCAGCTGGATGTAACGTTGAAACTCCGGTAAAAAATCATGTACGGACTCAATAAGGGAGTTATAAACCGACACCGGGACCTTGTCATCGTCCAAAGCTCCTTCAATCGCAGAACTATAGTGCCTGGCCCTGGTAAAAAAAACATCGGCTTTGATGTTGGCGTTAAGCATTGCCGCCCAGGAATTGATTTGTTTGCCGTAAGCCGCATATAGGGTGGTAAAAGCATCTCCTCTAACCGTGCGGTCTTTGCTCTCCATATATTTAATGAAATTGCCTTTGGTCAGTTCAACTTCCTGCCCGTCTTCATCTTTAATATTGCCAATCTTGAGGTCGGCATCATTAGCCATACTGAAGATCGTGCTTGGCGCAGCAGCAAGTTCGCTTGCTTCGGCCAAAAGTTTTTCTTCCGCAGGGGAAAGGACATGTTCTTTTTGCCGTAAGATGTTTTCCAAAAAATGATCATAGATATCCATGCGTGGATCCTTGCGCAGCTGGTCAAACCTATCTGCCGGAATAGCCAGAATCTCGGGAACAATAAAAGACAAAGCACTTCCGGCCTGAACAGAAAGCATACTCGCCCTGTCCGTCATTCCCTGGTAAAGCGCAATCTTGTTATTTTCATCTCTTCTCATCCTGGCATAAGTAAATAAATCTTCAAGGTAGAGACCAAGTTTATCCGCCCATTTCATACATTCTATAAACAAATCCGTACTTTTAGCCAGATTGCCGTTAAATCGCTCTGCCAGACTAATATGCTTTTCCGTTTCCTTCAAAAGTTTTTCCCACTCTTCATCCGAGGCGAAAATATCTTCCAGTTTCCATTTATCTTCCTGCGGGATTTCCTCTCTCAGACGTAAGGTCTTAGCCAAAACAATTCCTCCCAACGTATATCTTACTTGAATTATTATACACAGCACTTTGAAAGAATACTAATTGTGCAAGAGAAAATATGTAAAAATCATTGCCCGCTCACCCCGCGCCAGATCTGTTCGCTTGTTAATCCAGCTACAGTGCCAAACCTTAGGGTAATACCTGTAGTCACCGCTCCTTGCCATCCATGGCACCGTCAACCAACGGCACTGCTTGACGCTGTCTTAACTACACTCTCGACGATCTTCTGCTATAAAGGTTCGCTAAGCCATGATTTTTAATATTTTCTGAGTGGGTAGATTAGTAAGGCTTTCTGCAATGCTAACTGCGTTTTAGGGCCACCGTGAAAAGGGTTTTCGTCCCAGATTGATGTTGGAGTAACGATGATCCGCTGTTACTTCGTTCCTCCCGTCTACCCAGTCCGGGAATTGAATGGGGTAGTCCTCCCGCGGCAATTCAATATCTACCGTTATCAGACCCTTGTTTTCTCCTTCATAGACATCAATCTCCCAGACTAGGCCTTGTTTATCCTCGAGTTTATGTCTGACCTTAATAATTGGCGGGCTGACAGCAAGCTCTTGGAGCTTGTTTATCTCTTCTTCAGTAATTCTCTTACCTGGTGTTTCCAGCTCGAAGCGCCTGCCTTCACTATAGTATTCTTTCACCGTTAGCACCATAATCTTACCGGTGATCCTGAACCTAACTGAAGGCTTCTCCGAAAGGTATCCCTGGATCATCCTCTCCCCTCCCTTTAATTCAGGCAGGAAGCTATTTTGAACCAGAAATTTTCGTTCAATTTCCAGAGCCAAACCGATCACTCCAATTTATAACCAGTTCTTTTTTTTTAATACCAGAAATATAACTGAGACAATAATGAATAATGATAGATACAGGATATCCATTCCATAATAATTGTGAATCAATGGCATGCGTTCGAAATTCATTCCAAAAAAGCTGGTAAGTATATTTATAGGCAAGAATATCGTAGCCAATATAGTTAAAAGCTTCATAATGTCGTTGGCTTTATTATCCATAGAAGCTTGGTAAGCTTCTCTCATGTTTTCCATTAGTTCCACAAGATTCCTTGAATCATCCAGATTACTCTGCATATTTATGATTAACTCATCCCATAAAGGCATTTTTTGTTTATTACGGATAAATATTGGAAAATAGTTATTTAATTGTTTCTTTAATCTGATCGTATCTCGGTGTAATCTAATAATCTCGGCTTGTTGAGACTTTTTGGGGTTTTTTAAGATCTCAGCTTCAAACTTATTCATAAAAGATTCTAAGCTTCCGATTTGCCTTTGAATAATATCCAATAGTTCAAACCCAATAAGGCATAAGACGTCATGCGAAGTCTTAATTAGTTTGTTGAGCTTCCAATTTTCAATATTATGTTCTAAATTACTGTTTGTATGATAGCAAAACAGATCATTTCCTAACAAGATCTTGATTTGGGAGTGATTACCTTTAAGACTAATGAATTGTAAAGAATCATTCATCTGTTTGGAAAAGGTCTTCTCTATTGTGTTCAAATGTTTAAAGTTTGATTCTTCCGCCCCTGAGAGTAAACTGAGGTTGGCTTTCACTTCCTCCCAGGAATCAAAATTCAATGTTTTAATTTCCATAAATTCTCCCCGCAAACCATATTCTTAGGTTGGTTTATTATTCAGGTATGTCCATTTCTTCCAAATATGCGAAACAGGCAGCGTACGTTCCACTGCCTGTTTCAGCCACCTCGTCCACCTTTTTCCCCAGGAAGGTTCCCCATCCTTCCAATTCACTATTCTACTTGATACATTTTCCAAATGTCAAGGTAATAATCCTAAGAACTTATGAATTAGGGCAAAACCTTTCCAGTAAATAGTCTTTTATGCCATTCGGATCGCACTTATGCGCCGACTGAACCGCTTTATCCTGTAAATTCTTTAAACCTTCAGGAATTCTCCAACCTGTAAGACACTTAAGTTTTTGCAAAGCCTCCCAAGGATCATTATTGACGCTGCTTCCCTGTTGAAGTCCCTGTAAAACACTGGCTGCAAACTTATACGGGCTTGCCGTAGATGCAAGTACGGTATATGTGTCATCTCCACTCTTCTGCCGGTAATCCTGATAAACTTTCATCCCTACGGCAGTATGAGGATCAAGTACATAACCGTATTCCTTATAAATTTGATGAACTATATTCGCGGCACTCTCTTCCGAGGCCCATCCGGCATGCATATTCTGCTGAGAAAGTTCAAGCGTCCGCTGATCAACCTGGAATTTGCCCTCCGCGGCCAAGGTTTTGAACCACTCCGCTGTTCTTGCCGCATCCCTGCCTGATATCTCAAACAAGAACCGTTCAAAATTACTCGAGATCAATATATCCATGGAAGGAGAAGATGTAAGATAAAATGGTCTATTGCTGTTATAAGTTCCTTCCAAGAAGAAATCAGAAAGAACATTGTTTTTATTGGAAGCACAAATTAGTTTTTTGATAGGCAAACCCATTTGTTGAGCATAATAAGCAGACAAAATATTACCAAAATTGCCTGTAGGAACGACAACATTAATCTTTGAACCGGCTTTAACCCTCTTTTGGTCTACTGCCTGAAGATAGGCCCAAAAGTAATATACAATCTGAGGCAGTAATCTCCCCCAGTTGATGGAATTGGCTGAGGAAAAGACCATCTGTCTTTCCGCCAGTTTCCGCTTAAGTTCTTGGGACGAAAAAATCTTTTTAACAGCTGTCTGGCATTCGTCGAAATTACCGGAAACAGCAGCAACATAAGTATTGGATCCTCCTGTTGTGAGCATTTGCCTCTCTTGAACGGCACTTACTCCTCTCACAGGATAAAAGACAACTATTTTAGTCCCCGGAGCATCTTTAAAACCTTCCAAGGCCGCTTTACCGGTGTCTCCAGAGGTTGCCGTAAGTATTAATACCTCGACATCTATCCCCATAGACTTAATACTCGACGCTAATAAATAAGGCAGTACTTGGAGGGCCATATCTTTAAACGCAGCCGTAGGCCCATGCCATAATTCCAGCATACCACAATTACCTACATTTACTAAGGGAGCAGGGTTTTGATTGTCAAAATGTCCGTCACTATAAACTTTGACCGCTTCTTGCAAAGTTGTGCCCGGAAGATCATCTAAAAATACACCCATAATTTTCAGAGCCAGCTCAGCATAACTCAAGCCGCTAAACTCCTGCCAGGTTACAACCGGTATCTTTTGGGGAACAAAAAGCCCGCCTTGGGGAACCATCCCCAGAGCAATAGCCTGCGCTGAAGTCTGGGCTTCAATATTGCCCCTAGTACTTTGATAGAGCATAATTACCTCCTCTGTCACGCCGTATATTATACCATGAGATGATTATAAAATTTAATCATTTTTACTCAATCATTTTTACTCAATTAATTATTTTATTATTTCTTACTAAATTAACTTCTCATTTGCAAATAATTTTCTTATAATTGTTTTAATGTCGCCAGCTATAATGGAAAAAGATTAGCTAGAAAGGTGCTGTGCTTATGTCAGAAGACTATCTTCGCATGTATAGGCAAACTTTACAATTAGGATTAATTAAAGTCATTGAAGAGTTATTTCCGGAAGAAAAATTAAAAATACCTTATTCCATCTTGGATGGAGTCTATTGTGAGTTTATTGGTTCTCTTGTTTCCAACAGAGAAGTAAGATTAATCGAATCAAAACTAAGAAGTTGGGCACAACAAAATAATACCATTGAACTTATGGGTAAGGAAAAAAATATTTATAGATACAAATTGGGAGGTACACTGATTGATGCCATCTATCCGGCGTTTAAAGATACTTCAATGATTAAAGAATTTAACATTATCCCCTATCCTCCGGGATTTATTCTTCATTTTGAGGATGCCGATGATGAAGGAAGTAAATTTATTCTCCCGAAAAAACTATCTGCTACCTATGCCGAGACCCAAAGATGGTTGGAAAGACTAAAGCTGGATGAAGTAAAAGACGTTAATTCTTATATTAGGAACGGAAAGTCCCTGGAGCTTATTACTACGGCCGAGGCCCTGCAGGAGAAAAAAATTGCCGATATAGCCGATCGTATCCTGCAAGAGAAAAAGACTGTAAGAATGGTTCTTATCTCCGGACCTTCTTCCTCCGGCAAAACTACTTTTGCCCAGCGTTTATCTACCCAGCTTCGCGTTAATGGCCTAAAGCCTGTTCCTCTGTCCCTGGACAACTTTTTTTTTAATAGAGATAATACGCCCAAGGATGCCTCGGGGCAGCTAGATTTTGATGTTTTGGAAGCTTTGGATCTTCCCTTTTTAAATGAACAAATAGCTGAACTGATCGATGGCCAGGATGTCGAGATTCCTGTTTTTGATTTCTTTACCGGATGCAGGGCCGAAAGAGGGCATTGGCTGCATCTTGGTCCTGACGATATCCTGATTGTTGAAGGTATCCATGCCTTAAATCCTAACTTGCTGACCAAGATCAATAGGGACAATTTATTTAAAGTCTATATTAGTGCTCTTTTCCTGATAAATATAGATTCTCATAATAGGGTTCCGACAACTGAAGCCCGGCTTATCCGGCGGATTGTCCGGGATAATAGTTTCCGAGGTACAGAACCGGAAAAAACGCTTAAACAATGGGAAAGCGTCAGACGGGGTGAAACCAATAATATTTTTAAGTTCCAGGAAGAAGCTGATGTCATGTTTAATTCGAGTTTAATTTATGAATTAAATGCGCTTCGTTTATACGCTGAACCTTTATTGACAAAGATCCAGAAACAAAGCCCCTATGCTGAAACCGTTTCCCGGTTATTAAATCTTCTTTCATTTTTTGAACCGATCGAAACGGACAAAGTGCTTTTAAACTCTATCCTCAGAGAATTTATTGGCGGCAGCCTATACACGGTGAATTGATAACTATGGTAAACAATGATATTAACCAAATCCTTAATATTTTAGCCGTTACCTACCCGGATGCCCATTGCGAACTTAATTTTCGCAATTCTTTTGAATTGCTTATTGCCACAATTCTAAGCGCCCAAACGACGGACCAAAAAGTCAATCAAGTGACCGCCAAACTCTTTGGCGAATATCCTAATCCCTCAAAAATGCTCGAGTTATCTGCTGTCGGACTCGAGTATAAAATAAGATCAATTGGACTTTTCAGGACAAAAACAAAAAACATTTTAGAAACATGCAGAATACTTGTTAATCAATATGACGGGAATGTGCCTGCTAACTTCGAACAGCTCGTAACCTTGCCCGGCGTAGGCCGTAAAACTGCCGGGGTTGTATTGGCCAACGCCTTTGGCGTTCCCGCTTTTCCGGTAGATACCCATGTCTTGCGCGTCGCCAAGAGACTTGGTTTATCCGCCAGCAGCGATCCTCTGAAAGTCGAAAAAGTTCTCATGGACTTAGCAGAGAAAAACCAGTGGATAGATAATCATCATCGTTTTATCTTTCATGGCAGAAAAATCTGCAGTGCCAGGAAACCGCAGTGCAGTGAATGTCCGCTTGCTGCCTATTGCCCCACATTCAACCACACGCTTATTTAACGACGTGGGCTGTTAGTTGCATAAGTGCCTGGCGTGATTTGACAGCTGAGAGCGATTCCTTGGAAATTTGCTCTCCAGCCCTCAGCAATCCTCCATTTTCCAGACGAATATCTTTTTCCAGGGTTTTCCCTACCAGAAACTGAAGCTGCCGCTGCTCGAAAACATTAAAATCATTGGGATATTCAATTATTTCGCTGTATTCAGCACCCTTAAGAAGATTATCGTTTTTTCCGAACTCCTCGATTCTTTTTTTGAGGAGTTCTTTGTCACGAAAAGGGCCGGCAGGAACTTCTGTCGTATTCCGTCCGAGGGGAGTGTTGGCTGCAGAAGGATTCTCTTCAATTAAAATGATGTCTTTGCCATAGGTAATAACATTGTCACATTTGAACTGATTGACACTGCCCTCATCATTGGAAAGTTGACAAACGGTTATCTTCCCGGTTTTCTCGTCGATTGAAAACTCGGTGACTTGACCGATTAGACAGCCTTTGGTCGTGAGTACCTGCGACCCTATGATTTTAACATCTTTTTGCAGGAGTTCAATCGCCAGCGGATTATGCGCTACATCTTGAATAGCCTCGCTGTCATTGATAATCAAGGCGTAGTCCCCTATCCCGAAAATATCTTCAAAAGAAATTAAGCGAGCACCGAAATAATCAGAAGGCTGTTCAATGATAAAAAACGCCAAGCTGCCATTTGCGGAGTTGATAACGATATCTTTGACGGTGCTGATTTGTTTACCTTCATTAATGCTGATTATCTTTAAGCTGCGTATTTCCGCTGACGATTTCATTGCTAATCCTCCTCTGTTCGCTAAACAAAATATTTAATATTTCTAAAAATAATTACACCTAAATGACAAATTCTATAAAAATTATTGATATCCTCCTATCATCCGCAAGAAAATAAAGATTAGTTTAGCCAGCTCTATTTTACATTCTTTTAAATCCTCTTGATTGATGAATCTTTCGTCAAGTGATATACTTTTTATGGCAATTATGACTGTATCAATTTCGGATTCAGGAATGAGATTAGAAATGAGGGTCTCAAATGAAACATTATGATATCGGTATTATTGGCGGTGGTATATCAGGCATCATGTGTGCTTTCGAACTTATCAAGCATAAAAATGATTTGCAAATATGCATTTTTGAAAAAGGCAATAGCATCCTGAACCGAAAATGTCCGCTTACTGAGGATAAGTCAAAAAAATGTCTCAAGTGCCCCTCTTGCGCCATTATGGAAGGTTTTGGCGGATGTGGTTCCTTTTCCGACGGTAAATATAACTTTACCACTGAATTCGGTGGCTGGCTTAATGAATATCTTTCGAACGAGGAAGTAATGGAACTCATCGAATATATGGATAAAATCCTCGTAGAATTTGGAGCAACGACCAAAAGATTTACTACCAGAACTCCCAAGGCTCGTGAACTGGGCAAAATTTGCCTACAGAATGATCTTCACCTTCTGCAGTCCGAAGTAAAACATCTGGGAACAGAAAATAATCTTAAGATAATGACCAATATCTACAATGTTTTGAAAGATAAAATTGATATTAAACATCATACGGAAGTCGACAATATCTCTCTAGAAAATAACAAGTATATTCTCAATACCAATTTGGAAAAGTATTGCTGCAATTTTCTGATCAGTGCCGTGGGCAGAGTAGGCAGTGAATGGTTCGCCGACCAATGCAAGAAGCTTAATATTAATCTAACCAGTAACCAGATCGATTTGGGGGTTAGGATAGAACTTCCGTATGAAATTTTCAGCCATATCACCGATGAAGTGTATGAAGCAAAACTTCATTATTATACAAAAAAATATAACGACTTGGTTAAGACCTTCTGTATGAATCCCAAGGGACATGTCGTTACCGAAAATACGATCGGCGTGCTTACAGTAAATGGTCATAGCTATTCGGACGAAAGCCTGAAGAGTGATAACACCAATTTTGCCCTTTTGGTTTGCAATAAGTTTACTTCTCCTTTCAATGAACCATTAAAATACGGTAAATATATTGCTACCCTGTCCAATATGCTTGGCGACGGTGTCATCGTTCAAAGATTCGGTGATTTGGTAAAAGGCCGGAGAACAAATGAAAAAAGAATGCAGAAATCTTTTACCAGGCCAACACTTCAATCAGCCAATGCCGGTGACTTGGGACTAGTTTTGCCCAAACGCTGCCTTGACAATATTATTGAAATGATCTATTCCTTGGACAATATTGCCCGCGGAACAGCCAATTATGATACCCTGCTCTACGGCGTGGAAGTTAAATTTTATTCAGCCCGACCGGAACTTGATAATAAACTGGAAACAAAATACCCTAATTTTTATGCGATTGGAGACGGTGCCGGCATCACGCGGTCACTGTCCCAAGCTGCGGCAAGTGGAATTTATGTAGCCAGAAATATCTTGGATAAGCTAACACCCTCTTAACTCCAACTCTGAAGGTAATCTAAGGCTTCATCGGTAAATCGACCACCGTGTTGCCGAAAACAATCACTTTTACGATGTGACTCATTCAGGAATACGAATGTTCTGCCATAACCGGCATCGGCAATAATATTTTTAGGTAAATTCCCATCTAATATATTTTCTAAGGTTTCCAGATGCTCTTTCATACAGCTTGTGTCGCCAGGTCTCTGATGAACACTGCAGCCGACAATAAATTGATTTTCGGTTCCAATTTGAACGTTATAGCCATTACCGGGTGATGGCTTGAGCGGTCACCACCGGGGTATTTGGCAACCAAAGATTCCAGGTTCATTTGATTAATTGCTTTGTTGACAATACGAACGATATGATTTTCCGGGATCAGGCTGTCTATGCTTAAAGTGAGACGACTTGATGAGGAATAGCCTCCAGTTTTCTTTCCCATTTGCTTGCCGGATCAAAAATTACGCCGCCGTTTTCTCCGGCTACTAAAGATTTTGCAACCCCAATCCCTCTCGCTAACCCGGCTAAATAGGAAGCCGTTCGTCCTGAAATGAAAACAATCTGCAGACCTTTTTCTTCCAGGATTCTAAGTTTCTCCCCAACGTGGGGAGGGATTGTATCTTCGGTCGCAGCCAAAGTTCCGTCAATATCAAAAACTGCAAGTCGAATTGTCATTTTTTCCACATTATCAGCCCTTGTTTTTATGCCCTTAAAACAATTCCCTCCCTTTCCCGGGAAACTTGCTTATTAGTTAATTCATCTATCCACTTTTCAAAAATAAGGTCCTCTTCCACAGGAATATAAATATTAAGAGATACCTTTTCCTCAAAGATCTCCTTATCAATCTCCCAGCCCTTTTGACGGATACCATACTTTATTTGCTCATACCAGGGATAAGTTGTGTAAATTGTATAAAGAACGTGAGGAGCATATTTAGCGATCCCAACCTTATCTAGGGCTAGGAGCGCCGTACCCCTATAAGCCCGGGCTAGCCCTCCGGTTCCGAGAAGGACTCCTCCAAAATAGCGGACAACAATAATTTGCGCATCCCAGATTTGGCGATGCTGCAGCAGATCTAATACCGGTCTGCCTCCTGTACCCTGCGGCTCACCATCATCAGAAGCTTTTTCCATTCTATTCCGGTATAAGCGATAGGCGTATACATAATGACGGGCATTGGGAAAAGTCCGTCTGGTATCCTTCATATGCTTTTCAACTTCATCCATATCTCTTACCGGTGCTACCAGAGCAATAAATTTGGATTTTTCAATAACTTGTTCTATTGAACCAAGGCCTGCGACACTGTTAAAATCCTCAGCCATTATGATCATCCATCTTCTTTCTTCTCCATCAGTGCCGTGAGCATAGGTGTAGCAAATACTTCCAGGGAACCGCTGCCGACATTCTTTGCCGTTTTATCCGGAGTTACCACAGATTTTGATTTTCCTTTAATCCCGCAAGCAATCATTTAATTTTTTCACCTTTCCTGAAAATTTCGGTGCTGAAAACATTAATATTATAACTTCCTCTTAAGAATAAAAAAAGTGCTGCCTGGCAGCACTTTTTAAGAATTCAGCAACTTAGGTTTTCTAATGACTTATACCTCTCGAAATACCGTTTAATGCTTCCCCTGCTTCATCAATATGGATTTGCTCAATAGCTAAATCGCCAAGGGAAATTATTCCGATCAACTTACCCTTGCTTAAGACTGGAAGTCTCTTGATTTGGTACTCTGCCATCAAATCGACGGCGCGGTCAATATCGTCGCTTTCTTCAATGCATACAGCATTAACCGACATAATTTGTTCTGCCGTCACCGTATTTATATCTTTATTGTCTGCCAACACTCTTAGAATAATGTCTCTATCCGTAATAATCCCTACCACATTCCCATTCTTCATAACAGGGACTGCTCCAATTCCATTTTGTTTCAATACTTTAGCTATTTCCGGAGTTTTCGTTGTAGCATCCACAAAGACAACATCCGTGGCCATAATGTCTTTTACTTTCATAAGAAAACTACCTCCATTTTTAAATTTAATCACATAAAGATAGTTTTACACTAAGCCTAAATATTATGTACTTAAATTATTTACCGATCTTCGTTGTTTTTTTTGGCCATAGACAATGGCAACCGCACCACAAGCAAGATTGAGATAATTGCAATTATCAAGACCGCATTCCTGGAAAATCCTGACTAGTTCAGTTTGGGATTTAAACTCACTGGCAGACTCATAGAGGTAGTGATATTCAATGCGTCTGGCGGCCCAGATCCTGCCCAGCAAAGGAACAACCCTTTTAAAATATAACCAATAAAGCTGTTTGAAAACGGGAACAAAAGTTTTACCCATATCAATAGAGACCACCATACAACCCGGTTTTACTACCCTTTGCATTTCTCTAATACCTTGATGCAAATCAGGCAGGTTTCTTAGTCCCCAGCCAACAGTAACCCCATCAAAAGAATTATCTTTAAACGGCAATCTTAAAGCATTGCCGGGCAATAATTTAATGTTCTCTTTTATCGGTGAATCATTTAGGTTCTCCTGGGCTTTATTGAGCATCTCCTCCGAAAAATCTACTCCCGTAACCTCACCGGAAGGTGCAACAGCCCTTGCCAGTTCTCCCGTTAACATGCCTGTACCACAGCAGACATCCAGCATAGTCATCCCTGGTTTGGCTTGAGCAATTTTAACAACCTTTCTCCGCCAATATTTATCCATTCCCAAACTCATTAACGTATTCATTAAATCATATTTACCCGCGATAGAATTAAAAGTATCTTTTACATATTCTGATTTTTCTTTTCCGGCAAAATCCATTGGTATACTCCTTGAGTGAAAAATCTAAATTAGAACAAATTAAATTGTCTAAATTAGATAATATGATACCTGGATAAAATTGTCCAATCTTAAGTAAGTTTTAAAATTAATTGAACTTAACTGCCAATTGGACTATAATGCATATTATTGAAATCAGCTAATTCCAAGGAGTTTTCATGATGAATGAACCCAAAAATTACCCTACCATTGGAATCCTCTCGTTCGCCCATACTATTAACGATATGTACGGCAATTATATCCCGGCACTTTTACCGTTTTTGGTTATCTCCTTCGGTAGTTTTCCTCTGCTGGTCTTTATCGCCGGCCTCGCCGGCCTGGGAACTGCAGCTTTTCATCCCCAGGCTTCAACCATGATCAGCAATATTGGCGGTCGGAAGAAAGCAATTCTTCTTTCCTTCTTTGTAGCTTTTGGCAATATCGGATTTGCTTTGAGCCTTTTGATTTTCCCTCCGTTTTTCCATAAATTTGGTCTGGGATCAACTCCTTTTACTGTCATTCCAGGGTTGATCGTTGCTATTCTTCTTTTTTTCTTTGCTCCTAAAGCTGAGTATCTTAAGGGTACCGCTACCAACCTGAAAGAAGTCTTTGGAACTTTACGCACTTCTTCGAAAGAACTTATATTAATTATTTTTATTATTGCTATCCGTGCTCTTACTTACTCAGGCCTGTTAACTATTTTTCCGCTCTATTTTTCTACAAAATCTCTTTTAATATCATGGAATAACCTGATGTTTATTATGCTTTTCATTCTTCCGGTATTGGCAGGTATCCTGGCCCTATTTATGAAAAATCGTCCTCCTGCTTACCTTGAACGAACCTCGAACAGTATCTGATAAAAGAAAATATATTGCCTATATCTTCTCCGAAAAATTTTTCTATGGTAAAATTAAGTGATTAATTCTTTCCAGGAGGAATATTTTATGTACGAATTGAGAAATTTCAGCGAAGTTCTAGTTAAGAAAGCGTTGGAAGAATACATACCCAAAAGTAATATTCCGTGTAAATGCGAGAGATGCCAAGCGGACATCATGGCCTTTGCCCTTAATCGCCTTCCTCCACGCTACTATGTATCTCTTAAAGGGGAAGTAATTACTGGTTTCGAATCCCAAATGGTTCCTGACAAGGCCAGGATTCTAGCAGAAGTTGTGTCTGCTGCTCAAATTGTCTCCGCTTGTCTTTCCCACTCCATAGGTGATGAATAATTCAATATAACAAATGGAGATGTTCCAAAGATTGGAGCATCTTTTCTTTTATTCAGGCAATTGTAGACTCATACAGCGCGGATTTGATTATGGCTAAATACTTTGATACAATTATTGGGACTTCTTACAGGAAACGAGTGATAGAATGATTTCCGAATACCAGGGACTTAAACTTGATAAATTTCAAATTGAAGCCATCGAAGCTATCAACAATAATTTTTCGGTCATTGTCTCAGCCCCTACCGGAACAGGCAAGACCTTAGTTGCAGACTACCTTGTCGAGAAGTCTATCCGAGAGGATAAGAAAATAGTCTACACTGCTCCGATTAAGGCTTTAAGCAATCAGAAATTTAAAGATTTTAGCAAACAATTTGGTCATGATAGAGTTGGTATTATGACTGGAGATGTTGTAGTCAACCCTACCGCCCCGCTGCTTATTATGACCACCGAAATCTTCCGCAACCAAGTAATTACTAATGATGAGGAATTAAAGCAAGTCTCCTATGTAATTTTTGATGAAATACATTGGCTTAATGATGAAGACCGAGGCACTGTGTGGGAGGAGTCAATAATTCTGGCTCCGCCTCATATCAAAATCCTCGGCTTAAGCGCAACCATTGCCAATGCCGAAGAATTAAAGAATTGGATCGGAACAATCCGGAAAGAAACTGTAATTCTGATTGAAGAACATGAGAGAGTCGTTCCTTTGGATTATTATTACTTCAGTCAGGAAACCGGTTTTATTTCTTATGAAAACTTGTTGGATTTTTATTACCGGAAATTAAAAACAGTTGATAAGGCCGCCAATAATTCTCCTTTATTTAAACCAACAATTCATACCGACTTGGTCAAAAGTATTGAAAAAAAATATTTACCTGCCCTGTATTTCGTCTTCAGCAGAAAACAATGTTCAGATAAAGCGCATGAATTGGCATCGCTGAAAAACTATCTTACCCCTGAACAAAGCGCCAAGGTTAAAAATATTTTTATTGAACAATTTGATGCCGAAGATTCCTGGTCTTCTTCCACCCGCAAACTTTTCCGGGTCTGCCGCAAAGGAATTGCCTACCATCATGCCGGTCTTCTTCCCTTACAAAAAACCGTTGTCGAAGATCTCTTCCTGAGTAAGTTTATTTCCGTCCTCTACTGCACCGAAACTTTCAGCGTAGGCATCAACTACCCTGTTAAAGCTGTTTGTTTCGATTCTTTAAATAAATATGACGGACATAGTTTTCGCCCTTTAGCCAATCATGAATTTTTTCAAATGTCAGGCCGGGCAGGACGAAGAGGGATTGATGATAAGGGGTATTCTTTTGCTATCGTTGACCTTAATTATTTTCAAAAAGAACCCCCTATTAAATTTGATATTAATAAGTTGGAACCATTAACAAGCCAATTCCGTCTTTCCTATAATACCGTTTTGAATCTCCTGGCTACTCTATCTGAGGAGCAAATTGAAATTTATTTTAAGAAGAGTTTTGCAGCTCATTCCTATATTGTAACTGCCGAACAAATTGAAGAAGAACTCCGTAAGCTCGCCGAGGAATCGGCCAAGTCCAAAGAGTACCTTTGCCGCCATGTTGGTTCTTACCAGTGCCCGCTAAATTATTACCCTAAACAAGCAGAGTTGGAAAGGCTGCGCAAAGCATACGATAAACTTGATCCGAGACGCAGGAATAAAATTTACGGTCGCCAAATGCATCGCAAAATCCGCAAGTGGGATAAAATTTTAAAAAATCTTCCGGAAAAATGTTCAAAAAAACAAATTGGCCTCTGCAAGACACATTTAGCAAAATGGACAACAATTGAGGAAAAATTTGCCAGCTATAAAAATCAATTAGCTTCGCTTCCCGATTACAACACTTTTAATTATGAATTCCTCAAGAAAAAATCCCATCTGGAAAGAATGGGATATATTGAAAACAGTAAGCTTCTGCCGCGCGGCGAGTTAGCCTGCCATATTTATGTGCAGGAACTCTTTGTCACGGAACTGATCTTTTCAGGAGTTTTGGAACAACTTGATGACGACCAGCTCAACGCATTAATTTCCTGTATTGATTATGAAAGCAAGCGCAATGACTTTTTTCAGAAGACAGACCAAATTGATTTTTCCCCAATTAAAGAAATTTTCACTTATGTTCAGTCCATTTGCGACGCTGAAACAGTACGTTTTGATCCCCGCCCGGCAGTAATTACCTACTTTTGGAGCAAAGGCTCGGTATTAAGCGAAATACAGCAATTATGCACGTTGGATGAAGGTGACATCATTGCTGTATTCCGCAGAACTATCGACCTTCTGCGGCAAATGCGCGAAGCTGTAACAGATCAAGCTTTGAAGGGACGCCTGAGTTCATGTATGAAAAAGCTGGATCGGGATGAGGCATCGATATTGGAGTTATAGCTCCTATTACTTACTTTACTAACCTGTTGTAAATCTTAGGGATAAATTGCGATTTTAGATTTTCAGGTACATCGTTTGTTTCTTTATCGGTTTCAGTTTCTGTTATCTCATTCTGATTTAATTCAGCACTCGCCCCAACAAACCTACCTCCCTGCTCGATCTTCAGTAGATTCATCTTTATATCACCATAGACCATACCTGATGATGTAATATCCAACATGTTTGTGGCGTTAATATTTCCACGAACTTCCCCATACACCTGAACATTATCAGCTAAAATTTCGGCTGCAACCTTTCCACCCTTGCCAATAACTAGATCCCCTTTGATATTAATAGTCCCTTGAACTTTCCCATCAATATTAAGATTCCCGGTGGCCTCAATTGTTCCAGTTATTTTACAATCCTCGCTTATGTAAATGTCTTTATTTTGGCGTTCACTGTCGGTTGCCATTTTATCACCCTTTCCATTATCTGTCGGAAAAAAACAAATATCTGTAAGAAAAGGATAAAATATATAGCGTTATTATTATATAGGTCAAAGGTCTTAATCCAATAGTAATAAAGCACTATTCCTCGGATGTTCTTTTGTTGGATAAGCTTTCCTTAGCCAAAGAATAATGCTTCAAATATTTTGTTTTTTTAATTTTTGTTTGTCCCTATGAAGTAATTTCCTCCTTAATTTCCGCCAGAAACTGCTCCCCATACTTCTCAAGCTTTTTTTCTCCCACTCCGTTCACCCTCAGAAGGGCACGTTTATCCTTGGGACAGTTTTCAGCCATTTCTCTTAACGTACTGTCCTGAAAAATCATATAGGGAGGCAATCCTTCTTGCTGGGCAAGCTTCTTACGCAAGACCCGCAGCCGTTCAAAGATTCTTTCTGCTTCGGAGATGGTAGTTTCCTCTTGATGTAATAGTTTCTGATAGACTTTTTCTTGCCCCTTGAGAACGGGAACCGCTTGGGCAGCAAGTTTAAGGATCGGGTATTGCCCCCCGGTTACAATCAGATAACCTTCCGCAGCCAGAAAGTTGATCCTGTCTTTAATTTCCTGCAAAGGAGTCTCCTTCATAATTCCATGTGTAGAAAGCTTATCCAGACCGAACTGGATAACTTTTTTATTTAAAGATCCTTTAAGTACTTCCGCCGCCATCGCCATACCAAAACGTTCCCGCATCCGGTAGATACAGGATAGAATTTTCTGGGCATCGAGGGTAACATCTACTTTTTCCCTTCCCTCTTCACAATTACTGCAGTTAGGACATTGATCCGGACCGCCGATTTCCCCGAAATATTCCAGGATGGTTTTCCTTAAACACCTGGAGGTATGGCAATAATCTACCATAGCTTGCAATTTCTTATACTCTTTGGCCTGACGCTGCTCATTATTTGTCGTGTCTTCAATCATCAATTTCTGGATCTGCACATCCTGAGGACCGAACAGAAGAATACATTCCGCCTTTTCACCATCCCGACCGGCTCTTCCCGCCTCCTGGTAATAAGCTTCGATGTTTTTCGGCATGTTGTAGTGTATGACAAAACGAACATTAGATTTATCTATCCCCATGCCGAAAGCATTCGTAGCTACCATGATGGCAATATCGTCAAAAATAAACCCTTCCTGGCTTTGCTTTCTTTCCATATCCTTCATACCGGCATGATACTTTCCCGTATTGAAGCCTTTGCTCTTTAAAAATGTATGGATCTTATCTGCATCTTTCCGGGTCGCTGCATAGATAATCCCGGAATAACGGGGATGCTTTTTGAGATAATCCAGAATAAAGACCCGCTTGTTTTCTCCTCTCAAGACAGCGAGATTGAGGTTTGGCCGGTCAAAACCCATGATAAAGCAATTAGGCTTCTGCAGACCAAGTGACCGGATCATGTCCTGTTTTACTTCCTCTGTTGCCGTGGCCGTAAAAGCACCGACCAGAGGCCTGCTAGGCAAAGATTGCAGGAAATTGTTGATTTTCAGATAACTCGGACGAAAATCATGCCCCCACTGGGATACACAGTGGGCTTCATCCACGGCTATAAAGTTAATAGATAGTGTTTGCAACATAGCCAGGAATTCTTCCGACTCAAGACGTTCCGGGGCCAGATATACCAATTTGAATTCCCCGTGCTGCATTTTTTCTATCCGGGACCAAGTTTCCTTGAGCGAAATCGAGCTGTTAATAAAAGTAGCCGGTATTCCCGTTTGGCGCAGGCTATCCACTTGATCTTTCATAAGGGAGATCAAAGGGGAAATCACAAGTGTCGTCCCCTCAATCAGTAAGGCAGGGATCTGATAGGCAATGGACTTCCCTGCCCCGGTAGGCATAATAGCCAACGTATCCTGCCCGTCGAGCAAGCTTTGGATGACTTTTTCCTGCCCTCCCCTGAAGTCCCTGTAGCCGAAATATTTATGTAAAGCCTCTTTTGCTCTGGTAATCATGCCTTTACTCCTTACTTCAGCCTTTAAGATATAGAAATAGCTATATAAGATAGGAAAATAGCCATAGAGCTGTATCTATGGCCTATGATCCTTGAGTATTAATTTCGCCGGGATCGTGTAATTTCCTTCTATCATCTAAAGATTTAGAGTCAAATTTACTTTTAATTTAGAAACTTTAGAACTCATTTTATTTTGACCAAAATGCCGGCTGGGTAAACCAGCATAGTTCAGCCGCATCAGGCGCGTCTGACTTAATCTTAAAACTGGCTGCGGCTCCCTTTTTAAAAGGTAACGCTGCTCCGGCTAAGAGTACGCTCCATTCCTGTAAATGCGGTTGATGACCAACAATAATAAGGCAGTCGTCTTTGTTAAGTTTGGTCCACATTTCTATAAGACTGCTCAAATCGCCTTCTTGGATGGCGGTCAATTTTTCCACCTGTTTAACTCCGAGCATATCAGCCAAAATTTGACTTGTTTGCCAGGCCCGGACCAACGGGCTTGACCAGATATGAAGATGAATACGTTTTCCCAATAATGTTTTAATGCCGGCGGCTAAATCGGAAATCTTTTTACTTCCTTGCTTCGTTAAGGCCTGTTCTTCTCCGTTCGGGTCTTCTCCTTTTTCTGCGGCTCCATGCCGTACTAGAATTAATTCCATGTAGACTCCTCCTCATATCATCAACTTCTTAGAGATTGATATCATTTTTCCCGTTTACCTTCTTCTGCCCTCTCCATGGCCAGTTTGTAAAACATATCTTGGCTATCAACCAGTTTCTTGCTCCGTTTATCAATTTTTCGGTACGTTCCATCCGCTTGTAAGATTCTCGCTTTTAAAGTATCCTGCAGAGAAATATTTAAGATAGACATAATTTCATTTTTTATTTCCTGATCCTCAATCGGGAATAGGACTTCAACCCGATGATCTAAGTTTCTAGTCATCCAGTCGGCGCTGGATAAAAATAGCAAGTTATCCCCACCGTTATGAAAGAAAAAAATCCTGCTGTGTTCCAGAAAACGGCCAACAATACTGCGAACCGAGATGTGTTCGCTGACTCCAGGTAATCCAGGCCTGAGACAGCAGATTCCCCGGACTATTAGGTCTATTGTTACGCCGGCTCCGGAAGCAGCATATAAAGCTTTGATAATCTCCACATCTACGAGAGAATTAATTTTGACTATAATTTTTCCCCGTTTTCCTTGGCGGGCATTATCGGCTTCTTGTTCGATTAGTTCAAGTATTCTTTGTCTTAAACCAAACGGGGCGATCGTTAATTTATGTAAATCACTGGGTTGAGACAAGCCGGACAACATATTAAAAACAGCGGAAGCATCTGCGCCGAAATGCAGGTTTGCCGTAAATAAGCTCAAATCAGTATAAATTTTAGCCGTCACGTCATTATAGTTGCCCGTACTTAAATGCACATAGCGTTTAATTCCATCCTCTTCCTTCCGTACAATTAACAATAGCTTACAGTGTGTTTTTAAGTTGACCATGCCAAAAATTACATGGCAACCGGCCTTTTCCAATCGTTTTGCCCAATGGATATTTTTTTCCTCATCGAAACGTGCTTTCAGTTCCACCAACACCGTAACCTGCTTGCCATTTTCCGCTGCCTGAGCTAAAGCTTCAATGATGGAAGAGTTCCCACTGACCCGGTATAAGGTCTGTTTGATTGCCAGGACATCCGGATCACAGGCAGCTGTACGTACAATATTCACTACGGGATCAAATGCCTGGTAGGGATGGTGCAGCAAGATATCATGCTGGGTAATCATGTTAAAGTAATTATCCTCTCTCTGGAAAGCGGAAATTGACTGCGGTTTTAGAGGAGCATAACTCAAGTGGTTATAACCCTCTAATTGGTTGATGTTCATGAGGAAAGTTAAGTCGATTGGTCCTTTGATTTCGTAGACTTTCTCTTCGGAGATCTCCAACTCTTCCCGCAGAATAGTTAACAGACGTTTGTCAAGTCCTTTTTCGGCTTCGAGGCGAATAGCAGCTCCCCATTTGCGTTGACGCAAGGATTCTTCAATGGCTTCCAGCAGGTCTTCGGCCTCATCTTCATCCCAATCGAGGTCAGAGTTACGGGTTATCCGATAGCAGCCAGAGGTTAGAATCATATGCCCACAGAACAGTTCTTCCAAATGAATCTTAATAATCTCTTCCAAGAGTACGAAGACGCTGCCCTTTACTGTCGTTCTGACTTCAACTAACCGAGGCAGAACTGATGGAACCTGAACGGTTGCAAAAAACTCATTATCGTCTGTCTCAAGCAGCAAAGCAATGTTTAAGCTTTTATTTAAAACAAGAGGAAAAGGTCTGCTCTTGTCGACTACCAAAGGTGTAAGAACCGGATAAACAGTGCGCAGATAGTAATCGTCCAGAGCTTTGCGTTGCTCATGATTCATCTCTGCCCATTTTAAAATCTGAATTTTTTCCTTCCTCAAAGCCGTAAGCAAGGAACGGTTATAACAAACATATTGGTCTGCTACCATCCGGTGAACCTGCCAAAAAATATTCTCGATTACTTGTTGCGGGCTTAACCCGGAAGGATCCGGCTGGTCAAATCCAACTAGAATTTGGTCCGCAACGGAAGCAACCCGCACCATAAAGAATTCGTCTAAATTAGAACTTACAATCGCTGCGAATTTTAATCTTTCAAATAGAGGAACCTCCGAGTCCTGGGCCCATTCCAAGACGCGTTTATTAAATTCCAGCCAGCTTAGTTCCCGGTTAATAAAATTCTGGGGCGGACTAAAATCATTATCCATAAGCTTACCCTTTACGTTTAATTACGACCCGCATACCGGTTACTTCTTCCAGCAGACGAATATTTTTTAAAAAATACCACTCTTCTAACAGAGTATCTTCCCTGGCACTCAGACAGAAAGATAATTGATCGCCGTTTTTACTAATACTCAGTTCAGTCACCTTTTTCAGATGGGAAACATCCAGACATTCAGCCAGTCGCAAAAAAGCGGCCAATTTAGAAACGATTATCTGATCCGGGACGCTTAGTTCAGCGTAGTTTGCATGGTATTGACTAGGAGTATCCTGCACATGATAACGCACGATATTAGCGATTAAATTCAACTCCCGATCCGAAAACCCCATGATGTTTTGCGTCCTTATAATGTCGTAGGCATGAATGTGATGGTTGGCAGAATCTACAAAATAGCCTATGGCATGTAAAATCGCCGCCACCTGCAGATATAGCCTTTCTCTTTCGCCCAGCCTATGAAGACTCCAAGTCTGATCAAAAATAGCTAAGGCTAATGACTCCACTTGCAAAGCATGTTTTTTATCGGCTCCAAATTTCTTAGCTATATACCAAACAGAGTTAATTATGTCGTCTAATGACTCCTGCTTATGCGGAGTATCAAATGTTTGATCCGTCAGTTCACATAGCAGTCCATGTTTAAGTGTAATTACCGGAGCCAGAATTCGCTTAGCTTTGGTCATTTTCAAAAAACAGTAAAGGATAATTACCGTAGGCAAAAAAGTTTCTGCCAGGTTTCTCGGGAGATTGTACATCCGGGCAATTTGTTTATCACTCATACGACGCGCTTTCTCGTATACTTCTTCAAAAGCATCAGTCTCAATGAAATTATCTTTGCTGAAGATGTCAATTACGCTTCGGGCTTCGCCCCCTAGAACCACCAAATTAGCCGGTTTTTCATCATAAATCGTTGAGTTGAGTAAGTATAATTTACTTTCAATAAACTCTTTCATAACTCCAGAAAAATCGACAGTCTTAGTCTCTAAGCCCGCCAGAGTTTCGCGCAAACGCAAAGATCCAATTTTTATATATTCCGTGATTTTCAAATTTCCTTTATTATAGATCGAAGATTCAACCCCACCGGAAGCAATGTTCACTATGAGTGTGGACTCGTCAAAACTGATTAATGCCGGGTCTGTAAGATAATAACGCAGGTCTTTATACATAAAGAAGCGTTCTTGGGCACTGTTGATAACTTCTACATCAAGTTTAGTTTTTAACCTTAACTGTTCTAAAACGTAGTCACGGTTAGCGGCCTCCCTGAATCCACTCGTCGCAACAGCTTTATAATGCTTTACCCTGTAGTCCTTTAGCAATTGTGTGAATCCCCGCAAAACACCGGCTGTGTTCTGGACAGTTTCCCGTTCGATTCGTCCGCCGGAAAAAGTATCCCGTCCAATATTTGTTGGCTGCACGAGATCCTCTAAAACGGTGATTTTACCTTGGGAAGTAATCTCGGCCAGCGTCATCTGAAGATACTTCGATCCGACATCGATAGCTGCGCCAATTTCAAAGCTTTTCCCCATACGTTTCCTTCTTACATTATTAATGTTAATAATGAAACCAGCAAATAACTGTAATTACAGATTAATTGTACTATATTGTTTTAGCTAAAATTTAAACTTCACCTAAAGTTTACAATTTCTTAAGAATATCCTAAGCTTTAACCGTTAACAACATACAATTGTTTCCCAAATAGTTTGCAAAAAGCTGCAGACGCTTCTAATGCTTCTCTGATTTCGAGGTCGGGATTATGCTGGGCAAGCAGTTTTAGTGTAACATTGTCTTCTTCGAGTTGACAGTCAATTCTCTTTACATTGGCCTGCATTCGGCGGTCAAGAGCTTCAGCTATCTGTAATATAACCCCTAATTTCCGAATGACTCCGACATCATTGTAATCAAGTAAACTCAAATGAGCTTCACTTATTTTTACGTTATTTTTTCGATGATAGGCAGCAGTATAAGCGGCCATGATCAATTCACGATGGCTTAGACCGTTAATATGGGAATTAAGTATGATATAGAGAGAGTGCAAATGGTGATCATAGTAATTAACATTAATACCACAATCATGTAAAAGTGCTGCTGTCTTTAAGATATTGACTTGACTCGCTTCAATTTTATGGAGTAGGATCAATTGCTCAAACAGTGTTTGGCTTAAGAACCAGACATGCCGGGCATGATGTTTATTTAAGCGGAATTTTGATAATAAATTTTCCAGGGAGAAATCCAACACACTGTTTACAGGTAATCGAGATGTTAGCATCTGCTCATAAATTATGCCCTCACGCAATCCATAGCCACTTACGTAAATATCAGTAATTCCGCAATATTCAAGAAGACTAGTAATAGCGGTAGTTGCTCCAATAAAAATGTCTGCTCTGTCACTAGACAATCCTTTAATTTCTTTACGCCCGGAAGGCGCAGTGTTTAGAACCATTTGATGGATTCCGTTCACCTCGTCCGCAGTTAAGTGATAGTTATGGTCCATTTCGATGGGGTAAGCTCGTTTCTTTTTGTCTATTTTGGCTATGTTACGAAAGCTCCCGCCGATGCCGATTAACGTATCGGTTTTGGAAAGCCAGGATAATTCCCTCAGATTTTCGAATAACAGACTTTTTACTTGATTTTCTCGCTCTAGTGATGAGCCGCTTAAAGAATTTAATTGATCGGATAAATTTATGGCGCCAAAAGGCAAGCTGGTCAAGTGACAAGCTTGCCTGTTCTCCTGCCAGATTAACTCCATGCTGGAACCCCCAATGTCCAAGACTAAACCTTGAGCCTGGTCTATAGAATTGACAGTCGCAAAATAATCATAATATGCTTCATCTATGCCACTCAAAACCCGGGGTCTAAACCCCGTCTCTTCCGTGACCATAGCCAGAAATTCTGCTTGATTAACAGCTCTGCGCACCGCTTCAGTAGCGACAACGATTACCTCATCAGTTTTTAAAGATTCACAAAGGTTTTTAAAAGAATACAAAGCGTTCAGGGCTTTGCGTATTCTTATCGGGTGGAGATTTCCATCTAACATATCTTTGCCTAACCGGACAGACTCTTTTACTTGATCCAGAATTATATAAGATTGCTGCTCAGTAAACTGAACAACAACTAACCGAATCGTGTTTGAGCCAATATCAATAATTCCTAAAGTTTTCATGTCAACCTCCTGAGTATTAATATAAGTCATAAGAGAACCTAATGTTAATTATGACATATATGTGCCCAGCTAATGTTAAATGTAAGTTAACTTTATTAAGCCGCTATTGAACTTTGCTTTGTATGACTCCAATCCCCTCTGAAGGACTTTTATTAATATAATTTATCAATTAAGTGGGACACTGATCTTAAAATTAGTAAATTGACCCATCTCTGTCTCAACCTTGATTGTTCCTCCTATAGCCTCTACTTCTGATCGTACGGCTGCAAGACCTACTCCTCTTCCTGAAAGCATGTCCACCGTATTCTTGGTAGAGAAATCGTCCAAGAAAATTATTTCCGGTATTTCTTCCCTGGAGAGGCTGTTGATCTCACTCTCTGTGTATATCCCTTTTTCCAGGGCCTTTTTTCTTATCGCATCGATATCGATTCCTCTTCCGTCGTCGGCAATATTTAAAACAACTTTGTCTTCGTACTTTTCTATCAGACAGGTTATTTCACCATATTCCTGCTTTCCGGAACTCATCCTCTCCTCAGGGGTTTCAATGCCATGATCGGCAATATTTCTGAAAATGTGGACAAGGGATTTGGTGAAGCGCGTATAGATGTTTCGATCGATATAGACTTCATCACCGGATATTTTAAAATCTCTTATGTTCTTGCCAAGCCTTCCTGCAACAGCTTTTGTATAGTCGTTATAATTCCTAATGATATCTTTAATATTTGGATTTATAAGATTATCTAACAACTGCGCCATAATCGCCTGATCATTATCCTTGAAAATTTTTCTGATTTCCTTCTTTATTTCTCTTAATCTGCTCTGACTAACTGTAAAGGTATCATCTTTTTCAAAGAATTGATTTCCCAAGGCTTCGGTAATTATTTTGCTATCTTTTTCCAATAGATGGTCACTGTTTATTTTATTCGCAAATTGTGTTATATCATCCAAACTCACTGTATCAATGTTTTTTATCATCTCAGCCAAAGCATCTTCTAATTGATGAAGTGCTTCGGAAGTGTGATGCAGAGAATTAAGGGAAAAGTCGCCTTTCATGGTGTGAATCAGCCGGTAGATATTATGCAGGATTATCTTTGTATCCTGGCCGCTGTTTAATGACAGTACGATGCCATTTGTAAAGAAATCCCGCAAAGCTTCCATGGCCTGATTAATTTCAGCCTTGTTGCTTATCGCCTTGATTATGAGCTTAATATTATTTTTTTCTTCGGCATTTTTCAATTCCAAAGCTTTTTTATCTGTAATGTCTGTCAAAATAATCATGACAGATTTTTCAGATTGGTTGCTAATAACTTTGTATTCAATTTTGATATACTTACCTTTGATGATTATTTCCTGCGGCAGGATTGATAAGTAAATATTATTCCTGGCCTTATTTTGTTCTAGAAAAATGTTTTCAAAGGCACTCTGCATGATAAGTATGGTCTCGTGATTCAAAAATTCTTTAAATATTTCTAAAAAATTTTTGTTACCTGCGGAAAACCCAAAGATTTCATCACATTCTTTACTATGTTCATCTGATATAATTAAATCACTGCCGAAAGAAAGAAATCCCTGGCCTGCATTATTCAGCAGGTTTTTTATCGATATGTTCTTCTGCTCCATTTCTATACGGTGAAACTTTTCTGCTTCATTGGCCTGTTTGAGAATCTGTTGCTGATTGTTGAGAAGTTCTATTTCACGTTCCTTTGTTTTTGACATTTCTATCAGGAATTGACTAATGCTGACGATTCCTACATACTGATCATTTTTCACAACAATAATATGGTCATATAAGTTTTCGGTGCTTCTATTCATCGCACGAAAACCAAACTTCGCCATATCACAGGAAATGTCCACGCAGACAATATCCGGCTTCATGATCAGCGTGACATCCCTTTTCATATAAAGTGAATAACCAAATTGTTTTCCTAACTTCTGATAGAAATCATTGCGCATAATTATGCCGACAGGCTTTTCACTGTCAACAATAACAACACCTTCTGCCTCTTTGTTTTGCTCAAAATAATCATGCACGGCGCTGCCATTTTCCGTTACAGAAAATGTAGGTGCATGATTCACTAGATTAGCAATTGTTTCGCTCATAACAACCCCTCAACTTTTATAATTATTCCAAGGCTGCCTCAATGGCATCAATGATTTTACCGCTATCAAAAGGTTTTGTAATATAGTTTGCTGCCCCCGTATTAAGAGCTTCAATGATCTTTTCTCCTGATCCCAACGCAGTTATCATAATAACTTTAGCCTCAGGATAGTCTTCCTTAATGTTTTTTAAGACTGTAATACCATCGACATTTGGCATGGTAATATCCATAGTGGTGATATCAGGCAATAATTCTTTGTATTTTTCAGATGCCTCTGCCCCGTCACAAGCCTCACCGATAATTTCATGACCGCCAGCTACGAGTATTCCCCTCAGCATTTTTCTGGAGAAGGCCGAATCGTCAACAATCAATATTTTTGCCATTTGAAAATCTCCCTTTATGATTATTTAATTAATACGATGGCCGTAGAATATTTGATAATTTTACGCAACATCTTCAATAACCGATACATTAAGAAATTACAACACTTCCATGGAATTCACCAGTTATCCCAATAAGAACTAGGTGACTTTCACTCCGATAGGGTCCATTTTTAACGTACATCTCCCCCATCTCAGCTCTAAACCCAGTAACTTGATTGATCATTTCAGTGCTTGCTTTGATAAATGGATTTATAAATTCAGCTTTCATCAACAATTCTCCTCCGTCTGTTGTAACTATTCTAAGAGAGGGCTTAGCACAGATTTTTACAATTATTCCAAAGCTTCTTGTACCGAATTAATGATTTGCTCGTCTTCATAGGGTTTGGTGATATAATTTTTAGCTCCGGCATTTAGCGCTTCTAGAATTTTATTTCCTTTGCCCAAAGCGGTAATCATGACCACTCTGGCCTCAGGATAGTTTTCCCTAATCTTTTTCAAAACTGTAATCCCGTCGACATTCGGCATAGTAATATCCAAAGTAACGAGATCCGGCTGCAAAGCCTCGTATTTTTCAAAGGCTTCGGCGCCATCACAAGCCTCACCAATAATTTCATGGTTCGCAGCTTCAAGTGTGGATCTAAGCTTCTTTCTGGACACAACAGAATCATCAACAATAAGTATTTTTGCCATTGGAAGCACCTCCATTTTAATTATTTTGCATTACGTTCTAGATAGATGGGGAATTCATCAGAAAATATAAAATCTATTTTTCCAAAACTTAAATAGCAAGGGACTACATAAATATTTTTCACAGGCTTTAGCAATCCATTTTCTTTGATTTCTGAAGGGACTAACTCCAAATCCACGCCTTGATGGGACATATTGGACAAGAACAATCCATTCTGACAGTTCATGAACTCGCCTAATGCGTCTTTAACTATTGCATCCATTCCGTTTAAGCTTTCGTTATAAATAGAAGCAAAGCTGGTCATAAATGCCGCGCCAAATTTGACCATAGTACTTTCCGAACCGGCAAAACCGGTAAACAAGTTTTGCTCACCTTCCATTCTTTGGGTAATAAAATAGCTGAATGGGTAAGTATCAATCTCCCTTGCTTCTTCCATCCTGATCTCATCATCAATAAACCGCACAAGATTCCTGATAAACAGTTCAAAATAATCATGATGCAAATGGGAGTCGGCATTATTGACCGTTTTGAGAAATATCTGTACGATTTTTTCCACATCGTTTTCTTTCAAGGCTTTGATTTCATCCGGGTTAAATCCTGAATCTTTATTATATTGAAGAAGTACTTCCTCGTATTTTTCAAAATCAAAGTACCCCTTTTCGATCAAGGCCTGGCCTAACAAAACATTTGATTTTTTTTGAGCATTCAGCAATTCATCGAGCTTATCGGCATTCAAATACCCTTCTTCAATGGCCAGCTCGCCAAATTTTTTGTCTTTGGCCGCCTGGAGCATATGTATGCTGTTTACCTGAGCTGCATTCATATAACCGGCATCAATTGCCAGTACCCCTAACTTGACCTTGATTGTTTTTTGTTCTTCCAAAACGATTCTTAACTGTTCAGGTGTTATGATTCTTTTCTCCAACAGATAGTTGCCGAAATACTGATTAAACATAGCAATCTCCCTTTAATAGCATAATTTTCGGAATATTAATTGCCTAATTGCCCATAACAAAATTAATAAATTCATCATTGATCTTGTCTTGATCTCCGTTAATATTAATTAGTCTTTCTCTTAGGAACATTAGCGTATCAAAATCAATCACATCGAAATTAAGCCCTAAGATATTAATTACTTTTCTGACGACTGTGCAGTTTATCTCCGACTTGACATCCTGTGCTCCGTCAGCCAAATTAATCGCAATAATTATTTCGTCTCCTTCCGCAGCGTCCATAACCTCATCAGTGCAAAACAGAAATCCGTTTAAACTGAAATTATTAATCTCACCTATGTAATCTCTGCCCTTATACTTGGCCTGTGCTTTAATTGTATAGTCAACCCTTGATATTTTCCTTTTTTCTTCATTCGTATCCATCTATACCTCTCCTTCCAGATATCAATACGCTTCACTTTCTATTCACACTAAAACTTTAGCATTATTATGTAATTATAATATAAAGTATTTGTTAATTTTTGGTTTTTTTAAGCGTAATTGATATTTTCCAAGACTTCGGCGATATTGGTATACCTGGAGGAGGTAACACCTATGCCTTTGTACCAAAATCCATGATCATAGGCATTTTTAGGATGGAAGATATTTCTGGTATCTACAATAAAAGGAGTCTGCATCAAGTGATATACTGTCTCCAGGTTTAAGCTTTGGAATTCCGGCCATTCGGTCATCACAATCAAACAGTCCGCATCGAAAATACAATCCTCGATACTCCCCGCCAAAGTCACTCGGGATTGGAGATGTTCCGGAAGACTCTTTACCACCGGATCATAGACATAAATATTAGCTTTGGTATCAATCAATTTTTCAAGCATGCGAACGGCGGGAGAATTCCTTGTGTCGTCCGTTCCGGCTTTAAAGCTTAAGCCCAGCACCGAAATTTTCTTATCAGCACTGTCCTTGATTTCGCTGTTAATATAGTGGAAAATGTTCGTGATTTGCGCTTCATTTCTGTTTAATACCCCCTGCAACAATGGTAAGTGGACATTGGCCTTGTCGGCGAAACTAAGCAAGGATTTTAAGTCTTTGACCAGGCAAGGGCCTCCAAATCCCGGTCCTGGGTTCAGATAGAGATTCCCGATGCGCTGATCTAGCTTCATAGCCGCTTGAATGGCATGAATATCCGCGTCAACATGTTCAGAAATTTCCGCTATCTCATTGATAAAAGATATTCGGGTTGCCAAGTAGGCATTACAGGCATACTTTACCATTTCCGCACTCCTTGTATCCGTTACAATCAAAGGGGCATCAAAGGTTTTATACAACTCCTTCATAACAGCTTCGGAATGAGGTGTATCTACTCCGACAACGATTCGATCCGGCTGGAGAAAATCAGAAACGGCATTGCCTTCCTTTAAGAATTCCGGGTTCGAAACCAAATCATAAGAGATTAGCGGATTCTTCAGATTATCTCTGATAACCCGTTTTGCCATATCGCAAGTGCCCACCGGTACCGTGCTTTTGATGATGATAACCTTATAATTATCCATATAATAGGAGAGTGATTTAAGCGCCTTGAGCAGTTGGGACATGTCGGTTTCGCCGTTCCGAGTTCCAGAGGTGCCCACTGTAATCATGATAAGGTCTGATTCTTGGACAGCGGTTTTGATGCAGTTTGTAAAAACCACTCTGTTTTTAGTCATGGCTGCTTTGAGCAGCTCAGCCAGATCCTTCTCATAGACCGGGAGTTGGCCGCTGTTCAGCAAATCAATTTTCTTTTGGTCATTGTCCATACAGATAACATCATGACCGTGAAAAGCGAGACCGAGCCCTGTAATTAGCCCAACATACCCTGCTCCTCCAATAATCGATATCTTCATTTTTTCAAACCCTCCTTAGGCTGTTTTTGTTACATTCAGTTTGGCCTGCTGTAGAACTTTAGCATAGCTGGCTACAAGTTGATCAAATATTTTGTTCCATGATTTCATCTCAGCGTAGGACAGCGCATTAGCAGTCAGTGTGTCTCTTAACTTTTTATCTTTTGCCACTTGAACGATGGCCTCAGCAAGGCTATCTGCATCACGGGGAACGCAGATCAAGCCATTATATTCGTGGAACACATTATCTTTAACCCCACCGGCATTTACGGCGATCACCGGTAATCCGGAAGCCATCGCTTCAAGCACCACATTGCCAAAAGTTTCGGTACTTGACGGGAATACAAACACATCACAAGAAGCATACACAGCGGATAATTCTTCATTTCTGAGGTATCCCGTGAATACAACGTTGTCCTGCGCCCGGTCTTTCATTGATTTGGCCAGCGGACCATCGCCGACAAACACAAATTGAACCTGACCGGCATAGCAGGAGTTCACCCTGTCTATGGCGTTCATTAGTATATCCAGATCCTTTTCCGCCGCCAGCCTGCCAACATACAAAAAACTTATCTTGTTTTTTGACTTCAACTGCTCCCTTACCGCCGGACTTCTCCGGCTGGGATTATATTTTTCCGTATCAACCCCTCTTGCCCATATACTCAGGTTTTCGATTCCTTTGCTGGCCAGAACCTGCAAAGTATCCTGCGACGGGCAGAAATTGATCGTGCCGAACCCGTGGAACCATTTGAAAAGTCCCCAAACAGGAACCTCCAAATACTCCAAATTGTAATATTTAAGATAGGCGTCAAAATTAGTGTGAAAGGACGCAACTATCGGAATCCCCCGATCCCTTGCATACCTCAAGCCTGCCAGGCCTATGCCTAACGGATCGGTAAGATGGACGATATCCGGCTTGAATTTATCGGCCAACCGGCACAAATTTGCATAGATCGGAATGGAAATCCTGCATTCCGGGTAAAATGGCAGACTAATACTTTTAAACCGGACAACTGGAGAATTGGATTCGAACCCAAGCTCCTCCTGATATTGCGGCGCGAAAAACATATGCTTAATGTCCTGTTTCGTGAGATAATCTCCCAATTTTTCCAAGGTATTGCTGACACCATTGATTTGCGGCAGATAAGTATCGGTAAAATAAGCTATCCTCATCAAAAAACACCCCCTTAGGCATCAATGTTAGCTCTTCAATCTCAGCTTGGACAAATCCAAGGGCATCATCTTTATAGTGTGGAATTTTGATAGCAATCTCACTCCTTATTTATACATCTTAACTACTGTTACAAATTCAGTATAAAACATATAAAATAAAAAAGTTTTATGAATATGTAAATTTAAAGTAAAATTAAACTTAATTTTATAGAATACGATTACAGCGCAATTATAATAGCGGGAGAATTTTAACGTAAAAAAAGGAGCCTTTCCCTAGGCTCCTCCTCCGCTGGACTGTCGCTTCCGACCGGTTATTAAACCAAAGACAGTCCTCTTTTAATTTTTAAATAGAAAGTCATTTTTATAGCTCTAACATCGAAGATTGACTGCCTGGCATATGATACAATCTCAAACCTGAAAATCAACTATAAATCATTCCTACGATTGAATAGCATAATAAATATCCCCATTAACAGTATGTTTGAGAATTTCCCTTATGCCGGACATACCTCCTTTTCAATCTTCTAACAAACAAGCATTTTTTCTGATCTTGCGATAACGTCGCTAACCGTGACAACGTATTGTCATTTCAGTTACAGAAACAAATTGTTGTTTGTTTTTCACTCTTTAAACATTCTAGCAAAATCCATTAATTCCTTGGTAGAATTTTACATATTTAATTCTAAGATTGCCGAGTTGTGTTACTATTTGTCTCCCTCTATAGATAAGGCATCTGTAATGGCCTTTCTAGCCAGTAGATCACATCTTTCATTTTCCGGATGCCCGGAATGACCTTTAACCTTAATCCACTTAATCTTATGAATAGAAGAAAGTTCAAGAAGCTTAAGCCATAAATCATAATTTTCAACAGGTCTTTTTTGGGAATTTAGCCAGCCGTTAGTTTGCCAGTTCTTTAACCAATTTTGTTCAAAGGCATTAATTAAATAAGCACTGTCACTGTGCAACTGAACCAAACACGGTTCTTTTAAGCCAGCTAAAGCTTCAATTGCCGCAATAAGCTCCATTCTCTGGTTCGTAGTTGTTTTTTCAAAGCCACTGATTTCCTTCGTATGCTGACCATATATTAGGACAGCGGCCCAACCTCCTGGACCCGGATTACCCGAGCAGGCTCCATCCGTAAAAATACTAACTTTCTTGGCAGTCATCAGTCCACCTGAATCCTATTCCAAATTAAGGATCATTGCATTTTCATCACAGTTAGGAAATTTTATACAATTGATACATTCTTTCCAAACCTTTTGGGGCATCTGTTCTTTATCGACAAGAGTGAATCCCAAATGCCGAAAAAACTCCAACTGATAGGTCAAGGTAAAAATTTGCGGACAGTGTAACTCAAGCGCTTCCTGTAAAAGTATTTCAACCAACTTACGGCCTATACCTTGACTTTGATAGCTTTGATCAACAGCTAGTGCTCTAATTTCGGCAAGATTATCCCAGACAATATGAAGAGAACCCGTCCCTATGATTTGATCGTTTTCCGCTGCAACTACAAATTCCCTAACTCCCTCATAAAGCGTACTTCGCGTACGGGGGAGCATTAGCCCTTTTTCCGCATATTTATTAATAAGCTTTAGAATTTCCTCTACATCGCTTAACCTCGCACGTCGATAAACAATCATTTTTCCGATACCCCTGTAATATTTATTTATCCTTAACTAAATACTCTAGAAGACTTGGCTGGCGCCAAGCCTTAGGTGGCAGCTTTAGTTGCGCTTAGATCTAGCAGAAAGTGTCTATACTTCCTGTTAGATCTAAAAAAATGGTTCCTCATATTCTAAAGATGACAATTCATTTAGGTTTTTTAATCCCTCCGTTTGCCAATCTTCAGGAAGCAGATATATCGGACATTGCTCAGCATTTTTCAGCCAGGATTGGCATAAACGCAATTCTTTAATAAAAACAGACTGTGAAAGGAGAACTACTTTTCGATTCCATCTTATGTTGGAGTTATCAGGCAGCCCTCTATTATATAGATCACTATACTCTAAAAATGATAAGATCAAAAGAGTATGGACTACTTTTTGCATAGGTTTTTCCAAAACAGGATGTATGACATGAACTTGGCTGTTATCGCTAAAATAATATAAGCTGCAAAAATCTATTGGGCTATTACGTTCTCTGGAGAGCCATGGGTATTCTATATGTTTACCGAAAAAAAACGGTATTATATCTTTATCCGTGATAAGTTTTAGAGCTAATAGATCTTTGCTTTCCAAACATCCACTGGCTTCCATATTCTCCAACAGTTCAATGATTCCGAAAATAGCCCTGCGAAATTCCTCATTTATTTTTCCTGAGTAATCAACCCAGCCTGCTTTGTGGAATTTTGCTGCGATATTTTTGTTGCGCGTCCATTTTACTTTGACCGTAAGTTCAAATTTATTCCCTTTCTTTTTTATTTCCGCAATCTCAATCGTTCCCCAGCAAAATACAATTTTGTTTTTCTCAAATGAAGTCCTTACTCTTCTTTTTGCTAAACTTTCAAAAAAGTCCTTAATTACCTTAAGATGATTCCACGCTACAGGATTAAGCTGCTTTTGCCAAAAGCTCCATTCTGACCTCATCTGGACAGGTTCTATTCCATATAAATTCTTAGAATATTCTTTTTCTTGAACAGGATACAGGCATGGAGTGAGTTTCTCTCTCCAGTACACTGCTTTAGCCGATAGCGTACCGCCGAGCTTTATTATAGCATTCAGAAAAAGAGGCGAAAAATCCTGTGCTACGAAATATACTACGGTTCTGGCTCCGTTGCCTATCCGGCTACCCCAAAGAATACCCTCAAAAAGAAAATCCTCTTCTTTATATTCATTCGGACAGGCGATTATCCCAACCCTCAGGTTCGTATCACCTGAACAAAAATAATTAAAAAGAGAAGACAAATGCCAGCTTTTTCTTTTTTCTTCAGGACATTGTTCCCAGTCAGACATAATAAATACTTCTCGATTGGCTTCCCATATCCCTTTCCAGTCAACGTTCAATTGGCATCCCCCCTGCAAGCTGCTTTGTTAATAAATACGCTTGACAAAGGTTGGAAATACCTATGGAAATGCCTAATTTAGATATTTTTTCTGACCGTTAAAATTATCTATTTAAATCCTCCCTCACTCCAAGTTCCATGTATACTACTTCCTCGCCAATATTTGTGCAATAATCCCCGATGCGTTCGATGTAACGTGTAGTTAAGAGAAGATAGACACCTTGGACTGCAAGTGAAGCATCTCTTGCCATCAAATCGTTAAGCTCGGTAAAAATCAATTTATAATTGTGGTCAACTTTATGGTCCATTTCAGCCAGCGATCTTGCCAGTTCCACGTCATCATTAATAAATGCTTCAACTGCGGTGTGTATCATATTAATTGCAAGATCAGCCATGATTGGCAAGTCGATGAGCGGTTTTATCAAGGGAACAGAACCAATTCTAATTGAGATTTTGGCAATATCTACTGCGAGATCGCCCATTCTTTCCAATGAGGAAATAATCTTATAACTGGCAACGATCTTTCTCAAATCCGAGGCAAAAGGTTGTTGGGTTGCAACCAAGTGAGTACAAAGCTGCTCAATTTCCCGCTCATAGTTATTTATGATATTATCATTAGCTACAACATTTTCTGCAATTTCCAAATCCCTTAATTTTAAGCTCTGTATTGATTGTTCAATAGCAGCATGAACCAGATCACTCATTTCAATAATCTTTTTTTTCAAATCCATTTGAAGAATATCAAATTTCTGACGCATACTGTCCCCCTTAAGGCCCATTTTATCTATAATACCTCAATCCTATATTTATAACAATAATATTTACAAAAATTTTACCCTATTTTAACATTGATGATATTAAAAATCACTATACTAAAAAGCATATAAGAAGATAATTATTGCACCTAAGATAATTCTATAGCCTACAAATACTTTAAAACTGTACCTTTTTAATATTTTGAGCAAGACTGAAATAGAGAACAGCCCGACTATGCAAGATACTAATATCCCGGTAACAAATGACAGGTTGACTTCCCCCGGGGTAAGGTTTCTCATTCCCATAATGGCGGCACCTAAGATAACCGGTGTCGAAAGCAGAAATGAGAATCTGGCCGCTTCCTCCCTGGTAAAGGAAAAGGCTCTAGCCGCAGTCATTGTTATTCCTGAACGCGAGACTCCGGGGATGAGCGCTATAGCCTGAGCAATCCCAATTAATAAAGAGTCTTGCAAAGTCATCGTGTCCAATCTTCTAATTTGCTGCGACCTATCAGCTAAATAAAGGAAAACAGCAAATACGATAAGCATAATCCCGACAATTATCGGGGAACGAAGTACATTTTCAATCATATCGTTAAATAATAGCCCTACAACTACTGCCGGAATAGAAGCAACAACCAAGAACCAGAATATTTTTCTGTTCTCTTGATCTCTTCCTGTCAAGGCTGCCTGAAAAAGCCGAATCCAGTCTTTCCAAAAGTAGAAAATTACTGCCAGCAAGGTACCCAAATGCAGTGCAATATCAAAAGTTAAACCAGGTACTTCCCAATTAAATAACCACGGAGCCAAGATAAGATGTCCCGAACTTGAGATAGGAAGAAACTCACCCAACCCTTGAATAATACCCATGATCACAGCTTGCCAAATAGTCACAATTATCCTCCTAATGTTAAGGCTGCGCAGCAGCCGCAACGATACGCTATTTCTTTAACTTTACTCTGACCGTTCGGATAATATGCTATTATCAGCTGTAATTAGGAGATTCCTCCGTAATGGTTACAGTATCCATGCCCGCACTCATCAATGGTATATTTAACTTTATTGATGGGGTAAGGTAAGTACTGACATCGATATCTTTGGGCCAAACACTGAATTTTGCAGGTATAAGCAAGACAGCATCAAATGTTAATCCTTTTTTCTCAAATCTCTCCAAAGTCACGGCAGACCCCTTTCCATTAACAATATTCTAACAATTATAACAGAAAGTATTTCTGTTTAGTAGCATTAATTCTGATTATTAATTAAAATAATAGTAATAGTCTATCCAACTAAAAAAGGAAGATTTTATGTTCTATCGCTTCTCTCAATTGTATAACGCTATTTTTCCAAAGATTGAACTCAAAGAATATTTGTGTATTGAGAAGATTTTAGCAGCAAAGGAATTGATTCTCTTTTATAAACAAACTTTGCCAGACCAACGACATGCTTTGGATGTAGCAAAGGATATTCAAAAAGAAAGGCATTCTCTTGAAAACACCTATGGGTCTAAAGCATATCAAGTGCTTCTAAGAGCTGCCCTCCTCCATGATTGCGGAAAATCACTGCTTCCACCTCGTCTTTGGCAAAGGATTTTTATTGTGGTAACAGGTTATTTACCCATCACGGGCCTGAACTACATACTTAGCAAACAAAATATTTTTGTTAAAACCATACTTGTTTATAAATTGCACCCTGCCTGGGGGAAACACTTAGCGGCCAGGGCAGGATGCAACCAAGAAATATTAAGCCTTATTCAAAATCATCATGCCCCGACCAATTCTATAGAGAAGGTCCTTGCTAAGGCAGACAGCAGGCATTAACAGATCTATTTCTTTATATAATCATTAAATTCATAGAGCTCAAAATTTGGAGAATATACTTTCTTCGGAGATAATTTTTTCTGTTTCCTAAGATCTTTTGCCCTTCTCTCAAGTTGTGAATTAAGAATATTTTTTTCATTTTCTAATTGCTCTAAAAGATCCATCAGCACTCTCCTGCTTAACCGCAGGTTGTCAAGTTGTTTTTCCAATTCTTTAATTCTATTTTGGAGAAAAGATAATTCTTCATCCCTTGTGTTCACTGTTTCATCTCCCGCGTATAGAATTTTCCTTTCTTCTATTCTACACTTGAAAACCTTTTTTTAATCCTGATTGCTTAAAAAAGTCCTTACTCTCCCGACTGCATCCTCCAATATATTTTCATTTTGAACAAGGCCAATTCTTACAAATCCTTCGCCATGTTCCCCAAAGGCAACACCCGGCACGAGAAGAACTCCTGATTTTCTTGCCAGGTCAGTAACAAAAGATAGCGAATCCTGTCCGGTCGGAACAGGAGCCCACACAAACATTGTAGCCTTGGGCTTATCAATTTTCCAGCCGGCAGAAAAACAACCATCAACCCAAATATTTCTTCTTTGTTTATAGGTTTGCCGGTTTTTTTCTATCGTGGTTGGCAGCCCAAGAAGCGCAGCCGTACCGGCTTTAAGAAGGGGCCTAAAGGTTCCATAATCGATATTTGTTTTGATCTTTTCCAAAGCTTTAATGACTTGGCAATTGCCAACAACAAACCCTAACCTGACTCCAGCCATGTTAAAAGACTTAGACAGCGAATGGAATTCTATCCCTATGTCCTTTGCCCCTTTAGCTTCAAGAAAGCTTGTAGGTTTATCCCCCTCGTAGGCTAATTCCGTATATGCAGCATCATGGCAAACAACAATGCCATTATTGGATGCAAATCTGACAACATCTTGAAAAAAATCAGGTGAAGCAATCGCAGCCGTAGGATTATTCGGATAGTTTAAAATCATCAGCTTGGCTTGCTCAGCCAAAGAAGGGTTAATCTGAGAAAAATCAGGCAAAAAATTATTTTCCCGCTGTAAAGGCAATGAAACTTTTTGTCCCTCAACAAGGGCTAACCCATCTGAATATATTGGATATCCCGGATCGGGAATTAAAGCATAATCCCCTTTGTCTATCATGGCCCAGAATATATGTGATAACCCGTCTTGTGAGCCCATTACCGGCAAAATCTCAGTTTCAGGATCTAATTCAATATTAAATCGGTTTTTATACCACTTAGCGCATGCTTCCCTAAATTCCACCGTCCCACGGGTTAAGGTATAATCATAAGCTTGGTCGTTTAAAGCCTGTTCACTAATTACTTTTTTTACTTCCTGCGGCGGAGCCAGGTCAGGGCTGCCAATACTTAAATCTATTAGTTTTTTTCCAGTTTGCTGTATCTCCTTTTTCAGTTCGGCTAGTTGAGAATATATTGATATTTGAAGCTTGTCCAGCCTTGATGCAAATTTCACGGGAAAGTCTCCTCTCCTTTTTCAATATGTTATTTAGCTTTCGCCTTTTCTATTTGGTCGATGACTTCTAAGCCTACTCCCCAACCACCAAGTTTAATCCCGGGCTTGATTCCTGAACCATGATAGTCCGAACCTCCGGTGGCTATTAGCTTCATTTTCTCGGTAATTCGTGTATATTTCATTATTTCCTGCTTGGAATGATCAGGATGATTAACTTCAATTCCTTGCAGCCCTTCATTTATCCATAGTTTAATTTCCGAATCCAAAATTCGATCTCCAGGATGGGCTAAAACTGCAACCCCTCCTGCCTCCCTAATAATTTCTATGGCCAATACGGGCGTTATCTTTTTTCTAGGAACGTATGCAGGAGACCCTATCTTAAGATATCTATCAAAGGCTTCCTTAAAACTAGCAACATATCCATGCTTGACCATAGCCTGAGCCACATGAGGCCGTCCCACAGATTCTCCCTTGGCATATATTAATACCTCTTGATATGAGATATCTACTCTAAGCTTTTTTAGCTTTTCTAAAATCTCGTTGATTCTTATTATTCTCTTACCCTGAAGTTCAACGAGTTTTTTCTTAAGGTAGGGTTTTTTTTCGTCCATACTTAAGCCTAAAACATGAACTTCTTTGCCGTCACCATCTGTATTGATTTCTATTCCTTTGACAAGAATTATGCCTAACTGCCGGGCCTTTTTTTCAGCATCTTCCAACCCACTTACCGTATCATGATCTGTAATCGCTAATGCTTTAAGCCCTGTTTCTGCGGCTAACAGCACCACTTCTTCCGGTGTGGATTCCCCGTCCGAAGCTGAGGTATGGCAATGAAGATCTGCATCATATTTTGGAACAGATTTCATGATTTTCTCCTTATATAATCTGAAAAATTGGTTCTATTTTAACACATCATCTAAAACTCTGACAAAATTGCCATGACTTATTTTCATTATTTCAACTTCACTGAATCCGGACTTAATTAATTTATCAATAAGAAGAGGAAACTTGGATACATTTTCTATTCCTTCCGGAGCCAGCGGAATACCGTCGAAGTCTGAACCGAAAGCAACAGCCTCAACTCCTGCTATTTCAGCAATGTAACTAATATGCTTAACTACATCATCAACGGACGCCCTGCCATTTTTGCATAAAAAATCTTGACAAAAATTGACTCCAATAAGCCCATTGTTTTTCGCAAGCGCCCGCAATTGTTGATCATTTAAATTTCTAGGATGATTACATAATCTCTGAGCGCAAGAGTGGGAAGCAATAATCGGACTGCTGGTATTATTGATAACATCCCAAAAACCTGCCTCATTTATATGGGAAACATCAATCATCACTCCAAGAGCGTTCATTCTGGCAATAACCTGAAATCCAAATTGTGATAATCCCCCCCTGCTGCCGGTCTCCCCTACTCCATCGGCTATCGCATTACGCTCGTTCCAAGTAAGTCCAATGCTTCTAACTCCTAACCTGTAGATTAAATCAAGCATAAAGAGACTTTCCCCTAGGATCTCTCCACCTTCAATATTTAAGAGAATTCCTATTTTATTTGCCAATCCTAGTTTTAGCAAGTCGCTCCGATTTTGAATTAAAAATACATCCTCCGGATTAGAATCAATGAATTTTAGCGCAGTATCCAAATGCTCAAGTCCGCGTTGGCAGGCAAGAAAAGGTTTATATTCACTTTCTATGTAGGCTGCAAAGAATTGCAAACCCAGATTAGCCGCTTTCGCTCTGACCAAATCCCAGTGGCCTAAATCGGAAGGGCCTAACAGGTCGCGCTTACCTGCTGTTAAGTCTCCCAAGCTATCACAATGACCATCGGCTATCCATATCTTTTCCATTAATAATTGCTCCTAAATATTTTTTGGACCGAGTGTCTCATATTACTATTTTACCATAAACATAATGGATCCCGCAGAGAGGGTGTAAACATTAGTTCTGTTGCACCCTAAATCAAAAACACCTGTCTTTTGAAGACAGGTGTTAAAAAATAATCTATTATCTAGGCTCTACAATCAGCTTAATAGCAGTCCTTTCTTCCCCATCAATCAGGATATCAGTAAAGGCAGGGATACAGACTAAGTCAAGACCACTTGGCGCAACAAAACCTCTGGCTATCGCAACTGCTTTCACTGCTTGGTTCAAAGCTCCTGCTCCAATCGCCTGTAATTCGGCCCCCCCTTTTTCTCTTAACACTCCAGCTAAAGCGCCAGCTACCGAATTCGGGCTTGATTTTGCTGAGACTTTTAAAACATCCATTATTTTATACCTCCCAATCGATCCCGTTCATATGTCTTTGCACTGATTTTTATAATATATTCTAGTAATTGGATAAAAATCCTCTTTTACAAAGTAACTTTTGTCCTTTTTATGAAAATTTTTGTAATTTTTTAATTATTTAAGTTACCCTGAATCCGTTTAGATGTTAAACAAGTTCCTTCCAGTCCTACGCTGCGCCAGCGTTTTAATGGTCTGGCCCAGCAAAAAGGTGAGTGTGAATCACCCCGGGAAGGGACATCATTACCCTGGCCGCAAAATTAGTTCATCGTGCACGACGATACCGATTGCGATTTGGAAAGCACAGCCGCAATTGCCGAAGAGTGGTATTGCGCCCCGCAGACATTCCCGGATGAATTGCATTTAAAGCCTGCAAAGAGCAGGATTATTTCTTGAGATTATATACTTATCACGGATTCAGGGATATTTAATACTTCCAAAAAAATTAAGTGCAAAATCTTTGAACAGGAACGATGCTCTTGGTCTTTCCGGTCTTTTCATCAATATCAAGAATTACAGCGTTGATCTGGTTTATACCCGATGCGACTTCGAACCTTACAGGCATTTGCGTCAAAAATCCGTTAATTACTATCTCTTTTTTTACTCCGAGCACGGAATCTCTTGGTCCGGTCATTCCTACGTCGCTAATGTAGGCCGTTCCATTATCGAGTACGCGCGCATCAGCCGTCTGAACATGCGTGTGAGTTCCAAGGACAGCACTTACTTTACCATTTAATAACCAACCCATCGCAACTTTTTCCGAAGTAGCCTCCGCATGGAAATCTACAATGATAACCGGAGTTTCAGCGGCAAGAATATTAACGATTTGCATGACCATGGTAAATGGATTTTCCAAAGGCGTTAAGAAAATCCGCCCCGATAGATTGATGATACCGGTCTTTATGCCGTTGCGAATAACTAAGCCGTAGCCTTTTCCGGGAACTCCTTTAGGATAATTTGCTGGCCTAATAAGCCGGCGCTCATCATCAATAAATTTCACAATATCTTTTTGATCCCAGACATGGTTACCCATCGTTAAGAAATCAATTCCAATAGCAAACAATTCCTGAGCCGTTTCTTTCGTTAGCCCTCTGCCACCCGAGGCATTTTCAGCATTAGCCAAGACCAAATCAAATTTGTATTCTTTTTGGAGATCCGGCAGTAAGTTTTTGATCGTTTCTCTACCGGGCCTGCCCACAATATCCCCAATAAAAAGGATCTGCATATAGGAAATTCACCTCTAATAACATTAACTGTTGAATACTAGGACTCTTCCATCCTCCCGCACAGCGGTAAAACTTTTATCCGTTCCATTTGTACGCAGAGCGGCAAGCATATGATTAATTACTTCCTCTTGTAATACTATTTCCTCTTCGGGTAAATCACCCTCATCTTTAATTAATTGTTTACCTATATTATTTTTCATTAATTCCACAATTAGATTAATTTCATTTTTGGTAATACTATGAAGATCTCTGGTAACGACTATTAAATCCAATTCTTGCTCATGTTTTTCTATTTTGAACAATCTCATTGTACGGCCTTCTAACTTATGAAACATTTCAAGCGCTTGTGTAAGCTTATTTTGAAGCTGTTCAAAAGCACAATCTTTAGCAACTAAAAATTTCAGGATCAAAGTCTGCTGTTTCTGAGAACAGCTAATTGTTCCGACTTCAGGATAGCGAAGGAGAATAGATACAAGCAAACCGGTACCATAATTAAAATAGTTGGAATCAATACTTGTCACATCTAATGCAGTCATCTTATTAGTCCTTTCCGCAAAGAAGAAATTTATTCTTAAGTAAACGTAAACGTATACTTATTCTTCGCTTAATAAAAAAGTCCTTCAATATTGAGTCTAGTAATAATAACCTATTTTGGAGGATATTAATAAAACAAGGGAGAGTACTCAAAATGGCTTCCGAGACTCTCCCGCACCATAAAACTTTTTAATATGTTTTACTTGGCATAATCTACTGCTCTGGTTTCTCGAATTACAACAACCTTGATTTGTCCCGGATACTCAAGTTCTTCCTCTATTCTCTTCGAAATATCATGCGCAATCCTTGGAGCCAGAACATCATCTATTTTTTCAGGGTTTACAATAATACGCACTTCTCTGCCGGCCTGAATCGCATATGATTTCTCAACCCCTTCGAAAGTCTCAGCGATTTCTTCAAGTTTCTGCAAACGTTTAATATATGTTTCCAGCGTTTCTCGGCGAGCACCCGGTCTGGCAGCCGATACTGCATCCGCCGCAGCCACCAGTACCGCAACAATTGTCTTGGGTTCGGTATCTCCATGATGAGCTTCAACCGCATGAATAATGTCGTATGATTCCTTGTATTTTTTGCAGAGATCAACTCCTATTTGCACATGAGTACCTTCAACATCATGATCAACCGCTTTGCCGATATCATGTAAAAGACCAGCTCTCTTAGCCGTCTGAACATCTATTTCTAGTTCAGCAGCCATTAAACCGGCAAGGTGGGATACTTCTATAGAATGTTTTAAGACGTTTTGTCCATAACTTGTTCTAAAACGCAAACGCCCCAGCAGCCTAATTAATTCCGGATGCAAGCCATGAACTCCGGTATCAAAAGTAGCCCGTTCTCCTTCTTCACGGATCTTCTGATCTACTTCTTTTTGTGCTTTTTCGACCATTTCTTCAATTCTTGCCGGATGAATACGTCCGTCAAGTATCAGCTTCTCAAGTGCCACCCTCGCAACCTCTCGTCTAATTGGATCAAACCCCGAGAGAATGACTGCTTCAGGAGTATCATCAATAATAAGATCAATCCCTGTTAAGGTCTCCAGAGCCCTGATATTACGACCCTCTCTACCGATGATTCTTCCTTTCATTTCGTCATTAGGCAAAGCGACCACAGAAACAGTACATTCGGCAACGTGATCAGCAGCACAACGTTGAATAGCCAGCGAAATAATATCTTTGGCCCGTTTTTCAGCCTCTTCTTTGGCCCGGGTCTCAATTTCTTTAATCATAATAGCTGATTCGTAGCGAACCTCGTCTTCAACACTTTTTAATAAGAGCTGCTTAGCTTCTTCCGGTGTAAGTCCTGATAGTCTCTCTAATTCAGCTACCTGTCTGGTTATTAGTTCGCTTAAATCAATCTTCTGTTTTTCAACATCCACTTCCTTGCGCTGTAAGTTTTCTTCTTTTCGCTCTAAATTGTCAACTTTTCTTTCCAGCGTTTCTTCTTTCTGAAGCACTCGACGTTCCAGCCGCTGTAGCTCATTTCTTCTTTCTCTTGTTTCTTTATCCAAATCATTTCGGATTTGCATGACTTCTTCTTTGGCAGCGACGATTGCTTCTCTTTTTTTGGCTTCAGCGTCCTTCTCCGCATTTTGTTTCATTCTTTTAGCTTCAAGTTCCGCTGATCCGATTGCCTTCTCCGCAACCATCCGACGTATTACCCAACCAACTAAAGCACCAATCGCCAATCCAACTAACACAATAATAATACCGAATATTGTGGATGTTCCCAAATAATTCACCTCCTTGTTATTAGTTATAAAATACAAATATGCAATATCGAAGACAATAAAAAAAACTGGCTGGACCAGTCCTCATAAAGATATAACCCCTATAGTTCACCTTTTCTCCCCAAAATAGCTACACTTATGCCTAGTATTCACTCAGCTCTTCAGTTGCCAATTTATATAAGAGAAAACCTTTTAAGGTTAAAATTTACTAGAAACAGTTCCATTGTTAGTTTAATGAAATGTGTAAATAATGTCAAGTTACCTCTAATAATGATTCTGTGAGAACGGAAATAACTGTACTATAAGGATAGTGTCTAAGTAGAAGCTTTTCTCCGACTCGTTTTCTAATAAATACTTCAGGTGCGATATTCATATATTTTGGATTAAACCGATACTTATTCTCCCATCTCGTATACTCTTCATGCCATAGCTTATAAGCTAATGATAAGCAATTCTCATGTTCCGCCTCTTCCGAATAATACTCTTCTATAAGTTCTTTCGTAAGCTGTTGATCTATTCCGGCTTTCATTAGTTCATATAGTATTTTTTTGCGGGATGATTTCTCCTTTTTATTTTTAATAAAAGACAAGGCATAGGAACGGTCATCAAGATATTTCCACTCTAGCAGTCTGTTAATTGTGTTTTCGATTTCCTCAGACTCAAAACAGCCCTTATTCTCCATTTTTTTTTTGAGCATAGAGGCTGTAATTTTGCTCCTGCTTAAAAAATTTAAAGCAACAGTCAGAGACGAAGTCTTTGAGTTATTCATCATCTTCCACAGATCGGCTGTTATTCTCAACTTTTCGTTTTTTATCCTTGGCAGAGTTAAGAACCGACTCACGTATTTTAATTTCAACCTCCTGGGCAATATCGGAATGCTGACGCAGAAAATCCTTGACATTTTCCCTTCCTTGGCCAAGCCTTTCCCCATTATAAGAATACCAGGATCCTAATTTTACTAAGATACCCGTTTCCGCTCCCATATCAATTATACAGCCTTCTTTAGAAATACCCTCGCCAAAAATTAAATCAAATTCAGCAAAATTAAACGGAGGAGCTACTTTGTTCTTAACTACCTTGACCCTGGTCCGGTTGCCGATAATGTCCTGACCTTGCTTGATTACATCCTGTTTCTTTACTTCCAATCTAACTGAAGCATAGAATTTTAAAGCTCTTCCCCCGGTCGTAGTTTCAGGGTTTCCAAACATGACTCCAACTTTTTCTCTTATCTGATTGATAAAGATAACACAGGTATGACTTTTGCTGATCGCACCCGTCAATTTACGTAAAGCTTGCGACATGAGCCGGGCGTGCAGCCCCATGTGGGAGTCACCCATTTCCCCTTCTATTTCCGCACGTGGCACAAGTGCTGCGACTGAGTCGATTACAATGACGTCGATAGCACCGCTGCGCACAAGTGCCTCGCAAATTTCTAAGGCCTGTTCTCCTGTGTCTGGCTGGGATATGAGCAATTCATCTACATTTACCCCTAATCCCCGTGCATATATCGGATCCAAAGCATGCTCGGCATCAATAAAAGCGGCCACCCCAGCTGTTTTTTGAGCCTCTGCAATAATATGCAAAGCAACTGTGGTTTTCCCGGAGGATTCGGGACCATAGATCTCAATTACTCTGCCTCGTGGAACTCCTCCGACCCCTAAGGCCAGATCCAAAGACAATGACCCTGTAGAAATAGTTTCCACCGCTAACCTTGAGGAAGCTTCCCCAAGTTTCATAATCGCTCCTTTGCCAAACTGTTTTTCAATTTGACTTAGAGCAATATCTAACGCTTTCATTTTATCCGGAGTAGCCATCTTTTTTAGCCCCCTCGTCTTATTCCGCTCTGACAAAACATATGTTCGATAATCATTATACTTTTACCCTTTATATTTTGTCAATCAGTAACTGTAAATTATTTCTATTTTATCAATTTCCGTTCCTCTAAAAATACTCTTAACATATTCAACGCTGCTTCAACCGTCATATTCCTGACAGAGTCACGTTTACCGGTGAATTGATGCTTTTCGACCTTGACTCCTTTAGAGTAAGCAAGGGCGATGTAAACCAAACCAATAGGTTTATCGGCCGTATCTCCCCCCGGACCTGCAATACCTGTCGTCGCTAGGCCAAAATCCGTCCCTAATAATCTGCGTACCCCTTGAGCCATTTCACCTGCTACACTTTCGCTCACTGCACCATCATTAAGCAGGCTTATATTTTTTACGCCAATCAGCTTTTCTTTAGCTGAATTAGCGTAAGTAACCACTCCTCCTAAATAATAATCCGAACTGCCAGCTTCGGCAGTGATTTTGCCCCCCAATAAACCGCCGCTGCAGGACTCGGCTGTAGCTAAGGTCAGTCTATTATCCCGCAAAAGTCTTCCGACCACTTGAGAGTGAGTTTCTTCATCTACTCCAAATACACGATTGCCAAGCCTTTCTCTAATAATTGCCTCAGCATGATTCAATTGTTTCAGGGCCGGCTCTTTATCTGTGCTGCGGATTGTTACTCTCAAATCCATATAAGTGTGTTTATCCAGAAGTGTTAGAAATGGCTGAGCTTGCTTTATAAGATCCGGTAATTTTCGTTCGAGTTCCGACTCACCAAGACCATAAACCTTAAGTACCCTTACATACATTTTTTCCTGAGGATTACTCATAAGGCGTTCAAGCTCAGGCACAACATATTGATCAAACATCGGTTTCATTTCCGCAGGAGGTCCCGGAAGAATAATACAATATTTCCCGTCTTTTTCGATCACTACACCTGGTGCTGTTCCAAAGTCATTCGGCAGAATTTTAGCGCCTTCCGGAAAAAATGCCTGTTTTTTAGTACTTGGAGGAATGTTTTTTCTGTTTCGGTAAAAGCTTTCGATAGTATCCATACTCTGTGAATTATAATTCATTTTTAGCCCCAGAACGAGTGCAATCATTTCTTTAGTCAGGTCATCGATAGTTGGTCCAAGTCCGCCCGTGAGAAAAATCATTTGGGAACGGCCTAGAGCTTGACGGACAGCTGCTAATAACCTTTTCTTATTATCCCCAACCGTTGTATGATAATCGACTTCTATCCCCATGCCGGATAGATGACCGGTAAGATAAAAAGCACTGGTGTTTAACGTTTCACCCAAAAGCAATTCTGTACCGGTTGATATGATCTCTGCTTTCATATTTCATCACCCTTTAGAAAAATATTACTCCTTCATTATTTCACAATGCAATGATGCTTATCCATATAAAACCCCTGGAAGTTTAACATAATGAAGAAGATCATTTGAGAGCAGTTAATCCAGCGTAAGCAGTGCCGTGATGCCGTGGATGCATGAAAGCTTAGAGAGCCTTCATGCATCCACGGCATCTGGTGCGGGGTGAGTTGGGCAATTATTCTGGCCTATTATTTCTTTGCCTTTAATAACAGATGCCGGGATTTTACTAGATAATCAACACCAGAGATAATGGTTAGTATCAAAGCAATATAAAGAATCGGTTGACCGATGTAAATATGCAAATAGGACAAAGGCCAATCTTTAAGGATCAATGCAGTAATTGCTACTACCTGGGCCAATGTTTTGAGTTTTCCGAGTTTGCTGGCACTGATTACAACCCCTTCGCTGGCGGCGATTGCTCTAAGTCCAGTAACCGCGAATTCTCTTGCTAAGATAACCCATACAATCCAAGCCGAGACTGTACCCAGCTGTATGAGAGCGATTAATGCAGCCGAAACAAGAAGTTTATCAGCAAGCGGATCCAAAAATTTACCAAGATTTGTAACCTGACTCCACTTGCGGGCGATATAACCATCTATCCCATCCGTAGCGGCGGCTAAAACAAAAATAATAGCAGCGACTTGATCCTGGTAATAAAAGTATGCTTTCCCCCCAGGCAATTTTAGCAGTATCGCTACCATAAAAATAGGTATCATGACGATTCGAACCAAAGTTAAAGTATTGGGCAGATTCACTTGAGCTCCTCCCCCTTTAAATCATAGCTGTCAGCCTCGAGAATCCGGGCATCAATAATATCTCCCGGAAGATGTTTTTTATAGACCTCCAAGTAAATCTGACCATCTATTTCAGGGGCATCTCCCTCAGTCCGTCCTACCCAGCTTTGCTGGGATATTTCTTCTTCCAGTATTACTTTAAGAATCTTACCGATTCTTTTCTGTTGTTGATTGCAAGCAATGTCCGATTGTAAAGACATAAGCTTATCTTTGCGTACCCCTCTAACCTTGATAGGAATTTGATTGCTCATCTTTGCCGCCGGGGTTCCTTCCTCCTGGGAATAAGCAAAAACTCCTACCCGATCCAGTTTTACCCTTTGAACAAAGTCAAGAAGCTTTTGAAACTGTTCTTCGGTTTCTCCCGGGAAACCTGTAATAAAGGTTGAACGGATGAAAATACCCGGTATATTTTGCCGCAATCTCGCAATTAAAGCTTCCGCTTCTTCGGCAGTATTACGTCTGTTCATCTTTTTTAGTATTTCATTATCGGCGTGCTGCAAAGGAATATCAACGTAATTACAAATTTTAGATTCTTTTGCTATTATTTCAATTAATTGATCAGAAAATGCCTCGGGATAACAATACAATAATCTGATCCATTCAATGCCCTCAACCTTAATTAGCTTCTCAAGAAGAGCAACCAGACGGGATTCTCCATATTTGTCACTGCCATAACGGGTTGTATCCTGAGCAATCAAAGCTATTTCCTTAACCCCTTCGGCAGCCAGTCTTTTGGTTTCTTCAATAATTGACTCCATCGTCCGGCTTCGGTAGCTTCCTTTTATCTGGGGAATAGTGCAATAGCTGCAGAAATTGTTACAACCCTCGGCTATTTTGATATAAGCAAAATATGGCGGACTTAAACGTATCCTAGGCATTTCATGCGAGTAGATAAAGTCCTGATGTTTTTTATATGTACATTGCTTTTCCTTACTGCCATTTTCCAAAAGCAGAGGTATTGTATCAAGATCACCGTCACCTAGGACTCCATCTAATTCCGGGATCTCCTTCAGCAATTCTTGCCCGTATCTTTGTGCTAAACATCCCGTGGCATATATTTTTTCACAAATTCCATTATTTTTCAATTCGGCCATTTCAAGCAGAGTCTCTATCGATTCAGCTTTAGCATCTTCGATAAAACCGCAGGTATTGATTATTATAATATTGGCTTCAGCCGGATCGGCAGTAATACAATACCTACTTGCCAACATGCCGGTTATAATCTCACTATCCACTTGATTCTTCGGACATCCAAGGCTAATTACTGCCGTTTTCTTCAACTTCCACCTCAATGTAGGAGAAATATACAATTTCACTTCAGTATATACCCATATATCAGCTAGTGTCAAAACGATTTCCTAGAAAAGCCAATCGCAAATTAA
>DIWC01000031.1 GCA_002423425.1 Peptococcaceae bacterium UBA6116
GATTGTAATCTCTACAGGAATAATTAAACCGGTTTGGTCTTTGGTTCTTTCATTATATTCCTTGCAGAAACCCATAATGTTAACACCGTACTGACCAAGTGCAGGACCAACCGGAGGTGCCGGATTTGCTTTACCGGCGGTAATCGCCAATTTCACCAGTCCAATTACTTTCTTTGCCATTATTACACCTCCTTAATTTTTCTTTATCTTTAGACAAATTTTTCAATTTGCCCAAATTCTAATTCGACAGGAGTCTCTCTACCGAACATAGAGACCGATACTCTGACTTTCTGCTTCTCCTCAAGAATTTCCTTGACAACTCCAATAAAGTCCTTAAAAGGACCCCCTGTGACACGTACGGACTGACCAACAAGTACATCAATTTTATTTCGAACCTTTTCCAGTCCCATTTGACGAAGAATAGCGGAGACCTCATGTTCCAAAAGAGGAATAGGTTTGCTGCCACTACCTACAAAACCGGTAACCCCAGGTGTATTCCGGACAACATACCATGAATCATCCGTCANNCATTTCAACCAGCACATAACCGGGGAATACTTTGCGTTTGGAGACCTTTTTCTTGCCGTTCTTTATCTCTATCTCGTCTTCCATTGGAACTAGAACACGAAAGATTTTGTCTTCCATATTCATGGACTCAACGCGTTTTTCTAGATTTGTTTTCACCTTATTCTCATAACCGGAATAAGTGTGAATAACATACCAGTTTTTTGCCATTAACAAAAGGCCTCCTAAGAAAGATTCACGCCTACGTTATTTATTCAGCAAAGATCCCATGGCGTAGGTCAAACCACTATCTACAATCCAGATAAGCAAAGCAACAATAATTACCATAGCAAACACGACGCCTGTATATGTGAACAACTGATTTCGGGTCGGCCAATGGACTTTCTTCAGTTCAAGCCAAACTTCCCGAAAATGGTTGAACCTTCTCCCTGAATTTTTTAACCTATTTAGAAAACCACCTTCAGATTTAGAACTCTCTGCTTTCTTGGCTATTGCCATTCAATCACATCCTTAGCGGTATATAATACCGTAATCGACATTATTTTGTTTCTTTATGAGCAGTATGAGTTTTGCAAGTTTTACAATACTTTTTAAGTTCAATACGATCCGGATCATTTTTTTTGTTTTTATTTGTTTGATAATTCCTGTTCTTGCATTCTGTACATGCCAATGTGATTGCAACACGCATTCTAAACACCTCCCCAGCAGTGGCCTAAACCTCATTTTTTTTCAAATCGCACAGAATAATTTAACACAATAATAAAGTCTTTGTCAAGGAAGATTCCTTTAATTACGACGATAAACCCTTGAAAATATATCTTATAAAGCTTATCACAGAAAGGAAACCATACAATTATTATTTTTCATATAATCATTATACTATAATATCTTAGGATCTGAAAATTCTAAAAGAATCTTTGCCATTTGATTCTTTTTTTCGGAACTAAACTTCCATACTAAGCAGCCTCGTAGATTCCTTGGCAAACCAGCGGATATTATATGTTATCACCGATACTTCAAGCCAGGCATGTACGTAAAAACTATCGGAAGGAGTTTTTCCCTGCCATTTGTTTAGCATTTCGTTTAACTTGCTCCAAACATGCGGTTCAGGATATATGATAGCCTCCTCTCCCTTAATCTTCTTCCGTAATTCCAAGTTATAGCTGGTGGCATTAAAGACCACATTTAAAAGCATTTCAAAAATATTCTGAAACTCACTGCTGATCGGAGGCTCATTCGCTTTTTGCCTCCTGGCTCTTCTTTCTTCGGCCAGAAAAAGCAAGTCCTGGGATCTTTGCCAAAGCCCCTGATTATATTTTATATATTCTTTATATAACAGCCGCTCGGCAACATCTTTGTTACCCTTTTTGCTGATAATACTTACATTCACGGTATAATTGAATAAGTTAAAAAGTTCCTCAGCCTCTTCCAACAAGCGGTTAAATTCCGCTTGGTTCTTAATGTTTTCACTTTCTGGTACCGTTGTCAAATGTAAATATCTATTAACCGAATCTACAAAAGCCTGTTCAGTAAAAAGATTAAGATTAGACAACTTTTCGACTAGGAGTTTACTGTACTGCGGAGGTGCAATTGTAAAGTTAATGATATTCGCTACGGTCAGGCCAATTAATATCGCCAAGAACCTCGAGGCTGACTGACTGATAAACTGATCGTGCGGGGAAGACAATATTAAAATTGCCGCCATAACAGCCAGCACAACTTGGTTTGGGGCCCTGAGCAGTTTTGTGCACAGAAGTATCATTACGATTGTGGCTATCGCCATACTCAAATATTCTATAGGAATAACCAAACCAAGAGCTATTGCCACTAAGGCGGACAAGGTGTTGACGATAATCTGTTCGAGCCCGTTTCTAAGGCCTTTACCAACCGATTGCTGCATACAAATAACGGCAGTGGCGGCTGCAAATAAGGGCGGTCCAACATTTAGCAAAACACAGAGATATACACTAATCGCTACAGCCAGGCTGGTTTTTAATGTTCTAGCACCAATGTTCACAGTTCATTCTCCTTTGGGATATAATAAACGATATGTCTTTTTTCTGGATTATGCCATATCCTCTAAGCAAACTCATTAATTATTACTAAGCCATATTCTTATCAATATATACAGCCAGCTTGCCCAAGAAGTTGACATAACTTCCCAATTCATTATCGTACCAGCCGAAAATTTTAGCCTGGGTTACAGGAATGTTGATATCCTGGGAACATTGTATGCCATGCTCTTTCAATGTCTTGGCGTATACCGGCATAAAACCGGTCCGGGTATGGGTTTCAACCCCCTCGATGACGATTGCTCCTCTGTACCCAACAATATCAGATGATACATTTTGTTTTTCACTGAAAACCAACATATCTTTTTGGGCCCCATCAGCTGCTTTTTTGAAGACATTGTTAATAAAATTACGGCTGATAACCGGTTCGCCTGTCTCCTCACAAAGTTTGGTATTGAAGGTTACATTTAAGGTAATTAATGAAGCAGTACTGATAGGTACCCGTACAGAATCAGCCATAAAACCAATTTGCTTTATTTCCGGCAAGATCTCTTCCAGCGCAATGGCTGCACCTGTGGTGGTCGGAATAATATTATTCATAAACGAACGATTTTTCCTTAGATCAGATTGTCCTTCCTTGGGCATCGCATCCAGAATATTCTGGTTATTAGTCGCCGCGTGCACTGTAGACATTGAAGCTGTAACTATTTCCGCCGTTTCCCTGGTTTCCAGAAGCGGCTTGATCATATGAGCAAGACCTGTGGTGGTGCAGCTGGCCGCAGATACAATATGATGAGCATCGGGGTTATACTTCATATGGTTTATTCCATAGACGAACATGCCGCAATCCGTAGGCATCTTCAGAGATTTGTCCTTAATCTTAAACGGAGCACTAACGATTACTTTCTTAGCTCCGGCTTCCAAATGTCCCCGAACGCTTCCCTTGGGATCATCAGCGGGAACTGTAGGATCAATATTTTTCCCTGTGCAATCTATTACCAATTGCACACCCTCCTTGGCCCAGTTTATGTCCCGTGGATTTCTGGCCTCAGAAAGAACCTTTACCTGCACTCCGTTAATCTCAAATATCCCCTCCTCGTTGTTGATTATCTCAACCTTGCAGGTTTTGCCGGTATAACCGTAGAGAAAGATATCTAAAGACCCATAGGTTGAATCTTTGAGTAGATAATCTACCATGTCCTCAAATTTTTTACCTACCTTACGCCCGGCATTCAATACAAACCCGTCAAAATGTTTCTGGTTTAATTGATTCCAGAACGTAAGTTTTCCTATTCTGCCTACGCCGTTAATACCTAGAATTTTTTTGCTTTGGAAGTTCATCATATCCAACTTTCTCCTCTCAAATATTTTTCCATTTTTTATCAGATGGCTTCTATATAGGATAGCTACCCAAAAATATATTTCCGGCGTTGCCATCAATAGATATTATATCTCCGGGTTTTAGCACTACATTATTAAACGTACATTGCTTAAGAGCATCATTAACTACCATCTCCTTGCAGTTAACAATACAAACTATGCCCAGCTTGGCGGCGGTCACCGAAGCATGGGAAGTAACCCCTCCGCGACTTGTTACCAAACCATCACAAATAAATATCTTGGATATGTCATCAGGGACAGTATCCGGCCTTATAAGAATATACTTTTCAGCCGGATATTCCTGCTTAAAGCGTGTCAGGTCTTCCATATCAAAACATATCACTCCGGTCAAACATCTTCCCCCTGTACCAATCCCGCGTCCGATTAGTCTCATTTGTTCGATCGGTGTGCTGAAAAACGGCATTTTTTCCTGGGGGCTGATTATTTGTTCCCTTGTTTGGAGGATAAAGAGATCTTCAGACTTTTCGGACTCAAATGTAAACTCAATCTCCTGGTTGTTGAAGCCAAAGTCGTATATCAGTTTCCTGGAAAGTTCTTTTAGTCGATTATATATCTCTGGGAAGGCAGATTGCAAAGACATCTTTGAATCCGGGTAATCCCCGCGCCGTTGACTTTCGGAAATAGGCAACGTATGAACGAGGCCGGCAACAATATCTTCACCTTGACTGCATAGTGTAAAATCTCCATAAAGATTAATTCCCGGCTTATTTAACTTCGGATTATGCGTGAAAACCACTCCCGAACCTGATTTATCCGATTTATTGCCCATGACCATCTTCTGAATAATTACCGCAGTTCCCCATTCATCTGCTATATGCAAATGACTGCGGTAAGATCTGGCTCTTTCAGCATTCCAAGAATCAAGTACTGTATTGATACCCTGTTTGAGCTGAATAAATGGATCTTTATCAATTTCCGCCTTATACTTAGCCAAGACATCCTTGTACCTATATACCAGCTCTTTCATCTGCTCAGCAGTAAGATTGGCTTTTTTGATAACTCCATATTTTTTTTTGGCGGCATTCATCAGTGTATTAAAAACTGACCTTGTTATTCCCTTGGACATTCCCCAGCTCTGGATAAACCTACGATATGAATCCCAGGCCATCCATGCGTTTTCGGGATTTTGAGCCAGGGCCTCGACGATTTCATCATTGATGCCAACATTTAATAATGTATTCATGGCTCCGGGGAGGGAAATAGCCGTACCGGAACGCACAGAAAGCAGCAATGGCCGCTCGGGATCGCCGAATTTCAGGTTAGAAACTCTTTCAATTTCAGCGACATGTTTTCGCACCAGTTCTTCCAGCTCTAAACTCATATAAGGGTGGTCCAGAACGGTATCCCTGTGCCTGAATACCTCCGTAGTAAGAACAAATCCGGCCGGTATAGGAAAACCATATGAGATAAGCTTTTTTAAATAGTAGGCCTTCGCCCCCAAAAAAACCCTGTTATCCATCTCATATGTCGGACAATTAAACGGACTGACTGTAAGATCAGGATTATAAGTCATCATGTTGCTTATTTGTTTTTCCGAATAATTGTTGACCATGTTACGCAGTTTATTTATGGAATACGAAATAAAATTATCGAGCTGTTGAATGAGAAAAGCCGAAGAAAGAACCTCCCGATAAAAAATCTCGGATTTTTGCAGCAAAATCTCTTTGGAACCATCAAAAAGCTGAGGAACAACCGTCCCTAAAGCGGCATCATAAAACCGAATAAAGTACTCGTTAATAATTTCCTTGATGTCCAACGCCATAAACTCAAAGATGTTAATATATTGTCCCAGGGTAAAACTCGGAGAAGTAAGGCTATAGCGGAACATTTCCAGATTGGAATTGAAATTTTGATTTTCCACTCCATCCAGTTCCAGTCCGATTTTAAACTGATTCAGAACCTCATAAATGTTATTCAAAGTCTTGGCGGTGATGTATTCCAGCTTGAGATTTTTTAATATATTCTCCATTAACCTTGAGGCAACCTTTTCCAGCCTGTACATAAGCCCCAAAGCTTCGAATTTCGGCTCACTATACTGTCCATACACGGAAGGAATACCGATGGCAATATGTCTCTTGTAGTAGATGTTTTCCTGGGCCACGCTCTCTTTTTTATCCAGGATTACCTCTTTCAGTCTGGCCATAAGCGCGTAAACCTGTATCAGGGTGCTGTTATATTCTTTTCTGTCTATAAGCTCTTTTATGTTCTCTATCTCGTCTTTGCTAAAGAACCTGCTCCTAGACAAAATACCGACAATATCTGCTGTCTCCAATGAATACTTCTCCAGAAGCAGACTATTCAATTGAATCAAATAAACAAAGCGTCTCTTGTCCCTTTCATTGTCCAGGGGATAGGCCTCTACAAATTCGGTTACCTTCTGCTCAGGCAAGGCAAGCAAACCCTGATAATCCACTTGGAAATAACTACAGGCAGCAACCATAATCTTATGGACATCAATATAATATTGGCTTTTGGTATCAATGGCATCCGCAACATCCTTGGGAAGAGTGGCCGCAAGAGGTTTTATATCCCCGTCGAACCAGAAAGCGGCTACTCTTTGAGTCAGAGAGATATGCGTATTGTTGCTCTCGGCATGAATCTGCTTCCTGACAAAATGAATGAGGAGATCTTTTCTATGCCCCAACTCATCAATAGCCGTAGTCACTTCCCTGAGTTTTCCCTCTGCTCCGATTTCGCGGAAATAGACCGGAAAAAAACGAGCAAGCTCTTTGATCTGTTTATAGACCAAAGCAATGTCTGAATTCAGCAATTTGGTTATATCCCTTTGGAAGAGATCTGTATCGGCGATAAAGATTCCCCCCAGTCTCAAGTTCACATCTAGGGCTGAAAGCAATTTTCGAAAATTATTCGGCGAGCTTTCAATAAGCTCCAGCCATATCCTTATATTCTTAACATGGTCAGTATTTACTCTAACCTGCCAATCGTTGGTTATTTCCATTTTCCCGGGATATATAAAACCGAAATTGATAAGCTTCTTGCTGAAATAGGAAATGATTTTAAGATCATCGTTATTAACAATTTCTTTGCCCAGCGTAAAAATGCAATCCAAAATAGTGCCGGCATGATAGTTCTTGAATTCGCTGAAAAGGCTGAACATCTCATCGATGAAAGTATATTTTTCCTCTTTTTCCAAACTAGCAAGAGCATCCTTCAAAAGCCGGTTTAAATCATAGAGTAAATGGTTTTCAAGCTGAGCCATTCCCGGTACGCGCATAACATAAAAAAGGTAGTGGATTTTTTCCATAGGCAGTTCAAATTCATCACTAAATTGACGAAAATAATTGACAATATCATTAAAGAAAAAGTTGGATACTATTTCATCCCAATTTTCGGATCTCTTAATCTGCCTGATTAATCCTTCAAAAAAATCACTGCTGATCAAACGAATCTTATCCTCATAATTTCTTTTAAACAGAGCTTTTTTAGAGGCAAACCACTCTTCGGCCTTGGTTGTTTCTTTCCAGTATTCGGCACCTTGCAAAAGGATCTGCCTGGTTAAGCCAATAATTTGGGCACTAAACTCCGGAATTGCCGCCACCCTTGGCAAATAAGTCTTAAAATACCCGCCGTTGCGCATATAAATCTCTTTTGAATTCTCCATACCCTTTTCAATAAGGTCGACGGTTTTTCTGATCACATTCGGGTGGGGTTCGCCCTCTTTAACCAACTTGTCTATGAATTTGAAAAGAGTTTTCATCAGCCGCTCTTCCAGTTTTTTATCCAGCTTTATTGCCGAAAGCTCTTCAAAAATTTCAACAAAAAAAATTAAGGCCTCTTCGGACTCTGGGATGGACTTATAGAACCATAAATCTGTCAAACTGAAATTATGCAGATTCTCCAGAATATATTCGTAATTAACATACTTATGGTTATACTCTTTAATAAATTCTTCAGTTCTTTTATTTATTCCCCAACTTTCAGAAGAAAGATCAATAAACCACTGGTGTCTGGCCGGAATCTCTATCTCTTCATGTCTGGTCAGAACCAAATTGGCCTCCAAAGCTTTAGATGTAAAACTTTTCTCCATCTGAACACCTCAAGTAAAAATACGTACTATTCAGATACATTATTATATAAATTATTATACCATATTTACCGGATATATGGTGCTTTTGTGTGTCTAATTATCTCCTTGAATTCATACCCTGAGTTTAGAATCATTTTAAAATTTGGAATAACCTTGCATCTTTTAACTGCAAAATACCAAATAAAAATAAGTTGAGTAAAAACTGCTATACCAATAAATAAACTCAGCCAGTAAACCCCTTTTGTTAAAGAGAGTCCATTTTGATATAGAAATACTATGCCCATTAACAGAACAGTATTGAAAATGACTGGGCCCGCCGTTCAGTATAAGATACCAATTCCGAAAATTTTCGTGGCAAAGTCCTGATATCATTAATAAATCTAACCTGTCCACCGTATTCTCTATACAAATCCGCCTGGGCCATCTTATTGCAGCCCAAACCCAAAGTAAGTTATCAAGCCGATATATTATTCTGCTTCCTGCAGTATTCAATGGCATATTTGACGTCGCTTCCCCAGTTGGACGCACCGTCAGTCAGGTGAATAAGCAGCGACTTTTTCAGGCGCTTTCTCTTTTTTAAAACTATGGCTGTAGCAATAATAGCTTCTCCCGAAGCCGTTTTCCCTCGGGGCACAACAGTATATAAACGGTCTTTGCGCGACAATTCCGTCAAATAACAGGTATTATGGGCTTCATTATAAGCAAATATCCGCGTGTTCTTATTCAGTTCTGTTAATGCTTCAAACATGGCGTAAAAAATCCGTTGCGAAACCCTCCGCTTAGGACCGATCATGGAACTTGATGCGTCAATCAGGAGGATAATATCGTTATCCATTTCGTATGTTGCCTTTTTATACATAAATACTTCCCCCGTTATCGGAGCCCTATAAAGCCTGCGGGGGTCAATGCTGCCGCTCTTTAATCCGCGGCTGATAAGGTTTCTTCTCCTAGAACGAAGTTGCAGTGAGGCTTTTAGGCGATAGAAAAGCTGCCGGTCCAGTTTTTCTTCCATAGGCATAATAATATTTTACGGTTATGGTAATGACGGCAGCAACTACTCCGTCGAATGTGAGGATTCGTTATATCACCTTGATAAAACACAAATGTTCAAAATATACGCTCCAATTTCAATGATTTACATTTTTCCGAATAATTTATCTCCATATGTTGAGTATAACAAGTTGAACAATAAACTGTATTTTTTCCTGTTGTATGTTTTTTTTCGATACATTTCATTATCGGCATTCCTGTATATTTGATCAATACCGCCATTATGGGTATCTCCCAAAGCCGCTCCGATGGAAAAACTCAGTGGGATTCGAGGATTTTCTTCATTGTGTTTTGCAAGTCCTTTTTCGATTCTCCCACAGGCCTCTTCCAATGATTCGGATGAACTGAACGGTAGGACTATAGCAAATTCATCACCACCTACTCGGGCCACGACATCGCTTTCTCGAAAGGACCGACGAAGAATTGAGGCTGTCGTTGTGATTATAACATCACCAGATTGATGTCCAAAGGTATCGTTAACCATTTTGAGCCCGTCAACATCGCATTCAATAATTGCTACCGGATCAAACCTGCCCGAGTCCAGTCTTAACAATTCTTCCTTAAAGAAAGCCCGGTTGTATAATCCAGTCAGGTCATCATGAAGACTGGTAAATTTTAACCTGTCTTCTATTTGTTTTCTATACGTAAAATCAGTAAATATTATTACCGTACCTTTGTATTTTTCACTCACATCCAACATGCGGTGAACCTTAATTACCAAGTGTCTGATTTTCTCTCCGGGCAACTCCAAATTCTTTTCTACGGTTACTTCAATATCAGTTCCTTTAATAAAGGAATTGAATTCTTCTGCAATCCAAGGTAATAATTGATCCACCTTTTTCATGTTCCTAATATCGGAATAATAAGTAGTTCTCATGGTACCAAAATGCTTGAAAAATTCTATGGCAGCTTTGTTCATGTTATCGACCATATTATCATTGTCAAGAATGATCGCAGGCACAGGAATACTTTCAAATATAGTTAAATATTTATTCTTTTCGTTGGTCATAGTACGATTGATTTTTTGGAGATTCAGTATCAGCACTTCTTTGGTATCTTTGGTCCACTCGCTGCAAAAAGCTAGTTCTACGCGATCAAAAAACCGGTTAATACACAATAATGCGCAATTACACTCTGTGTTATTATTCCTGTAAGCTTCTATCACCAGATCCAGATAGGATTGACGATAATATTTCATCAATCCCAAGAACATTTCCAGGGTTACTCCACGGTTACGATGCCGCTGTGCCTCTAGCACACCAAAAGCCCCTATTTTATCACTAGCATAATCTTCATCTGCATTAAGCCCAGGTATGGAATTATAGTCCTTGAGGGCTATAAGAAAAGCCTGGTTTAACCCATTTATCGAAGCGTTCCAGGCTTCTTCCAGGGTAGCTGTATATTTAGTATAATTATGAAGTCTCGCATATTTTAAAGTTCTTCTAATTAAAAATGTTTGGCTTGATTCTAGTAATTCAACTAGTTCCTTCATCGTATTACTCCTTTCTCCTTAAGTTTGGGCGGAATTGAGTAAAGTTTTACGATATACGATATACGATATACGATATATTAAAATTTGACATTAAGCGACAATTTCCTCTTTTCAACACAAAATGATGAAATCAGGAAAACCTGATGAATGAAGTAACATTTGTAAGTTAAGGGGGATGATTTTATAGCCGTATTTACCACTTAAATATACAAATAGGGCCACTGAAATACGTCAGTAACCCTAATTTGTATTTTACATTATGTTCACAAAACTGGTGGGTTTGATTGTAATTGTTTAACTTGCTAGCCCCCTCGTTTAGCCGTGCGCTTCATGCCAAAGCCGTTCGGCAACCGGAGCCCACTCCTCGGCTGCTTTCTCACACTTTGCGGTAAGATTGCATACATTTTCGGGGTTTTGCAATTCGGTTGATTTTGCTTTCGATTTCTCTACCATCTCTGCCAGACGGCCTTGGTTATCAAGCAATGGACAGGGACGCAAGTGATTATCGTTAAAAGGCTGATTGTCGTGATACTGCATGAAAAGCGGTGACTTAAAGGCCTCAATCAAGGTTTTCTCATGGATGTTGCTGTCCGCATAATGAATAAAGGCACAGGGTTCAATATCGCCGTTGGCATTGATATGCAGATAACAACGACCACCGGCGATGCAGCCGTTCACATATTCACCATCGTTCCAGAAATCCATCGTGAAAATCGGCTTGGTCTCACGAAACGCACGAATTTGACGGTACATAAATTCGCGCTGCTGCGCGGTGGCCAAAAGTTCGGGGACAGCATCCACCCCTACGGGCATATAGGTGAAGAACCAGGCAAACTTTGCTCCCTTTTCAATCATGTCGTCAAAGTATTCTTCACTGCCGATAATTTCAGTGTTCTTACTGGTGTAGCAACTGGAAATGCCGAAGACCAGTTTTTTATCCCGAAGAATCTTCATAGCCCGCATAACAGCTTGATAAGTGCCATTTCCACGGCGGGAATCTGTTTCTTCCTCAAAACCTTCCACACTGATTGCCGGTACAAAGTTCTGTACGCGCAGCATTTCATCGGCAAATTCTTCATCAATCAGTGTCCCATTGGTAAAAGCCAGAAAGGCGCAATCGCTATGTTTTTCACATAGCGTAATAATATCCCGCTTGCGCACCAAGGGTTCGCCTCCCGAGTAAACGTAGAAATAAACCCCCAATTCTTTACCTTGCCGGATAATGCTATCCAGGGTATCATAATCCATTTTCAACGTATTTCCATAATCGGCGGCCCAGCAGCCGGTGCAGTGAAGGTTGCAGGCCGAAGTCGGATCAAGAAGAATTGTCCAGGGAATATTGCATTCATTTTTTTCTTTGGCTTTATCCTGGCGTTTCCCCCCAATGAGGCAGGCATTAATGACGAAGTTTTCAAACATTTTTTTTCTTACCCCGTCATCGACGTCCGTCCAAAGGCTCTTAATAAGCCGATACCAGTTATTTTCCGAACTTACAAAGATATTTTTTACCGCTTGCGCTTGCTTGCCGACGTATTTATTTTCTTTGTCCGCTATAATCAACCAATCTAAAATCCGTGGGATGTTCTTGTTGGGGTTGGAATCCAGATAAGTCAATACTTTTTTTACCCCAAAAGTTTGCAAATTCTCTAGTATGGTTTTTTTACTCATAAGGAAGACACCTCTCTTTCATTCCGTTGACTCTATTTTAATAAAAGCCTGTTATCTTTTCTTTAGACAAAACCTTGTCCGTGTCACAAATATAGACATCAATAGAAACTGTCGTCATTTTTGACATTTTCTCAACTTGTCTATGTCTTTGATCGCCAGGAAAAGCTATAGTTAGAAAGAGTAATGAGAGGAGGAAAGTTATGGATAACAGTAGAAAAATAACGCATACAATGATCGAAACAGCTTTAACGAAAGCTCTGAGGGATATAGAAGAAAATTCAAATAGAGGAATTCGTAATTTGGTTGATCTTGGAACCCACTTGGCTAAAGGCCGTTTTCAAAAGGAATTTTTCCGCATCTCCCAGCAAATGCTTGATAATGAAAACAGCGCTTATTACGCGATGACGAATAATATCGTCCGTAATGTCAATCATCAAATTATCAAGAACTTTGGTGTCAATTTAGGGTATAATAGCTGGACTTACGGCGCGGAAAAGATTCGAGAGTGCCAAAAAACATATGGCCACAATATTCCCTGGACGATTATCTTTGATTTTCGTCAGGATATGCCGACCATGCTGTCCTCTAAAGAGATATCCGGCGTTTTAAGCTGCGGGGAATCACTGGGCATTTACTGTGGAATGTTTTTGGTCAATAGAGAAAAAGCTTATCTGAAAACACTTTTGGCTGTCTTGGCGACTCATAAAGAAAGCGCTTATTTTCTATTTGTCCCGCCGGAAATTATTACTGAAGAAATAGCCCGGGAAATTGTCAATGCCGGCAATATAATCATCGTCCTGGAGATGAACACGGCCGGTGAAAGTCCTGGGTGCAGGAATGCCGCAGCTATACTGCTAAATAGAAAATGTTTATACGGTATTTACAGTATGTATGGTGACGATAATGTTGAATATGTGATGAGCGATTGTTATCTCAGGCAAATAGAAGAATTTTATTGCACTTTTGCCTTTTTGATCAGAGAGGATCTTAAAGATGCCCAAAATAAAGAGCGTTTTTCGCAATTCATGGAAACTGCAAAAAGCGCTAACGAGTATATATTCTTTCTGATTGATTTTTATGAGGATTTGGCAAATGTAGATAAAATAATTTCGGGGGAAGACTGCTTCCTTGCTATTAAAACCAATGGCGGGATAGCAGTTACCTTGACGGAGACATTATCCGCGGAACTAAACATCCGGACAAACTCTCTGCAAACGATTCTAAAAGAGACGATGTTCAAAACGCAATCTATCTAGTCTGAAAACACTATCTCATTTATTTTCCCTCGCCGCCCATGTGAACAAGTCCTGTAGCTGCGTTTCTCAATAGCTTCACAAATTCCTGGGGGGGTATTTTTGCTCCCTCAAGCAACCACCTGCTAATAGATACGCGAATGGCATCAGCATAGAAAGTAGCATAGAAGGTCTGGTTCGGGTCATCGGCAAAAATCTCATTTACCTGTGCTAAAATAATAGGATGCATAACTTCTTCGAAATACTCAGAGAAGGAATTTTGCCCGGTGACCTTTAGGGCATTGCTGTAAAATATACGATTTTTAAAAAAGAAATTGCATATTTTTTCCATTAGTTCCCAACTAGACATATCTAAGGAGTTTTTAATGTCCGCAAAAAACTCAGTATAGTAAATCCAGTTGACCAGGTCGTACTTGTCTTTAAAATGGTAATAAAAGCTCTGCCGATTCATATGACAACGTTCAACGATATCCCCAATCTTTATTTTTTCCATCGGGAGCTCAGCCATGAGTTCCTTCATAGCTACAGATAATGCCTGTTTCGTTAGTTGTGAATCCGGCATGGAAAGCCCAGCTCCTTCTTCAATGGTCTTTACTCTTCCTATGATATTTTCAGTAGGTTCTGTCAAATAAAGTTCAATTTTTCAAAAAATAGCCAATAAATTCCCCCGCATTGATGAGGACGTTTTAGTGTAATAAATGTACTCCTTTTCTGGATAAGTTCTCTACTTTTAAAGAAATTTGATCCAAATACTTGAAGATCTCTTGCGAAAGTTTTTCCGCTTTTAGATACAATTCTTGGGCTTCGGCTTGATTATGATCTTTAACTGCCTGGATTACCTCTTCCCCTAAAATATGGAATTTGTGATGAATCGCTTCAATGGCGTTCCAATCATGTACGATTGAGGGATGCGTTACTTTAACAGCATGATAAAAATGACCAAACGCACATTTTGACGGATTTATTTGAAGAGGATATATCGTCATGTCATTAAGGATTCTATTTAAATTTTCCAGCCATTTGGCATGGGCATATTTGGCTTCGGCAATATTCTCTAAAAACTCCTGGTTATTTAAAGCATTGACACTGCCGTGCAGGGCATCCATCTGCTCCTTCACGATCTCAGAAAGATTTTCATCAATTTCAGAGATTTGTTTGGCAAATTCGGCGCTGGTTAGCGCGTCCTGATGAATGCCCCCGGTCATTCGCGCAAGATTCTCGGCACCACGGCTCGAAACATCCATGGCCTGATTAATCTCATTGGTGGAAGCCTTAATCCCTTCCATAGCATGGGTAATCGCTTGAACGTCATTAATAGTGTTTTGGAGCATATCTACATTTTCTTCCATCGTTTCTGTAATTGTATCGATCTTATGGCTCATCTTTTCCGTTAAAGAAAGCGTATTATCCATACTTTGTTTACCTTCTCTGGCTGAATTCTGGATATTTTCTACAAAAGACCTCATTCCTTCAAGGCTCGTCTTGGTGTCATCCGCAAGTTTGCGTATTTCATCGGCAACAACAGCAAATCCCCGTCCATGTTCCCCGGCACGGGCAGCTTCGATCGATGCATTTAGTGCCAGCAGGTTTGTTTGCTTCGCAATTCCACCAACTCCTCTTACGATATCATTGACTTTGTTTGCCATTTCCACAAGCTGCGCAATCTTCGTTCCCGTAACATCGGCATCCGTCATTACATCGTCTTTCAGCTGGTTTACTTCTTTTAGTTGGATCAGGCTCCTATGGTTTCTTTCAACCAAGGTTTTAGAAGCCTCTGACAATTGAGATAAGGTATCGGAAGTTTTTGTTACAGTGCTGTTTACTTCATTCATTCCGGCATTTGTTTGCTGCACCACGGCTAAATTCGATTCGCTGAGTAAGGTTATTTCCTTGGCAAATTGAATAAGCTTATTCGAAATATGGCTCATATTGACATCAAAACTGCTTAAAGATGCAGTGCTCTTCAAGAGTTTCTTCGCTGATGTAGCCATTTGTTTTTCATTGGAAAACAAACGTTTAAAATAATTTAAGAAAGTGATATGGATAGGATATTGGATAATAGGTTCTTCTGTGTTTTTACCTACCAATGTGTCTTCAACATATTGAATAATAAGAGAGGTTTCATGACATGGCTTTTTTTTAGTAATAGCATCGAACATACTTTGACAACTCCTTCTCCCAATACGCACATTTTTTTGTTTATTCTTATTATTCACCGTTTATAAAACAAATTCCTCCTCGTATTTATATTTTCTTAACATACTCTTGCAATAGCGATTCTTGCAATAGCTATTGTCACCGGCATTCTTTTCGGAATCATAATAATAAACAATTAAGCTGCTAAAGCGTAATCAAAAGTTAAAGAAGAGCGCCAATATGCTCTGGTGATCAATAATAAAGGAATTACAATGGCATTTACAATATCCCAATTATTACTTCAAGCCCGAATGAAACTGTTACCTCACATGCTCATTTGGAGTGTTTACTAATAATAAGTTATATATTACATCTTAAACTCTAAAGCTGGCTTTCCATATCTTGAAAATTTCTTTGGAAGTTTAGAGGAAAATATAAGAGTGATGTGAAATACTTAGAAGATTCTGTAGGTGTTATTTTATTAATTGGCCTCTAAAAGGATAGAATAAAAAAAAGAATATGAGAAAGGAGCTTAGTAATGTCTAAAAACAAAGAAGGAACTGCTGCGTTGGGAGGCACTTTATTAGCTGGTTGTGGTACACAGGCATCGGCTGTTCCCTCGAAATGGGATGCGACGACAGATGTTGTTGTGATTGGTTTTGGAGGGGCTGGCGCGTGTGCGGCAATCGCAGCCGTAGATGCAGGTTCAAGCGTAATCGTGCTTGAAAAATCCCCAATCCCCGACGGAGGCAACACAGGTTGTTCTACGGGCCTAATCCACACTGCACCGTTTGCCGATCAGGCTGAATGGACAGAGAAGATAATTCACGGTGTATATGGAACAGTACCAAAGGACACGATCGGCGCAATGGTTTCTCATGCTCTTAGTACGCCCGTTTGGTTGGAAAAAATCGGTATCAACTTAAAGTGGACCCCTATTCACGGCGCGGCAAATTCAAGCATTATTAAAGTAACTCCAAACATGCCTCTAAGATACAGTATCGGAACAGTTGCAAGCCGCAAAGGCTCTGAAGGCAGATTTCTTTGGGAAGCCATACGTGAGGTTGTCGAAAGCAGACATATCAGCGTTCATTTGGGAACCCCTGCCAAAGAACTGATTCAAAACCCCATAACCAAGGAAATAATTGGAGTAAAAGCGAAAACCGCTGCTGGAGAAGACTATTATGTTAAAGCTTTAAAGGGTGTCGTTATGGCTCTCGGCGGCTACGAAAATAATGCCTGGAAGCAAGGTCAATACAATCAGCCAGGTGTTAGGCTTTACCCATGGGGAACTCCGTACAACACCGGTGACGGCATAGATATGGCATGCCGCGTTGGAGCATCTTTGTGGCATCTTCATGCCCTGGAGTGGTCTTCGGTTAACTTCCGGCTGGCATCTGAAAAGGCAAATTGCTCAGTCAGCACAAATTCGACAACTGGAATAACTCCTTATAATCATATCTTTGTCAACCAATTTGGCAAAAGGTTTATGAACGAATCAAAAAACATGAACCACGACATTTCAACAAAACGCATCCTTGATTTTGATCCTGCCGCCAACGAATACGCAAACCTTCCTTTTTATCTGGTATTTGACTCAACCATGTTTAATAAAGGACCTTTGTATACCGGTAGTGGGCGATCTGGAGTTGTCAACACCTATGCCGGAGTTCAAGGACTCTGCGATTGGGGGCCAGATAATGCAAGAGCTCTTGAACGCGGATGGATTTTTAGCGGCAAGACAGTAGAAGAATTAGCAGCCTCCATCAAAGGTACTACTCCCTCTGAGAAAGAAGTTGGCTGTGACAGAGCTACTCTTGCAAAAACTATCGCTGACTTTAACAGATATGCTATAGAAGGAGTTGACCCCGAGTTCGGACGCCCGGCAAAGAAGATGGCGCCGCTCGAAAGCCCACCATATTATGCAATCGAAATGGGATTATCAACCATCAATACGCAAGGTGGTGCTCAGCGCAATGGTAATTGTCAGGTCCTTGATGTCGAAGGTCAGCCAATACCAAGGCTTTTCAGTGCTGGCGAATTTGGATCCCTCAATGGATATGTGTATGTATTTGGAAATATATTCGAGGCTCTTACAACCGGACACGTAGCCGGAGAACAAGTTGCCCAGCTTAAAGCATGGGAAGCCGAGCAATTTAGTGTGAAATTGGAATGAAGGCCCACCCCTACTCCTTCACCAGATATCCCCCTACATGCACAGAAATATAGCAAACAGTCTGTGTCTTTAGTCAAAGCCCTTGAAGAGCGGTTGGAGCATAAGACAACGCAAAAACTGCTCGCTCGGATAAACGAGCTTTTGGATGACGATAAAATAAAAAATGTGCAGTCTGCAAGCGACGAGGAGGCAAGCGTAGGGCACAAGAGCGTCGACAGCAGTTTTTTCGGTTACAAGAGTCATTTGGCGATGACGGATGAACGATTAATTTCTGGGATAGAAGTGACCACTGGGCGTAGCGCGGATACAAAAGAACTTCCAGCACTTGTAGAAAAATCCGAGGCAAATGGCGTAATTGTTGACGAAGTCATCGGTGACAAGGCTTTTTCCAGCAAAGATAACATTGACTATTGTGAAGAAAAAAACATCAAACTCATATCCAGGCTAAACACGGTAGTCAGCA